>CAMQVH010000115.1 GCA_947038155.1 uncultured Bacteroides sp. | reverse complement strand
GGTGCCAGTCCTAATTTTGTTTTGCCTCAAAAAGTTTTATCGGACAGCAATAAAAAGATAATGTACTCATGCAAGAACTTCTGGTATGGGAACTGTCAGGTCATTCGTCTTTCAAGGGAATCATTGAAGAACGGGAACGTATCGGTCATAAATTGCAGGAGGAACTGAATAAGTTTTTGGATAGAGACAGTGACAACAATATGTCGATTGCAATAATCATATCCGCAATCAACTACATCGTTCTTTTCACAAGGCAATATCACAAAATCAACGGCATAGATTTCAGTAACCCGGAAGCATGGGAAAGAATGGAAGCTATGATTTCCAAATATGTGGATTTTATCTTTGACAACAACTGTCTATGAAACATATCATTACAATAGCACTTACGCTGTTTCTTACAGTTTTTGCAATGGCGCAGGAAAGAAATTACATTTCCATCTGCGGCAAGACCAAAACATCCATCAAATGGACGGAAGAACGCAAGAATGGAAAGATATACCTGCATACGGTTCAAGGTGGTGAGAAGCATGAGTATATCTTAGGAAGCGGTTATAAAACCGAGAGTTGGAAGATAGTAAATACTTCTTCAAACACCAATCTGTCAATCAGTCTGAATAATGGGATATACTCCATATCCGGCAAATTCAATGGAAAACAGATTTCAAAAAAGGTGAAAAGTAAAGGTAAGCCGTGGTATCAAAACATAGCCTATAATGCGGGATTAACTCTGAAAAATGGCAGGTCTGTGGAATACGAATGTTTTCGCCCCGACAACATAAAACTATATACCATGTCGGCAGCAAAGAAAGGAACTGAGAAATTAGACGGAAAGAATGCCGTAAGAATCGAAGTCAGTCTTACCGGCTTTATGTCTGCTTTCTGGAGCTGTGATTATTACTTTGACACGAGTTCTCTGATGTTTGTGGGGTATAAGGGCGTAAACGGAGGCCCCGGAACACCTGAAACAAAAATATCAGTCGCAAGATGAAGACAATAATATTCTATCGTTCCTCATATAGAGGAAACACGTTGAAGATTGCGGAAAGCATGAAGGATGCCCTCTTTGCCGAATTGGTATCTATCGACAGCAATCCGTCAATCGACCTGTCGGATTATGACCTTATAGGCTTTGGCTCCGCGATTAACTTTGCCGCTCACGATATACGACTTCAAAGATTTGTTTCAAGTCAAAATCTTAAAGGTAAAAATGTGTTCGTATTTTCCACCCGTTGCAGGCCTTTCTTGGGAGCATATCATAAGCACCTCAAAAAAATCATAGAGGCGAAAGGAGGAATTATAGTCGGAGAGTTTTCCTGTCAAGGATTTGACCGCACCGGGCCGTGGGTTCTGATGGACGGCTACAATAAAGCCAGACCGAATGAGCGGGATATGTTCAAGGCAAGACTGTTCTCGGAAAAGCTTCGGTGGAAATTGCATCCGTTGGTTCTTGTTTATAGAAATCCGATTGCAGGATATTCGGATGGCATACCAATACGCCGCAAAGGTTCAGATATAGTAGCCGGTAACAAGGTGGTGTTTCTCAATACCTCTACCTGTATAAAGTGTGGAAAATGTATCAATGTTTGTCCGATGCACATATTCTCACTAAAAGATACGGCTTTGCCGATGGACGAGAAAAATTGTATCCAGTGCCGATTATGCGCCGACAACTGTCCGACATTCTCAATATATATCCGTGAATCTTTCTTGAACGGATTGCGGATAGCACTTAGAGAATCATTCAGCGATAAATTGCAGAACAGTTATAAAGCTGAGGATAATCAGCGTTAGGTCATTTCCGCCAAACACGAATGTCCGCTTTTTGCTATCATAGGCTATCATGTCGCTGTAACTTTGCAGTGATTTTCCAGGTTGTTAGTTTTTTTACGTATATAGTGTGGCTAGTCTGAACATGAAGAATTTCACATCAGCGACTCCTCTTAATTGGCTTCAAAAAGCTTTGATTTTTGCATTGAATGACTTCGCTGAAGCATTGGTCAATCGTTCTTCAAAATAATTTATGATGGTCGTACTATGGTTTGAAAATGTATCAAGTACCTTGTTGAACTCCATACAGTCGAACTTTTCCACTTTCTTGTATCATTTTGCAAGATTTAGCCCAGCTTCGTCGGGACTTGACTTCTTGTTGAAGATGTCTGTCAGTTGCATGCTAAGGCTGTATCCTTCCAGAAGTTTGGAGAATTTGTCAAAGAGAATGGTAGTCCTGGCAATTTGCTGTTCATTTCATTTCATTTATTCCAATGTTTCAGTATAATATGCTTGCTTCTGCTTAGTAACTGCGGTAAAGTTTCCCCATTTTCCATTCTTTCAGGTTCCCATTTTCCGATTCTATCCTTTTCCTCTTTGCTTCTCTCTTTTTTGACGATGCTCCGACAAAAACGTATATTACTATGCGCCAGAAAATGAGTTCGATATGTTTCAAGCACAACTGTTTTTATGAGGATTTTATATTTGAAGATATAATAGGTAGTTGGATTTCGTGGCTCAGTCTGAAAAAATGGGGGATTTGATGCAGTACATAGCCATATCCCTAAAAAAGATTCATTCCGGTGCGTGGCTGAATCAAAGCAGTACTGAAGTAAGCTGAATCATGTACTTGACTTATTCAAGTCTCTTATATCATCTCATTAAGTGTAGTACTTGTTACAGCCAAATCTCCTACCAAATATAAAAAGTAAAAAACCGCCTTCAGCCTTCAGTTCTTCAAAAAAGTCCCTTTTCATCGGTGTTTTGGGCTGAAGGCACCCCTGAATGCAAAAGTGTATAACTTTCCCTTCTTTTTGCTATAATTACTTTCCACAGAGGCTCTGTTTTGTCCAGCCCACGTGCCACCCACTTTTACCCGGCTGATGGATCTATATACCCCGCTTGGTGGGCATATAGATCCATCACAGTGAGTATATATACCTACCACGATGAATATATAGCTCTACTGTCAAGTCTGAAAA
>CAMQVH010000114.1 GCA_947038155.1 uncultured Bacteroides sp. | reverse complement strand
TCGAATCGCGAACGGGGATTCAAGATGCTGATGGACTCTTTCCAGGTGCCGATATATAATTATATCCGTAGACTGGTCGTCTCTCACGAAGATGCGGAAGATGTGCTTCAGGAAGTCTTTATCCGGGTATTCCGGCATATCGACCAGTTTCGCGAAGAAAGTTCACTGTCGACTTGGATTTACCGGATTGCAACGAATGAGAGCTTACGTTTGCTGAACAACCGTAAAGATGAAGGAGTTGTTTCTGCGGAAGATGTACGGGAAGAGTTGATGGGCAAGTTGAAGGCTTCCGATTACATTGATTATGAGAATGAATTGGCAGTGAAGTTTCAGGAAGCCATTTTAAGTCTGCCGGAAAAGCAGCGGCTGGTATTCAATTTGCGTTATTACGACGAACTTGAATATGAAGAGATTGCCCGTGTACTGGACAGTAAAGTGGATACGCTTAAAGTGAATTACCACTATGCGAAAGAAAAGATAAAGGAATATATATTAAACAGATAGGACGATGAAAAAGGAATTTGATTTTGACGATATTGGTAAACGGACGCCTTACCGTACCCCCGATGGATTCTTCGAGGATATGCAGCGGAAAGTAATGGAGCGTGCCGGAGTGAAACAACAGCGGAAATCTCCCATGAAGCTGGTTATTTCTACGGTAGTTGCCATAGCGGCCATGTTGACAGGGCTTTTGTTTGTTCCGTCTTTCTATCGGGCGGATGATGTCAAGCCGTCTTCGTCAAATGTGTTGGCTGTTGAAAGAAACAATGCTACAGACCAGGTAGACAAATGGATTAAAGAACTGTCGGATGAGGAGTTGGAAGAGCTCGTCAGCTTCTCTGAAAACGATATATTTTTGAATTAAGTGAATCAATTAATTATTAAAACGTGAAAATTATGAAGATGAAGTTTATTTATGTAATTTTGGCTGCTCTTTTGATGGGAAGCCAGATGTCCCTTTCTGCTCAGAATAAAGACAATAAAGAAAGGAAACAGCGTCCTACACCAGAACGGATGACGCAGATGCAAACCAATCAGATGATTAGGACACTGATGCTGGATGATGCGACTGCTGCCAAGTTTACTCCGGTTTACGGGGAATATCTGAAAGAACTGCGCGAATGCCGCATGATGAATCGCAAACCGAGAGCGGAAAAGCCGCAGGGCACGGAAGTTGCTGCAAAAAAGGAAGGTCAGAAACCGGCTATGACTGATGCTGAAATAGCAACGATGCTGAAAAACCAGTTTGCTCAAAGCCGTAAGACGCTCGATGTCCGTGAGAAGTATTACAATGAATTCAGCAAGATACTGTCTCAAAAGCAGATAATGAAGATGTATCAGCAGGAGAAAAGCAATGCGAATAAGTTCAGAAAAGAGTTTGACTGTAGAAAAGGACAGCAACCCGGACAAGGACATCACCATCAGGGACAGAGACCTCGCACTCCGCGTCAAGGCTAAGAACAGAGACTAAGTTTATTTTATCAGTTTAATCAACACAATTTGAACATAGGCAGTCATAGGTGTTTTTTCAGTTGGTTTTTAGCATATTTTCTGTATGAACCGTTAGTCGGTATGGCGAATATTTATTAAATTGCTGATGGTTATATATAAAAACAGCCGGCAAACTCTGTTTGTCGGCTGTTTTTGTCTTTCAATCTACTTTGTTCTTATTTCCTTTTATGACTGTCGATTTTTTATTCGATGCTTCTTAACCAGGCAATCTCTTCCGTCCACTTGCTTTCATCCGGAGTTTCGAGTATCAACGGTATATTGTCAAATCTCGGATCCTGCATCAACCTTTCAAAAAAAGCTTTTCCAATCAGTCCCTCACCAATACTGTCATGACGGTCTACATGAGTGCCTAATGCTTTCTTTGAGTCATTCAAGTGCATGCCGCGTAGATAACTGAATCCCACTTCCTTATCGAACTCGTCGAATACTTTGTCATACTCATTCACTATATCATAACCAGCTGTGTAGGTATGGCAAGTATCGAGACAAACCCCTATCCGGCTTTTGTCATCCACCCGGTCAATGATATATTTTAGTTGCCAGAATTCGCTTCCCAGATTACTGCCTTGTCCGGCGGTATTCTCGATAACGGCTGTCACTCCTTTCGTCTTTTCCAAAGTGATGTTGATACTTTCCGCGATAAGTGACAGGCAATCTTCTATTGATATTTTATTGAGAGAGCTGCCGGGGTGGAAATTCAGGAGTTTCAATCCGAGTTGTTCGCAACGTTGCATTTCATCCAGAAAAGCGGCACGGCTTTTTGCCAATCCTTCTTCCTCCGGGTGTCCCAAATTAATAAGGTAACTGTCATGGGGCAGGATATATTCCGTCTGGAAACCGAACTTCTCACAATTCTCTTTGAAAAGACTGATACTTTCCTTTGTTAACGGTTTGCTTACCCATTGGCGTTGGTTCTTTGTGAATAGTGCAAAAGCATTTGCTCCTATCTCATGCGCATTGACGGGGGCGAATTCTACGCCACCGGATGCGCTTACATGTGCTCCGATATACTTCATATTTTATTTCTTTTGATTCTTGTCTGCAAATATAACATTTTTATGAGAGTTGATGTTTGAATAGGATAATTGTATTTGCAATATAGTTTGTTTCGATACGGTTATGAATCGAATCATAGTCCATATATAGTTTTGATGTTGATTGGATTTTTTTCGATTGCTTGATTATATTATATATTATTTCGATTGCCTGCTATTGCTTCGTTTGACTATAGTTATGCGAAATAAAAATAGGCAATGAAACAGGTCTTGATAGCTGATCTGCGGAATAAAATAGCCTAAAAGGTTTCGAACGTTCCGGTGTGGATTTGATTAACAACAGAAAATATACTCGAGAGCAACTCTCAAAACTGTGTCGGGCAAAACTCGGAGCAGGCTCTTAATAACCCACTTTTCATTCATTAATAGAAAAGTTCTCTTTCATTAATTGTAAACTTCTTATTATCAGTATGTAAACTTGTTTTTCGTTAACCGTAATCTATAAACGCAAGCTTCGTTTATAAAAACAAAGGCTT
>CAMQVH010000113.1 GCA_947038155.1 uncultured Bacteroides sp. | reverse complement strand
AGCGCAACTGTTAATACCCCTTCCGCCAACTACAGACGGACGCGACAAGAAAAGCTGGGGTAAGAGCTATAATATTATGACTGAAGAGAATTTAAACAGGCTCTTAGAGATATTCAGTAAATGTGCCTAATTACGAGAAGCAAAGATTAAGAATAGCAACTTGATTCTCCAATAATTTACTTTCCAGCTCAATAATAAAGACATTAAGTAACCCATTATCGAAGAAATATCTTTTCCTTCTCACTCAGCTTATCCGAGTAATTGGAAATGCCAAAACAAGATAAGCATCATTCAGATATTGAAGATAATCTACCAATGTATCATGCGACAGAGAACAGCCGGCTGATTTTATAATTCCCAGAATTCGTGCCAACGCTAAAGGTTGCATAACACCTTTCGGCCAACTTCTTCACAAGCAATCGGATTTCACTTTCATTTCTTATCTCATTCCTCACAATGACATCTTCTAAAAGAATCTTTTGAAACAGCGAATTCAGCCATGAACGTTTATCTTTAAGCGGAAATGTTTCTGCAAAACCACCATAATAAAAATAAGGTTGAAACCGCTTTACTAAATCTGTCTTCACAGCAACGTCATATTCCCAATGATGAGGTAATGAATAATGATCATATTGCAAATATTCAACGAAAGAAAACGGCTAAATTTCCATAGCGACATATCTTCCTCCGAGAGTTGTATGTATCTCTTTGCCAAGCATTTGAACATTACTTCCGGTAATAAATACTTTATATTTTGAATCGGCTAGACGACGGGCAAATTTTTCCCAACCTACCACATTTTGAATTTCATTCAGATAGATTAATGGCTTATTGTTATACATTTCCTAATAGGCTTCTAATATCAATCCTAATTCTTCTACCTGTATAAATGCTATTCACTCATCTTCAAAATTGATATATAGTATATCCTTAATTTGCACTCCCCCACTTTCAAGTAAATCTTATATATGCTGAAATAAGGTAAGATTTTCCGGCACGCCTCAACCCAACAAAAACATAATTACACGTATCTTCGAGTTCAAGTTTCCTTTTCATGATTTTCATCTGGGGAATTTCACGCTGTTTCTCCAAAATCAAACTCTTAATCACTCTTTTTCCATCATCTTCTTATCTACTAAAACAAAAATAGCAATAATCTTTCAATATACTGAAAAATTATTGCTAAAATATAGTCGTTATAGCAAATGTTTACTCTATATCCTTTTCTGATAATCCAGTACTTTGCATGATAATCTCGACAGGAACTCCCAACTTTTTCATGTTACGGGCAACTTCCATACGACCTTCTGCAAGTCCTTCTGCACGACCTTCTGCACGACCTTCTGCACGACCTTCTGCACGACCTTCTGCACGACCTTCCATACGACCTTCCATACGACCTTCCAATTTCGCCCCATCCAACACATCATTCTGTATCATGATAGCGCTCAAATGTTCATCATAAGCCTGCCGCTCCGCTTTGGACATATTATAATACACCAATTTCTCACGGGCTTCCTTCAACCCCGGAGCTTTTGTATCAGGACGGATGCAGCCTGTTTTCAGATACTCTACCCATTCTTCCAAAGGAGTGACCGCCACCTTATTAAATTCATTCACCCGAATCAGAAAATACTCAGGAAAGATTTCGGCAGGAAGCTTATGTACCAATGCGTCTTTCTCTTTGGTAGTCACTTCAAGACGATCATTCGTATGTACTCCGATGAAGTTGTTCTGACCATGGTATAAGTAGTCATCCCCTTTACCAATATCGAAGTATAAGATACTGATTGAATAAATCTTCTTCACCTCATAATAACGTTCACCAAGAGAAATATGCTCCGTGATGGCTTTCGCCACTCCATAGAGGATACGCTCCAGATAATACAATTCACGAGTGTTCTGCACCTCAATGATGATAATCTCATTTTTATCATTTTTGGCTTTGATATCTACGCGATTAAACTTATCATCGGCTGTCTGCTGATTACTTTCACTTTCCAGAATCTCAATGATTTTCACCTCTTCACCAAGAAATACCGTGAGAAAACCTTCCAATACACCGAAATTAGCTTTTTGACGAAGCAGTCTCTTGATTGCCCAGTCAAAACGAATATATCTGTCCACTTGTTCCATACTACTTCCTTTTTCTTTCATTGCTATTTGGTTTTAGCACAAATTTAAGAAAATAAATCTTTCAATGTTTGTTTTAGGATAAATAATTAGGATAAATCACGGCTCTTTCATTTAGGATTTCGTAGCTCGTTCAAAAATGTTGTTATTTTATAGCGAGTGGATCCAAGGGTGGTTAGGGTATTTTTTGCTCCCACGATTCATCATTCATGGAGTGATTTGATGGTTGGATAATATGCTTCCGATGATACCTATTTCTTTGATCTTAAATAGAATAAACAGTTGAATAAATAGGTCGAATGGCAGATTTTTAGTAACTTTATGTTTGCAAATCAAATAGTTATGAATCAAATCAAGCCACTCGACCAAGTTCTTTCGATTGGAACGGACGCACACAGTCATATCACAAAAGTAGTAAATAAATTCGGCTCACGAGACAGTATTTTGTACAAACTGAAGGAATTTGCCTCATCCGTCCCGGATTTTAGAAGAGCAGGCAAAGGAAATATCCGGCACAGACTCGATGACATCATCATGCTGATGATACTTGCCCGCGCCTCAAAGTGTGTGGGCCGAACCGAGATAATAGAATTCGGCAGGCACAATCTTAATAAATTCCGCAAATTGGGCATGTTGAAGAACGGTATCCCGTCCGAGGCGACTCTCTGCCACATGGAGCACGGTATCGATGATCTGGCACTTGCCGACAGGATGCAGGAGTTTATGAAGTTTTTCCACCAAAGCTTGTCCAAGGCAGACGGAGATAAGGAAACAATCTGTGTGGATGGCAAAGCAGAGCGCGGCACTGTAAAGGACAACGGACGCAACCCGGATATTGTGTCAGCATATTCCCACACTGAGGGACCGGAACTCGGGCATGGCAGGATCGAGACCCGGACCTATCGTGTTTTTGACGGTCTTGACATCATAGCTGACAAGGAAAAATAGGGTGGAAACATGACGATTATAGAATATGAATCCGAAACGGTTAAGAAGACATCAGGCGTACATATCTCTGAAAAACGTCTGTATGTGAGCAGTCTGCCAACGAACACTCCGAAGCTGGGTTCATTGATACGCAACCACTGGTCGATAGAAAGCATGCACTGGTCGCTGGATTTCAATCTGCTGCAAGACAGGATAAAACGCAAGTCGGCAAAATCTGCCCGCAATCTTGACTCCATACAGAGAATAGTCCACTCGGTGTTCTCAATATGGAAAGAGCTCCGTAAAAAGCGGTCTGACAAAAGAAAGGGGATGGCCGAGCTTATGAGATATGTATCAATGAGTTTTACCAGACTTTTGCGTTTCCTACACCAAAAATAATAAAAAAATAGATTTTGATAAAAGAATAACTTTCTGACGTACAGCAATAAAAAAATACCCGATTTGCGATGAATCGGGTAAGGGAAACTATGTCTCTACTTAGAGCTTAAATGAAAGAGCCGTGTGAGAGCAGGTTTATATTTAGAGAGGGTGTGTCAAAAGCTCAAAAACGCCCTCAATATAAATCAAAACTCGCAACT
>CAMQVH010000112.1 GCA_947038155.1 uncultured Bacteroides sp. | reverse complement strand
CGGTTTTTATTGTGCCGGTGTAGAAAAAATCGATTTTTCTATATAATTTTGTAGGTGATAAGAACTTAAAAAATGGAAAGATGAGATTAAATGTATCGAAGATTACATCTAATCAATTAAATATGTTTAGATAGATTCTCAAGTATAAAACAGAATCAAACTGTGTCAGCAGGCTCCTGACACAGTTTGTTTTTCTTTCTTAAGACTTATTTCCCCGCACCTGTCAGCAACTTCCCAAACAGATTCAGAATACCCGCCACACTCTCTTTATCAGGCACAGGAATCCGGAGCGTGGTCTGTCCGGTCTCCTTATCTTCTTCGACTATAGAATCCACCAATTTCTGAGTAGCCTCCGGCGAGCTGAGCGTACGAGCCAAACCGCTAAGGAAAGAAAGTCCTTGCTGAACCAATCGTTCCGGATGCTCTTCGGCGTCACTGACAGATGAATCCGAAGCCTCTTCCATCTGTTCCGATATGACCGACGGCCTTACTTGCTCAATGGCTTCCTCTTCCGGCGATTCTACCAATTCTTTTACTACCTTTTCATCATCAGCCACTTGATTGATATTCTCCTCCTTATCATCCCAATCAATGTTACTGCCGTCCGCACGGTTATCATCCGCTATCTCAGAAGAAGCATCAGCCACCACTTTGATAGAATCCATAATCTTATCAAACTTACTGTCTTCCAAGAATATGGTATCTTCCCCATTATCCAGAATACCTTCGAACAAAGAAGTCTTAAAATTCAATGTCGACAACATCCTTTCTTCAATAGTCTGGCTGGCAACAAGATTAATCACTTGGATATTCCTCTTCTGCCCAATTCGGTAAATACGGGCTATGCGTTGTTCGAGAACCGCCGGATTCCAAGGCAAATCAAGATTAATCAATATCGAAGCCACCTGAAGATTCAGTCCGGTACTTCCCGCATCTGTCGACAGGAATACACGGCTCTCCGGCAGTTCGGTAAAGCTCTCCACCAAATTCTTTCTGGCTTCGGAAGGCACTCCACCGTGAAGATATTCATAACGGACACCTAATTCATCGAGTTCTTTCGCAATAAGCCGCGTCATCCTCTCCCATTGGCTGAAAATCACCACTTTCTCGTCTCCGTTCTCAAAAACATTCTTCAGAATATTCATCGTTTCTTCTACTTTCGTATCATAACGACTTTTCTGGTCGAGAATGTAAGTACTGTCACATATCATTCTCATCTGGCTGAGCATCATCAACAAACGCTTACGGTCTTTTTCACTCAGGAAACGCGTCCTTGTCCATTTATACACCAACTGGGCTACCATGTTCTGATACTCATCATGCATATCCCGTTGTTGCTCGGTCATGGGGACAAACAGAACTTTATCCATGCGCCCCGGCAACTGAAGAGCCACGTCTTTTTTCCGGCGCCGGATAAGCACATTCTTCATCCGTTCGCCAATGGCATTCAAATTCTTATAGCTGACCACCTTACCGGTATCCGACTTGATCACCGTTTCATCGATAAACTGATAATAAGGCCCCAGACAGAACTGGTCAACAAACTGCATGATTGAATAAAGCTCTTCCAGCTTATTCTCGAGCGGAGTACCCGAAAGAATTACTGCATATTCCGATTCGATATGACGGGCATTTCTTGATATCTGCGTGTTCCAGTTCTTCAGGCGTTGCACTTCATCCATGATGAGGAAATCGGTATGCAAAGATTTGAGAATCTTTATATCATTACAAATGCTGTTGTAAGAAACTATTTTATAAGTCTCTTCCGCTTCGTAGAGTTTCTTTCTCACCAGATGATTGCCCTCTACAACAATTGCTTTGGAGTCCGTGAAACGTTCTATTTCTTTTTTCCATTGATATTTCAATGATGTAGGACATACAATGAGAACCGAAGATATGAAATGGTGAGCTTTCATCAGTTCTGCCGTTCCAATGGCCTGGATTGTTTTTCCCAAGCCCATTTCATCAGCGATAACAGACTTTCCTGCACGAAAGGCAAAACGTATGCCTTCCTTTTGATAAGGATAAAGTTTGGTTTTCAACAACTTATCCAAGGCTGTATCGGAAGCATACTCAGGTAAAAGTTGTACGCGTCTCCGCTGGTCACGTTGCTCAAGAATAAACCCCAAAGCATCCGGATACCAGCGAAATGTATTATTCAACCGCACGGCATCACGAAAAAATTCGGTAACCGAATCCAACGCTTCAGGGCGCATTACTCCATCGGGAGTAAAATAAGGAGCTGCCAGGCGACGAAACTCTTCTTGATTGTCTGTCCCTATCCGCAGACATACTTTTCTTTCTCCCTGATAAGACAAATAAACGGATGTATAAGGCGGAATGTCCCGGCATACTTTGCGATGATTGTCTTCAATCCAGAGTTTCACAGCTTCCAGATGTTTACAGCTACCTAATTGGCTTGTCTTGAAATCCATGCATGAGCAGTAGTTCCACGGACTATCTTGCCCTCTGTATACTACCCTATATTCGTTACGGGTTACGGAATTGACCACGTTATAATAGCCGGGGTACTCCTTCCTGTTATGTTCGGAAATGGCAAACTTCTCTTTCATTGCCGCCTGCCTGCGCAAAGCAATCTGCCATTCCTGCAAAGTCATATTGTCCGGTCGATAATGATAGGATACCTTATTTATTGATTCTTTCGCACTTTTAGCGGTCTTATTTTTCTTTGCCATATCGTACTAAGTTTTATATTGTCCGCCAAAATTACAAAAAAAGAAGAATAAAACGGACATTACACATATGTATTTTGTATCGGTTTGTTTTCCTGAATTTATTTTTCTACTTTTGAAGCCAATCTTTATTCTTCTGCTTATGCCGGCCAATAGAAATGCCTTGATACGTTATAAAACAATTGACAACTGTCTGCGTAATCCTTACCGACGCTGGACGTTGGAAGATTTGATGGACGCCTGTTCGGATGCCCTTTACGAATATGAAGGCATCGACAAAGGAATAAGCAAACGTACCGTGCAGATGGATATACAGATGATGCGCAGCGAGAAGCTGGGTTATAACGCTCCGATTGTGGTGTACGAAAATAAATACTATAAATACGAAGACCCGGAATACAGCATTACACAAACTCCGCTGAACGAACAAGACCTGAAAACGATGTCGGAAGCCGTGGAAGTGTTGAGGCAGTTTAAAGGTTTCTCCCATTTCAAAGAAATGAGCGATATTATCAACCGCCTGGAAGACCATGTCGCTTCTGCCCGAATGAAAACCACTCCTGTCATTGACTTTGAAAAGAATGAATCATTGAAAGGACTGGATTATCTGGATACGATCTATCACGCCATTGTGAACGAGCATCCCATACGGCTGAAATACCGTTCGTTCAAAGCGCGCTCGGCCAACAGCTTTATTTTTTATCCTTATCTATTAAAAGAATATCGCAACCGGTGGTTCGTTTATGGAGTAAGGAAAAGCGGACGTATATTGCAAAATTTGGCTTTGGACAGAATACAATCACTGGAAGTTCTGCCACAGGAACATTACATAAGAAATACATTCTTCGATCCGAACACATTCTTTGACGACCTTGTCGGAGTAACCAAGAACTCAGGAAGCAAAGCGGAAAAAGTAGGTTTCAAAGTAAAGGCTGACGAAGCGCCTTACATCATAACCAAACCAATACACCGCAGTCAGCAATTGATAGAAAGATTAACCGACGGAAGCATCATACTAGAAATTGAAGTAGTCGTCAACCACGAACTGGAACGGGTATTCTTCGGATATGCCGACGGAATACAAATTCT
>CAMQVH010000111.1 GCA_947038155.1 uncultured Bacteroides sp. | reverse complement strand
AATCTATTTTCAAGATTTAATAGACATAGACAATGTAGCGTGCAAAGTGGTTGTTTACTTAATCTTCAAAGCAAAACCACCTCCGGGTGCCAAATGAACCTTCAACTTACTGTCATTCTTTATCCGGATGGATTCACATTTATAATCACGCCCGATCCGGTGAGCATTTGCTCCATCTTTAAACAATGTAGCGTCATACGTCTTATCACCCAGGAAGGAGCAATCCACTTCGATGTCACGTGCCGTCCAATTGGTAATTCCACCTATATACCAGACATTTCCACTCCGGCGTGCTGTCACGATATACTCTCCCATCTTACCATCAAGCACGATACTTTCATCCCACACTGTCGGAACATCAGCAATAAATCCTGTTGATTCCGGTTCGCGCATATAGTTGCTCGGCGTATCACACAACATATTGAAAGGAGATTCGAATACAACATACAGAGCAAGTTGCCGGCAACGGGTTCCTTGGCTCATCGGTTCAGTATTGCAAGGGTAATAATTACCTTTCGAAGCATTCCGCATCGCTCCTTGAGTGTAGTCCATCGGACCGGATACCTGACGAATGAAAGGAATCATCACGTCATACTTCACCTGATCCACTGAAGCCGGACTCCATTTCATCTGTTCCAAACCATGGACACCTTCAAAGTTCAACACATTCGGATAGGTACGATTCAAACCGGCTGGTTTGTGCGTTCCGTGCAAGTCGAGGATCAGTTTGTATTTAGCACACATTGCGGCAGCCCGATAATTGAACGCAGTCATAAGCTGATCGTCACGATCCATAAAGTCGACCTTAAAACCTTTTACTCCCATGTCGGCATAATAACGGCAAACGTTCTCCATATCACGTTCGAAAGCATAATAACCAGCCCAAAGAATGATGCCTACATTTTTGGTGGCTGCATAATCTACCAATTCTTTCAGATTAATCTCTTTCACCACTTGCATCAAATCCGCTTGCAGATTTACCGCCCAACCTTCGTCAAGTATCACATACTCAATGCCGTTTGCAGAAGCAAAATCAATGTAGGCTTTATAAGTCGGATTATTGACTCCGGTCACAAAATCAACGCCATCCAAATTCCAGTCATTCCACCAGTCCCATGCTACTTTGCCGGGTTTGATCCATGAAAGATCCGTCAGACGGGAAGGGGCAGCCAATAAATAGCTCAAGTTGCTTGCTGCCAAATCCTTATCGGAAGTGGTAACAATGCTCATGCGCCACGGGAAATTCCGGGGTTTATCTACTTTGGCAATGTAAGCTTCATGCTCTTTCACCAACATCTGAAGCCGATTGTGTCCGCCTTGCACCATCTTCTTGGGGTATGGAGCGAAACGTCCCGTCAACCGGTTGTCTCCTTCAGCAGCAGACAAATAGAGACCGGGATAATTTTCCAAATCGGATTCTGTGATACAAATCTTAACGCCTTCTCCGGCATCCACGACTAATGGCAAAAACATCAAACGTTTTTTATTCAGCTTCGATAATGGATCGGTAGTATAAGTATTTTCGAAGGAATTGAAATATTGAGAGTCATAATCACCGTCTTTTCCCGTTTTTACATAAGGTACGGAAGCTACCATATCGGATGGAAAACGATAATCTACTGTTTCATCTACTACATTGAAAGGTTTCTTCGAACGGCTGACAAAGCGGTAAGCAATACCATCGTTGTATGCACGAAACTCTACATTCCAGTCTTTTTTAAACCGAAGAGTCAACTCGTTATAGTGGTCTCTTAATTCACTGGCACGATAGAAAGGAGAAGGGATCATCTGATCGACTTTTTTCCCGGAAGTGCCGGACAACTTTGCTTTCTCTCCCCAGACTTCTCCGTTATCTAATGTCATCGAAATTGGAGAAGGAGCAAGAATCTGCCGTCCGTTACAGCAGATTTCATAAGTCAACTTGTCACCTACGGTAATCGTTGTTTGAAGTTTTCCATCCGGAGAGTTCAAAGTAAATTGTTTTTGCGCCTGTACCGTAAGCGTACATGCGACAACACACAAGAATAATAAAATCTTCAGTTTTTTCATGGTTTTAATTATAGTAATTATCAAATTATAAAAGAACGACGCAAAAATAAAATAATATATTATAGTAACCTATATGAAAACTAAAAACAAAGGCAAAAAAGAATACGTAATTCTATCTTTTTCCTGTCAGGGATTGGGTACAGACCAACGGACGGTTAAGCATCTTCAGAAATTTTATACATTCGCCATGCCGTGCCTCGTTATCGTAATTATGATAAGAGACAGACTACCTAATATCCATATTAATATCTTCAAGGACATCACAACCCAAAAGAATTATTAAAAACTTCTCTCACTCACTTACGAAATATAGAATAAAAAGTTATTTTTGCACCGTTTTTAAAATTTTATCTTAAACTAGTATCATGTACAAGATTTTTCACGGCTTCCATCTGGTGGAAGCTTATCAGGACTTAAAGAAAGCCAAACGGTTGGCAAAAAATCAGACAGTGGCCAGATGTATAAAGCTAACCGTAGCTATTACCCTTTCCCTTATTTTATGGCTCCTCCCTATTGACACATTTGGTATAGAAGGGTTGACTGTTATAGAACAAAGACTTATTTCTATCTTTATTTTTGCCACACTGATGTGGGTATTCGAGGCTGTCCCTGCATGGACCACTTCCGTACTTATTGTCGTCTTACTGCTACTTACCGTATCGGACAGCAGTTTGTGGTTTTTCACACAAGGGATTCCGGTAGCAGACTTGGGACAGACGGTCAAATACAAATCCATTATGCATTGCTTTGCCGATCCAATCATTATGTTATTTATTGGTGGGTTCATACTTGCCATCGCAGCAACCAAAAGCGGATTGGACGTATTGTTGGCACGCGTCATGTTACGCCCGTTCGGGACACAATCACGTTATGTATTATTAGGGTTCATCCTTGTTACGGCCGCATTTTCAATGTTCCTCAGCAACACGGCTACAGCTGCCATGATGCTTACCTTTCTCACTCCTGTATTAAAAGCTCTGCCGGCAGACGGTAAAGGAAAAATCGGTCTTGCCATGGCCATCCCTGTAGCTGCCAATGTAGGAGGCATGGGAACTCCCATCGGCACACCCCCTAACGCCATTGCACTAAAATACCTGAATGATCCGGAAGGACTGAACTTGAATATCGGTTTCGGAGAATGGATGAGTTTTATGATGCCTTACACCATTATAGTATTATTTATCGCATGGTTTATCCTCTTACGGATGTTCCCTTTCAAACAAAAGACTATCGAACTGAAAATCGAAGGGGAGGCTAAGAAAGACTGGCGTTCTATAGTGGTATATATCACTTTTGCCATTACAGTCGTACTATGGATGTTCGACAAAGTAACGGGAGTAAATTCCAATGTAGTGGCAATGATTCCTGTAGCAGTGTTCTGTGTAACGGGAGTTATCACCAAACGCGACCTGGAAGAAATCAGTTGGAGTGTACTCTGGATGGTAGCTGGCGGCTTTGCTCTGGGTGTCGCCTTACAGGAGACAGGACTTGCCAAACATATGATTGAAGCTATCCCATTCAACACATGGCCTCCTGTACTGATGATTGTCGGCTCCGGACTGATTTGTTATGCTATGGCTAATTTCATCTCACATACAGCTACGGCAGCATTGCTCGTTCCCATTCTTGCCATTGCAGGAAGCAGTATGCGTGAGAACCTATCTTCCTTAGGTGGAGTAGAGACTTTATTGATCGGAGTGGCAATCGGTTCATCATTAGCAATGATATTACCTATCAGTACTCCTCCCAACGCA
>CAMQVH010000110.1 GCA_947038155.1 uncultured Bacteroides sp. | reverse complement strand
ACTTTGGTTACATTAGCCGTGATTCTCTCGCTCCTGCTGACTCAAGGTATTCAGGGAGTACGCGAAGGATCACTCATTGCTGCTTGTATAACAGGGTATATCGTCAGTTTCCTGAATCAGAAGATAATGACTAGAAAAAACCTTCATAGATTACTACCGGTCTGGAAGTAAGCCCTATATCTATTTAAAATAAACGCCTTATAAAAAGAGGGATATAAAAAGAGAATATAAAAAGGTCAATATAAGAAAGTCGCTATAAAAGAAAGTCGCTTCTCTGTTAGAATCTGATTGATTCTTTCAAAGAAGCGACTCTTTATTTTAGATATAACTACCTTGTATTTACTTCTTCTGACCGTCTATCTCTTTCAGAAGTTCATCAACAGCCACTTTTAGTTGGATATCCTCTCCTTTGACTACTGTTTCCGGATTATTGGCAACCTTTACATCCGGTTCCAATTGGGTATTTTCCAAATAACTGCCGTCAGGCAAACGATAACCGATGATAGGAATACCGAAGACCAGTGAAGGATCTTGCAATGTTTCCCAGGATACGCTTGTCATTGTTCCCGGAACAGGCATACCTACCAGCTTACCTATCTTCTGATGTTTGTATACCCACGGAGTTCCGTGTGCATTGGAATAGTTAGCTTCACACTGCAACATGATAGAAGGTTTATTCCAGCGACGGCTCGGCATATCACAAGCTTCACGTCCACGCACTACCTGCGTAAAGTATTTCTGACCGCTGAAAAGTACCTCAATATCTTCATGCAGACGGCCACCACCGTTGAAACGGGTGTCAATCACAATACCTTCGCAGTTGTTATATTTTCCTAGAATGTCCGAATATACAGTACGGAAGCTATCATCTCCCATCGACTGAATATGAACATACCCCAAACGTCCTTTCGACCATTTTTCAACATCTGCCGCACGTTGTTTTACCCAACGTTTGTATAACAAACCGTTAAGCTTTCCACTAGTAATAGGCATTACCACTTCTTCCCAACGTTCCTTGTTCTGCGGATTATACAACGAAACCAAGGTTTTCTTTCCGGCTTTATTATTCAATAAAGCGGTAATATCCTTATCTGGAGCCAGTTCCTCACCGTTAATCTTTTCAATAATGCAACCAGCTTTTACTTTCGTACGGGAATGGTCGAACGGACCTTTTTCAACTATCTCAGCGATTTTCATTCCTTTTCCCTGATACTCCCAATCGAACAACAAACCCAGATTAGAGGTCACATCTCCTCCACCTCTCGGAGAATAACGTCCTCCGGTATGTGAAACATTCAGCTCACCCAACCACTCACTCAATAATTCTGCAAAGTCATAATTGTTATCAATATGAGGCAGGAACTTACGATAAGCATCAGTCATAGCATCCCAGTTTACCCCGTGCATATTGAGGTTATAGAAACGTTTTTGATGCTGCTTGTACACATGGTCGAACATCGCCTCACGCTCGGCAGCCAAATCCATTTTCATTTCAGCCTGATAACTGATTGATTTCAAAGCATCCGACTTCGCATCCATTTTCTGCATAATCCGGCTTCCCAACAAGAAAATATCTCCTTTCTTATCCAACATCAATGATGCCCAACCGGTATTGAGTTTGTGCAGACGCTTCGTGTCTTTTTCACGAAGATTCATTTTCCAAAGGTCATATCCACCTTCGATAGCTGAGAAGTAATAAAGATTCTCTCCGTCTTTTGAGAGTATGGCACTGCCTAAATCGGAAGAGTTGGGAGTCAGACGGACAATACGGTCTTCAATGCCGTTAAGTTCTACAACTATATCTTTCTTGTCTGCCTTATCTTCGGATGACTTATCCTCGTCAGCCTCATCCTTTTTTGACTTATTTCCGTCTTTCTTCTTGTCGCCTTCCTTCTCTTTCGCTTTCTTCTGTTCCTTTTCTAATTCTTTGAGCAGTTCGAAGTCTTCCTTGCTCAGGCGATAGCGATCATAAGCATCCTGATTCAGGAATACCAGCATCACATCTTGTTGCGAACCCCAGGAAGCATGCGCACGCATACCGTAACGTTCAGTCTGGAAAAGAATAGCGTTTCCGTCCAAGACCCAACGCGGAGCACCACTGATATATCCACTATTTGTCAGATTAGTAATCTCCCCTCCCTGTGCGCTGACAATGCCTACATCCGAATAAGGATCGTGACGGTTGCCTATAAATTCGAGGGTAAACCATTTGCCGTCCGGTGACCATTCGTAGTCAAATCCGCCACCGGTATTATACCATGTAGAACCATCCGTCACTTGACGAACTTTCTTTGTTTTTAAGTCAAGTACCATTAAGCGTTTGCGGTCTTCAATGAAAGCCAATTCTTTACCATCCGGAGAATATTGCGGATAAGCACGTTCCACCGTTTTGGAAGGAAGCAGGACTTCTTCTTCGATAAGAGTTGCATTAGGGAAATTGGCTTCTTCCTTACGGGCTATTTTGGCAGTGTAAAGTTGCCAGTTACCCGTCCGTTCGCTGGCATAGACCAATGTCCGGTTATCCGGTGCAAAGGACACAGCGGCTTCTTTTCCCGGAGTATTCGTGATTTGCTTGGTTGTAGCATAATCCGTCGAAGTGACAAAAACATCGCCACGCACAACGAAAGCAACCTGTTTGCCATCCGGGGATACGGAAGCGGAAGTAGCACCTTGGGAGAATTTGAGGGAAGCAATCTCCTTTTCATCATCCCGGACAAGTTCGACGTTTACTTTCTTCGGACGGGCATTGGCTTCCTGCGTATAAAGTTCTCCGTCATAGGTATAGCACAATGTACCTTTATCGCTGATTGACAGGAAACGTACCGGATGCGTACGGAATGCAGTTACCGCTTTTGCCTCTTGCGGAGTATTCAGCGAAAAATTATATACATTGAATGAGCCGCCGTTGCGCTCGCTAAGAAAATAGACAGAATTGCCGTCGGGCGCATATACCGGATTGCGGTCTTCCCCTTCCCGGTTCGTCAGATTGACATGTTTTCCCGATTGTGTATCATACAGCCATATATCTCTAGTTATAGAAGAAGTATGGTGTTTTCTCCATTCATCCTCGAAGCCTTTACGGTCTTGATAAAGAAAGTTTTTCCCCGATTTATCAAAGCAAACCCATTCGGCAGGAGTAGCGAGCACTTGCTCGGTACGTCCTCCGCCAACAGGAACTTTATACAATTCCGTCATTGCTCCGGTAGGAAACAAAGCACTGCCAGCAGGGTCTTGAATAGATGCGGAGAAAAGTACATACTTTCCGTCCGGAGTAAAAGCCGAAGGAATCTCCGAAGCCGAATGATAAGTCAGCCTTTGAGCGGTTCCGCCATCGGCAGGCATGATAAAGAGGTCAAAATTCCCATTCCGGTCGCTGGCAAATGCAATCTGCTTTCCGTCAGGCGACCAAACAGGGTTAGCTTCATAAGATGCTTGTGTTGTCAACTGAACGGCTGTCCCACCCTGTGCGGGGACTTTATAAATATCGCCTTTATAACAAAAGACAATCTCCGTTCCATTCGGTGAAATACGTGCGTCACGCATCCACAAAGGAGTAATGGCATAGCCGGACAATGCGGTCAATGCCAGTGCTAAAGAAGTTATTAGTTTCTTCATGTCAAATAATTATATATATTTTATTCCTACGCTCCCGTATCGAAGAGTAATCTATGTCCCGATGTCTCCATATAGCGAGAAAGACCGTGTTCTGCCTGCAATTTACGTCCATAGACACCATTCTCTACAAGAGTCGTTATTGTATAGCCCATGATGCTTAGTTATTAAAAGAATCATACAAAATAAAAAGTTCTGCCACAAAATTATAATAATTCTGTGGTAGAACAA
>CAMQVH010000109.1 GCA_947038155.1 uncultured Bacteroides sp. | reverse complement strand
CTTAATTTATAAAAAAACTGTCTAACTCTGTGATGAACTAAAAAAACTTCTCTTTATCATTTGCTTTCCGCAAAAAAGGCTTAACTTTGTTCGCGCTAATTTTGGCTGATGATGGAAACTCAAAACGTGAAAGATACAGTAAGGCAGATATTCACGGAATATCTCACGGCGAACGGGCATCGAAAGACTCCTGAACGCTATGCCATACTCGATACAATCTATTCTATCGATGGTCATTTCGATATAGACATGCTTTATTCACGGATGATGGACCAGGAGAATTTCCGGGTGAGCCGGGCGACTCTCTACAACACCATTATTCTTCTTATCAATGCACGGCTGGTCATTAAGCATCAGTTTGGTACTTCCTCCCAATACGAGAAATCATATAATCGAGAGACACATCATCATCAGATATGTACTCAATGTGGTAAAGTGACCGAGTTTCAGAACGAGGAACTGCAGCAAGCCATTGAAAATACGAAATTGAGCCGCTTCCAGCTTTCGCATTACTCTTTATATATATATGGAGTATGTAGTAAGTGCGACAGAGCTAACAAACGGAAAAAAGTAAATAACAACAATAAAAAAGAAAAATGAAAGTAGATGTTCTATTAGGATTACAATGGGGCGACGAAGGTAAAGGAAAAGTAGTCGACGTTTTAACACCTAAGTATGATGTGGTTGCCCGTTTCCAGGGCGGCCCGAATGCCGGTCATACACTTGAGTTCGAGGGACAGAAGTATGTGCTTCGCTCTATTCCTTCCGGTATTTTTCAGGGAAACAAGGTAAACATCATCGGTAATGGTGTGGTACTTGATCCGGCACTGTTCAAAGCAGAGGCTGAGGCGCTTGAAGCATCAGGGCATCCGTTGAAAGAACGTTTGCACATCTCAAAGAAAGCTCATCTTATTCTTCCGACACACCGTATTCTGGATGCTGCATACGAAGCAGCTAAAGGCGATGCTAAAGTAGGAACTACCGGTAAGGGTATCGGTCCTACTTACACGGATAAAGTGAGCCGTAACGGTGTTCGTGTAGGTGATATTCTTCATAACTTCGACCAGAAGTATGCTGCTGCGAAAGCTCGTCACGAACAAATTCTGAAGAGCTTGAATTATGAATACGATCTTACTGAACTGGAAAAAACATGGTTGGAAGGTATCGAATACCTGAAACAATTCCATTTCGTAGATAGCGAACATGAAGTGAATAACCTGTTGAAGGATGGTAAGAGCGTGCTTTGTGAAGGAGCGCAGGGTACTATGCTTGATATTGATTTCGGTTCATATCCGTTTGTGACTTCTTCCAATACCGTATGTGCGGGAGCCTGCACCGGACTTGGCGTGGCACCTAACCGTATTGGTGAAGTATATGGTATCTTCAAGGCATACTGTACTCGTGTAGGAGCAGGTCCGTTCCCGTCAGAACTGTTTGACGAAACAGGCGACAAGATGTGTACGTTGGGACATGAATTTGGTTCTGTAACCGGTCGTAAACGTCGTTGCGGATGGATCGATCTGGTAGCGTTGAAGTATTCCGTTATGATAAACGGAGTTACCAAATTGATTATGATGAAGAGCGATGTACTCGATACTTTCGAAACAATCAAAGCTTGTGTTGCTTACAAAGTGAATGGTGAAGAAATCGATTATTTCCCGTATGACATCACAGAAGGCGTAGAACCTGTATATGCAGAACTTCCGGGCTGGCAGACAGATATGACCAAGATGCAGAATGAAGATGAATTCCCGGAAGAATTCAATGCTTACCTGACTTTCCTGGAAGAACAGCTTGGCGTGGAAATCAAGATTGTATCTGTAGGACCGGACAGGGCACAGACTATCGAACGTTATACTGGAGAATAACAATCTGGTAATTATATAGGGGGAAGGCGGAGTTTTTTTTATCTCCGCCTTTCTTTATTCAGACTTCTTGTTGTCTATTTTTTTTATACACATAAATAATCGCGCTTATGAAAACACGTTTTATTTCTTTTCTTTTATTGCTCGCAATGGGCGTTAGTGCATTTGCACAATCTTCTTCTTATCAACCCACCGAAGAGAACCTGAAAGCACGTCAGGAATTTCAGGACAATAAGTTTGGTATTTTCCTTCATTGGGGATTGTATGCCATGCTCGCTACCGGTGAGTGGACTATGACAAATAATAATCTGGATTATAAAGAATATGCCAAACTGGCAGGCGGTTTCTATCCTTCCAAGTTTGATGCGGACAAATGGGTAGAGGCTATCAAGGCTTCGGGAGCGAAATATATCTGTTTCACTACCCGTCATCACGAGGGATTTTCTATGTTCGATACCCAATATTCGGACTATAATGTAGTCAAGGCTACTCCTTTCAAGCGTGACATTGTGAAAGAACTGGCAGCCGCTTGTGCGAAACACGAAATCAAACTTCATTTCTACTATTCGCATCTCGACTGGGTGCGCGAAGATTATCCCTGGGGACGTACCGGACGAGGAACAGGACGCCCCAATCCGAAAGGGGATTGGAAAAGCTATTATCAATTTATGAATAACCAGTTGACGGAGTTGCTGACAAATTATGGTCCGATAGGTGCCATCTGGTTTGACGGATGGTGGGATCAGGACCAGAATAAAAATTTCGACTGGGAACTCCCTGAACAATACGCATTGATTCATAAGCTCCAGCCGGGATGCCTTATCGGTAACAATCATCATCAGACGCCTTTTGCAGGTGAAGATATTCAGATTTTCGAACGTGACCTGCCAGGTGAAAATTCAGCGGGACTTTCGGGACAGGAGATCAGTCGCCTGCCTTTAGAAACTTGTGAAACAATGAATGGTATGTGGGGGTATAAGATTACCGACCAGAATTATAAGTCAACAAAGACATTGATTCATTATTTGGTGAAGGCAGCCGGTAAAAATGCCAATCTCTTGATGAATATCGGTCCTCAACCCGATGGTGAGCTTCCTGCAGTAGCTGTACAACGTTTGGCGGAAATGGGAGAGTGGATGAAGCAGTATGGCGAAACTATCTACGGAACACGCAGCGGTGCAGTTGCCCCGCATGACTGGGGAGTGACGACACAGAAAGGCAATAAGCTCTATGTGCATATCCTCAATCTGAAAGATAGAGCGTTGTTCCTGCCTTTGGCAGATAAGAAAGTGAAGAAAGCGGTGCTGTTCAAAGACCAGTCCCCGGTTCGCTTTACCAAAACGAAAGCAGGTGTTGTGCTGGAGTTTGCTGATGTGCCGAAAGATATTGACTATGTAGTAGAACTTACAATTGACTAATTTTTAGATAATTCTTCATAAAAGCAAGGGGAAACTATCCTGACATTGGTAGTTTCCCCTTACTTTTGGCAAACTATTTGTTTATATAGATATAGAGTAATAATTAAAATGAAAAGTATATGATGTCTTATTGGGTATTATTTATTGGAATTGCCGTAGTAAGTTGGTTGGTACAGATGAATTTGCAGAATAAGTTCAAGAAGTACTCCAAGATTCCTACCGGAAACGGCATGACAGGACGCGACGTAGCTTTGAAGATGTTGCATGACAATGGAATTTATGATGTGCAGGTGACACATACGCCTGGGCAGTTGACCGACCACTATAATCCGACTAACAAAACGGTGAATTTGAGTGAAGGGGTGTATGAAAGCAATAGTATTATGGCGGCTGCCGTAGCAGCTCACGAATGTGGCCATGCTGTGCAACATGCGCGTATGTATGCTCCTTTGAAGATGCGTAGTGCGCTGGTTCCGGTGGTGAACTTTGCCTCTTCCATTATGACATGGGTTCTGTTGGGTGGTATCTTGATGGTAAACACTTTCCCGCAATTGCTGCTGGCAGGTATTATTCTGTTTGCCATGACTACCCTGTTCAGCTTTATTACGCTGCCGGTGGAAATCAATGCAAGTAAGCGTGCGTTGGTATGGTTGAGTTCATCCGGCATTACTAATTCGTACAATCATGCACAGGCTGAAGATGCTCTTCGTTCTGCTGCTTATACATATGTAGTTGCCGCATTGGGCTCATTGGCTACATTGGTTTACTATATCATGATTTTCATGGGTAGAAGAGACTAAG
>CAMQVH010000108.1 GCA_947038155.1 uncultured Bacteroides sp. | reverse complement strand
ACCGTATTTCTCACCTGACTGAGCACATGAAGCTCAACAGAAAAGATTATAGTACTGAAAGAGCGTTAACAATGTTGGTAGGTAAGCGTCGTCGCTTACTCGACTACCTGAAAGCAAGAGATATCGAAAGATATCGTGCTATTGTTAAAGAGCTCGGTTTGCGTAAGTAATCTGCTTGCCGCGAAAAGATTTAAAGCCGTTCCTCATGATAGAGGAGCGGCTTTTTTTAGTTTCTTCTTTTTCTTCCTGACAATCGTATTTTCTTCGGTTATAATTGTATTCATCTAAAGATTTTGCTATTTTTGCAGCTTAATTATTATAATTTATCACCTTTGATAACTAAAATGCTTTCAAAATGGATACAAGTAAGATTGTTGGCGAGAAAATTAAAGCCCTCCGCGAAGATAAATCAATAAGCATAGAAGAGTTGGCACAACGTTCAGGTTTGGCTATCGAACAGGTTGAACGTATTGAGAATAACATTGATATACCTTCTCTCGCACCGCTGATTAAGATTGCGCGTGTGTTGGGAGTACGTTTGGGTACTTTCCTTGATGATCAGGATGAAGTGGGACCGGTAGTATGCCGTAAGAAAGAAGCCAAGGATGCGATCAGTTTTTCCAATAATGCGATTCACTCTCGCAAACACATGGAATATCACTCGTTGTCCAAGTCAAAGGCGGACCGTCACATGGAACCGTTTATTATCGATGTGATGCCGACGCAAGATACCGACTTCGTGCTTTCTTCTCATGAAGGAGAAGAGTTTATCATGGTTATGGAAGGTATCATGGAAATCAGCTATGGCAAGAACACCTATCTGCTGGAAGAGGGTGATAGCATTTATTATGATTCCATTGTTCCTCATCATGTACATGCTTATGAGGGACAGGCTGCAAAAATTTTGGCAGTAATTTATACGCCGATTTGAGTTAAGTATTAAATATCAAGTATTAAGTATAGAAAGAACTCCATGCAATTATTTGACCGTACTTTGGGACAGTGGCTGGAACACTGGGCTGAAGAGACTCCTGATAAAGAATATATTGTATATTCCGACCGTAATCTCCGTTTTACCTGGAGCCAGTTTAATCGTCGTGTGGATGATATGGCAAAAGGGCTTATCGCCATCGGTGTGGAGCGAGGTACGCATGTCGGTATCTGGGCTGCTAATGTGCCCGACTGGCTGACATTGCTATATGCCTGTGCCAAGATTGGGGCGGTATATGTTACTGTAAATACGAACTATAAGCAATCCGAACTGGAATATCTTTGCCAGAACTCGGATATGCATACTCTCTGTATCGTGAATGGTGAGAAGGACAGCGACTTCGTACAGATGACCTACACAATGCTGCCCGAGTTGAAAACTTGCGAACGCGGACATTTAAAGAGTGAGCGTTTTCCGTACATGAAGAATGTAGTGTATGTGGGGCAGGAAAAACATCGTGGAATGTATAACACGGCTGAGATTCTGTTGCTGGGGGATAATGTGGCTGATGATCGTTTGAACAAACTCAAGAGCAAGGTTAGCTGCCATGATGTGGTAAATATGCAATATACGTCAGGGACTACCGGTTTTCCGAAAGGAGTGATGCTGACGCATTATAATATTTCCAATAACGGTTTTCTGACCGGTGAGCACATGAAGTTTACGGCGGATGACAAACTCTGCTGTTGCGTCCCGTTGTTCCATTGTTTTGGAGTTGTACTGGCTACCATGAACTGTCTGACCCATGGTTGTACACAAGTGATGGTTGAGCGTTTTGACCCGTTGGTTGTGTTGGCTTCTATTCATAAAGAACGTTGTACGGCTCTTTACGGAGTGCCGACTATGTTTATTGCCGAATTGCATCATCCGATGTTCGATCTCTTTGATATGTCTTGTCTTCGTACAGGTATTATGGCAGGTTCGCTGTGTCCTGTCGAACTGATGAAGCAGGTAGAAGAGAAAATGTATATGAAGGTGACCAGCGTCTACGGATTGACAGAGGCTGCTCCGGGTATGACGGCCACCCGTATTGACGACCCGTTCGATGTACGTTGCAATACGGTAGGTCGTGATTTTGAATTTACGGAAGTGAAGGTGCTCGATCCGGAAACAGGCGAGGAGTGTCCGGTCGGCGTACAAGGTGAGATGTGCAATCGTGGCTATAACACGATGAAGGGATATTATAAGAATCCCGAAGCAACCGCCGAGGTGCTTGATGCCAACAACTTCCTGCATTCCGGCGACCTGGGTATAAAAGATGAAGATGGAAACTACCGGATTACCGGACGAATCAAAGATATGATTATTCGCGGTGGAGAAAATATTTATCCACGTGAAATCGAAGAGTTCCTTTATAAACTTGACGGAGTGAAAGATGTTCAGGTAGCGGGTATCCCTTCAAAAAAATACGGTGAGGCTGTCGGGGCGTTTATCATCTTGCAGGAAGGTGTGACGATGCAGGCGGAGGACGTGCGCGACTTCTGTAGAAATAAAATATCCCGCTATAAAATACCAAAATATATCTTCTTTGTGAACGAATTCCCGATGACGGGCAGTGGAAAGATTCAAAAGTTCAGACTGAAAGACCTGGGGCTGCAACTTTGCAAAGAGCAGGGGATAGAGATTATCTAAACATATACGAGTGAGGAGTTAAGATACACAAAGTTTTATTCGATTATAAAAACAGAGAACGGTGAACAAACAGCATAATTGCTTGCAGTGCGTTCACCGTTTACTTTTTGTATGATTATTTAATCTGAGCTTGAGCTGTTCCGCTCGGCCTTTGATTCAATCCATTAAATAAAATCATCACCCAATTGTATTTGGGCATCATTTACATATTTGCGGATGGCGTGTTCTTCGTCTTTGCGGCAAATCAGCAGGACGTTGTCCGATTCGGCTATCAAATATCCTTCCAGTCCGTCAATCACCGCCAGTTTTCCTTTCGGAAGCACCACCATATTATCCTTACTATTATAGATAAGTGAATGGCATTTCAGGGTAACATTACCCTCCGAATCTCTTTCCGACAAATCATAAAGCGACCCCCATGTTCCAAGGTCAGACCAGCCGAAATCTCCTAAAGATACATATACATTATTCGCTTTCTCCATGATGCCTATGTCGATGGATACATTGGGACATGCAGGGAAATTTTCCTCAATAAATGCTTTTTCCTCGTCAGTAGTATAAATATCTCTTCCCGGTGCCAGCTTGGAAGCCAATTCCGGTAGTAATTCTTCGTTTGCTTTAATGATAGAATTTACATTCCACATAAACAATCCGGAGTTCCAGTAAAATTCTCCGCTCTCCACAAATACTTTGGCTAATTCCAGTTCCGGTTTTTCGGTGAATGTTTTTACTTTGTAGAAGTTATCTCCAGCAGGTTCGTCGATTTGTATATATCCGTATCCGGTTTCGGGGCGGTTGGGCTTGATTCCTAATGTCAGCAGTTTCTCTGAGCGTGAAACAAAATCCAGTCCTTTTTCAATAGCGGCAAGAAATTCATCCTCTTTTAAAATCAGGTGATCCGAGGGAGCGACTACGATATTGGCGTTTGGATTCAGTGCCCTGATATGATAGGAAGCCCATGCGATACATGGGGCGGTATTTCTTCTAGCCGGTTCCAGTAAAATCTGATCTTCGCTCACTTCCGGCAACTGCTCCTTCACTAAGTCTGCATACATTGCATTGGTAACGATAAGAATATTTTCTGTTGGAACAACCTTTTGGAAGCGGTCAAAAGTCTGCTGTAAGAGTGAGCGACCGGTTCCGAAGAAATCTAAAAATTGTTTGGGCAATGTTTTGCGGCTGAACGGCCAAAAGCGGCTGCCAATGCCGCCACCCATAATCACGCAATAATTATCCTTGTTTGTCATGACAGTGACTCTATTTTAAAGTTTCTGCTAATGTACGGTTTATTCTCTGAATAGAGAAGTGTTTAAGCCATGTTTTATTATTTTTTTCTCTTTTTTTTTGCCAAACTATTGTGGAATCAAAATAATGTTGTATCTTTGCACCGCAATTGAGAAATCAAGTATGCGCCCAGATGGCGGAATCGGTAGACGCGCTGGTCTCAAACACCAGTGGATTCACTTCCATCCCGGTTCGACCCCGGGTCTGGGTACAGAATGAAAGGCTAAGTATTGAATTATCAATTACTTAGCCTTTTTACTTGTCTGATTTTTCCCCACATTTTCGGCTCAGTCTGAAAACTTGGGGGATTGCGTTAAAATGGCTCACCGATAAAATCATGTGGGCTTCTCAACAATTAGTATCTTTGCCCTAA
>CAMQVH010000107.1 GCA_947038155.1 uncultured Bacteroides sp. | reverse complement strand
TGTACTTTTGCAAAATACCAAATTTTGTAAGAAGTATGAGCACATCTATACGAAAAGAGGCGGATAAAGTGCCGGAGCCTACCTTACGCAGGCTTCCCTGGTATCTGTCTAATATAAAACTAATGAAAGAAAAAGGAGAGCAATATGTCTCTTCTACACAAATCTCTAAGGAAATAAATATTGACGCTTCCCAAATCGCCAAGGACTTGTCATATGTTGATATTTCAGGACGTACGAGAGTTGGTTACAACATCGACGCGTTGATTGAGGTGTTGGAGAGCTTTCTTGGATTTACCAATATGCACAAAGCCTTTTTATTTGGTGTAGGTAGCTTGGGTGGAGCCTTGCTTCGTGATTCCGGTTTACAGCATTTCGGATTGGAGATTGTAGCAGCGTTTGATGTCAATCCGGAATTGGTGGGGAAGGACTTGGACGGAATCCCTATTTTCCATTCCGATGATTTTGAAGCGAAGATGAAAGAATACGATGTGAATATCGGTGTGCTGACAGTGCCTATTAATATAGCTCAGGAAATTACAAATAAGATGGTAGATGGTGGCATAAAGGCAGTATGGAACTTTACTCCTTTCCGTATTCGCGTGCCTGAGAATATTGTCGTGCAGAATACTTCCCTATATGCCCACCTGGCTGTAATGTTTAACAGATTGAATTTTAACGAGAAATAATGAAGATTATTGCAGTAGGCATGAACTACGCCCAGCACAATAAAGAACTGGGGCATACACAAGTAAATAGGGAACCGGTCATTTTTATGAAACCGGACTCTGCTATTCTAAAAGATGGCAAACCGTTTTTCATTCCCGACTTTTCTAACGAGATACATTATGAAACGGAACTGGTAGTCCGAATCAACCGGTTGGGGAAGAATATCGCTCCCCGTTTTGCGAACCGTTATTATGACGCAGTGACAGTAGGTATTGACTTTACAGCCCGTGACCTTCAACGGAAGTTTCGCGAACAGGGAAATCCTTGGGAGTTGTGTAAAGGTTTCGATTCATCTGCCGCTATCGGAGAATTTGTCTCCGTAGACCGATATAAGGATATTCAGAATCTGAACTTCAACCTGTTGATTGACGGTAAAGAAGTACAGAATGGCTGTACGGCGGACATGCTTTTCAAGGTAGACGATATCATAGCGTATGTCAGTCAGTTTGTAACATTGAAAATCGGTGATTTGCTGTTTACCGGTACTCCTGTCGGTGTAGGTCCTGTCAGTATAGGACAACACTTGCAAGGCTGTCTGGAAGGGGAGAAGTTGCTGGATTTTTATATCCGTTGATTTCCCTTCGGACATCCGTCATTAACCATTATCACAATTATTAGTACTCATTTATTAAACAAATTATGAAGATAAGAGTAGGTTTTGGCTTCGACGTACATCAGTTGGTCGAAGGGCGTGAACTGTGGCTCGGCGGTATCCTTTTGGAACATTCGAAAGGATTGTTGGGACATTCGGACGCTGATGTATTATTGCACGCCGTTTGTGACGCCTTGTTGGGGGCGGCAAATATGCGCGATATTGGCTATCACTTCCCGGATACAGCGGGAGAATATAAAAATATAGACAGCAAGATTCTGTTGAAAAAGACAGTGGAATTGATTGCTTCTAAAGGATATAAGGTTGGCAATATTGACGCCACCATCTGTGCCGAGCGTCCGAAGCTCAAAGCGCATATCCCTTTGATGCAGGAGACAATGGCGACAGTTATGGAAATTGATGTGGATGATATTTCCATTAAAGCGACTACTACCGAGAAACTCGGGTTTACAGGTCGCGAAGAGGGTATTTCGGCCTATGCCACAGTACTGATTGAGAAGAATAATTAACCCCCCATATAAATAATTATGATTCGACTTTTGAGATTTCGCTTGACACTAATCTTATTGTTGGCAACTACTTTTTGTATCGCTCAAAAAAGAGAACTGAAATTCAGTAAAGATGGTAAATTCAAAATTGTGCAATTTACCGATGTACACTTCAAGTATGGTAATCCGGCTTCTGACGTAGCATTGGAACGTATCAATCAAGTACTTGATGCCGAACGGCCGGATTTGGTTGTCTTTACCGGAGATGTTATCTATGCAGCACCTGCCGATTCCGGTATGCGGAAGGTCTTGCAACAAGTAGCCAAGCATAAGCTTCCTTTTGTCGTAACTTTTGGAAATCATGATGACGAACAAGGATTGACACGGTCACAATTGTATGACATCATCCGTACCGTTCCGGGTAATCTGCTGCCGGACCGGGGAACTGCTTTGTCACCGGATTATGTCTTGACCGTAAAATCGTCTTCTGATTCTAAGAAGGATGCAGCTTTGCTTTATTGCATGGACTCTCACTCTTACTCACCTTTGAAAGATGTAAAGGGATATAACTGGCTTACGTTCGACCAAATTAACTGGTATCGTCAGCAAAGCGCCGCTTATAAAGCTCAGAATGGCGGACAACCGTTACCTGCCCTTGCCTTTTTCCATATTCCTCTGCCCGAATATCACGAAGCCATTCGCGATGAAAACGCAGCTTTTCGCGGAACGCGTATGGAAGAAGCCTGTGCGCCTAGAATAAATACAGGAATGTTTGCTGCCATGAAAGAAGCGGGAGACGTGATGGGTATATTTGTCGGTCACGACCATGACAATGACTATGCGGTCATGTGGAAAAATATCCTTTTGGCTTACGGGCGTTACACTGGTGGAAACACTGTGTACAACCATTTGCCGAACGGTGCCCGTATCATCGTATTGGATGAAGGCGCACGCACATTCACTTCCTGGATTCGTCAGAAAGACGGCATTGTGGATAAAGTCTCTTATCCGGCAAGCTTTGTCAAGGACGATTGGACTAAACGTTGAGCCTTGCAAACTTCACATGGCTAAGGCGCGTATATTTTGAACCGTAGCTTTCGTACCGGCGTGATACTTTCGCCGATGCGACGTAGATAATCTCTCCCAGTCGGTATTCATGCTCTATCCCGGATAAAGTGCATGATACTGCACTGGGATTTTTGGACGGAATACTCATGACGACCAGGTTTCCGCTGGCATCCGTCAGTGTGAGCATCTGCTTGACAAAAAACTGTGGAGTAGTACCATTTACTCTTGTTTTGTACGGATCGTCTTCCATCCGTACACGGATCACTTTCAGTTTCAAGTCTGTAAGCTTCTCTCCCAATTCTCCCAAATACCGGCTGGACGAACGTTTCTCGCTGGACTTTCTTTGCATAATGTCCAGATGTATGGAGTGGTAAGCCTGTGCTATCTTGACGAAGCGTTCCTGCTTTGGAATCTTCGGAGTAAACTTATAGGCTATCCAGCTTAAATAAGCCGGGTCTATCTTCAGTATTTCATGTAGGAAGTGTCCGCGATATTTCCCGAAGAAGATAAGGTCGTCGCCATTGCTCTGCATTCTTTTTTCATTATAATCTACAAGGATAAGGCAGCGTCTTGAGTAATAAAGCAGCGTACTTGCCATCCGGAGAGATTCGTTAATATCCGGTGACAGGTCATGTATGTAAAGAATTGATTGTTTTTCGGGCAGGGGAGAATAGAGCCAAAGTGAATAGTTTGGTTTCCCCGGTCGGGGCGTCACCACCAAGTAAACGCCTGCCTCTTTGAAAGAGGCTCTGCCACGGTTGTATTCGTTCAGTTTGGCATACAATAAGGCTTGCTCGTTTTCGGAAATGCCCGGTAATCTAGGGTTAGCCATAATTGTTCTCGCTTTGGTTATAGTCCAAATATAGGGAATTTTATTCAGAAAAGCAACTTTTTTGCAGATATTTGCTGAAAAGGTTACTTATAAAATAGTTCACTTCAATACGCTAACTCACATAATATCAACAGTCGATAACATACATGGGAATGCATGATTATGATATTCAAATATACAAAGAGTAAGCATGGAATCAATAAAAGAAGTAGTATTGTACTGTTTGTATAGTATGGATTTATAAAAAAATGACTATGATAAAGTTTGGTTTTCAATTACTGTTCGGAACTTAAATCCTTTCTTTTTAATATCGTTTGGTTCATTGCTGCATAGTTATTAGTTAAATGGGATTTAGAGGTGTAGTGGTGTTTGGGTAAAGTTTGATATGTTGATTTTTTGCAATATTGGTTTGTGCGGTGTGGGATAAGACTTTTTGGGAGTGTATTTATCTGTAAAGCACTAAGAGCCTGTTTACATTTTCTTCAGTCATAATCTTATAGCTGATATTTTAACTTACCCCGGCTCTTCTTGTCGCGTCCGTCTGTAGTTGGCGGAAGGGGTATTAACAGTTGCGCTCTTGGCTATTAATAGAAAACTTCCTGCCCATTAAGTATAAA
>CAMQVH010000106.1 GCA_947038155.1 uncultured Bacteroides sp. | reverse complement strand
TTCCTTACGGTGTAGAAGGTTTCGCAACTCCGAAACACCTTGTAAAAGAAGACGGCTCACAAGCACAGTTGGATGAGAAACTTGAATTCAAAGTGATCGAGTTCAACAAAGACGCTAAGAGAATCATCTTGTCTCACAGCCGTATCTTCGAAGATGTAGCTAAAGCTGAAGAAAGAGCAGAAAAGAAAGCTGCTTCTGGCGCAAAGAAAGCATCTTCTAGTAAGAGAGACGATTCTCCGATGATTCAAAACCAAGCTGCTTCAACTACGCTGGGTGACATTGACGCTCTGGCTGCATTGAAAGAACAGTTGGAAGGAAAGAAATAATCTGAACAGAATATTTTCTGATGAAGGCGTTCCTGGTTGGGGGCGCCTTTTTTTATTCACCACAGAGGACGCAGAGGACACAGAGGGTAGGGAGGACATAGAGAAGGTAAGAAGGGTAAGGAGGATATGGGGAATACAGAGGATGTGAAGGATTGATTTAACAAACTAACGATGGCGATATATTTATTTATATAAATCTACCCTCTTCTTCTCCTCCGCATCCTCTCCATATCCTCCTTACCCTCTGTGTCCTCCGTGTCCTCTGTGGTGAATAGAAAAAAAAGTTTCTTCCTTTGCAAGATTGAATCTGAAATGCTTTATCTTTGCATACCATGGAAAAATTTGAGTTACATATATTGGGATGCGGTTCCGCTTTGCCTACCACGCGACATTTTGCGACCTCTCAAGTCGTAAACCTGCGTGAAAAACTATTTATGATTGATTGTGGCGAGGGAGCACAAATGCAGTTACGCCGTTCGCGACTGAAATTTTCCCGATTGAATCATATCTTCATCTCTCATCTACATGGTGACCATTGTTTCGGATTGTTGGGGCTGATCTCTACATTCGGATTATTGGGAAGAACAGCCGATTTGCATATTCATTCTCCACGAGGACTGGAAGAACTGTTTGCCCCGATGCTTGCTTTCTTTTGCAAGACTTTGACTTATAAGGTGCTCTTCCATGAGTTCGAAACGAAAGAGCCGATGCTTGTCTACGATGATCGTTCGGTGACTGTAACTACGATTCCTTTAAAACATCGAATTCCCTGCTGCGGTTTCCTTTTTGAAGAGAAACAGCGTCCGAACCATATTATCAGAGACATGGTGGACTTTTATAAAGTCCCGGTCTATGAACTGAACCGTATCAAAAACGGAGCGGATTTTGTAACTCCCGAAGGAGAAGTAATACCCAATTTGCGTCTGACCCGCCCTTCGGATCCAGCTCGTAAATATGCTTATTGCTCCGATACAATTTATCGCCCGTCGCTTGCCGAACAAATCAGCAATGTAGATTTGCTTTTCCATGAGGCTACCTTTGCGCAGACAGAGCAGGCACGTGCCAAGGAAACTTATCATACTACGGCTGCGCAAGCCGCACAACTTGCTTTGGACGCAAACGTGAAACAATTGGTGATCGGACACTTTTCAGCCCGTTACGAGGATGAATCTATTCTATTTGATGAAGCGTCCGCCATTTTCCCGCGAACTATTTTAGCGAAAGAGAATATGTGTATTGACATTGATGGAGGAACTGTATATGAGAAATAGACGTCTGCTTTGGGGAGCGGTAATCCTGTTCGTCGTTTGTTTGGCAGCCTGTAAGAAAGAGAAACCCCAATCTCTGATACCAGATTCGCTGGCTTTCCTGCAAGAGCTGTTCAACCCTGCTTATCAAATAGATGCCGACAGTATTCGTCTGATGATCCGTTCTTATTTGAATGAAAACCCCGTAACTCCCTGGGATTCGGCTTTGCTGGCTCATTATCGGGAAAAGGATGAATTTTTCTGGTTGAATGACTCGCTTGTGTCCGATAAACCTGCCACACAGGTGGCAGACTCTATGTTGTTCTGGTTGGGAGACATCTCCCGGCATGGTATTAACCCGAATCTTTATCCTGTCAATAGCATCCGTGAGAGATTGCAACAGATACGTTCTTTGAAGTTGCAGAAAGGAAAAACAATGAACCGTCTGTTGGCAGATGTGGAATATCAGTTGACAGCCGCATATCTTTCGTATGTGTGTCAGTTGAAGTTTGGTTTCTTGCCTTCGGAACGCAGATGGAATGATTCGATCAATCGTATTCCTTTAAAACATTGTGATGTTACTTTTGCAAATGCTGCTCTCGATTCATTGCGTGCAAATCCAATTGCTGCTTTTCACAGAGCACAACCTTCTTCTCCGCTTTATCGCAAGATGCAGGAAGAACTGGAACGTGTGAATGCTTGGGGGAAGACAGATACTACGGATTATTACCGCAACCGTCTATTGGTAAACATGGAACGCGCACGCTGGCAATATGCTTTGGAGAAAGGAAAGAAATATGTAGTAGCCAATGTAGCGGCATTTATGTTACAAGCTATCAATGAAGAGACGGATTCAATCTTGGAAATGCGTATCTGCGTGGGAAGCGTGAAGAATAAAACACCCTTGCTGTCGAGCAGAATCTACTATATGGAACTGAATCCATATTGGAATGTCCCTCAAAGTATTATCCGTAAAGAAATTATCCCTACCTATCGCAGAGATACGACCTATTTTACCCGCAACCGCATGAAGGTATATGATAATAAGACCGGTCTGCAAGTAGACCCTCATAGTATCAGATGGGCTAAGTATGCAGGAAGAGGCGTGCCTTATACTGTAAAGCAGGATAATAAGACAGGAAACTCATTGGGACGCATCATCTTCCGTTTCCCCAATCCTCACTCTGTCTATTTGCATGACACTCCTTCCCGTTGGGCTTTCACACGCAAGAACCGGGCGGTAAGTCATGGCTGTGTACGTCTTCAAAAAGCACTCGACTTTGCTTTCTTCCTGTTGAAAGAGCCGGATGAATTGTTGGAAGACCGTATCCGTATCGCTATGGATATCAAGCCGGTGAGTGAAGAGGGGAAGAGGCTGTCTAACAGTGCGACCTACAACGAACTGAAACATTATAGTTTAGAGAAATATATACCTTTATTTATAGATTATCAGACAGTTTACCTGTCTGCCGATAATAATTTAAGGTATTGTGAGGACATTTATAAATATGATTCGTCTTTATTGAAGGCAATGGACGACCTGAATTTGAAACCATAAATAAACATACAGATAACGAGACATTATGACCCCTTATAACGAACGCGAAGTTCTGAAACTTCTTCAAGAGGAGAGTACCCAGCGGCAAGGATTCGAGATGATTGTGGCGCAGTATAGCGAACAATTGTATTGGCAAATCCGTCGGATGGTACTGTCGCATGAGGATGCGAACGATCTGCTGCAAAACACTTTTATCAAGGCATGGACAAATATCGATTATTTCCGTGCCGAGGCGAAGCTGTCTACCTGGCTCTATCGCATCGCGCTGAATGAATGTCTTACCTTTCTAAACAAACAACGTGCCATGACTACCGTAGCTATCGACGACCCGGAAGCAATGGTTGTGCAGAAACTGGAAAGTGACTCCTACTTTTCGGGAGACGAAATACAGTTGTGTTTGCAGAAAGCTCTATTGACTTTGCCAGAAAAACAGCGTATGGTGTTCAACCTGAAATATTATCAGGAAATGAAATACGAAGAGATGTCGGAAATCTTCGGCACAACGGTTGGTGCGCTCAAAGCGTCATATCATCATGCGGTGAAGAAAATAGAGAAGTTTTTAGAAGAAATAGATTAAACCTTTTAAATTGGACGTTGTCTAAGTAAAAGAGAGGAGAAAAACGTATGAAAGAAGAAGATACCCTATTGAAGAAGCTTGGTAAGGAAAATTCCTTCAAAGTGCCTGATGGCTACTTTGAAAACCTGACTTCGGAGGTAATGAATAAACTTCCTGAAAAAGAAAAAGTTGTTTTTGAGGAAGAATCTGTCAGCACATGGACAAGACTGAAACCATTGCTCTATCTCGCCGCTATGTTTGTGGGTGCGGCCCTGATTATCCGGGTAGCGTCGACAGAACACAAACCTGCTGCGGTCGATGAAGTGGCGGTGACGGAGGTAGATACTGAAGTTGTATCGGACGAAATGCTGGATGTGGCACTAGACCGTGCCATGCTGGATGATTATTCGTTATATGTTTATTTGAGTGACGCAAGTGTAGAATGATTTATTAAAATTGATTGAATACAGAAAATGAGAAAAGTAATCGCATTAGTCGTTTTGTTGTGTGGCTTTATGCCTGTTCTTTGGGCTGCTGACAGATGTGATCAGCATTTATCCCGGGAGGAGTTCAGGGCAAAACAAAAGGAATTCATTATCGAACAGGCTGGATTGAGTAACAAGGAGGCTGCTAAGTTTTTTCCCGTCTATTTTGAACTTCAGGATAAGAAGAAGAAGCTGAATGATGAATCGTGGGATTTGATGCGCAAAGGTAAAGATGATAAGACGACGGAAGCTCAATATGCCGAAATCAACGATAAGATAGCCGACAATCGTATTGCTGCCGACCAACTTGATAAGACTTATCTGGGTAAGTTCAAGAAGATTCTTTCAAGTAAGAAGATATTTCTTGTGCAGCGTGCGGAAATGCGCTTCCACCGGGAGATGATAAAAGGAATGAATCGTGGCAAGGATAAAGGAAACGATTCGAAGAAGAAATAAA
>CAMQVH010000105.1 GCA_947038155.1 uncultured Bacteroides sp. | reverse complement strand
CCCAGCTGGATCACCAAGAAGCTGGACAAAACCAGACAAAGAAAAGACAACTCCTACAATATCAAGGTATTGTAGGAGTTTTTTCTTTATATACTGTCCGTGACCGAAGACACGAAAAGGTCACTAAAAGACACACTTTCGTGACCAATTCGTGACCTGTCCACCCTCTAAGATTTTAGGTCACGGGATGTCCAAAATTGGCGGTTTATTGTCTTGATTTGTCCGTACTGCAAATATCTCATTTTCAGTTTATCAATTTAAGTTTGTAACTAAAAAAAGAGATTATGAGAAGTACTTTTAAGCTACTCTATTTCGTCAAACGAAATGCAGTAAAGAAAAATGGTAACGCACCGATTATCGCACGTATCACTATTGACCAAGTTGTAGCCCAGTTTAACACCAAGCTGGAAATAAATCCGGCTCATTGGAGCGTGGAATTAGGCAAGGCTTCCGGCAGAACCGTAGAAGCCGTACACATCAATTCCATGCTGGAAAGTATTCGTAGCACAGTTCATCAACATTACCATGCGTTAATGGCGCAAGACGGATATGTAACCGCAGAACTGGTAAAGAACGCTTTTTTAGGCAAGATAGCAAGGGAACGGACTTTGATAGAGTTCTTCAAACAGCACAACGAACAGTATTTGCAAAAGGTTAAAATGAATACCACAGACAAAACCTACTCACGTTATGAACTGACAAAGAAACGGCTTATGGAGTTTATGAAGTTTAAATACTCCGTTTCCGATATGCTCATTAAAGATATAAATGTGGTATTCATTGAAGATTTCCTGTTGTATATCAAGAATAACTATGGGTGCAGCCATAATACGGCTATGAAGTTCGTACAACGTTTTCGCACAGTAGTAAACTTTGCCAAGAATACGGGTTTAGTGACTGCCGACCCTTTCGGGAGTTATCGGGTAAGGTTTGAACGTACCGATAGGGATTATCTGACTATGGAAGAAATTACCACCATTTACAACCACGAGTTTAGCACTAAGCGACTGGAACAAGTGCGTGACTTGTTTATTTTTAGCTGCTATACGGCACTTTCTTACATTGACGTATGCGAACTAAGACAAGAGGACATTCGCACCGGATTTGACGGTAATTTGTGGATTATACGGAAAAGACACAAAACGAATGTTACATCTACCGTCCGGTTGCTGGATATACCAAAAGCCATATTGGAAAAGTACAAAGATAAATTGCCAAACGGTAAGATTTTACCCATTATCAGCAATCAGAAAATGAATGATTACTTAAAAGAAATCGCAGCCATTTGCGGAATTGAAAAGACCTTAACCTATCATGTCGCAAGGCATTCTTGTGCGACTTCGGTACTGCTTGCCAATGGTGTTCCCATTGAAACGGTATCTAAGATTTTAGGTCATACCAATATCCGGACTACTCAAATTTATGCGAGGATTACCGATTTGAAGGTAAGTAACGACATGGAAATGTTGGCTCAAAAGCTGGACGCTGCACACAGGATTGCCAGCCGATAAAATCATGTTATCGTCAGATAACAGCAAGGTGTGATTTGTGGCACACAAATCTGTTTTCCGTGCCGCAAAACACCTTGGGCAAATACACTCCGAAGTCGTTTGTCGATGAAAGAAAGCTATTTCCTAACTAAAGATTTTTTCGCTCGTCGGGACGGGTAGTCCCGCCCCTTGCCGCTGGGCGTTCCCCGACCGATGAGTTTATTTTTGTAATTCTGCAATCTTGTTTTATTGAAATATTGATAGCTTGATTGATTGAAAGCAAGATTTCAATATGGCAGGATTGAATGAAAACAATAAACCATTCAATATTGGTTGAAATACTGAATGGTTTATTTATCACATTGAAGCAATATAATACTGGCGAAAAGAAAAAACAAAAGTTTGTCATTTACTATCGTCTTCGTCCATTCGTTTGACTAAGCTGTCTTGTAAACGGCTAAGATATGCCGTCCGGTCTTTCTTCCGTTCTTTCATGGCAATATAGGCGGCATAATAATCGCCTAACTCCACTTGGAACACCGTACCGAGAAAGTTCATCATTTCTTTTATTTCCACGTTCCCATTGTTAATGTCACCCGAAGAAACAAGGGAATACCCCAATTCTATCAGAAAGACCTTTTTACCCGTGAAACGAAAAGGATATTTCAGACACTTTTGCAGGTTATCTTCTACTTGGGTATTGGTTTCCAGTTTTACCAGTCTTTTGTTCAGATAGATACGCAGCATTTCATTGGCTATGATTTTAGCCACCTTATAATCATACCCGGTTGAGAAATTCGGGTCTTTATCGAATTGTGCACTATCGGTACATAGGCGTAAATCAGACTTTCCACGAACAAAATAATATTCATCATACAAGGTCGAATGAGAGCGATAATATTGGTAAAAGTCCAAATTACGGTTAAAGAAGTAGGTCAGATTATCCAGTTCCCGATTGATATAACTTCTAATCACATCATCGCTACCATTAGGGCATTGTGTTTCTATCCTGTATATCTTATAGAAAAATAGCAGCCTGCCAAGAATTTCCGGTTTCTGTGTTTTGAAGAATGTAATTTCATCCTCTTTGGCTGGAAAAGAATAAGTTTGCAGTTTTGTTTTTAAATCATTGAGAACCGCCTGCAAACGATGTACCATTGAAAGAGAATTTTCGACAATATCATAACCATAGAGGTCTATCTCGTCAATCTCTACATCTATTTCTGATAAAATGTTTTCTAAAAGCTCTTTCATCTTTTCAAAATCTATAATTAACAATCAAATATTTATCTTATTCGAGATAAGAGAAAGCCGGACATGGACGATATAGAATAGAACACATTCTTAGCATTATGACTTTCTAATGTTTCGCTTTGTGAAATACTCCATGCGGCAGACAAACATTTCACATTCGCTTTCTGACACTCTTTTATATCCGAAACCGTATCTCCAATATACACGATTTCATCTGCTGACAAATGATAAGTATGCAGCAATTCTTCCAACGCTTCCGATTTGATATTTCTTTCCGCATTTCCAGTAACGGCCTTTGCAAAGCAACTTTCCATACTGAATTGCCGCAGTGTTATATCGCAACTTTTCGCTCCCTTACCGGTAATAAGCACTACTATAATGCCATTTTGCTTCAATAAGGTTATCAGTTCACGTATTCCCTCAAAAGGTTCCGGGCACATTGTTTTATGTAATGTTTTATAGATTAGATAAAAATCGTGCAACGCCTGTTGCTGATATGCTTCATCAACCACACATCTTATCATGCCTTCTTCATTCAGTCCAAATGTCTGTACTACTTCCTCGTCCGACAATTCACGTCCGGCATAGGGTTGTGTGGCTTCCTTAAAAGCCTGTATGCACATCGGCAAGGTATCGCCTATTGTACCATCCAAATCAAAAGCGACTAATTTAATCATGGCTATGTGAAGTATTGATTTTCCGAATTACCCTACATGGATTTCCTATGGCAAGACTATTTGACGGAACGGATTTAGTGACAACACTTCCCGCCCCGATGACACTTCCCCGACCAATGGTAACACCCGGCAGGATGATAACACCGCCACCAATCCAGCAGCCATCCTCAATGGTTACGGGCAAAGCATACGTGTGGCGAATATATTCTATACCATTTTGTTTTTCTACGGGTTCTAAACGTTCGTTCAGTTCCACCGGATGAGTAGCAGTATAGATTTGTACATTTGGAGCTATCAATACATTGTTTCCGATTGTGATTTTGTTGCAATCCACAAAGGTACATCCGGTGTTTATGCTGACATTGCTTCCTATACGGATATTACAACCATAATCACATATAAAAAAATGCCCTACCGAAACCTTTTCGCCAACGCTTTCAAACATTTCTTTCAATAATGCATACTTTTCCTCTTTACAATCATACGGCAATGAATTGTATTTCAGCAACAATTCATACGTCTTTCTTTTAAACTCCATAAAGACGGGAGCATGACAATCGTACCATTCGCCCGACAAGCATTTTTCCAATTCTGTTTTCATACCTACTCATGATAAAAGTTACTACTATCTTTCTATTTGTGGCAAAGTTATACATATTTATAAAATAAAATCTGTATTCTTTTTCTCTTTATTTGTATCTTTACACCTAAATAGCAGATTACATAAAATGAACAGGGAAAATCTACACCAACCGTTTGAAATTAGTTTCAGTGAACTGGACGAGTCGCAATTAAAGGAACATGACCATACGTTCTTTGAATTGGTCTATATTCTATCAGGTACAGGTGTTCAGTGGATAAACAATAATAGGTTTCCTTATCATGACGGACATCTTTTTATGATTACTCCCGGCGATATACATTCGTTCGACATTCATACTACCACAAAGTTTGTTTATATAAAATTCAATGACATCTATATTCATTCAGCAGTCTTCGGTGCGGAAAATATCCAACGGTTAGAGTTTATATTACAACACGCCAATCATCGCCCCGGCTGTATCTTACGCAACCAAACCGACAAGTTGCTGGTAAAACCTATGATAGAAGCGATTGTTCGTGAATACTTGAACAAAAAGATATATAGCAGTGAAATTATTACGCAGCTAATCAATACAATCGTGATTGTTGTCGCCCGTAACATTGCTTTGTTCCTACCTGAACAGATAGACGAGAATTCAGAAGAAAAGTCACTGAACATATTGCAATACATCCAGTCGAATATTTGCTATCCCGAGAAGATAAAAGCCAAAACGATAAGCCAACATTTCGGCATTTCCCCCAATTATCTTGGGAGATATTTCAAAAAGCAGACCAATGAAACCATGCAGCAATATATATTCAATTATAAAATGCAAATGGTGGAAAGCCGTCTTCTACACAGCGAAATGAGAATTAGTGAAATAGTAGAAGAACTTGGATTTACAGATGAAAGCCATTTGAACAAGCTATTCAAGAAATACAAAGATTGCAATCCAACTGATTTTAGGAAGAAGTATCGGATTTAATAGGGCTATTTTTTAGTGCAAGGTGCAAGTATATATCTATATATATAGCTTGCACCTTGCACTAA
>CAMQVH010000104.1 GCA_947038155.1 uncultured Bacteroides sp. | reverse complement strand
ATCGAATGAAAAGAAAGTTTCCTTCCTGTCCGAAGGAACTTTATACTTAATGGGCGGGAAGTTTGCTATTAATAGCCAAGAGCGCAACTGTTAATACCCCTTCCGCCAACTACAGACGGACGCGACAAGAAAAGCTGGGGTAAGAGCTATAAGATTATGACTGAAGAGAATTTAAACAGGCTCTAACTGATTTCATGTTTGATATCCCAACCATCTATTCCATCTGCTCTTTCGGATAATTCACCAAATACAGTGTCTTCGTCGCCCGAGTGAAAGCGGTATACAACCACCGGAAATAATCGGGAGTCAGATACTCGTCCGTCATATACCCCTGATCTAAAAATACATTCTGCCACTGTCCGCCTTGCGCTTTATGACAGGTTATTGCGTATGCATATTTCACCTGTAAAGCATTGTAATGTGGATCGGCTTTCATCTTTTTCATCCGGTCTCTTTTGTTTGGAATATCTATATAATCCTCAAGTACCGTATAGAACAATCGGTCATTGTCTTCTTTCGACAATGCAGGTGAGTCCGAACGTAAGGTATCCAATAATAGATTCGCATCCAATTCAAAATCATTCTGGTCAGGAAATCTGAGAGTCACTTCCGCAAAGCGAAAACCATACATCTCCCGTGTCTTACGAACACGACGCACGACTGCAATTTCTCCATTGGCAATGAAGTCCATTTCCTTATATTTCTCTGTCCAGTAATAATTGTTCTTGGCAACCATTAACATATCTCCTGTATTCAATTCATCTTCCCGCCAAAGAATCTGAGCACGTATTCCGTTATTATATAGGTTCGCGCGTTTATTAGAACGGCAAATTACAATTGTTTCGTCCATTCCGTCATGGTCATAACAACTGTTCAGTTCGTCAATCAATTCCGTACCCGGCACTACCTTTATGTCGGGAAAACCTGTCACCTTTATCTTAGGCAAAGAGTAACATTCATCTTCCATAATCAATTGCCGCAACTGTGTAGCATTCCATAAAATACCGGACTCCTGTACTTGACGGACTACCTGAGTCAAATCGACCTCACGTACTTCAAGCCCATAGCCTTTCAACGCATCGGTAAAAAGCGCCGGACTCAACTCCTCTCCTACCGGGGGAAGCTGTGCCGTATCTCCCATCAACAAGAGTCGGCAACCTTGTCCCGAATATACGAATTGCACCAAGTCATCCAACAAACGTCCTGTGCCGAATACACTACCAGACAGCCCCTCATTTGAAATCATGGAAGCCTCATCGACAATAAACAATGTATTTGTAGACAGATTGTCATTGATTGAAAAATTACTCAACTCGTTGGAGAAGGACTGTTGTCTGTATATTTTCTTATGAATCGTAAAAGCCGAATGTCCCGCGTACACCGAAAAAACTTTCGCCGCACGCCCTGTCGGAGCCAACAAAACAGATTTTTGCTGCAACTGGTCCATCGTTTTCACCAAGGCTCCTACAAGAGATGTTTTACCTGTACCGGCGTAACCTCTGAGGATAAAAACTTCGTCCGTCGAAGTGGACAGAAGAAACTCTGAAAGAGATTTTACAGCAATTTCCTGCTCTAAAGTTGGTTGATAAGGAAAATTTTCCTTAATTTGCCTTTCTAAATAGTTATTTATCATTTTTGTACGAGAAAAAAGTTCCCGGAACTATCGTATTTAAATTTATTTATTCTATTTTTGCGATGCGAATATAACAACTAAAAACATAATTTATCATGAAAACAGTATTTAATATTGTATTAGCGCTCTGTGCTGTTGGACTTGTTTACATCTGCTACAACAGTATCATGGGGCCTATCAATTTTGAAAACGCAAAAAAAGACAGAGAAAAAGCAGTCATTGCCCGTTTGATTGACATCCGTAAAGCACAGCAGGAATACCGCACGCTTCACCACGGAATGTACACAGACAAATTTGACTCACTGATTGATTTCGTTAAAAATCAAAAGTTGCCGTTCGTTATGAAAATGGGACAGTTGACAGACAAGCAACTGGAAGACGGTTTGACAGAAAAGAAAGCAATGTCTATCATCAACAAAGCGAAGAAGACAGGCAAATATGACGAAGTAAAGAAATGGGGCCTTGAAGACTTCAAACGCGATACCATGTGGGTAGCCGTTATGGATACTATTTTCCCGAAAGGATTCAATGCAGACTCTATGAGATACATTCCTTACGGAGGCGGTGCACAGTTTGAAATGAATGTTAAGAACGATACTGCTAAGTCTGGTGCTCCTGTATTCCTGTTCGAAGTAAAAGCTCCGTACGAAACTTATCTGGGCGGACTTGACAAACAAGAAATCATTAACTTAAAAGATGTTCAGAGCAAATTGGGTAGATACTGCGGTTTGATGGTAGGTTCTATCGACACTCCGAACAATGGTGCTGGTAACTGGGAATAATGATTGATTTTACTAAATCAAAACAATATACTTTATCCATCCGTCTTAGTACGGATGGATTTTCTTTTTCTATCTATAACCCGATTCATGACGACTCTCTGTCAATCATAGAGAAAGAGATAGAATCTTCTCTATCCCTCACTGCCAACCTGAAAACAGTTTTCCACGAATCGGACTTCTTAAGCCACCCCTACAAACGAATGAATATCATGATGGCAGGCAAACGTTTTACGATTGTCCCATTAGATTTGTTTGAAGAGGAACAGGCCGAACTTTTGTTTTATCACAACCATCAGAAACGGGAGAACGAAACAGTAATCTACAACATTCTGCAAAAAAACAACCTTGTTGTCATCTTTGGTATAGACAAAAGTGCATACACTTTCCTGAAAGAACAATATCCCGAAGCCCGCTTCTACGCTCAATCTACCGCATTCATTGATTGTTTTTCCGGCAGAAGCAGATTGGGGAACAACAAAAAAATGTATGCCTCCATACGCCGGGACGGAATCGATATCTACTGTTTCGAACGAGGACACCTCCTTCTCGCCAACTCCTTTGAATGTACACACAAGGAAGACCGTATCTACTATCTGTTGTGCGTATGGAAACATTTAGAATTCAATCAGGAACGAGATGAGTTGCATCTCACCGGAATGCTTTCGGACAAAGAATTTCTGCTCAATGAATTAAAAAAGTTTATCTTGCAGGTATTCATCATGAATCCTGTTACTAATATTGACATGCAAGCCTTATTAACATGCGAGTAATCAGCGGTATATACAAACGAAGAAGATTTGACGTGCCACGAACGTTCAAAGCGCGTCCCACAACAGATTTCGCAAAGGAAAATCTGTTTAACGTACTCAATAACTACATTGATTTTGAAGAAGGGGTGAATGCCCTTGACCTGTTTGCCGGAACCGGAAGCATCAGTATCGAACTCGTTTCCCGAGGATGCGACCGCGTCATCAGCATTGAAAAAGAACCGGCTCACCATTCATTCATCACCAAAATCATGAAAGAGGTACAGACTGACAAATGTCTGCCGATACGCGGAGATGTATTCAAGTTTATCAAGAGCAGCCATGAACAGTTCGATTTTATCTTTGCTGATCCGCCTTATGCGTTAAAGGAATTGGAAACAATACCCGAGCTTATCTTTCAAAACAACCTTCTCAAAGAAGGAGGATTGTTTGTGCTGGAACACGGAAAAGATAACAACTTCGAAGAGAATCCGCACTTCATCGAAAGAAGAGTGTATGGAAGTGTAAACTTCTCCCTTTTCCGATAAGTCCGGTTAAATCCCTATTAAGAATTAGAGTAGCGGAGCTAACAAACGTATGATAGACTCCGCTGCCTTTTGTCTCCACGAACGTTTAACCCAGTTCTTCAAAAATATCTGTGTACTCTCACGCTGGTCTTGAAGGAATATTTCTTTCATTTCGAGTGCTGTATTCACATCATATATAAAAGCATTCACTTCAAAGTTATGCTCAAAACTGCGGAAGTCTACATTGGTAGAACCGACCGTAGAAAGCAGATCGTCCGAAACCATAAGTTTGGAATGCAAAAATCCTTTCTTATAGAAATAAACCTTCACACCTGCCTGCATCACGTCCGCCAGATAGGAACGTGAACCAAGATGGGTAATCCTGTTGTCGGCACGTTCAGGCAACATGAGACGTATATCCACTCCAGACAAAGCCGCAGTCTGCATAGCAGCCAGTATTTGCTCTGTCGGCAAGAAATAGGGTGTCTGCATATAGAAATACTTCTTGGCATTGGTTATCGCTACGGTCAGTCCCTGCATGATTTCCTTCCAAGGCCCGATAGGTTCACTGGTGACAATCTGCACCAATGAGCTACCACAAGAGTCAATCTTCGGGAAATAACGGGATGCTGTTATCAGCGTACGGTCTACAAAGTACCAATCGAGCAGGAAGGCTGTTTGTAAGCCATGCACTGCTTTGCCTTTCAGCATGATATGTGTATCACGCCAAATCCCCCAAGAGAAACCACGCATATAACGTTCTGCGAGATTCATTCCACCCACAAAGCCTACACACCCGTCAATAACAACAATTTTTCTATGGTTCCGGTAATTCACCTTACTGGTAAATAGGGGAAAACGTACTTTCAAAAAGCTACGCACCTCAATACCCGCATTACGCATTTCTTCAAAAAAACGATTGGGGACATGCCAGCATCCCACATCGTCGTAAATCACTCGTACTTCAACTCCTTGAGAAGCCTTTTCTATCAATACATCCCTTACCAAACGTCCGATAGCGTCATCCTCAAAGATGTAATATTCCATATGAATATGCTGCTTCGCTTTCTGGAGTTCACGCAATAATGATTGCAATTTCGTATAACCTTCGGTATAGACAGCTACGCGATTGCCTTCAAAAGGGAATGCTTGGTTGGTATGCTGAAACAGCTGGATAAGACGGGAATATTCATATTGGACTTCCGAACAATCCTGAGCCAGATATTCTGCCATCGGCTTCTTTAGTAAACGGTCGTAACTCTTCTGACCGATAATGCGTTCGCGACGTTGGCTTCGACCAAAGAAAAAATAGAAGACAAGACCTACGATAGGAAGGAAGAGTAATATCAGTATCCATGCCATAGTCTTAACAGGATTACGGTTGTCAAGAATGATAATGACAATCGTACCGATAATGGCTCCGAAATAAAGAA
>CAMQVH010000103.1 GCA_947038155.1 uncultured Bacteroides sp. | reverse complement strand
GAATAACCGTGAGTGGCTTCCTTTTGTGGTACGTCTTTATTTTTATGGTGGCAGTGAACAGATCAAAATGGTACATAGTTTCGTCTATGACGGAGATCAGGAGAAAGATTTCATTCGTAGTTTGGGTATCCGTTTCGACGTTCCTATGCGTGAAGCTTTGTATAATCGTCATATTGCTTTCTCGTGTGCAGATGGAGGAGTGTGGAGCGAGCCGGTACAACCATTGGTAGGGCGTCGCATACTCACTTTAAATAAGGCAGATAATTTAAATAAGACAGATAATAAGAAAAACAGTAATAAAAAGAAGGATGCACAACAGAAGCCAACAGATGAATACTCCCTGCAAGAGCAGCAAATGGAAGGCAAACGTATTCCGCCTTATGAATCTTTCGATGAAAAGAACCGCTCTCTGCTCGATAACTGGGCTTCATGGAATGATTACCGTCTGTCTCAACTCACTGCCGATGCTTTCTCCATTCGTAAACGTGCCAATAACGATAATCCCTGGATAGGAACCTTTTCCGGCACACGTAGCGATGGATATACTTTTGTCGGAGATATTACCGGAGGATTAGGACTTTGTATGCATGACTTTTGGCAGTCTTATCCCTCTTCTATTGAAATCTCAGACGCACGAACCCCGGTAGCTACCCTTACCGCCTGGTTGTGGAGCCCAGAGTCCGAGCCTATGGATTTGCGGCATTATGATCGTATAGCTCATGACCTGAATGCCAGCTATGAAGATGTGCAGGAAGGCATGAGCACGCCATACGGTATTGCCCGTACCACTACGTTTACACTGATCCCACAAAGTGGTTATACCGGGAAAAAGGCTTTTGCTGATTATGCCAAACAATTTTCTAGCCCTAGTCTGTTAATGCCAACCCCGAATTATCTTCATGCCCGCCAAGCTTTCGGGATATGGAGTCTCCCTGACCGTACTACTCCATTCCGTACTCGTGTAGAAGACCGCTTGGATGCTTATATTGACTTCTATCAGAAAGCAATCGAACAAAACAAGTGGTACGGTTTCTGGAATTATGGTGATGTAATGCACGCTTATGACCCCGTTCGTCATACCTGGCGTTACGATGTCGGAGGATTTGCCTGGGACAATACGGAACTGGCTTCTAATATGTGGCTATGGTATAATTTCCTGCGTACCGGGCGTATGGATATCTGGCGTATGGCAGAAGCTATGACGCGTCATACAGGCGAAGTGGATGTCTACCATATCGGCCCCAATGCCGGATTAGGCAGTCGGCATAATGTAAGTCATTGGGGATGCGGAGCAAAAGAAGCGCGAATCAGCCAGGCCGCCTGGAACCGTTTCTACTATTACCTTACTACGGACGAACGTTGCGGTGATTTAATGACTGAAGTGAAGGATGCCGACCACAAACTCTATGAACTGGACCCTATGCGCCTGGCCCAACCTCGCAGTGAATATCCTTGTACCGCTCCCGCCCGTTTGCGTATCGGTCCCGACTGGCTGGCTTATGCCGGTAATTGGATGACAGAATGGGAGCGCACAGGTAACACTGCTTATCGTGATAAAATAAAAGCCGGAATGAAAAGCATTGCCGCCCTGCCTAACCGCCTTTTTACTGGTCCCAAAGCTCTAGGATTTGATCCGTCAACAGGGATCATCACAACCGAATGTGACCCCAAATTGGAAACAACCAACCATTTGATGACGATCATGGGCGGATTTGAGATAGCCAATGAAATGATGCGTATGATTGATATACCCGAATGGAAAGACGCCTGGCTTGACCATGCTGCACGTTACAAGAAGAAAGCATGGGAACTTAGCCATAGCCGTTTTCGTGTTTCCCGCCTGATGGCTTACGCAGCTTACCACTTGCGTAATACCCAAATGGCTGAAGAAGCCTGGAAAGATTTGTTTACCCGGTTGGAACATACACCTGCACCGCCTTTCCGCATCACTACCATACTTCCGCCGGAAGTACCGTCTCCATTAGATGAATGTACGAGCATCAGCACGAATGATGCTGCTCTTTGGAGCTTGGATGCTATTTATATGCAGGAGGTTATTCCGAAGGATGAATAGCGGAAGCGTTTGTTTCTTCACATTTCACCATATCCCAACCTTGGAACTGAATTAATAATAGGTGAAGTGTCGTTCCGGTAGCTAGTTTCTTCACAACTTTATCCTTACTGTATTGTAACAGTTGTTGTCTTCCTTCTTCTACCTGGTTTTCAAGCTCGGCATCGGTAGCCGTACGTGTAGCGTATTTCAGTTCCAGGATATAACTGTGTTTTATATCGGAATAACGTATTTTATCCGGCAACAGGAAGAAGTCACAATAACCATAGTTCATTTCCAGTTCCGGTTGTACGAGATAATAGGAAGCAATGGCAAGATAGGCTTTCAGGAAACCTTGCAGATTTCTTTCCCCTTCTATTGCGTCACGTATGGAAGAGTTCTCCCGATAGGCGCAGGCGATGGTTTCGAAGAATGGTTTCCAATGACCGTCGAAGGCGAAATCATCTATCAGGTCTTTCAGATGTGAAAGATTCAGAGTATGGGCCTGTTGATAGTAGTCGCGTAAGAATCCAAGGTACTGCTCGCGTACACAATTGTTAGGTATGCACATTTTCAGACGGTCGCCACGGGTTCCGCACATGGTGAGTAAGCCATAATAATAGAGTAGGCTTCGGAAGTTCTCAATATCTGCTATCTTCTCTGACGGGAATGAGGTATGCAAGTCTACCAGTATTTCACCTTTTGCCGCTATTTCTTCGATAGTGCTCATGCGGCTTCCCTCATGAGTGTTGTCGTGGTCAATGCGTGCCAGCATTTTCAGTTTACTGTAATCCGTACGGATATTCTTGTCTACCATGTTTTCGGGCGGAAGGTGAAAATCAATTTGGTTACGTAAATAGTATAAAGTCATATCGCAATTAAACACACGGTCGTTGTCCAAAGACGTTCTGGCGAAACAATAATTGTCATACCACGGTTTCATTTCTGTAATCATCTCTTCTATATCACCGACCAATTTTCCATTCTGTTGGTAATAACGGAGCATTTCACGTACTTCAGTTTCATCAAATCCCATCATGGCATTAAAACGGGAATCAGTCGATATATTCCAGTCAATATTATACCCGCTAGACAAATCATCCAATGTGATAGGGCTGACTCCCATTAGGAAAATCCGGTCGAACATACCTTTGAACTGCTTGAAGTATTCACGATAGAAGCCACTGGCATGAGTCAGGTCATGGAACATTTTTTGCCCGTGTTCGCTCAATATGACATTGGTGAAGTTATCATATTCGTCGATTATCAGATAGAGGGGATAGCCTTTTTCTTTGGCCTTTACTTCGATATACGATAATTTTGCTTTAGCGCTTTCAATACTTTCTACTGTTGACTTAAAATCTTCATCATAATAAGATGCATATGCATGGGCAAACTGGTTGATGATGATACTGCAATATTCATTAAAGCTGCTCATTAAGTCTGCTCCCGGCAGAGAACAGCCTGCTTTTGAGAAGTCGAAGAAAAGGACTTGGTAATTGTTACGTCCTTTAGTCGGATGACTTCCTATCCATAAATCACCGAAATACTTGTCGAAGTTATCTTTCTGTGCTATGTCGTAATAAGTACGCATCATGCTTAGGAACAGGCTTTTTCCGAAACGTCTCGGACGAATAAGGAAAAGATAACTGGGCATTTCCTCGATAAGGGGCAAATACATGGTCTTATCGACGAAATAGAAGTTTTCGTTCCGCATCCGGTTGAAGTCGGATATTCCGTATGGTATTCCTTTCACTTGACTCATATTGACAGGCTTTTAATTTGTATAGGCAAAGTTAATCTATTCTGTGGAATAAATCAATGATTTGTGGTTGTATTATGGAAAGGTGGCTATTTGTTTTCGTACAAAGTAGTACTAGCTGTCCCCCAATCTATTAATAGAAAAGTTTTTATGCATTAAAGGTAAACTTCCTTTCCCTTACTATCAAACTTGCAATTAACTTATTGCAAACTATAAACGCAAGTTCCGTTTTTATAAATGAAGCCTTTGATTATAAAAACAAAGCTTGCATTTATAAAAACGGAACTTGCGTTTATAGTTTATTCTTAGGCAAACAAAACTTTAGGATTAACCCAATAGAAGTTTGCAAAGGGGTAAGAGCAACTTTTCTATTAATAGATTGAGTGATAAGTAGCGTAGCCTTCCTTATATTATGCTGCTTACTTCAAATATTCCTTCAACGGACAATCTGTCTTTTTCAGCCCTTCCGCAATACTTTTCGCGTTCATGTGCGCTCCTTTCAGAGAAGTATGTGTATGGTCGTGGTTGTAGTAAGTCGCAGCTTTCTTCACACCCTTCTTTTCAAGTTTATCAGCACTGATTTTGTTCAGGTCGATAAAGTAAGCTCCGGTGGCTTCGGCAGCTTCGCGTGTCCATTTGCCGAAAGATTCAGTGTTGCGTTCTATCTTTCCGTCTTTCCATTTGTTGCGTGGAGTGTGGCTCAACACAATGGGAGTCGCCCCTTTTTCCTGAACGTCCCTGATAAACTTACGGAGATACCAGCCGAAAGTATAAACAACTTGGTATTTTCCTGTCTTTTCCATAAGAAAGACCTTGCTTTCATCTCCCGAACCACGTAGTTCGGCACGGGCTTTCCCTTTGTTTATATCTCCTGCATCGTTGTGACCGAACTGTATAAGTACGAAATCTCCCGGTTGCAAGGCATTATATACCTTATCCCAACGGCCCTCATCCAAATATGTACGTGCACTACGTCCTGCCATTGCACGATTTTCTACGGAAATCTTATTCAGGTTGAACTCGTCAGCTATCACGCTTCCCCATCCCCACATACCGTTCTTGTCTTTATCCTCATTTCTGACCGTGCTGTCGCCGATAGTGAACAATACCGGGCGTCCTTCCTTACGGCTGGAACCTGTCACAGTGTCCTGTTCAACAGGCTTCAGATAATTGGCCAATTCCAGTCCTTCATATGCACGTATTCCATCCGCAGCAGACTCGGCATTGACTTTGGCACCGAAAGCACTAGTGTGGATACGGTCGATATAAAACATATATTTCACTTTCTCCTTGCCGAACTTCTCGAACTTGCGGGCAGTGATATCATTCAAATCAATAAAAGGAACATGCTGTTCTTCTGCCACCTGCTTTGC
>CAMQVH010000102.1 GCA_947038155.1 uncultured Bacteroides sp. | reverse complement strand
TTTGTTTAACTTAACAATTAAAGTATGAAAAGCAACAAAAAAGGTAATCACCTGTACGCCTGTAAGGATACTATCCGACGGCTATTTTTCTTCACTTTGTTCTCCCTTTTAATAGTTGGAACCTATGCCCAGAATAAAACGGTCACAGGTACAGTCATTGATTTTACAGGAGAGCCAGTTATCGGTGCCAGTGTATTGGTCAATGGCACAACCAATGGTACTATAACAGATTTGAATGGTAAATTTACCCTTTCTAATGTACCGACTAAAGGTATGATAACAGTTACTTATATAGGATATAAGAAACAAGAAATTTCTGTCGCAGGAAATACTAATTTCAAGATTACGCTTCAAGAAGATTCGGAAACGTTGGATGAAGTAGTAGTTGTGGGATATGGCGTTCAGAAAAAAAGCGATGTGACCGGTGCTATGGCGCGGGTTGGAGAAAAAGAACTGAAAGCAATGCCTGTTAAGAATGCCCTAGAAGGAATGCAAGGAAAAACAGCAGGTGTGGACATCACTTCCAGCCAACGCCCCGGTGAAGTAGGAAATATCAATATTCGCGGGCAACGCTCTATCAATGCCGAACAAGGACCGTTGTATGTTGTTGACGGCATGGTTATTCAAAACGGCGGTATTGAAAATATTAACCCTTCCGATATTGAAGCTATTGATATTCTGAAAGATGCTTCGGCTACAGCTATCTACGGCTCGCGTGGTGCCAACGGTGTCATCCTTGTCACTACCAAGAAAGGAAAACAAGGAAAAGTTACTTTGAACTATTCCGGTACTGTCACCTTTGAAACATTGCATGACGTAACAGAAATGATGTCTGCATCCGAATGGCTGGACTATGCCCGTGTAGCCAAATATAATGCCGGCTCCTATGCATCCGCCACTCCGACGTACGAAGCGGATAAAGCAGCCTTTGGAAGTGTAGCCGCTTCTTGGAAAAATATCGACCAAGCATGGTCAAACGGTAATTACGACCCTTCAAAAGTAGGTTCTTACGACTGGGCTTCCCATGGCAAGCAAACCGGAATTACCCATGAACATACATTAAGCGCATCCGGCGGTTCGGATAAGTTCCAAGGTTATGCTTCATTCGGCTATATGGATCAGAAAGGTACACAACCCGGTCAGGCTTATGAACGCTATACCTTAAAGACTTCATTTGACTCAAACCCGGTAGAATGGTTCAAAATGGGAACTTCCATCAACGCTTCCTACTCTACCCAGGACTACGGCTATAGTTTCTCTAAATCCGTAACCGGTTCCGGTGATTTCTACAGCGCATTGAGAAGCATGCTTCCATGGACAATGCCTTATGATGAAAACAATGAATACATCCGCAATCCGAATGGTGATGTCAATATCATCAATCCTATTCGTGAACTGGATTATAACACCAATCAGCGTCGTACCTTCCGTGCATCAGCCAGCATGTATTCACAAATTGACTTCGGCAAAATATGGAAACCGTTGGAAGGCTTGTCCTACCGTATCCAGTTCGGTCCTGAATTTCAGTTCTATACATTGGGAATTGCCAACGCAGCCGACGGTATCAATGGCGACGGAAACAACGGCGCACAATATAAAAACGAACAGAAACGTGCATGGACATTAGATAACCTGATCTATTACAACAAGACATTAGGCCAGCATAATCTAGGGTTGACATTGATGCAATCCGCATCGGCTTACCATTACGAAATGGGAGATATGAGAGCTACCAATGTTGCGTCGGCAGATGAGTTGTGGTATAATATGAGTTCTGCCGGTACACTGAAAACTTTTGGTACCGGTCTGACAGAGACTCAAATGGCATCTTATATGGTTCGTCTGAACTATGGTTATAAAGACAAGTACTTATTAACAGCATCTATGCGTTGGGACGGTGCTTCTCAGTTGGCCGAAGGACACAAATGGGCAAGCTTCCCTTCTGCTGCCCTTGCATGGAGAATGGACCAGGAAGATTTCTTGAAAGATGTCAGCTGGCTTAATCAGTTGAAACTCCGTTTAGGTGTCGGTGTCACAGGTAATGCAGCTATCCAAGCCTATGCTACTAAAGGAGCAATCACCGGCCTATATTACAACTGGGGACAAAATGATTCTTCATTAGGTTATGTGCCTTCGGATCCATCACAGAAAACACCGGCTAAAATGGCGAACTCGACTTTAGGCTGGGAAAGAACGACCCAATACAATGTCGGTGTTGATTATGGCTTCTTTAACAACCGTCTCACCGGTAGCATTGACGCATACAAGACCAAGACGAACGATTTGCTGTTGGAAATGACTATTCCTTCATTGACCGGTTACGTTTCCACTTATTCGAATGTAGGTAAGACATCCGGTTGGGGTATCGACCTGCAAATAAACGCAATCCCGGTACAACTGAAAGATTTCTCATGGAGTACAACCCTGACATGGTCTATGGATAGAAACCGGATTGACCAGCTATCTAACGGCAGAACAGAAGATGTAAACAACAAATGGTTTGTAGGAGAAGAAATCGGTGTTTATTATGACTGGGTATATGACGGTATCTGGAAAACGGAAGAAGCCGAAGAAGCTGCCAAATACGGACGTAAGCCGGGACAAATCAAAGTGGCAGACTTGAATAAAGACGATAAGATAAATGCTAATGACGATAAAAAGGTGGTAGGTTATGTACGTCCTCGCTGGACAGGCGGTTGGAGCAACACCTTCAATTACAAGAACTTTGAACTATCTTTCTTCATTCTGTCACGCTGGGGATTCACCGTACCTCAAGGTGCTGTCACACTTGACGGCCGCTATATGCAACGCAAGGTTGATTACTGGGTAGCAGGAACAAATGAAAATGCAAGATACTACTCACCGGGCTCTAACGGTGAAGGAGCAGATACTTACAACAGTGCCATGAATTACCAGGACGGTTCGTATATCAAAGTGCGTAACATTTCATTAGGTTACAACTTTACTCCGCAACAATTGGGCAAACTGGGTATCAATAACCTGAAATTATATGTTCAGGCAATGAATCCATTCAATATCTATAAAGCGTGTGATTTTCTGGATACCGATTTAGTGAACTATGACAACAATACCAGAACATTCGGTTCACCCACTACTTTAAAGAGTTTTGTCATTGGTGTCAATATCGGATTCTAATAAACAATTAAAAGTAAGAACATTATGAAAATAAATAAAATATTATTCGCAGCTATACTAACCAGTGTTATGGGCGGTTCGTTCACTTCGTGCAGCGAATCATTCCTTGACGAAGAATTAAAGACCCAATATAGTACCGACCGTTTCAAGACACAGGAAGGTCTTGATGAATTAGTAACCGGAGCTTATCAAAAGTTGAAATTCAAATTCAATTATATCTGGGGAATCCAATGTTATAACATGGGAGTGGACGAATTTACCGATGCCAACAATGTGATACCGGCATGGAATCATTACAGCCAGGACTTGAATTCTTCAGAAACTGCTGCTAACCAACCGATATGGGACAACTATTACGGATTGGTTGAACCCGCCAATATACTTCTCCAGAACTTGCCGCAGTATTACAATACAAGTTCGCCTACCTATAACACCCGTTTGGGAGAAGCCTATTTCCTCAGAGCTTATGCCTATTTCGAACTGGTGAAACAATTCGGCGGTGTACCTTTGAAACTGGAACCTTCTACAAGTGCGGAAACTTACTTCACACGCAACTCGGAAGAGGAAATATACACTCAAGTAATATCCGACTTTGGAGAAGCATACCGATTGCTGCCGAAACAAGGAGAATCTGTCGGACGTATCAATAAATACGCAGCCGCCCATTTCCTGGCAAAAGCACATCTGTTCCGTGCTTCCGAATTGTATAGCAGTTGGAACGGGAATTATGTATCTTCCGATTTGGACGCAGTTATCCAGTATGGTTCAGAAGTGGTAGACGCACATCCACTGTGCGATGACTATGTGAAATTATGGGATTACCAGCAGCCGAACGGCGCAAACGAAAAAGTCAGCGAAGTAATTCTGGCTGCCCAATTCTCCAATGACGAATCAACATGGGGACGTTATGGAAACCAAATGCATCTTTATTATCCGTCTGTATATCAAGACCTCAGTGGTTGTAAGCGTGACATTTCCGGCGGACGTGAGTTCTCGTATGTCAGTGCTACAGAATATACCATGCAAGTGTTCGACCGTGTCAACGACTCCCGTTTCTGGAAATCATTCATCACTTGTTATGGAGCCAACGAAACCAAAAGTGCCCCGGAATGGACAGAAGAAGATATGCCTTATGCTCCGGCAGGTGTCAACAAAGGTGAAAAACGTTTCAAAGGCGGTGAGCTAGGTATAAAATACATCGTCAACAATCCGGGTGACAACCGATATGAAGAATATCCTAACGCTCCGGCATATACAGTATTGAAAGACGGAAAGATGTGTAACACATATACTTATGTACGTTATTTCAAAGGACAATCTCATAGCTGGAACCTAAATGAAAAGACCGGCAACTATTACAATATTATCCCGCACAAGCGTTCGGTCGCTTTGTCTAAATTCCGTGACGGTTACCGCGTTTCTATCGCTTCACAATTTGGTACTCGCGACGCTATCATTGCCCGTTCGGCTGATGATGTGTTAATGGTTGCCGAGGCTTATATCCGCAAAGGTGAAGCTAGTTATGATAAAGCTATCGAGTGGATTAATAAGTTACGAGACCGTGCCGGCTATGCTGACAAGGAAGACCGCAGCAAGAATGTAGACGGTGGACAAGCCTACAAGAACAATCCTTACTGTTCAGGAAAAGGTGGCGGTCACTCTGACGAAGGTGCCATCTATTGGGACAAAAACACATACTATGAATCCAATAATATGGAAGGTACAGAGACTACGGCTTCAACCAAATCAGCAATGAAACTGAATAGCGTGGCAGACGTTTATAATTCTACAGTTGACACTCCTATTTATAATGAATTAGGTTGTACGTCCAATGCCGAAAAGATGATGTGTTTCTTATTAAACGAACGTACCCGCGAACTTTGCGGCGAATTGCAACGTTGGGAAGATTTAGCCCGTACCAAAACATTGGATACTCGCTGGCATAAATTCAACGACGGTGCTACCCGGGGGATTGGCGAATTCAATCCAAGCAAACATTATTATCGTCCAATTCCACAGGCGTTCTTAGACGGTATCACCAATTCAAATGGTTCTGCATTAAACAATGAGGAAAAGAAAGCAATGCAGAATCCCGGATATTAATCTTAAATAGATATTGTCGATATTGCCACTTATGCTTCTTGAATAAGACTTTATAATCAAGAAGTATAAGTGGCAATTCTTTTGTTGATTTCTAATA
>CAMQVH010000101.1 GCA_947038155.1 uncultured Bacteroides sp. | reverse complement strand
GCGTCCGACTTATACCCCAAAATTCGATGTTTTCAAATTTTTGTCATGTACTTAAGTTTATTGATATTTTGGCGGGTAGTAGCTTCGATTTGTTTCAAGAATAGTTGATAGGCTCTTTCTTTGTTAAAGACTATATTGTCTGCTTCATCCGAAGCGGCTATCCATACTTCCTGCATATCGGAAAAATATTTTCTGTTTTCTTCCGAAGCATTCAGCCATTCCTGTAATGATTGCATTTCTTCCGGTGTCAGGCTATTTGTCAGATATCCGGTAATCCAATCGTTGACAGTGTCTGTATGTAGTGATTGTTCATTCATAAATAATGATTGCCTTTATATATATTACAGTTTTTTAGAATAAGAGGGTAGGGTAAAAAGCGAGAAAAATGCATAAAAAAGTTCCAAGTTCTCTTTTAAGTATTACTAATGCGCTCTTTATGTGATATTTAACCGTATTGACGGAAATGCCGAGTTTCTGGGAAATTTCTTCGTAACTCATTTCTTGGAAGCGGCTCATCGTAAATACCTGCTTGCAGACAGGGGGAAGTTTTTGAATCGCTTCTTGAATTTTATCTTCCAATTCCTTTTTTAATAATGTACCCAAAGGTTGTTGATTGTCCGGAATGATATTTTGCAGTTGGATTCCTGCCTGTTCCATAGCAGAAAAGCGGATTTCCACTTCTTGTTGTTTGAGGGCCAGATAATTCAGGCATTTGTTGCGTACAGCTATAATTAAGTAATTACGTAGGGGAGGTATAAGTTCCAGATTCTCCCTAATCTCCCATAAGTGAAAAATAACATCACTGACTATACTTTCTGCTTGCGCTTTGTCCTTCAGCATATAATAACTAAGTTTGCAGAGAGCAACATAATGATAGTCATACAAGTACTTGTATGCATCATTGTCTCCTGCTTTCAGCTTTTTTATTATGATTTTTTCATCAACTGGATTCATGGTGTGCTTTTTCATCCCTGCAATATTCGGATAATATATTGAAAGATGCAAATTAATTGGCGGAAAAATACTCTCTCTCCATTTTCATTTATGATATATCCTTTCACAAACTAAGAACAGGAGATATGAAAAAATAATCTTGGTTACTGATTGAAAATTGAATACATTTATGTCTTGTGTTTTAATTAATTTTTTCATATTTTTGCAGGGTATTTTTGAATATTTGTGAAAGACATGAGTAGTTTTGAAAAAATGAGAAGATGTTTATTATTTGTGCTTCTTTTCATAAGTAGTACTGTAAGCAAAGGGCAAATTTATAAGTACATAGGATTGGAAGACGGTTTGAATAATCAGAAAATATACCATATTCAAAAAGACCAACGAGGGTATATGTGGTTTCTGACTCAGGAAGGAATAGACCGTTATGATGGCAAACATATCAAGCATTACAACTTTTCGGACGACAGAATGAAGCTGGATTCACGGATTGCCTTAAACTGGCTTTACATGGATAGCGGAAATGTATTATGGGTAATCGGTCAGAAAGGGCGTATTTTCAGATATGATTCACAACATGATAAATTCGAACTGGTTTATGTGCACCCGGAGCTGATCAGAAATAAGTCGCAGGCATTTCTGAATTACGGTTATTTGGACAAGAATGACTGTATATGGCTGTGCTGTAAAGACAGTATCACCTGGTATAATATCCATACTGGAAAGCCCTTGTATATATCGGCGTCGGTTATTGGTGAAATAACTGCCATTGAACAGGCGGATGGCAATCATTTTTTTATCGGTACGGGAAGTGGTCTGTTTCGTGCCAGGATAGAAGAGGGAGAATTGAAGCTGGTTTCTGACGAAGCGCTGGAAAGTATCGATACACCAGTACATGAACTCTATTACCATGCCGTTTCAAACCAACTCTTTGTGGGAACTTATAAGGAGGGAATACTTATGTATGATATGGGCGGTACAGGAGAAATCATCTCCTTTCAGTCACCCAATAATGTGGAAGTCAATCAGATTGTAGCTTTGAACGCTCACGAGCTTCTGGTAGCTACAGGCGGAAAAGGTGTATATAAGCTGGATGTGAATACCTGCATGAGCGAACCCTATATAACCGCCGATTATAGTAGTTATAACGGGATGAACGGAAACAATATCAATGACATCTATGTGGATGAAGAAGAACGTATTTGGCTTGCCAATTATCCTACCGGCATTACCGTTCGTAACAATCGTTATAGGAGTTACGACTTGATAAGGCATTCTCTCGGTAACAACCGCTCATTGGTGAACGACCAGGTTCATGACGTGATGGAAGACAGTGACGGTGACCTTTGGTTTGCAACTAGTAACGGTATCAGTCTTTATCAGACTGCGACAAAAGAATGGCGTTCTTTCTTTAGCTCTTTTGATCCGGTGCCGGATGATGAAAATCACATTTTTTTAGCACTGTGTGAAGTCTCACCCGGTGTGATATGGGTTGGTGGTTTTACATCGGGCATTTATAAGATAGAGAAGAATAAAGGTTTTAAGATAAGCTATCTTTCTCCTGCTGCTATTGCGGGAGTACGTCCGGACCAATATATTTTTGACATAAAAAAAGACTCGGCAGGTAATATTTGGTCCGGTGGGTATTATCATTTGAAACGAATCAATCTTGAGACTAAAGATGTGCGCTTATATCCGGGAGTAAGTTCTATCACCACCATTCTGGAGAAAGACTTCCGGCAGATGTGGATTGGTACGCGAATGGGGCTCTATCTGCTTGACAAACAATCCGGAGTTTACCAGTATATCGACTTGCCCGTTGAATCTCTCTATATATGCGCATTATACCAAAGAGAAGATGGAATCCTGTATATCGGTACCCGTGGAGCCGGACTTCTTGTTTATGACATTAATAAGAAAAAATTTATTCATCAATACCGAAGTGACAATTGTGCACTGCTCTCCGACAATATTTATACAATTCTTCCGCGTCAGGACGGGAGTCTCCTAATGGGTACAGAGAATGGTATAACGATTTATTCACCAGAGGGACACTTTTTTCGCAACTGGACACGGGAACAGGGATTGATGAGTGTCAATTTTAATGCGGGCTCTGCTACGGTCTATAACAAAAGCGCGCTTGTTTTTGGAGGCAATGACGGTGCAGTGAAGTTTCCGACAGATATAGAGATACCGGAACCGCATTATTCACGCTTGTTACTGCGCGATTTTATGATAGCCTATCATCCTGTTTATCCGGGTGATGAAGGTTCTCCTTTGGAAAAAGATATTGATGAAACTGACCGGCTGGAACTGGCCTACGGGCAAAATACGTTTTCTCTTGATGTAGTTTCCATTAATTATGATTATCCTTCCAACATCCTTTTTTCATGGAAAATCGACGGTTATCATAAAGAGTGGAGCCGCCCGAGTCAGGATAACCGGATTCTTGTCAGGAATCTGCCTCCCGGCAACTATACGTTACAAATCCGTGCCGTATCTAATGAAGAGAAATATAAGACCTACGAGACAAGGAACATTCAGATTGTTATAACGCCTCCTGTATGGGCCAGTGTGTGGGCGATGGTGGGATATGCAATTTTGTTGGTGCTGGTTATGGGGGGTATATTCCGTGTCATCATGCTGCACAAACAAAAGAAAGTGTCGGATGAGAAAACACGTTTTTTCATCAATACGGCACACGACATACGCACACCGCTTACATTGATAAAGGCGCCATTGGAGGAAGTTGTAGAAAATTGCATGGTGGCTGAACGGGCCATACCCCATATGAATATGGCTCTTAAAAATGTGAATACATTACTTCAGTTAACGACTAACCTGATAAATTTTGAAAGGATAGATGTTTATTCTTCTACTCTTTACGTTTCCGAGTATGAACTGAATACTTATATGAATGATGTTTGTGCCACTTTCCGCAAATATGCCGAAATGAAACATGTCAGGTTTGTTTATGAAAGCAATTTTGACTATTTGAATGTATGGTTTGATAGTGACAAGATGGGGTCCATTTTAAAGAATATCTTGTCTAATGCATTGAAATATACACCCGAGGACGGCAGTGTATGTATTTATGCTTGTGAGGAAGGAAATACATGGAGTATCGAGGTGAAGGATACCGGAATCGGTATTCCCTCGGGTGAACAGAAGAAATTGTTCAGAAACTGTTTTCGAGGTAGTAATGTCGTCAATCTGAAAGTGACAGGTAGCGGAATCGGGTTGATGCTGGTATACAAGTTGGTCAAGCTACATAAAGGCAAGATTCAGATTCAGAGTGCCGAACGTCAGGGCACATGTGTACGGATTACTTTCCCGAAAGGAAATGCTCATCTCCATAAAGCAAAATTTATTTCTCCCAAAGTACCGGATGAACGTCCGGAGGCTATCATACCTAGGGGGACTTCAGCTTTGCCGGCTATGGAGACATCCCGGATAAACAGTTCCTTACAGCGCATCCTGATAGTGGAAGATAATGATGATTTGCGCAATTATCTTGTGGATATGCTTAGTACGAGTTATAATATTCAGTCCTGTCCGAATGGAAAAGATGCACTTGTTATTATACGTGAATTTAACCCCGAACTTGTCATATCCGATATAATGATGCCTGAGATGAGTGGAGACGAACTTTGCGCTACTATAAAGGGAGAACTTGAGATGTCTCATATTCCGGTCATTTTGCTGACTGCACTGGGAGATGAGAAGCATATGCTTGAAGGACTGGAAATCGGGGCGGATGCTTATATCATCAAACCTTTCAGTGTGGGGATACTCAAGGCAACGATTAAGAACATACTTACAAATCGTACTTTGCTCCGTCAAGTTTATAATAGCATTCAAGATGAAGAACAGGATTTTCCGGTCAATTGCACTAATACTCTGGACTGGAAATTTATAGCTTCTGTCAAGGAATGTATAGAGAAGAATATGGGAGATTCGAACTTTAATGTGGAAATGCTCAGTAGCCAGCATCATATGAGTCGTACGAGCTTTTTCAACAAACTCAAGGCGTTGACCGGTTATGCTCCGGCCGATTATATCCGGATGATACGTTTGCAACATGCTGCACAGTTGTTGAAGCAAGATGAATATACGATAACCGAGATTGCTGATATGGTCGGATTCTCGGATGCAAAATATTTCCGTGAAGTATTTAAAAAGTATTATGGTGTAAGTCCGAGCAAGTATGCGGAATCGGATAGGATACACTCCCGACTTTCAGAATAAGACTGATTAACAAAAAAAGCCCTGTAAGAATAACAGATTCTCACAGGGCTTGATTTTATAGCTTCTTCTTAGTAGAAGAAGATTGTTTATAATAAGTTGTTAGAGCCAAGGATAATCAGCATGGTATATCCCAGTATTAGTCCGATGATTCCCATAATGATGCCGACTTTCTCCATATCCTTTTGCTGAATCATGCCAGTGGCATGTGCCAGTGCGTTGGGAGGAGTACTGATAGGTAATATCATTGCTAATGATGAACCGATTGCC
>CAMQVH010000100.1 GCA_947038155.1 uncultured Bacteroides sp. | reverse complement strand
TTGTGGCAAACCAAGTCGTGGACATGGAAACATGGAGTGATTGGACGGAATCAATCTCGTATCCCACACCAACTTCGCCCATTGAGAATGGCATCTTTGATGAGGACTTTTGTCGCATCCATTGACGTGTCCCGTTGCCGGTCACCTCCGATTCTACAATGGTACCCGTTGAATACATATATTCTCCGTTCAAATTTACGTCATACGACCATTTGCCTTGTTGACCGGAGAGACTGGCGTCAACTCCGTTGCTCAGAATACCTGTCAGAAGGTGTACGGAGCCACTTGTGGCTCCGTCATACCCGTCGTCTTCTAATGCCAATGCTTGTTTGGCTCCACCTTTCTTGGTGGTGATGCAAAGGACACCTCCAGTTCCCTCTGCATCATACTGGGCACCTGGATTGGTGATAACTTCAATGTTCTTCACGTGACTGGCAGGCATACTGCGTAACGTCTGTTTTGGATTGCGAGTGATGACAGTACTCAATCTTCCATCCACATAAACCTTGAACTGTGCGGAGCCGTTTACCATGATATTGTTTCGTCCGTCCACGGTTACCATAGGAACCTTGCGCAGTATGTCCAATACACTGCGTGTCTTTGACTCCACATCATTACTCACCTGATAAGTCACCTTGTCGGTTTTTAGTTTGACTATCGGGACCTGATGCACGATGACAACCTCCTCAAGGTGCTGTGTCGGATAAACAACTATCGTATCTGCCTTTTCCTCGATTATCCCCTGTGCACTTACCCCCATAGGTAATCCTATAGCTGTTAGCAGGAATGCCTTTGCCGCCATGCCAATATTTGATTTCTTACTATGCATTTTTGCCAAAATATTTATGTTATCAAAATAACGAACCGTATCCGATTGTCAGCCATATTCTTTCCCCATTTACTGCTGCCATTAATGTTTGCATTCCAGTAATTTATCCCCAGATAAAACGCAAGATTATCCCACTTCATAATAATTTTCAGAAAACATAAGGATGAAGTGAATACACCGAGCCCACATGTAAATGCAGTCATTAATAATTAATTTGGGGCAACATGATGATCTGAATAAAGACAACGCCTCACAGTATGTCAATATTACTTATTATCTCCGTTTTTATTGACTTTATTTGCTTTTCCTTTGAGGATCTCAGGTTGGTTGGCAAGTATCCACAAAAAATGAGGGAAAGGCAATACCAATTTTACAGTGTTCCCATCTTTTGTTGTTTCCATCTTTTTCTTAAATATAATGTAACTATTATCTTTTGAAAATCGGCCTTTGGGAGAATGCGTTGATAAAACCAGAAGTTCCAACAGTTTTTCAAATAACTCTTGCTCTTCTATGAGTTTCAAAGGAAGTGGATTTTCCATTTTGAACTATTGACGTTATTTAATAGTATATCCAAAACTTAGGTAAGGATACAATAACGGGGTCTTATATAATTCGTGTTTATCTCCAAAATTATTACTGACCCTTATCCGTAGCAGCATGAACGGCAATTTGTCATGCAAATAACTAATAAAAAGACAATTGTCAATACGACTCCTTTTTCGATATCCCATTACTCCATTCATTTTTGTTAGCAAACCATAATACATAACAATCCTATTGGAAAGAAAAAATACATGCGTTTCTTCTTCCTTCCCAATAGGATTTTTAACACTTTATTTTACTGTAACTGAAATAGTTCCAGCTTTCTTATCCTTATCAGTAACAGTTACTGAAGTGCTGCCAGCCTTGACACCTTTGATAATAATCTTTCCATCTTTGATTGTGACTGTGGCAATTTTCGTGTCCTTGGCGGTTGCTGTAAAAGGAGCGGAACCACCTTTTACAGTGACAGTCTCTTCCTTCCCGGCAGTTACGGATATAGACTTTTTATCGAAATCAAGTTCGGATGCCATATCTTTGACCATCACAGGAACCTTTCCTGTAAGTTTCTTTGAGTCGGAGATGAGTATGGTCGCTGTACCATTTTTGACACCGGTAATTGTAATAGTGTTCTTGTCTGCTTTAGCTGTTGCAATCTTGCTATCACTTGAGGTCACTGTAAATGGAGCCGTGCCACCGCTTACAGTCACCGTTGCTGTTTTACCGGGAGCCACTTCTACCTTAGAAGGGGTGCACTTGAGATCTGGAACTTTGGGGTCATCGTTCTTATCGCAGGAACCCATGGTTACTGCAAGAACACAGGCGAAAAACGCCATAGTGAATTTGATAAATTTTACTTTTTTCATTGTTCTTTTTTTTAAACCTTGTTGTTTTGTTGAACGCTCTTTTATGCAATTGCAAAACAAAAGTAGTACTTCAGTGTAAGCTCTTCAATTACATTTTATCTAAAACGGCGAAAACAGCATCCGAAACGCCGTATTCATTATTTGAAATAACTTTCTTACGGGTTTTGCAATCTTGTTTTAGATTATCACATAATCATATGAACTTTATTTTATGGGCTGTTTAATAGTCACCGTCACTTGTTCTGCCTTGTTGGACGGATTGTATAGCAAATGGCTGCACGAACTCATACATACCACGCACCCGCATAGCAGAATCCATACTGCAATAATCGTTATTTTGCTTTTTTTCTGTTTCATACTTGTCAATGATTAAAGAATAAACCTTTCAGGATTTGCTGGAACATCCCACCAAAATCAGCGTTTATTTCGCTGCCGTTATGCTTATACGACGGACGTATAATCGGCACAGTCCATTGCTGGTGGAACAAGTTGTTTCCATAACGTCTCATGCCCACATCCATTGACCATCGTTCTGCCAAATCAAAAGACAGATAACCGCCATAATGATAGCCGTCTAAACACCTCTTCGGTTTCATATCCAACAGATAGTATGTACCAAAGAGATGAAGCGATGTTTTGGGATAGAATTTATAGGAAACATCGGCTCCCATCCCGAATGTATTGCTACTCGAACGAGGAATACTCAGTTTGTGCGCATAGAGGCTTATGCCCAATTTCCATCTCTCGTTTGGAGAATATGCCGTTTTAACTTCAGCATAGTTCGATACGCCAACTCCTATGATGTTCTCCTGTCTGCCACGACCCCAAACATTCACCTTGTCAAACCGATGAATAACTCCGCCAACGCGATATTCGCCTTTATGTAAGGATGAACGGTCAACAGGGATTCCTAACGTGTAATCAGGGCGAAAATTCAAAAGCATTTCAGGCTTCTTGTGAATGATACCAAAATGTGGAGACAGAAATGACTTTCCATATTCAAAAGACGGCAGTTTGGTGGTGTCAATGCCCGGTGCAATCCGTTTGGTATGTTCAGGGGACAACATTGGTTTTTCTTGCCCGTACAATCGGGAGCAAACGGACAACATAGCCATGATAATGAGAACCACAATATATGCCGCCAGATTAATACCGCAAATTTTCAATTTCTGTTTCCACATAATGATACTTTAAATCTTAAAGCTAAACTTGAATAGTTTTATATTAAAATTCATATTCAATGGAATCTTTTATTTCTTTTTCTTCCAAATGAAAGACTAAATTGAATTGGAATTTTCCTTTATTCTCTGGCTCTTTTTTGAATTTTAAAACAAGGGTTGGTGCAATAAGCTTCGTATTTCTATTATTTATTTTCGTAAGTTCATCTTTCAGCATCTTTGCTCCTTCAATTCCCCAATATTCTGTCATATCTATATATTGTCCAACATCTTTATCTTCTTTCTTATAACCACTTTGTATGTAATCATAATAAGAAATATACCTACATTCTATCAAATCTGAAATATCACTTCCAGCAGGATGCGATGCATCAAAATTCTCGACAGTGTAGACTTCAATCTTGTATATACTATCATTAATTGCCGTACGTGGTCCATCAATAGTATATCTATTATAAGATAAATCATTGTAATATATTGATAAAGCATCAAAACTCCTACCAGAAGTAATCAAATCCCCCTTAAACGTGATTTTAATTCCTGAATTCATTTTTGATATGACAATAGATTCGGGTGTCAAATAACCAGTAACAAATGTTTTATTGAATGTAGCACCTGTTGGTGCATCTTCTTTTTCTTTAGAGCAGCAGAACAAACAACAGAGTGCCCCAACCATCATGATATACGTGAAAACTTTCATGGCTTTTGTCATTTGCGAATACCTATTTCAGAACATATAAGCGCAAGATGCCACAAATGTCCTGTTCTTGTTGTCCACACCACTCTTGTTTATATTCTTCGTCCCCCAATCATACCCAATGGAAAGCTGGATATGGCGGGCAATCTCCGTTCCGGCACGGAATCCCAGCCCCCAATCGAAGCGATTAAGCATCTTGTCACTGAACACATTGCCTACCATCTCTTTTGTCGTGGCAGTTCCCTTATCGGGAGTGATGGTTTCTTTTGCTTTACCAAACAGGCCGATGTTAAAATATGGTCCAGCGTTGATGAACAAACTGACGTTCCGTCCTACGGGAAACTTGTAACCGATATGGATGGGAATATTCAGGTAGTAAGGGGTACACTTATTGTCTGAAGTATAGCCAGATGATGGTTTGTCCGGTTTTTCGCCTGCAGAGGGGTTATAGTTACCGTCGTAATAGTATCCCGGACTCTTCCAGCCATGTGAAGAGAGCATCAATCCGAAGTCCATGTAAAGGCCTTTTGTCACTATAGGAAGACCAAGTTCTCCCTTTACACCGACATGAAAACCGGACTGAGATTTGTAACCACTTGGAGAACTGAGATTGTAACCTCCCGTTATTCCCACTCTGAAATCTTGTGCTTTCGCCACCATGCAGAATGGCAGGGCGAGAAGCAATGTCAATAGAATTTTCTTCATACAAAAATCATTTATAAAAAAACAAATAAGTTACTTTTCATGCCTCATGGTCTCATTATGTGCCAATATGTACATACAATATAACTGGCCGAATGTACGCTTGGACAAACGTAAATCATCTTCGTTCTCAACATCTAATTTATGGAAGCCTTGGCTATCTTTTACTATATGCTTTATAAAGCGTCGTTTTGCGATTTCCCATTTAAGGAACAGGCCATCGTCCAAAGAAGGGGGCAAACTCAATTTCTTCTCAATATTCCAAAAATCAATATCAATATAGATGCTATCATTCTTTCTGATACGTTCTTGGAAACTGTGATTATGTATAGCTATTGCTTTCTTCTCTTTCTCTTGTGACGTATGAGGATAATGTAAAGTTATGCTATCTCCTTTCTGGATAGAATACAGATCAAAATCATACCTGTCATCCAACAAATAAATTTTCACCTCATCATCACTAAAGCTGTATCCGACAATCGCAGACGTTGCAATGTTCCTCTCTTCATATTTTTTTTGCAAATCCGTTGTTAAATCGACATTTGCAATAGCTAACACATAGCAAGTATCTAAAGAATTGTTTGAAAACAATTCTTTAGATTCAGCTCTCTGATAGACAAGACACAAAAGTAAGCAGAATACTATATTGGCATGTCTTCTCAAAAAACTTAAATGTTTCATGCTACTTAAAAATTTGGTTGATTCAGACTTTATCATGCGGTATTTACCCTATATGGATGCAAAATTACCCGTGTTGCTTTGGCTGTAACAGTAAAATTC
>CAMQVH010000099.1 GCA_947038155.1 uncultured Bacteroides sp. | reverse complement strand
GCCGAAATACGGTCGGTTGCTACCATGACGAGTTTTTCGCCGTTGATGTTGTACACATCGCGCACTTTTCCGTGGTACACGCTTTTCTGTCCCGGAAAGTTGAAATCTGTTTTTGTTAATGCTTTCATTGTTTTATCTATAATTACAAATTACAAGTCTCAAATCACAAGTCGCAATAGGTGTTCCGAACCTGAAGCGATTATTCTTTTGCCAGTTTCGCCGGATGTTCGCCGTTGAGAACCGGTTGCTTGTTTTTCTGTTTCTCCCGTTCGGCTTTCGCTTCTTTGTCGAATTTCTCGTAAGCATCCACGATACGTTCCACTAGTTTATGGCGCACAATATCTTTTTTGTTCAACTCGACAAAACTGATGCCTTTCACTCCCTTCAAGATGCGGAGGGCTTGCACCAATCCCGATGTTTGCGAAGCGGGAAGGTCAATCTGCGTCATATCTCCCGTCACAATCATCTTGGTATTCATACCCATACGGGTGAGGAACATCTTAATCTGTTGTGCGGTAGTATTCTGCGCTTCGTCAAGAATCACGACCGCATCATTCAGTGTGCGTCCGCGCATAAAGGCCAACGGGGCAATCTGGATAATGTTCAATTCCATGTATTCCTTTAACTTGGCGGCAGGTATCATATCTTGCAGGGCGTCGTATAAAGGTTGCAGATACGGATCGATCTTATCTTTCATGTCGCCGGGCAGGAAACCGAGTTTTTCTCCGGCTTCTACGGCTGGTCGGCTGAGGATAATCTTCTTGATTTCCTTGTTTTTCAGCGCACGTACGGCAAGGGCGATAGCGGTGTATGTTTTTCCCGAACCTGCCGGACCGATGGCGAATACCATATCATTCTTAGCGAATCCTTCTACCAGTTTCAACTGATTTTCACTTCGGGGGATGATAGGCTTTCCCGTGACGCTGAACACGATTACGTTTCCGCTCTGTTCCGCTTGTGGGGTATTTCCTTTTATAATGTCGATGATAACCTCTTCTTTCAGTGAATTATATTCGGCGCAGTACTTTTCAATCTTGGTGATGTTTTCTTCGAAGGCGCACATTTCCTCCTCGTCGCCCAGCACTTTGATGACATTGCCTCGGGCAACGATACGCAGCTTTGGATGTAAAGCTTTAATTAATTGTATGTTGGCGTTGTTTACACCGTAAAAAATAACAGGATCAACATCCTCAAGAACAATTGCTTTCTCTATCATTAAGTTGTATTAAAGAAAAATTTCTGCAAATTTAATCAAACGTTTTGGATTCTCTGATTGTTTGGAGGTGAATTTTATTGCAAATCTTCTACTATCCACTTTTCGATGTTTCTTGTTTCATTACTGAAATTGATGCCTATTTTAAATATTTGTCGCTTGTCGGCAGTAAACGCTTGTGCATAATGTTTATCATTGATTTGTTGCAGAGCCTCTTCGGCAGTTCCTTCCAGTTTGAATTCCATCACATAGATGAAATGATCGGTTTGCAGGACGAGGTCAATGCGCCCTTGTGAGGTATGGTATTCTGCTTTTACATAGAATCCAATGAGTTTAAATACGATGAAGAGTACATTTTGATAATGTAGTTCCAAATCGCGTACCAGTTCGTAAGGTGTATCGGCAAAGAAACTTTGCAGGCGGCGGAAAAAGGCATCATAATCACCGCTTCGTACTTCGGCTACGAATTTACGAATTTGGAATGGCGACTCGATAGCATCTATGTTGGTGTAGAATGGAAGAAGATATTTAACAAAGCCTTCTTCTACTTCCCGATTGGGAAATCCCAGTCGATAAGTTTCAAACTCTTTGTCAAATCCTTTGATCGTTAGATATCCGCTTTGATAGATAACCGGAATAGGATTTCGGGACGTCGAATCAATGCTGTTCAGTACATCTGCATCCGTTTCTTCATGCGTGATACGTTGGAGATTATAATTGGATTTCTTTAGTAATTCTACCAGATAAGTCGGGGTGCCGGTCTCAAACCAGTAACTACCGAATTTCATCTTGTAGAATGTGTTGAGCAAACTGAATGGATTGTATATTCCTATGGAATTTTCTACGAAATGATAACCATCATAACATTCTTTCAGTTCGGAGCATACCTCCTCATAAGTCATTTTTTGCTTATCAGCCAAGATATGCAAGTCTTCTTCCATATTGTCGTGGATTTCTTTCTCTGTGATACCGCAGAGTTCCACGTACTGTTCATCCATTGAAATATCAATCAGATTGTTCAGATCGCTGAATACACTGACTTTTCCGAATTTGGTAACACCTGTAAGGAATCCGAGCTTGATGCATCCGTCTTTACTCTTTAATGCTCCATAGAAAGGCTTTAGTGTGTTTCGGTAATATTTTTGTAGTTCTTCGTTTCCGATGGCTTGCAGCATCGGTTTGTCATATTCGTCTACAAGGATAACGACACGTTGCCCGGTCTGTTCGTAAGCCCGCTGTATGATGCCTGCAAAGCGTAAAGAAAAGGAAACTTCCGACGGGCGTGTGCCATACAGGCTTTCCCAATGTTCCAGATTGTCATTGAGTATTTGGTCCAGACTTTCGGGAGTATCATATTTCTCGATATTTAAATCAAGGTGTAATATCGGATGTTTGATCCAGTCTTTTTCCAGTTGTTCGATAGCCAATCCTTCGAATAGTTCTTTCTTTCCCTGATAGTATGCTTCAAGAGTAGATATTAGCAGACTTTTCCCAAAGCGGCGGGGGCGGCTAAGAAAATAGTAACGACCGGTTTTTACTAATTGGTAAATGAGTCGGGTTTTATCTATATAAAGATAACCGTCGTTACGGAGACTTTCAAAATTCTGTATGCCGATAGGATATAGCTTGCTCATAATCTGATTTTTTTAGCGTTGGATTCATACAAAGATAGCTGTTTTCCATCTTAACGCAAAATTTACCTTGAAGGTTTTATGATATGCTGGTCAAAAATTTTGAAAAAAGGTATTATTTATCGGGCGGTGATATGGAAACATCCTTGCTTTAATTCATATTTAATATAGCATTTTTCCGCTTTCCGCAAGTCCCTTAATACCTCAGACAGAACGAGTTTCAGAGTATCTGAGCTTACGTCCTGTAAGGGACGTCCGTCTTTGTCTTCTACCTTTTTGAAGCGTTTCCAACTGACGTCGAAAGTGGCTCCGAAGCAATGTGCCGAGTTTGCCGAAGCATTTCGGTTGCGACGGCGGAGGCGTTTCACATCATTTTCGGTACGCAACACCGAAGTAACGATTATCTGATTCGGATTCAAGCCTTTGGCAGTCAATGAATCGAGGAAATTGGAACCGATCGTATCGAGTAGCGCGCTGGCACAAGGAACGAGATAGGGGATGGAGTGTGTCAGTGAATCTACTACATAAAACTCATTGTCGGTAATATGAGTTAGCTTTTCTTTCATAGCTTCTGCTGCCTCCCGGTCTGCCAATGGACGGATCCCAGTCTTTTTGGCTGCTTCCAGATGTGCATCGTTCAAATCAGGGAAAGAACGTTTGTAGCTGACTACGCCACGAATATTGCGCGGCTCGTTCAGTTTCAGCGACATGTCTTTCTTTTTGCAACCCGAAGTAAGCGTTGTAAGCCCGATAACTAGTAAAGATAGCGGTAATATGCGAAGCTTATAAATAGTCATTTTATATTTTTTGCTCGCAAATATACGCTATTTTTTCATACATTTGTAGCGGTTTATAAAAATAGGCCACTTTCCCACTAAACATAATACACATGAAAACTGATTTCGATTACGATTCTATGCCCGTTAGCTTCGCTCATTGCTTGAACGGACATTGTTTGCGTGCGGACAAATGTCTGCGACGACAAGTATCTCTCCGAATGCCGAAAGAGCGGGCTACTGTAATGGTTATTAATCCCGAACATATCGCTTCCGATGGTGGGGACTGTACGTACTTTATTGATGAAAAGCCGGTGCTCTTTGCACGGGGTATGAAACATTTGCTGGACCAGGTGCCGCTTGCTGATGCCACCGTTATCAAACGACAGATGATGGCCTACTTCGGCAAAACGATCTATTACCGTTGTTGCAACAAGGAACGGCTGATTAAACCGAAGGAGCAGGAATACATACAGGGACTTTTCCGCAGGCGGGGAATTACCGAAATGCCTCAATTTGACGAATATGTAGAATACTATGATCTTGGGTAAGTATATCCGTTAGTCCCATTAGTCCCATATATTGTGGGAAAGTATTCCCTCATATTATGGGAATTTGTTCCCACAAAATGAGGGAATAAATTCCCTCCAGCTAGGGAATCTTTTCCCACAATATGTGGGACTATCTGATTCTGTAATCCCCTGATAATAGTTGACTGCCTTTTTCCCTTAGCTTCGGGTTGGGTTGACATTGATTAGATAGGTATTATATAGGTATTATATAGCAGTCCCGGTATGAGAAATGCATGATGAAGGTATGAGAAATGCCTGTTTTTTATGGCATTTCAGGCAAAATACTATGAGAAATACCTTTTTGGAAAGTATTTCTCATAGTGTTAATCTTTTGAATTATAGATGAATATCCCGCAAAGTATGAGAATATGAGAAATGATTTCGAAAAATCTTTTCTAGTGCATATTAGATTACTGCATCTTTCAGCCATTTTCCGAAAAAACGGTCATAGACAATATACCCATCTGGTGTATTATATATCAGTTCTTTATTTAGTAAGGATTTTAGTGCTACGTTAACGCTACTGGGCGTTTTTAGATGGTGCTTTTTGATGAAGTCATTGGCATTTATGTTTTTTATACAGCCTTCTGTGGCAATAGCTTTCAATAAATCTACTTGATTGTTGGTTAGTAGAGTCAGGTTACTTTGATATATGGTTTCCTGTTCATCTAAAATGTCATTTATACATCTATCTACCAGTCGGTTATCAATGGGGCTGATTTTCTTTTCATACAATCGGTTGAGTATACTTTGGACGTACCATGTGTGTCCGTTTTCAAGTTGGTACAAATAGGAAAATGTTTCTAGTGTCAATTCTCTTTTTTTCTTAGCAAAGAATGAGTGTGCGAACGAATAATAATTCTCCAGTGGGATTTCCGTTAATACAATGATTTGGGTACTTTGATAAAAAGGACGTTTTGCAGAAGTAAACATTTCCTCCATTACATGTTTTTTACTTCCGGAAAAGATAAAGTGTACATTGGGCATGAATTGGATATGAGAGCGGAGCAATGCTTCTACACCTTTTTCCGGATATTCTGTAATTTGTTGGAATTCATCAATGGCAAGATAACATTGCTTCTTTGAGGCTACCATATAATTGAGTATTTCTTTCAATGTTTGTTCAGCGTGGGTGGGAGCAAAGTCTAATGTTATGGTAGGCATACCACTTCTTTCGTCAGCACTGATAATAGGACGGCAAGATTTGAAGAAAGCAGTCATTTGCCGGAGTATGTTTTGGGACAGAGTATCTAATTCTCCAAGTACATTTTGAGCAAGTAACTGGATGAATGCTTTTAAATCACGTGTAGAGTAAATGTCCATATAAAAATAGGCAGCATTCGGATTATTTTCCCGCTTCATTCGATAGAATACATTTTTGATGAGTCCCGTCTTTCCCATGCGTCGGGGGGATATTAAGGTCAGGTTACGTTCATTTAGTAAAGCTGAAATCATTTTATCAGTTTCTTTCTCCCGATCGCAAAAGTATTCGGGACTGTTGTAACCGTATACAAGGAATGGATTGTATGGCTTCATGACTTATTACATATTTTACGTTACATATTTTATGTAACACAAAGAACGTAATAAATTGGGAATATTCAAAGATTTATTTGAATTATATAAAAAAACAAACGCTGATGAGAACAAGCGATCATTCTTTTCTCATCAGCGTAATCATTCTATTTTCCGCCACGACAATTTTATCGGCTGTTTTTCAGCCGA
>CAMQVH010000098.1 GCA_947038155.1 uncultured Bacteroides sp. | reverse complement strand
TTTACTCATCGTTGGAGGCACTGTTAAACATAAATGTCATCGCCACATTAGAGGACAATTTCGGCAACTCCTATGAGTTGGAATTTGACTTCAACAACCGCAACGTGAAGGATGACGGGGTTATTTCTGTTGTCCCCATCGGCAACTTCAAGCCCTTGTTAAGATGATACGTGTATTCATGGCTATCCTCTGTTCGCTTCTGGCGGTCTGTTCCGTGTTCGCACGGGACAGACACCATGAAGGAACGGACAGGCAGGCGGCTATCTATCGACTGCCGCCATTTGAGAGGGCGGTGCGATGCACGAAGTATTTTGAAGGCTGGCACTCGGAAAAACATCACCCGTATGTGGGATATGGGCATAAGTTGTTACCGGGTGAAAGGTTTTCGGCACGCACCATGACGAAGCGGCAGGCGGACGCGCTTCTGCGGAAAGACCTACGGAAATTCTGTGCGATGTTCCGGCAGTTTGGGAAAGACAGCCTGCTCTTATCCGAAATTTCGGATAAGAGCAATTATCCAAACCAAAATATTATCCCAACTTGACTTTTTATTGTATTGAATATCAGTAAATTGTTATATTTTAGTAGCAGATAATAAAGAGTGATTGTTCCATTATTCAAGAACAGTCACTCATTTATTACTAAGTATTATCTCAATCCAAGAACTGTTGCTAATGAATCTTTATTTCTGATTTTCTTATATTTCTTTTCAACGCCTAAAGTCAGATTGTCTTCCATAGAGCATAAAGCTTGTACCATTTGTTCTGATGAAACTCCTACGTATTTCATTGTCGTTTCGATGCTCTCATGCCCCAATAGTTTTTGTATCTGCGCCAAGTTTACACCGTCTTCCAACCAATGGGTAGCCCGTGCATGCCGAAAACTATGGCAATGAAAATCCGCAGGAATTTCAAGTAGCCCCTGAGACGCAATTCTAACATACATTTTCAACCGCTTGCTAATCGCTTCTGAAGTGATTTTTTTGTTTGCATGGCCATATATGGGGAAAAATACAAAATCAGAAGGTAACGGATTGGCCGGATGGAACAACTTCACATAATGTTTCAGTATTTTTACCATGCTGTTCAACAAATAAATGGTACGTTGTTTATTCCCTTTACCCAAAACAAGAATGTAACTTTTCGTTTCATCCAGGTGCAGTGCCGACAGCCTTAATGATAATATTTCATCTATTCTTGTTCCGGTACTATATAAAAGATTGAACAAGGCAAAATCCCTCTTACCTATCAATGTCCGTGTATTGATGCTTGCAAAAATCCGTTTGATTGTATCTTTTGTGATTACTTCCACTTGTTTTTTAGGTTGCTGCATTCTTTTTATTTCAGCGGCATCACAATCATATTTTATGAATTGGATTTTCTTGTGCGCAAGGAAACGGAGGAAATTTTTCAATATGGAGAGACGATGATTGCATGTTTGCGGGCTGCATTTTCTTACTTCTTTCAGCCATGCAATCCATTCTTCAATCCAGTCCTTACGGAAGCATTCCCCACAAATGGTATTTGATGTGACTCCCTTCGAGGATTCAAGGAAATCTATATAGATTCCCATTCCCTCTCCGTATGATTTTAAAGCGTTATGGCTCAGATTCCTTATACACGGAAGATAAACCGTATGCCACTCATGGATGGCATCGGCGATAATTGAATGTTCTGCTTTAGTCTTCATATTCAAAATAGTCGTTTAAATCAGGTAAAAGTTCTTCATACCCACCTCCTGTCAGATTTTCCAACTGGTGTGCAAACAGCGGTACAAGCCTGTAATAATATAATGTGTTTTGAATGTAACGGTGTCCCATGGAACGGCTGAGATATAAGAGTTTGTCCATCCATTCAATGCCGCAGTGATCCCAACCGTTTATGTTCACGACCGCATAGTGACTGCGAAAATCATATGCTCTTGCGTGTGCCGTACTGACTTTCTTCCATACTTTCTTAAAACTTGCCGTTACCCATTCTCAGGAATATGGTTTGTCGTACTCGTTAGGAAAGAATATCTTTCTTCCGGGCATGAGATTTTCCATTTTGACATTATACATCTGCAATAGCGACCACATGGATTCGTGCAAGGCAACCCGATGTTCATCTATGCTCTTTGTGTATCTTATATTTATAACACCGGATTGCAAGTCCACGTCTTCTACTCTGAGCAGACGGGCTTCTGTTGTACGCATCCCTGTACTGTACAAAAGTCGGAAAAAGACCGGAACTTCCACTTTCATAAGCGCAGCCCTCATGTCACGGCAATTTATTGGAGGTTCGAGATTGTCCGCTTCATTAAAGAATCTTGCAAGCTCTTCTGGAGTAAACGGATGTGGTTCGAATGATGTGACATTGACTCTTGGAATGGTGGATGGAAGAGGAATATTTACGAAACCACGGCTATTCGCATATTTCAGAAATCCTCTGACACCTACAATTCTGTTATTGCATGACTTTGCGGATTCCGTTTTTTTCTTCTTGCAATAATCAAGGACAATTTCTTCTGTAAGAGCTTCGGCTGACGGATAATTTTGGGCGCAGAAGTCATTGAAACGGCGAATCTTGTCCATTGTCCGCCTACTGAATTTTCCAGAGGCTCTTTTGTAAAGTTCATATTTCTTGACTATATGGGATATTGCGGAATAAGAGTATGGCTGTTCTGAAACAAGAGTACGCTTTGGCTTAGGTGTGTATTTTATGTCCGGAGGATATGATGGCAATTTGAACGGTGCCCCATATTTCGACCGGATATAACGGATGAAGCGCCTCAAAATAATGCATCGGTTACGGTTTGTATAATAGCTTTCCTTATCTGTCCTTGATGCCCATCCGGAGATAATATCATCCGACAGCACTCCGCCATGATTCATACAGTACTTGGCGAAAGAGTTCAGGTATATGCGGGTTATATAGTCACATTTTCCGATACCAGAGATGAAATTGACATATTCAGACATCAAATCTGCAAATTGGGGTAGATGTGAATCTGTTTTCATTCGAACAACTCCTTTCTTATTGGATAACATTCAATATTGATTCCGCATTCTCTCAGATGAGGGATGTCAGCATCTATATATGGGACTATAGATGAAGAACAGATATGTCCTAAAATATGGCTGATGACCCTAATCTCGGTACCTTTACCAAGTAATTTAGAGGCGAGGTTGTGCCGAAATACGCTGACTCCACGCCCGGATTCACCTTTTCTAAGGTTTAGTTTCTCAAAGACTGTATTGACAATGGTGCCGATACTTTTGTTCTCCAACCTTTCTGTCGCATTCTTCTTGTTGGGAAACAGATACACGGATCCGGCCTCATTGTCCCGTTCATTACGTATGTAATCAAACAATGAGTTTCCAACATGAGGAAGAAGGGGCAACACTATCGGATTACCAGTCTTTTCCTGGACGAAGCTGACTCGTTCCTTCTTCCAATCTATGTCTGTCAATTTCAAGTTGGCAATGTCGCATCCTCTTATGCCAGTATATAAGGCCAATGAAACTATAGCTTTTTCCCTGAAAGTCAAAATATTGTTAGAGTCTGACAAAGCATTTTTTATCACATTGATTTCATCATCCTTAAGATAGTTGAAGTTTTTCCTTTCATATTTCAAATCAGGGAAATAACCTAATACTTTTTTCATGTCGTATAAATCCCCCAACTCTTTAAGGGCTGACGCTATGTGACCGCAATATGTCCTTGAACGCTTTTGCTGTTCTTCTTTAAGGAAAAAGGACAAAACATGTTCTTCTTTGATTTCATCCAATGAAGAGACGTGGAACTTTTGCATCTCAAAAAGGAACATTGTAACGGCATCGGTTTCCATTTTTACTGTGGACTTCTTTTTATGTTCTGCGGCACGTTTCCGGTAAATGTCTATAACTTTCTGAAAACTGGGGTTAAGCATATTATACCTGGAAGGATAGCATAACGGAACAAAGGACTTCTTGTCCGGGTAGTGCCCAAATTCATCATATGCTTGGATAGTACGTAAATGCATCATCCTAAGATCCAATGTCGCTTTTGTATATCCCCTTGTACGGATAAACTTTTCTGCAAATTGTTCATACGAATGAAAACATCCTTCATGTTCAAAAAGAAGTCTTAAAACAAATTTTACTCCTTTGATGTACTGAATGTCATAACCACGGGAAACGAGGTTGTCCAGTAACTTCTTCTGGCTTAATTTTAACTGTGCTATATTCATATTCTTCCTATTGGCTTTAGTGCCATTAGCAAAGATATAGGAATGTATTATCCAAACCTATTCATCCTATAACAGAATGATTTACAGAATAAAAAACTGTATTTTTAGGATAATGCTGGGGTTTGGATAACTGCTACTTGCCACGCTTGCCTACAATGTCGGTCCGTACCGCCTTTTGGGGAGCGAGAAAATACCCAAAAGCACGCTAATCCGAAAGCTGGAGGCGGGCGACAGGAACATCTACTGCGAGTATATCGTTTTCTGCAACTACAAAGGGAAACGGCACGCCATGCTGCTCAAACGGAGAAAGGCTGAGTTTGCGCTGCTGTATGTACCATAAAAGTAAATGTCTGACAAGAGAAAATCCGATGAAGCCGCAACTTCATCGGATTTTTCCATTTTGTTAGAATTGTATTTTAACTTCTTTCTCTTTAAGATGTATCAAATCTCCCATAATCGTCATAGGACACACATTTCCATTCCAAGGTTCATCAAAACATTCATCTTTATCACCATTCTGTTTTTCACAAAATGAATGTAATGGACAAACATAGCCACATTTATGAAGTCCTGTTAAATATGTATATAAGGCATTATGCCCAATCAAAGCCAACATATCATTAGATATTTTATCCGAATCACTTGGTGATGTCGGAGGTAGATTAAAATCGCCAGCATCAGTATAGCTATATGGCATTCCCAAAAAATCTATTAATGTTTTAATTCGTTCCTTAGATAGAGGTTGATAATCAGTAATCAAAGTTAATATTGGAACAAATCCTTTGGCTGGACGGATTCGTTCAAGAACTTCACCGATATAATCTATTTCTACTTTCACACTCTTAGAAAAGACTTGCTTGAATGTGTTTATGAGAGTATCAAAAAAGTCACAAACCGACATTGATTTACCCTTCACATTTATTTTATCTTCATTGACAAATTGTTCAAATAATTCTATTGCTGATATATCCGGATTATCATTAGCAAATGCCATTTTATTGATTAAAACTTCAGCAGGAGAAAGACTAAATAAAGATATATAGCAAATTGTTATCAGTTTTATATTATCTGACGCTATTGCTGAAAAATGTTGTTCCGCAATAATCTTAACTAAATTATACGGAAGGTCATATCTTTCATGAGTTGCAGTTTCATCAATTAGCATTTGATATAATGCTGCCATACTCTCCTTAATAATATTAGCACCCAAAGTTATTGTTTGTTTTGTCCCATCTGTAAAACAGACATCTAATGTTATTATGGGTAATATCCTATTATTTACTTTTTTCGTGTTTCGATGGATGTTAATTCGTTCATTTATATTTATCTTGAAATCAACCCTCCGTGTATCTGAAAGTGGACAATATCCTGTTCCATATTCAACAATAGCCATTTTATTCGTCAGTTCTTGAGAATAATCTATATTTAATGGAAGGGTGATAGTAGATGTAGCATTTTCTACAACGGCATATGTTTCTGCCATTATATTATATCGAACCATACTATCATATAATCCCCACGGAGTTGATACATTTTGAAGAAAGTGAATGTATTCATGAACAAGAGTTCCTAATGTTGGAATATCAAGTTCATCTATATTCCCATCATAAGAATCGTGAATACGAATTTGCATAAACGCTGGCTTATATTCACCTTGACTATTGTTCCGTTCTATTATGATGTGTTTTTGACTTATTGTTAATTCGCACATATTACTGCTATAATCGTGAGTATTAATACTCTTGCAAAGATACTCATAATATTCTATATATCGCTAAAAGCGATTGAAACAAAGGTTTCTTTGCTACTTATCAAAACTAAATGATTATTACAAGAACACATTTTATTTATCTGAAAATC
>CAMQVH010000097.1 GCA_947038155.1 uncultured Bacteroides sp. | reverse complement strand
TTCTAAAATTGTTGCTGACCAACCTGATTGTATTCGATTCGCTGAATAGTTACTTTTTTATTACCATATTAAAATAATCGCAAAGTTTCCAATTTATTCATTAAATCCACACATTTTCAATCTGGCTAGCAAGTTCATTCTATCTACTCAGAATACAAGTATAGAAAAGACTCTCTCTTAATAACAGAACTCTTCATAATCCATAAATAAATTATAAAACAACAAGCACAGGAGACTATCAGAAAGAACTTCATATCAAAACAACGCCCTGCCTATTTAAGAAGAATTCATATAAGATTCAGTATTATATCATAATAGAGTGGAACATCATTGTCGAACAAACCATAACAGAATAACACCTAAAAAACAAAAGCCACAATTCAGAAATAATTCTTTGTAATAAGGATTAAATATCGATTACAAAACAGCTATAATAAAGAAAAAGCAATTAACTAATTATATTACTCGTCAACCAGACAATCCCACATGAATATTATTCATTCAAATAAAATCATTCACGAATTATAATCGATCTTTATCACGAGTAATCAACCAAGGTAGTGACCAACTAAAAATTTTATTAAACCGCTCTATATAATAATCGCTAGAATTTGACTTTAAAGAAGATACTAAGCGCGAAAGGAGTTCCTCTTTAGTTTCAGTAGAAACCTTCAGTCTTTTTATCTCTTTATAGAAACTACCATGACGTACAGCCTTTCTTTGTTTCCCTATGTTGGGAAGAAACTGCTCTATTTTGTTTATTATATATATATCTTCTCGAACTCCCTCTCCAGTCTTTTGAGCCTTCTTGGTAGTACTCACATTATGTAAACGAAACTTGTTCAATTTTTCATAAACTTCAAGTACCATTCCTTGCCTCGCCATCTCTATCCAAAAAAGCCAATCACCACTGTAGCGCATTGAGAAACAAGACAAATCCTTTATCCGTTCAAAACACTGTTTACGAAAAACAACGCCACTAGCGTTATAAATATAATTACGCCAATAAAGATTATGTTTTATGTAATCTTCACCATCAAAAACACCTATATTGTGAGGACGGCGTAATTGTTTTGAAGTCCAGCGGTCAAAATCTGTAGATAGTTGATTTCCTTTCTCGTCTATACAATGTGAACCCAAAAAGCAAAAGGAAGCTTGGGGATATTGATTTAAAACAGAAACAGCTTTCTCTAGAAAAGAAGATTCAGCCGCATCATCACTCTCGGCAATCCATATATATTTTCCACGAGACAAACTTATTCCCTTTTGCCATTGAGCAAAAGGGCTCCCTGTATTGACTGAATTAATCTCCAAATGAGCAACACGAGAATTTGTTTTATAATGGTTTAAAATAGACACACTATCATCGGTTGAAGCATCATCTAATAATATAATTTCATAGTCTGTATATGTTTGTGCCAATACAGACTCGATACGTTGCTGCAAAAAACGAGCATAGTTATAATTAGGGATGATTATACTAACTTCCACCGGATGATTTTCCATTACAAACACACTATATTATCTTAGTTATTATAACAAACTGATAGCAAAGATACGGATATTATTCTTAAAAAGGATGCTAACCCTCTAATGTTTAGCAAAAAAGCCTTTAACGCTTGTCACAACCAAATAAAATATATATATTTGTAAAATTTTAGTGCAAGCCCCCTTAACTATTTAACTAACTTAGTAATAATTATATGAATAAACCAATGGCGAGCAACATAAGTACATCGCTGATTATATCCACCTATAATAGAAGCGACGCATTAGAATTATGCGTTAAAAGCGTGCTACGTCAATCTCTCCTTCCTGATGAAATTATCATTGCTGATGATGGTTCTAAAGAAGACACAAGAGAGCTAATTCATCAATTGGCAGCTTCTTCCGAAGTCCCCATTATTCATGTTTGGCATGAGGATTTAGGCTTCAGACTGGCCTCCATCCGCAACAAAGCTATTGCGAAAGCATCTAAAGAATATATTATACAAATTGACGGAGATATCGTCTTACACAAAGACTTCGTCAAAGATCATGTCTGCTTCGCCAAGAAAGGAAGCTTTGTAACCGGAAGCCGCGTTTTAATCGGTGAGGTATTGACTAACCAAATGTTAGCTGAAAAAAAATGCATTGTATCAATCCGCAACAAAGGAACGAAGAATACGATCAACGGCATTCACCTACCAGCTTTGGCTCCATTATTACAGTACTACCGTCAATGGGACATAACCTATTCCAGAGGATGCAACATGGCTTTTTGGAGAGAAGACCTATTAAAAGTTAATGGGTATAATGAAACCATCACCGGATGGGGAAGTGAAGACCATGAATTAGTATGTCGACTTATGAACAGCGGAATACATAAACGTACTATTAAATTTGCGGGCATTGCATTCCATCTACATCATAAATTATCCAAAACTGATAATCTACATAACAACAAAAAAATTTTAAACGAAACCAGAAAAAAGAGACTTGTTTGGTGTGAAAATGGAATAAGCAAAAAGAAGCAATGAAGATAGGGTTTGATGGGAAACGCGCAGTACAGAATTTCACCGGCTTAGGCAACTACAGCCGTTATGTCGCAGATATACTATGCCGTTACTATCCCAATAATGATTATATCTTATATACTCCTAGAAAACAGGAAAACAAAAGACTGGATGTGCTAATCAAACAACACAATCAGTTACATCTGTGTTTTCCAACTATAACTTTTTGGAAGAGATTTAATGCACTATGGCGCATATGGGGAATCACCCAACAATTACAAAAAGAGAAAATCGATATATTCCATGGACTGAGTAACGAGCTGCCATTAAACATTCACAAAAGTCCTATAAAAAGCATTGTTACTGTTCATGACCTAATATTCCTTAGATTTCCAAAGTACTACAATTTCATTGACAGGGAAATATACAAATATAAATTCAAGAAGGCCTGCGAGAATTCGGAACAGATTATCGCTATAAGCGAATGCACCAAACGAGACATCATACAATATTTCAATATACCACCTAACAAAATAGAAGTCGTTTATCAGGGTTGCGACACTTCTTTTACTCTTCCTGTAAACGAAGAAAAGAAAAGGGATATTCGGGAAAAATATCGATTGCCCGAACATTATATACTTAACGTCGGAAGCATCGAAGAAAGAAAAAACATTCTTTTGGCTGTACAGGCAATAACTATGCTTCCCAAACATATCCATATCGTAATTATAGGAAAGAGAACCAAATATACAAAGAAAATTGAAGAGTTTGCAAGTGAACATGGGATTGATGATAGGGTACATATTTTAAGCGATGTCCCCTTTAATGATCTACCGGCTTTTTACCAATCAGCAGAGATATTTGTATATCCCTCACGATTTGAAGGTTTCGGCATCCCTATCATAGAAGCACTAAACTCAGGAGTTCCTGTTGTTGCCGCCACTGGTTCATGTCTGGAAGAAGCAGGAGGCCCTGATTCTATTTATGTAGATCCCGACGACAGCAAAGAACTTGCTAACGCCTTCAAACATATTTATTCCAATTCGGAGAAACGAAAAGAGATGATTGAGAAAGGGGTTGTTTATGCCAAACGATTCTCTGAAAGAAAACAAGCGGAAAAAATCATTAATATCTACAAGCAGCTTTTAAAATAGCACGTGCTATAACTTTAAAAACGTTTATAGCTGATAATCAGGAGCAAGTAAATTACAATAATCGTATTTATACAAATATTTATGATATATCCGGCTTTCCTCTTTCAATAGAAGGGAGGAAATGTGGCGCTCCCAATAAAACAATCTTCGTGTTGCGCGATAAAGACGGAATAAAACTACATGTGAAACAATACGTTTTGATTCATCCCTTTTAGCTGCCCGACGATAGATATAGTTAGTAAAGAACTGATCGCTATAATGAAGTGCCAACTTCACCGTTTCTTCACGATTCCATTCACGCAATGCAGCATATTCTCTCATTATATAGGACAATACTTCTCGGGAAATACATAACCGACACATATTCCGGCATACCGTATCACAATCAATCTCAGGAAGTAATTGCATGCGATTCACATCAACTAAAGAGAAAGTATATTCCCCATTGCTACCTTGATGGATAAGTATATTCCCCGGTGAATAATCCAAATGAAGAATGCCAGCCTGATGTAACAAAACAGTATAGTGTGCAAAAGCAGAAAGCTTATCTTCGTTGCCCTTAACCTCTCCATCCATCAGATCACGTACTGTTTTGCCGGCATCATAACCACAGATGTAATAGCTTTCAGACAAGAGACCACGATGGAATTTTTCAATCATTGCAATCGGTTCCGGCACATCGAAGCCATGCTCCTGCACAGCCATTGAATATATAAAAGACCGTTCAGCCTTTGAGCGACGAAAGAAAGAGTAGACTATACGGTTTATTATATGAGGTTTCTTAAAACTCTTTACCACTATATCAACCCCATGTAAATCGATACGTTTCAATACGTTACGGTCATTGTAAACAATATCGCCCTTATCTCCAAAGGAGTCAGGGATACATTCTATTTCTTTCCGTAAGTTTTCATATTTAGGGTTGACGATAACTCTCATTACACTCTTTTTATAATACTAATTACAAAGATTGAGCAAAGATAAAGAAATTAGAGCACATTCTTACTATATTTTTCTCTTTTATCACAAAGTTTTGTTAACCCCTCCTTTTTGCATTTATCTCTTCTGTGTTAACTGTACTAGTTTTCCTGTTTCTTTTCAAGCAGATTTAAATTTAAATCTTTTTTTTGCTATGTTTGCATAGTAAAAAACATCAAGACATGTAAGAATGAAACCAATCAGAAAAATATTAGTCATTCGGTTCAGGCAAATAGGAGACTCTATATTAGCTATCGCATTGTGTAGCACTCTTAAAAGAAGCTTTCCTACCGCAGAAGTACATTTTGTAGTTAACAAAAACATCGCCCCACTCTATGAGGGGCATCCTGACATTGACAAAATCTTTACGTTTGACAAAAATGAGAATAAGCCATTTCATGTCTATATAAAAAAAGTATGGCAAGTTGTACATCAAAATCAATATGATGTTATTATCGACATGCGCTCTACCATCCGCACCCTTCTTTTTTCTTTATTTTCTCTACATACTCCCTTTCGGATCGGGCGAATAAAAGGATACACACGATTTTTATTAAATTATCCTATAGATACTTATAACAAGAGTCTGAATATTGATATGGTACAACGAGATTTACTACTTGCCACACCATTAGAAACAATTGCTCCCATTACATATACCAAGGATTTCAAATTATATATCACAGATACAGAAAAAGAAGAATTTCGGGAATATATGATTAATAAAGGGATTGATTTCAGCCGCCCTATTTTCTTGATTGGAGTAACCACAAAGCTTGCGTATAAAAAGTGGAATCAAAAGTTTATGTTGGATATACTGCGAAGAATACTAAAAGAGCATAATGATATTCAAATGATATTCAATTATGCACCAGGACATGAAGAAGAAGATGCCAAAAACATATACAATGCATTAGGATGCCCTGATAATATAAAAATAAACATTCAAGCTTCTTCATTACGCCAATTAGCGGCACTTGCGGCTAACAGTACTTTCTATTTTGGAAATGAAGGCGGAGCCCGACATATAATCCAAGCCTTAGGCATCCCGTCTTTTTCTATTTTCTCTCCAAGTGCTTCCAAGTCAATGTGGTTGCCAAACAACTCAACTTTTGCAGAAGGAATAAGTGCCGATGATATCTTACCACAACAAAAGCAAGCTGAAATGACTTATGAGCAGTGCTTCGATTCAATTACTCCGGAAGAAGTATATAAGAGGCTAAATCCTATAATATTGAAACTAAAAAAGAACCAATTATAAAAAGACTATAATATGAACGCTTCCGCCACCAATCTGGCATTTCTACTGCCAACAACATATCTCTGATTATTAAACATATAGCAGTCCTTACCATGAAGAATACATTCGAACAGGTGCTTCTGGTAATCCTGAGGATCTATGCCATTAAGCTTGCAACTTTCTATCAGAGAGAAGATGAATGCCGAGTTTTCTGCCGCATCCTCACTGCCTA
>CAMQVH010000096.1 GCA_947038155.1 uncultured Bacteroides sp. | reverse complement strand
AAGGTGAATCGGAAACGAGCTCCGGATGGAAAATATGAATCAGATCACGCAACACTACATCGGGACGGACAACTGCCGATTCCCAATAATCGTTTCCGCCTGTCGGTGTCAACCGTAAGTTATTATTATAAACAGTCTTTTCGTTCACGGCTTTAGCATCTGCGAATTTGGGGTTCACAGCTTTCAGCTCATCAAGCGTAGTCGCCGAACCGACATTAATCCAGTAATCGGCTTTTTGTATCAGGCCATAGGCCGTTTCCAGTCCGATAGGGGTTGAACTGTTGGAATTGTTTTCTTTATAAATATACTCTGCACCTGCGTCTGCAACCAACTGTGCCATGTAGCTTTGGGTAGAAGGCATTACCCAACTATCGTTCCACGGAGTGTTGAACATTACGGTAGGGCGCTGGCTGACGGAATCTGTGAGGGCTTTCAGTGCATGATAACGTTGGGGGATTTCCCGGAATATTTCTATTCCCTTTTCCCGTTTGTCTGTCAGTTCGGAAAGAACAATCATCCATTCAGCTTTGCCGAGCGGTGATTCTTCCAAGTATTCTCCCATATATAGATAAGGTATGGAAAGTTCTTTTAACTTGTCCGTTACAGCGGTTTGGGCGTCACCTATGCCATAAAGCAAAACTACGTCGGGTTTTAATCCAATCAACAGTTCGTAGTTCATTTCAGGACCCATATCCTTGATTGAATCTTTGTGGGCAAGGATGTAGGGATTGGCGATATAATCGATACCCGAAACTCCGACGATCCGGCTAATTTCTCCCAATGCGTCAAGCATGGCAATGTAGGAAGAAGACATACATACAATCTGTTTGGCTCCGGCAGGGATAACGGGACCATTGAATCCGGCAGGCGCTTGCTCGCCGTTGCGTGCAACAAAATAGGACATTGTTACATCGTTGGCGCCTTGCCACGGGTTGGTAATCTGTATAAGTGTGCTGGCGGTGTTCTCGGTACCTAGAATTTTAAATCCCGAAGCGTATTCAGGGGTATATACATCTTGGTTGAATGCTTCCAGAGATGTCTTATTACGGGTAATACAGCTTGCCCAAAGGAGCAGGCAAAGTAACGTGATAGTCAGCGCGGGAGATTTCACTTTTATAAGATGTTTAATTAGAAAAAATAATAGTGGATCCTTTCGAACGGCAAAGATAGGACTTAATTATTAGTTTGTTTTTATTTTAGTTGAATTTTTCTTCCGATTTGTATCTATTTGTGTATCTTTGCCCCCAGAAATTTTGGTGTCACTTTTCCGATTCTACGGAACGAGTGGTGAAAAGGGAATCAGGTGTAAATCCTGAACAGACCCGCTGCTGTAAGCTCCGCCAAAAGTTTTTCCTACAATACTCAGATCCACTGTTCCGCTTTGGAGGAATGGGAAGGGCGTTAGGAAAATGGAGTAAGTCAGAAGACCTGCCAAAGTTGAATTCTTGAAACTTTCCGGGATTAGAGTTTGAAGAGTGCGGTTTTTTATTCAAAATACATCTTTGATTGGTGATGTGAAGTTTCAGGAAGGAGGAATATCCCCTTTTTGAGTGTCCCTATTATGCGGGGAGAAGCAGGTGTATATGTTTGAGTGTATGGAAAATTGCATCCTCGCTGTAACCCTATGAAAGTTTATTATTTTAATTAATAAACAGGAGGATTATGTTCGGGCGGATTTATTTTAGGGTATTGTGGATAGGATGCTTTCTGAGTATGACTTTATTGTTGTCAGCACAAAGCAAACTGGACAGCTTGCATCATCTTAATGAAGTAGTGGTTACTGCCAGAATTAACAAGGAGGTAATTCCGGTGCAATTTTTATCAGGGGATAAGTTGGAGAAACTGGCGGCGCATTCGGTAGCGGACGCTATACGTTATTTTTCCGGAGTACAAATAAAGGATTATGGTGGAATAGGAGGACTGAAGACCGTTAATATTCGAAGTATGGGAACGAATCATGTAGGAGTGTTTTATGACGGCATTGAACTGGGTAATGCGCAGAATGGAGTGGTTGATTTGGGACGTTTCTCTTTGGATAATATGGAAGCTGTCACTTTATATAATGGTCAGAAAAGTGCCATTTTCCAATCAGCGAAAGATTTTGGTTCTGCAGGTTCTATTTATCTACAGTCAAGAATACCTGTTTTTCAGGAGAATAGGGCTTATCATGTGAAAGTGACTTTTAAGACGGGTTCTTTCGGAGTTGTCAATCCCTCTTTGCTTTGGGAACAGAAACTGAGTGAGAATGTGAGTACGTCACTTAGTACTGAATATATGTATACAACCGGAAAGTATAAATTTACTTATGCGGTGGATGGAGGATATGATACAACGGCAGTACGCCGTAATGGGGATGTCAATGCGCTGCGTGCTGAGGGCGGCTTATATGGCAAGATAAAAAGTGGTTATTGGCGTACGAAAGCTTATTTTTATAATTCAGAACGTGGATATCCCGGTGCTGTTGTGCGGAATCGTTTCTCACATGAGGATCGCCAATGGGATACAAATTTCTTTTTCCAGTCTTCTTTCAAAAAAGATTTTGGTGATGTGTACAGTCTGTTGTTGAATGCCAAATACGCATATGATTATCTGCATTATCTGGCGGATCCCCAAAAGGAGGAGGCTACCATGTATGTAAATAATACATATCGCCAACAGGAAGTTTACTTGTCAATGGCTAACAGGGTTACTCTTTTTCCTTTTTGGGATATAAATATTTCAGCAGACTACCAATGGAATAAACTGAACGCTAATTTGACTGATTTCCCTTATCCCCGAAGAAATACGGCGTTGGTAGCGGCAGCTACCTCTTTGCATCTTGAGCGCTTTAAGTTGCAGGCCAGTGTCTTGGGAACTTTTGTAAATGAGAACGTAGCTTCAGATACTACTTCGGCTGGGAATAAGATGGAATTTACTCCTACCGTTATCACTTCTTATAAACCTTTCAAGAATATTGATTTAAATCTGCGTGCTTTTTACAAACGGATATTTCGTATGCCGACTTTGAACGATTTGTATTATACATTTATAGGGAATATAAAGCTGAAACCTGAGTATACTAATCAGTATAACGTAGGATTCACTTATCAGAAATTATCTTCCGGAACCTGGCTGCAAGCACTGAATGTGCAATTGGATGCGTATTATAATGAGGTGGAAAATAAAATAATAGCTACTCCTACCAATAATTTCTTTCGTTGGACAATGATTAATATGGGACTTGTTAAAATAAAAGGAGTGGATGTCGTTTTGCAAGGACTTTGGAAGTTTGGTAACGATTGGGTATTTGACAGCCGGTTATCATATACGTATCAGAAAGCGCAGGATTTTACTGATAAATCGGATAAAGATACGTATGGGGGGCAAATATCGTATATCCCTTGGCATAGTGGATCGGCTATATTAAATGCGGGATATAAATCATGGGAATTGAATTATAGCTTTGTATATACGGGAGAGCGCTATGATGTTTCGGCCAATACTCCGGAGAATTATCGTCTCCCTTGGTATACAAGTGATTTTTCTTTGGCTAAGAAATTCAGTTGGAGAAAGTATGATTTCAAATTGACCTTGGAAGTAAATAATATTTTTAATCAACAATATGAGGTGGTGAGGTCTTATCCGATGCCCGGAACTAACTTTAAATTCATTTTAAACTTAACGATATGATTGTGAATAATATTCTTTCGCGTGCCTTGCTTGGTATATTAACAGGTTGTTGTTTGCTGGCTTGTCGGGACGAGCTTCCGGTTCTACCTTCTGACGAAATAGACGTTGGCAAGGGAGCTTTAGGGAGCGTCAGCATTAAAGGAATGTATCTTCTCAATGAAGGAAATATGGGAAGTAATAAGTGTACGCTTGATTTTTATGACAGTACTACCGGTAAGTATCATCGTAATATTTATGCCGAGCGAAATCCGTCCGTAGTGAAAGAACTGGGGGATGTTGGAAATGATTTGCAGATTTATGGAGATAAGCTGTATGCTGTAATCAATTGCTCGAATTTTATAGAGGTGATGGATGTGGAAACGGCACAGCATCTGGGGCAAATAAATGTGATAAATTGCCGGTATATCACTTTTAATGACGGAAAGGCTTATGTAAGTTCTTATGCAGGTCCTGTCGGAATAGATCCCAATGCGCGTCCGGGAAAAGTGGTTGAGGTGGATACGACAAGTTTGGCTGTAACCCGTGAAGTGGTAGTCGGCTATCAACCGGAAGAAATGGTAATAAAGGACGGGAAACTTTATGTTGCCAATTCCGGCGGTTATCGTTTCCCGGATTATGACCGGACGGTATCGGTGATTGACTTGAAGACCTTTCAAGTTATTAAAACAATTGATGTAGCTATAAATCTTCACCGTATGAAGTTGGATAGATACGGACGTATATATGTGAGTTCGAGAGGAGATTATTATGGAACGGGATCGGATGTTTTTATTATAGATACTCAGACAGATCGTGTGACAGGAAATTTGGGAGTTGCTGCCAGTGAAATGTGCTTGAGTGGAGATTCGATTTATATGACAAGTGTAGAATGGAGCTATGTGACGGAAAGTAATACTATTACTTACGCTCTCTATGACGTGAAACAAAATAAAATAGTATCCCGCAATTTTATTACTGATGGGACTGAAACTGAAATAACAATTCCGTATGGAATAGCTGTAAATCCCGAGACCAAAGAAATATTTGTAACGGATGCGAAAAGTTATGTTGTACCCGGGTATCTTTACTGTTTCAGTCCTGAAGGAAAGAAAAGATGGAAAGTCAGGGCGGGGGATATACCGGCTCATTTTGCTTTTACAACGAAAACATTTCAATAACTAATAATAACTAATAATGAATAAAATGGATAGGAAAGTTTTAAGACTGGCATTTGTCATTGCGGTTTCTTTGTTTGTAGGAACTGTATTCACGGGATGTAATGATGGAGAAGATGCTTACCTACTGAAAAAGGAAGACATCCATGTGTCGCAACCGGAGGGTGGCTTTGCGGTTGTTGTTGATCAACTGTTGAAGGTACGGGTTGAAAGTGAGTCGGATGAAGGGATTTCTTATTTATGGCTGCTGGACGGCAGTGAAATTGCCCGGACAAAGGATTTGGAGTATATGTTTGAAGAGGTAGGAGAATATGAACTGATTTTGCGTGCGTCACAAGGTGAGAATCATTATGATTATCTCTTTACGGTCACAGTAACTTTTGATAATATCGAACCGGACCTTGAAGGAGCGACGGCTTATATCACTAAGGTTTTTGATTTTGTTCCGGCTGTGGGACAATTTACTAATGCATTGCCGGAATATGAAGAGGGAGATACTCAAGAGGTTATGAACGAAAAAGTATTAGCTGCTATCGGTAATAATGAAAGGGGGATGATTTCGTTGGGAGGATTTGGAGGATATGTCGTAGTAGGTTTTGACCATACAATAACTAATGTTACCGGAAAACGTGATTTCCGGGTACTTGGCAATGCTTTTTATTCTGCGGCCAATCCGGATCCTGATGCACCGGAGGGAGGAAGTTGTGAGCCGGGAGTGATCATGGTGGCTTATGATAAAAATCAGAATGGTATGCCGGATGAGGACGAATGGTATGAGATTGCCGGTAGTGCTCATGAAGACGCTGCATTGGAATTATGGTATGACAAGGCTGTAGCTGCGGGAAATGATGTGAAGACTTATCGAAACTATGAAATCACCTATTATCGTCCGGAAAAAGAACCGGAAACTTCGGAAGAAAGAGAAAAATATATCCGGTGGGAAGATAACCAGGGAAATTCGGGTTATAAAGTAAAAAATAGATTTCATAATCAGTGCTATTTCCCGAAATGGATAAAAGAGGATAAGATAATATTTAATGGGACTTGTTTACCTCAAAATGCTGTTGATGAAAGTGGAAAAGGTAGTTATTTTGTTTTGTATAAATTTCGTTATGGGTATGCTGATAATGAGAAGAATGCCATGGATGAGTCTGCTATTGATATAGATTGGGCGGTAAATTCAAAAGGTCAGAAGGTACATTTGCCGGGAATTGATTTCATAAAGATATATACCGGTGTCAATCAGGAAAGCGGTTGGTTAGGTGAATGCTCCACTGAGATATCAGGGATTGAGGATTTGCATGTTTTAGGAGTTGATATCGATACCCGCAAATAAGTTCAGAAATAATTGATAATTTGAAATGAAAAAGCATTTGGTATTGGCAATTGTTGCCTTGGGGCTGTTTTTTACAGCATGTGATGAGGAGGAAAGTCTGAACTCATCTGTATGGATAGGGAGTGAATCGGAAAGTAATGTGATTGCTCAGTTAGGGGCTGACTAAAAAGCCCCCCTCATCTTTTTCCTCAATTTAAATAATAGTCCA
>CAMQVH010000095.1 GCA_947038155.1 uncultured Bacteroides sp. | reverse complement strand
TTGTTTTATCTATACTTTTTCTTTCAAAATTCCTGCAAAGATATACATTTATCGTTGTAATCAGGTGGGAATGAGGTAAAAAGTTAGTTACGGACTGATTTTTTTTCAAAAATAGGATGAAGAACACAGCAAAATGCTTTGACTAATCTCGAAAAGAAGTATATTTGCATCCCGTAAACAACACACTATATGAAAAAAGTTACTTTTGCAGCGCTCGCCGCACTTACTATTACAGCTTGTAGCTCCGGCCCTAAATTCCAGGTGAACGGGGATGTATCGGGAGCCGATGGTAAAATGCTTTATCTCGAGGCTTCCGGTCTGGAAGGTATTGTTCCACTCGATTCGGTCAAACTGAAAGGGGAAGGTACATTCAGTTTCAAACAACCCCGTCCCGAGTCGCCCGAATTTTATCGCTTGCGGGTGGACGACAAAGTTATCAACTTTTCTGTAGACTCTATCGAAACGATTCAGATTAAGGCGCCGTATGTAGATTTCTCTACCACTTATACAGTGGAAGGTTCGGAAAACAGCAACAAGATAAAAGAATTAACACAGAAACAGATCCGCCTTCAAAAAGAGGTGGACGACTTGCTGGCAGCTTTACGCAGCAACAGAATGGGGCATGACGTGTTTGAAGACAGCCTGGCAACATTGCTCAACAATTACAAGGAAGATGTAAAAGTAAACTATATTTTCGCCGCTCCCAACACGGCGGCGGCTTACTTTGCCTTATTCCAGAAGCTCAACAATTACTTGATATTCGACCCGTTGAACAATAAAGATGACGTGAAGTGTTTCGCGGCCGTTGCTACGAGCCTCAACAATACATTCCCGAATGCCGTACGCTCCAAAAACCTTTATAATATTGTAATCAAAGGTATGAAGAATACGCGCCAGCCGCAAGCAAAAGCATTGGAGATTCCCCAGGATAAAATTGTAGAAACCGGCATCATTGACATCGCCCTGCGCGACGTGAAAGGAAACATACGTAAGTTGACCGACCTGAAAGGCAAAGTCGTATTGCTCGACTTCTCCGTATTCCAGTCGCCCGCCGGAGCTCCTCACAACCTGATGCTTCGCGAACTATATAATGCGTACGCTTCACAAGGACTGGAAATCTACCAGGTATCCCTCGATGCAGACGAACACTACTGGAAAACATCGGCAGACAATCTTCCATGGGTATGCGTACGCGATGGAAACGGAGTGTATTCTACAAACGTAGCCGTATATAATGTCCGTCAGGTTCCATCTGTCTTTTTGATTAACCGCAACAACGAATTGAAACTTCGTGGTGAAGATATCAAAGATCTGGAAGCAGCTGTCAAGTCATTGCTTTAAGTTGTTATAATTTAGCATATTTCTTTTAAATATGTTACACAGCATCATTTTTCACTTGACACGTATCACTTAAAAGGCTATCTTTGCAAAGAAATAATAAAAAGAGGGTTCCAACATGACTCATGTTGGAATTCTTTTTTGTTTATATGACCATTTAAAACAATTAAAGGAGGAAAACATCATGGCTTATATGTCAGAAGAAGGTTACAAAAAACTGATGGCGGAACTAAAAGAACTGGAAACAGTGGAACGCCCGAAGATCTCTGCGGCAATAGCCGAAGCCAGAGATAAAGGAGACTTGTCGGAAAATGCAGAATACGATGCAGCCAAAGAGGCACAAGGAATGTTGGAAATGCGTATCAACAAACTGAAAACAGTAATCGCAGATGCCAAAATCATTGATGAGTCCAAACTCAAAACTGATTCCGTACAGATTTTAAATAAAGTAGAGCTGAAGAACGTAAAGAATGGAATGAAAATGATTTATACCATCGTTTCTGAAAGCGAAGCTAACCTGAAAGAAGGAAAAATTTCCGTTAACACCCCGATTGCACAAGGTCTGCTTGGCAAGAAGGTAGGTGAAGTAGCAGAAATTACCGTTCCACAGGGTAAAATCGCATTGGAAATAGTAAACATATCGATTTAACAGAAAGGCAGGTCTTCGTATGAGGCTTGCCTTATTTTATCAATACAAGTTATGGCAACAATATTCAGTAGAATCATCGCAGGCGAAATCCCTTGCTACAAGGTAGCGGAAAACGACAAGTTTTTTGCTTTTCTCGATATCAATCCGTTGGTAAAGGGACATACATTGGTAGTGCCCAAACAGGAAGTAGACTATATTTTCGATTTGAGCGATGAAGACTTGGCTGCAATGCATGTATTTGCAAAGAAAGTGGCCCGTGCTATCGAAAAAGCTTTTCCTTGCCGGAAGGTAGGCGAAGCTGTTATCGGACTGGAAGTTCCTCATGCACACATTCATTTGATTCCTATCCAGAAAGAATCGGATATGTTGTTCTCGAATCCGAAGTTGAAATTGTCGGATGAAGAATTCAAGTCGATAGCACAAGCAATCAACTCCTCTCTATAAAACATGATGACGAAATAAGCAAGAGCGTTCTGTGAAGGGCGCTCTTTTTTTATTCCATGCTTTGAAACGAGAAACTTTTGTCACTCTTTGCTCTCGGCTACCTCAACCAAATATACCCCGATACAGATAAAAATGACAGCAAACATCTGCGTCCAACTGAAACGATCCTGCCCGAGAATAAGGAAAGCAATAATCGCCAAGAAAAATAGTGAAATCATCAATCCCGAATTGCCACTGGAGAAACGATGTTTTTCCATCATAAAAGGTAGATTGAAGATGACAGCCAATACGACATAGGTTATAACTCCATAAAAAAGCATCAATTGCAACAAGCGTTTTACATGGATACCATATTTGCTTGTTCCGACATCTATAGTTGATTGTTCTGAAAACCATCCGCTGTTGTTGTGGGGGATTTGACGGGAAAAATTCCCATCGCCCTAAACCTTAAAAAATAAATTAAGTATGAAAAATTTAAATTTCAGAAAAGGTGATGCAAAAACTGATGTATTTGGTTCAGACAGAATGTCACAACCCGCTCCGGTGGAGAAAATACCTGATAAGACCGACAACTCCTGAAGTCGCTTATCAAATGGTAAAAGACAAAACATTCGCCCAGACTCAACCCCGATTGAACTTGGCTACTTTCGTTACCACCTACATGGATGAATATGCCACCAAACTGATGAACGAGACCATCAATATCAATTACATTGATGAAACAGAGTATCCGCGTATTGCAGTGATGAACGGTAAATGCATCAATATCGTAGCCAATTAGTGGAACTCTCTGGAAAAAGAGACTTGGAATACCGGCGCATTGGCTATCGGTTCTTCCGAAGCATGTATGTTGGGTGGTGTAGCCGCTTGGCTGCGCTGGCGTAAGCAGAAACAAGCTCAGAGCAAACCGTTCGACAAACCAAACTTTGTTATTTCTACAGGTTTCCAGGATTCCTCATCCAGTTAAGACTTCATACCAAATGTCTTTATCAATATCGACAGTATCATAAAGTCCTTATCAATGTATCTGTTGCAAAGATAAAAAAGTAATACGCCTTTCTCGACACATGTTCCCCCTATGTTTATAAAGAATGCACACTCGCTTTTTTCTGCCGTGCTTCTGCTTCGTTATATTGCTTCCGCTTGTTGGATTGCTGAATCAGGTTCGTAATACAGACTGTAAAAATCGGAAACATCATCATACCCAGAGCTGCCAACAATACGGAAAGTACTCTTCCGGTAGTCGTCACGGCGATAATATTTGCCCCGACAGTAGTCACGTCCATAAAAGCCCACCACAAAGCGTCCCCATACCCATTAATCAACGGGTTCACTTTATGCTCAAGCACAAAAAAGCAGAGCTAGAAAAATAAACCGTCGCCAACAACATAGTCAGATAAGACACCAACAGGCTCGAAGCCCGGTTGTAAGTGAGCCATCCTCCACAATGGCAAGCGCATATCCGCCTCTCAGCAAAGGAATGAAACGAAGCAGGTACGTGATTTCGGGCGAGAATGTCCAACCCTAATAAGCAATAATGTTCTGATACGGAATAGCTACGAACAGAAAGATGAAATGTGTACACAGATAGCGCCCCTTGTGTTTCGACAAAAGAATTCCAACACAAAATCGAAAAGAAACCAAAGACAAATCCATAACCGGTTTTTCATGTATGACGATTGTGTATAAAAAGTCAGAAAGTTATTCTTTTATCCAAATCTAATTTTTCATTATTTTTGGTGTAGGAAACTCAAAAGTCGGATAAAGCTCATTGATACATATCTCATCAGTTCAGTCATGCCTTTCTTTTGGCAGACCGCTTTTTACGGAGGCCTTTACACATTGAGAACACCGAATGGACTCTTCTCTGTATGGAGTCAAGATTGCGGTCCGGCCTTTATCTCATTGCTTTTCTCTCTGCAGACTTCGGTAGCCAATGTGATGCCGGGGCTTCGGTGGAAAAACTTCGCAAACTCCTGCATCCTGTCGGCACAAGTGCCGGATCATCTATACCGTGCTCTACGCGGCAGAGAGCCGCCTCGGATGGGACACCATTCTTCAATATGCCCAATTTGCGGAATTTATTAAGATTGTGCCTGCCGAATTCTATTATCTCGGTTCGGCACACACACTTTGAGGTGCGGGCAAGTATCATCAGCATGATGCTGGCATCGAGTCTGTGACGAATATTTCCTTTGTCTGATCTTCTAAAATCCGGAACGGATGAGGAAAATTCCTTCAGTTTGTACAAAATACTGTCTGGTGAACCGAATTTATTTACTACTTTTGTGATATGACTGTGCGCGTCCACTACAATCGAAAGCACTTGGTCGAGTGGCTTGATTTGATTCATAACTATTTGATTTGCAACTATAAAGTTACGAAAAATCTGCCATCCGACCTATTTATTAGACTGATTATTCTATTGAAAATCAAAGAAATGGATATCATCGGAAGCATATTATCCAACCATCAAATCACTCCATGAATTATGAACAGTGGAAGCAAAAAGCACTCTAACCACCCTAGGAAGCACTCCCTATAAAATAACAACATTTTTGAATGAGCAACGAAATCCTAAATGAAAGATCCGTGATTATTTGGCGAAAATTTATTTCAAAGTTATTGCGGTATTAAAAAATATACTTATCTTTGCACCCGAAAACGAGAAAGGTGCCATAGCTCAGTTGGTAGAGCAAAGGACTGAAAATCCTTGTGTCCCCGGTTCGATTCCTGGTGGCACCACTTAGAAGAAAAGTAAAAGACAGTAAAATCCTGATTTCCAAACGAAATCGGGATTTTTTGTTTTCCGAGAGGACGCAAAAAACGGCAGAATATTACCGTTATTGGTGTTCCAAAAGGTGGAGCAAAAGAGGTGGAGCGTGAATCTCCACCGAATAAGATTACTTCTCTCTGATTTGCAACATTTTGCGTATCAAGAAAGCGTGCATGGTTTCCTACTTTTGTACAACGAAAAACTGTAGGAACATGAAAAGAGACTCATTCAATGTGCTTTTCTTTATCAAGAAAGCCAAACTGCTGAAAAACGGGGAAGCCTCCGTATGTATGCGTATCACCGTGAACGGTGTGCGAGTGGAAAACAATATCCGCAAAAGCATTGAACCAGCCTTGTGGAATCAGGCGAAGGAGTGCGCCAAAGGCAAGAGCCGCAAATCCTGCGACTTGAATGCTTATATAGAGGAAGCAAGAATCAAACTCCACCAGACTTTCAATGAAATGGAAGAACAAGGGCAATTCATCACCGCTCGCCTGTTGCAGGAAAAGTTCTTCGGACAAGACCAAGCACCCGAGGTTGTCCGCACTCTCATTCAAACCATCCAAGAGCATAACGACCAATGCCGTGAACTTGTCGGAAAGGACTATGCCCTGATTACCGTCCGCCGTTATGAAAGTTGTAAGCGTTATCTTGCAGAACTTATCAAACTGAAATACGGCAAGGAGGATTTGCCATTATCGGAAGTCAATGGAGAGCTGGTACGCTCTTTTGAATTCTATCTCAAAACGGAAAAGGAGTGCCAGCAGAATACGGTTATCCGCTACATGAAGTGCTTGAAGAAGATAACCAATCTTGCGCTTGCTAACGAATGGATTACCAAAGATCCGTTCATCGGCATCAAGTTTCATGAGAAAGAAGTTATCCGTGAGTTCTTGACAATGGACGAACTGCTCACAATCTATCACAAGAAGTTTCCATTGGAGCGTATCACAGTTGTCCGTGATGTTTTCACCTTTGCGGCGTTCACTGGGTTAGCCTTCATAGACGTGCAACAACTGGCACCGGAACATATCGTAGAAGACTCCAACGGCAACCTATGGATTCGCAAGCCTCGTCAAAAGACGAAGAACATGTGTAACATTCCTTTGCTTGATATTCCATTGGAGATTCTTCATAAATATGCGGAACATCCGGCTTGCCAAAAGAAAAACAAGCTGCTGCCAGTTCCCTGCAATCAGAAAATGAACAGCTATCTGAAAGAAATTGCAGACTTATGTCTGATAAACAAGACCTTGACTACACACGTAGCCCGCCACTCATATGCGACCTCAGTTTGCCTTGCCAACGGTGTGAGCATAGAGAATGTGGCAAAAATGCTCGGCCATTCCAATATAAAAATGACGCAGCACTATGCACGTGTGTTGGATT
>CAMQVH010000094.1 GCA_947038155.1 uncultured Bacteroides sp. | reverse complement strand
CGCAGCACGGGAAAAATCCCGTACAGCAGGATAGACAGGAAAATCTATTACCGGAAAAAAGACATCGTCACATACATGGAAGGAGTGTTACAAAAAGGAAACAATTAAACAAAGAAATATGGCACATGACTTACTGACAAGGGAAAGTCCGGAAATTATCCGGTTCTTTCAGGACATTGGACACATCACTGAACTCTTAAGAAGCGAACCGGACAGATACAGACCTGTCCTGAACGGTGACAGGTACATCACCGAAGCTGAACTGTCCGAATCACTGAAGATAACACGCCGGACACTGGTTGAACACAGGACAACCGGGCTTATCCCCTATTACCGGCTGGGAGGCAGGATACTTTATAAAGAGAAGGATATTATAAAACTGCTGGATGAAAACAGGCTGGAAGCTTTTTAAAAGCCGGCAATATAGAAGAGAACGTCTTCGGAAATTTTCCTAAAGACGTTCTCTTCACATATATGCCATTCATTCCAGCATAAATGAATACATTATAAAGTTTTCTGTAATTTTATGCCAATACTATTTGGAGGAATCGAACCTTTTCCATATCTTTGCACCGTCAAAAAAATGACAGCGATAAAGATTGAAATAATTGAAATTAGAAATATGGCTAATTCAATGGTTTTAATTTTAACGATATAAGATTTAGTGCTTTCTATCAGGACTTTAAAAACAAAGAACTTTAAATGTTCGATTCCTGGTGGCACCACTTCTTCAAGCAATCGGAATGTAGCGCAGTTGGTAGCGCACTACGTTCGGGACGTAGGGGTCGGGCGTTCGAGTCGCCTCATTCCGACAGAACACGGGTTAATTAATTGATTTACAATTATTTAACCCGTTTTCTATTTTTGTACCGGGACAAAAATGGGACAACAATACAAGAGAACACTAACCTATTATATCATGAAGAACAAATACTACCTTCTCTCAGTAGCAGCCGCTACCTTGTTGTGCGCCAGTTGCACAAAGCCTCAAACCACTCTTTCGGACAAGGAGCAAACGTTCAATCCCCCTATCATGGGATGGAGTTCGTGGAATGTATTCCGGGTTGACATCAGCGAAGATATTATTAAACATCAAGCCGACCTTATGGTAAAGAAAGGTCTGAAAGATGCAGGTTATCAGTACATTAATGTAGACGACGGCTACTTTGGGAAAAGAGATAATAACGGTGTCATGCACACACATGAGACACGTTTTCCGAATGGTATGAAACCGGTGGCAGACCATATCCACGGCTTGGGCATGAAAGCCGGTATCTATACGGATGCAGGCAACAACACCTGCGGCTCTATCTGGGACAATGACGCGGCAGGAGTAGGCGCAGGCATCTATGGTCACGAACCGCAGGATGCCCAATTATACTTCGGCGACTGGGGATTCGATTTTATTAAAATTGACTATTGCGGCGGAGATGTGCTGGGACTGAATGAAAAAGAACGCTACACCTCTATCCGCAACAGCATAGACAAAGTGAACAAAGATGTTTCCGTGAATATCTGCCGATGGGCCTTCCCCGGTACTTGGGCGAAAGACGTAGCTACTTCCTGGCGTATCAGCGGAGATATCAACGCACATTGGGGTTCACTGAAATATGTAGTCGGAAAAAATCTCTACCTGTCTGCCTATGCCGGAAACGGACATTACAATGATATGGATATGATGGTAATCGGATTCCGCGACAACAGCAAAGTAGGCGGAAAAGGACTTACCCCGACTGAGGAAGAAGCCCATTTCGGTTTGTGGTGTATCATGAGCTCCCCTTTGCTTATCGGCTGCAATCTGGAGAATCTGCCGGAATCTTCACTCGAATTGCTGACAAACAAAGAATTAATCGCACTCAATCAAGACCCGCTGGGATTGCAGGCTTATGTAGCGCAGCATGAAAACGATGGCTATGTATTAGTGAAAGATATCGAACAGAAACGTGGCAATGTACGTGCTGTGGCATTATACAATCCTACTGATACAGTATGCAGCTTCTCCGTTCCATTCTCTTCTCTGGAATTTGACGGAAACGTGAAAGTTCGTGATTTGGTAAAGCGTAGTGATTTGGGCAATTTTTCCGGCAACTTTGAACAAACTCTGCCTGCCCGCAGTGCCATGTTCCTTCGTATGGAAGGCGAAACACGCCTGGAACCGACTTTGTATGAAGCGGAATGGGCATACTTACCTCTTTTCAACGACTTAGGCAAGAACCCTAAAGGCATTATTTACGCCAACGACAAGGAAGCATCCGGCAAAATGAAAGTGGGATTCCTCGGCGGACAACCGGAAAACTATGCTGAATGGCGCGAAGTATACAGCGGAGACGGCGGACGTTACAACATGACCATTTACTATTCATTCGGTAAAGGACGACAATTGGAAGTAGACGTCAACGGCATTATCACAAAAATCAATTCATTGGGAGAAGACGAAACCCACAATCAAATCTCCATTCCTGTAGAACTGAAAGCAGGATATAATACCATCCGCATGGGAAACAGCTATAACTGGGCACCGGATATTGACTGCTTCACGCTGACCAAAGCTCTATAACAATATAAAGAGCCTATATAATAAAAAGGAGCAATAATGAATCTATCTCATTTTGCTCCTTTTCTGTTTAGCTACATCTGGTTTCTACTTCGGATTTACTATAATTTCCGCCCTCTCTCTAAATGTCACTTGTAATTGAGCCTTTTCATTCAACGGAGTCCATACAACCCGCTTACACTCTCCTACCTGCAAAGAGTTACGATGAGAATTACTGCCTCTTAGATATTCCGTACCAATTTCGCAATTCTCAAAATTCCATCTCCATATACTATTCAGATTCAAATAAAAATTTTCTATCTTACCGTCCTTTGCTTTAAATCTCAAATCTTTTCCATCAACACTAAAAGAACGGAACTGACAAGAATCAAGCAATACTTCCTGATGAAGAGCATATATAAACAAAGAATCCATTTTTACCTTCTTCAAGTTCATCTTTAAACCATTCGCATAAAAAAGAAGGCTGTTTAGCGAATCCACAGATAATTGTACATCCATCCCTGTCGCATAGATATTGCCTCTATCACGGAATTTCGCAGGAATATTCCCATTACTCAAATCAAGTTCCATCAGCAATGTGTCATTTACCTGACTTACTTTCAGATACTGATTCTTCGGATAAACAATCTTTCTTTCTCCTGCTGTAGAAGGACTTGTCACTGTCACATCACCATTCACATAAGCCCACCTGTTTTCACTATCCTTATCCTTGTTAATAAACATCTTCACTGTATGTACATTGTTCAAATTCATCTCTACCCGTTCATCTCCCCCGACAAAAAAACCATTACTCTGATGTGATTGTCCTGATACGGATATTAGAACTATAAATGTGACAATGACAACCAATCCGGAGACGATAAGACCTATTAATATATAAGTAGTACGTTTCATAACATTTCGTTTTTTATTTCTGCTTTTTTATAAACTCACGATACATTGTTTCTATCTCCTTCATCGGAATATCAAGCGTATAAAGCTGGCGAAAGAAATACTCCAATTCTTCTTTCAAAAAGATTTCTTTGCGAAGAGAATGAATCAACTCCTTTGCCCCTAATGCTACAAAATATCCTATACCGCGTTTATTATAAATAATATTCTGTACCTGGAGATAATCAAAAGAACGCATCACCGTATTGGCATTCACCTCTACAATAGCAGCATATTCTCTGACCGAAGGGACACGTTCTTCTTCCGGATACTGCCCCAGCAATATCTCATCACAGATTCTATCTGCAATTTGTAAATAAATGGCTTTACTTTCTTTAAAATTCATAAGCTAAGGATTACATTCGGTTAATAATTTCAGACTCCTTGAAACGGAAATAAGCAAGTATCCAATTAAACAAGGTAAAGAATATGCTGACAGCAATTAATAATCCCCACATAGCTTCATCGGACATTATAATATTATCCGGGAAAGAATAATGCTTATTACTCTGCAACAACATTTTGCTCATAAAAACTCCCACCAAGAAATAAACTATCCAGATAATCGTTCCCGATGCAAATGTTTTCAGGAATGAGTTTTTGGGCCATATAGTGCTGCCTAATACAAATAAGGATTGAACGAAGAAATATCCTGCTATCACTGCGCCAAACTGTAAACCGGTTCTGCATACTGTATAATAATCTTTCCCCCTACCTACCAGATGAGACAAATCAACAGGAGCTATAAAGTACTTTTTCGGATAAGCCAACGAATAGACCATAACCCGCGTATAGTCCGCCAATTTATAGGTAATCAGGAAAACCACCAGAAATACCACCGTAAACACAAACCAGCGTGAAAAAAATCTCTCAAAAGGAGTTACCGGAGTCATTAATGTAGACGTGCGACTCGTTTTTGTTTTCATCTTCTCCATCGTGAACGAAGCACTCAAACAGCCGAATATCCATAAAGACCAAATAAAAGCAATCAAAAGAAATGACCACGTAGGGTCTGTTGTATACGAATAGTTCCCCCTATATTCAAAATATCCGTTCCAAACCATCGCCACCGCCATCACTCCATAAAGCAATACGATACGAAGCACATTCGATCTCCAACTCTCCACCATCTCTTTGCGGCAAAGATTCATAAAACGAGGCAAACTAAAAAAAGTATCTTTTATCATCGTCTTTTATTTTTGAGCGTGAAACAATCGGGCTATCTCTTCAGGAGCAGCCAATGTAGCATCAAACAGAAGTTCCAGGTTAATCTCCGATTCTTCTTTCTCTACATTGGTAAGTATCAGATGGTTACCTTGAATTGTAGGAATCGCAAAGAGAGCACTCTTTGCCAACTCCCGGTTGTCACTCTCCACAAAGTAAAGTTTGTCGCAGATTTCACTTGTCGATTCATCCAGTAGCACACGGCTCTCATCCATAATCAACACATGGTCGAGCACCTTATCTATATCACGTACCTGATGCGTGGAAATCACAATTGTCTTATCATCCGACATGCCCGACGCGATAAACTTGCGGAACTGGCTTTTTCCGGGAATGTCCAAACCATTGGTCGGTTCGTCCATCAGCAAGAGCGACGTATTCGTAGCAAGCGCGAAGCTCATGAATACCTTCTTCTTCTGTCCCATAGAAAGCGTTCCGAGATCAATATCAATATCCATCTCAAAACAATGAAGATACTTAATCATCTCCTCCTTGTTAAAACGAGGATAGAAAGGACTGTTCAGCTCCACATAACTGACCAAAGACACCGAAGGCAATTCAAACTCCTCGGGAACCAGAAACATATCCTGCAAAGTTACCGGCAACCGGCGACGCACATCCGTATCGTGAAACATCACCCTGCCGCTTTTAGGCGTCAATAACCCGGACATCAAATAAAGAAGAGTGGACTTTCCGGCGCCATTCTTTCCCAACAGTCCATATACCCTGCCGGATTTGAATGAGAGAGAAAAGTCTCGAAGCACCTCACGCTTTGATTTGCGATAAGTAAATGAAAGATTTTCTACTACAATCATAGTACTTTTATTTAATAAATTAATCGAATCTAGTGTATTAGTATAATAGTACACTGCAAATATAGATAATCTTTTGAATAAAACAATAGAAAAGCCCAACAAAGTACAATCGAGTAGAAGGAATGGGATTAATTCCCGTTCCGACCTCTCACACCACCGTACGTGCCGTTCGGCATACGGCGGTTCCCTAATTAACCTTTAAACACAGGATGGTAGTACATCTTAAAAGTAGGGTAACCAGCTCGAAGCAAACGCTCATCCGACAAAGCCGCTTGTACGGTGGGATGACTTGCCATTCGCCATTACAACAACCAAAGGCATAAGAAAGGAATTTGATGTCACGCATATAAGCAACATAGGGCTTCTCCTTATTCACCTTTAGAAAAAGTTTCGTTTCAATAAAGGGAAGCAGATTATCCAATGTACACTGGGCGGAACGACGGCTTTTACAAAAGATGACCAGGTCATCAGCATACCGAACGAACAAATGCCCACATTTCTCCAGTTCCTTGTCTAACTCATTAAGCATTATATTGCTTAACAAGGGGCTCAATGGACCACCTTGAGAGACTCCGACCGGACTGGACTCTTTCTTGCCTCCTATAAGTATACCGGAATTCAGATATTTATGAATCAGAGAAATGACCCGACCGTCTTTGATGGTACGTGACAGGATTTCTATCAACTTACTATGGCTGACGGTATCAAAGAATTTCTCCAAATCCATATCGACTGTGAACACATAACCGGCAGAGATATATTCGCCACATTTTAATAACCCATCATGAGCACTACGATGAGGGCGGAAACCATAGCTGGTTGGTGAAAATTGAGGTTCATAAAGAGGTTGAAGCACTTGTGAGATGGCTTGCTGAATCAAGCGGTCAACCACCGTGGGGATACACAAGTTACGTGTCTTCCCATTCGATTTGGGAATCTCCACACGACGCACAGGGTTCGGATGGTATTTACCCATCATAAATGGAAGTTATTAGCTTATCCTTGTGGCAACGAAGATAAGGAAGCAACTCATCCACTTCCATACGGTCAATGCCGCCACTACCCTTGTTACTCTTTACCTGTTTATAAGCAAGGTTTAGATTAGAAGGGGAAAGAATATATTCCAATAACTCTACTTTTTCCTGTTTAATGGCTGTAAGATGATTTTCTGTTATCCCCATGAAAGTCTACATACCAATCATGACTTCAGGTTCCACCCTCTGCGCCGATTGGTCGGATAGAGTGTCTATGTTCTGCTTTCTTCCTCTCATAAGATCACTCTCCACTTCTCCTGTCACGACAAACAACTAAAATTATTCACTATCTGATGCCGTCAAAACAATCGTATAATGCCGTGGCACTAAAAACAGAAAGCCTCGCCCGTCAAATA
>CAMQVH010000093.1 GCA_947038155.1 uncultured Bacteroides sp. | reverse complement strand
GAGTGAACGACAGAAAGCGTAAACAGATAAAAATTACTTTAATTTCACTCTTTCAGACGCATTTCCAGATAATCGCAAAGGATTCGGGCATGATTGTACACCGGCTCTTTAAATCCTCGTACACTCGCTTTATCCTAACTTGTAACATTACTATATTTATTTAATTAACTTTATAATAATAAACCGAAAAAGCCGAGAATTGTTTACTGGAAACTCCTAATCCCTAAGCGAATCCTGTGCTTTCTTAAATTCGTAGGGTGTCATTCCTGTCTTTTTCTTGAAGAGGTTGTATAAAATCGGTGTACTGTTAAATCCGGACTCATCCGCTATGGCACGTATTGTATAATTGGGACATTTCTTCATCAATTTGATTGCATAAGTAATACGCAATTCATTGATATACCCGTTAAAGTTAGTCCCCGTACATTCACGTATCATCCGGGCAAAACGCGCATTATTCAGATGCACTATCTGCGCCAGGTCTTCCCTTGACAGTTCTGATGAGAGATATAACTGCTTTTGAAGGACTATCCGGTTCAATTCTTGGAATATTTTCCTGTTCTCTTCCTCTTCACCGCTGACCTTATCCGTTTCATTCAGTTCTTCAGAGGAAATGACTTCCGGCTCTATTTCTGACGTGACAGCCAGTTGTCCGTATGCTTCCGACAACTGAGTGTCATATTTCCTATTGGAGATTCTTTCGTTTATAAGCTGGGCAAGCATCCTGTTCTTATACTCGACTATATGATTGAAACGCCACAAACGCCATACAAGAAACAGAGTCAGCACCACAACACATGCAAGGAAGCAGAGAGTTATATTTCTTATTCTCAATTGAAAAGCCTGTTCGGCGATATACTCTTCTTTTTCAGAGACACCGTACATTGCATTCAATTCCAATGCAACATTGTTCCTATCGCGGGCATTGATGCTGTCCGTTATGGCTAAAATTGTTTCACGTATCTCCGCAACTTCTTTGTATTTATGCATACCCAAGTATGCTTTCACTTCATGCCGGAGGACAGTCAGATATTGTTCGTTCAAAGTGTCCTGCTGAGTCCTCATCAGCTCCTTAAACCCTTTGCAGTTATCAATGACTTTTTCATATTGCCCGGAAAGCATCAAATAAGGGACTGAATACATTTTTCCATCCGGAGTATGTGATTCTTTCTTTGACAAGTATTTCTGATAATATTGTTCCGCCTGCCCATATTTCTTCTCCATGCAATAAATATAGGCCAGCTTGGAATACAAATAACTATATTGGCCGTCCACATAAGCTTCAGGGATTTGAGGCAATGCTTTGAGCCGTTCAATCTGCTTCTCACGTTCAAAACCTACTTCCAGAGCCTCTTCGATTCGGGAATCATTCATCAGAAACCCCATTTTCGCCCCATAATAGTATGAAAGCAGCATCATTTCACGCTTCTCCTTCGACCCGCGCAGCAATTCAATAGTCCGGTCGAAATAATCATATGCCTTGTCTTTAAAAGACAATCTCCAGTTATTCTCTCCCATGCAGAAAAACAATCTGGCTCTAGCCTCTCTGTTTCCTAATTCTTGTGCCTGTCTGATTCCCTCTAATGCATAATGCATACTTTCATTATACTTGCTCATCATTGCCGAGAACTCAGCCAAATAAACTGTCATTTTCAGCATGTGTTCCGGGTCTTTCTGGTATATGGAATCAAGCAGATAAGCTTTTTTCGCATACATAAACGCGAGTTTGTTCATATACATATTACTATATGACAAACTACGCAATTCGTTTATAACCCGCAAAGATATTGTTTTCCTGTTCTCCGCTTCGTCCAGTAATTGCAGAGCTCGCTTAGAGTCAGATATATAAATATCCCGGATATACTTTTCAGTATAGAGAGAATCACTATGTATAGTTTTATCAGCCCTCGAAAATTGATTGTGTACAAATAAAAGCACTAAAATACATACCCAAAAACGCATAAAATCTTACCGTGTTTAATCATTCAGCATCCAAAAGTATGTATTTTCTATAAAAAGTGCAAGAAGGAATTTAATTTTAAGCAACCTAAATTGCCTTCTTTACCCAAACAGCCAGGTTACGGGCATCAACGGAAAATTCGCCGTTCCCTTCTTCATCCAAAGTTACTTCTTCCTGAATGCTTCCGGTTATTTCGTGCCATATCTCACCCTTATGACCTTCACCCAGACTCATCGTTTTACTGCCGGCTTCGTCATTGGACATTAAAAAGACCAGTCCCGAACCCGTATGTTCCTCATCTCCTGTGCGAATAAAACCGACGGTGGAGGGGTGATCGAAATATTCAACCTGATCGCCATAAGCATATTTTCTTCTGGCGTCCAACAATATGTCCAAGATCTTGGTATGCGGGGATTTCTCTCCTTTTATTCCATAGTAATCCCCATAAAACAGGCAAGGATAACCATCTTTCATCAAGAGAATAAGACCATATGCCAACGGTTTGAACCAGTCTTCTATTTGGGACTCCAGCGAACTTCCCAACTGCGAGTCGTGATTATCGACAAATGTCACAGCCAAATCACAATGATGTTCGACCAGTGTATCCTTCAGGATATTCCGCAAATCATATTCTTTACCTTCCTGTGCTGCCTGAAACATATTATAATGTAACGGGACATCAAACAAATTCACCTTATGCCCTACCGTTTCCAAATAGGCGTCGAGTGTTTCCAAGTCACCGTTCCAATATTCACCTACGGCATAAAAATCATCTCCCCGTTCACTTCTCACCGCATCAAGAAATTGTGCGATAAACTGGTCTTTCATATGCTTGATAGCATCCAACCGGAATCCGTCGAGTCCAAGTTCACCGGTAACCCATTTCCCCCAACGGTTCAGTTCGGATACAACCTCAGGATGGTCCAAATCAATATCATTACACAACAAAAAGTCATAATTGCCATTCTCATTGTCCACTCCCTCGCTCCAGGCTTTTCCTTCTCCCTGGATCTGAAAGACTCCGCTACGTTTCTTGGCGTCGTCAAATCCCGTACCGGAGAAGTGATACCAGTGCCACTTAAAATCCGAATACTTGTCCTTACGTCCATGGAAGCTATATCCGGTCCAGCCCTGTATCTCATACGGTTCGCCCAACGCCTTGTTCCTTTCTTTGGGGTCAACCTCCACGACCATAAACTTTTCGGTAAAATCACCGCCTGCCTTATGGTTCAGCACTACATCCAGATAAACCGCAATATGATATTTGTGCAATTCGCCAATCATCTCTTTCAGTTCATCCTTCGTACCATACTTTGTCCGTACTGTCCCTTTCTGTTCAAATTCGCCCAGGTCATACAAATCATAAGTTGCATATCCTTCATCCTGCTGCTCGTCGGCTTTATAAGCAGGTGGAATCCATACTGCGGTTACACCAATGTCATGAAGATGCGACGCGTCTTCTTTTAATTGTTTCCATAACTTCCCGTCATTCGGGAGATTCCATTCAAAATACTGCATCATTACACCATTTTCCATATGCTATCTTTTTTAAATTGACGAGTATAAAACAAGTTGCAATAGAATAAAGTTCCTTCACAAGTATGAATTATTAGCAAAATGGTAGGAATTTGTCCATAAACCGAACGAGCAAATGCTAAACAGCAGAAAGTTCAAGAGTATGGTTCATGCAACGACGAAAAATATCTTAATAATCCTTTTTATATCCATATTTACCGGGATAACAGCAATAAATTCTGTTTGTTCTGTTGTTTCTCATCATACCAAACAAGAACATACCAGTTCATTTACGCCACATAGGCATTGATTATTTTAAACAGTATTAATATAAAATTGAATGTATGAGAAAATTAAAAAATCATCCGTCCGCAGACCAATTGGAGTCGTATGACAAATATCCATGCTATGATGGAAATGATCTCGAATTGGTCTATACACCCGAACAATCCGTTTTTACACTTTGGGCGCCGAGCGCGGACAGGGTTCGTTTAAACCTGTACCCCGCCGGCGAAGGAGAAGAAAAGGAAGAACAACTGGATATGGACATGGCAGAGGATGGCACCTGGCGTATCAATATCGACCGTGACCTGAAAGGTTCTTTCTACACCTTCCAAATAGAGAAAGACGGCAAATGGCTGGACGAAACGCCCGGCATTTGGGCTAAAGCAGTCGGTATCAATGGTAACCGTGCGGCTGTAATCGACTGGAATGAAACGAATCCGGAAGATTGGGAGTCCGACCAGCCCCCCGAACTGAAGATGTATTCCGACATTATTCTCTATGAATTGCATCATCGCGATTTTAGTATTGATCCGAATTCGGGCATCAAGAATAAAGGAAAGTTCCTGGCTCTGACGGAAACCGGAACCAAGACACCCGAAGGGGAAACTTCCGGCTTAGATCACTTGAAAGAACTGGGCGTTACACATATCCATATCCTGCCTTCATTTGATTTCGCCACAGTAGATGAGACGAGACTGGACGAAAATAAATATAATTGGGGATATGACCCGAAAAATTACAATGTGCCTGATGGAAGTTATTCCACCGACCCGGCTAATCCCGTCACCCGCATCCGTGAGTTTAAAGAAATGGTGAAGAGCCTACATCAGAACGGCTTCCGCATTGTACTCGACGTGGTATATAACCATACCGCTTCCACCGATCATTCAAATTTCGAACTGACCGTCCCCGGATATTTTTACCGTCAAAATCCTGACGGGTCTTATTCCAATGCGTCCGGCTGCGGAAACGAGATGGCATCAGAGCGCGAAATGGTTCGCCGTTATATCATCGAATCTGTAAAGTTCTGGGCGAAAGAATACCATATCGACGGTTTCCGGTTTGACCTTATGGGGATACATGACATTGAAACAATGAACCATTTGAGAGAAGAACTGCTGAAAATTGACCCGACAATCTTCGTTTACGGTGAAGGTTGGGCAGCAGCAGATTCCCCATTGCCTTTCGAGCAGCGGGCAGTAAAGGAGAATGTCGGACGGATGGAAGGTGTTGCCGTATTTAATGATGAGTTTCGGGACGGACTGAAAGGAAGTACCTTCGACGAACAAGAACCCGGATATGCCTCCGGAAATATAAACGGGCATTTCGAACCGGTTAAATATGGTATCGTCGGCGGCACGCAGCACCCGCAGGTAGACTATGACGGATTGCTTTATTGTGATGGTCCTTATGCCGGGGCTCCTTCGCAAATGATTAATTTCGTGTCGTGCCATGACGGATACACTTTGATAGACAAATTGAGGCTATCCGTAAAGGGCGAACATGCTGAAGAGGAATTACCCTCTATCGACAAATTGATACATACAGTACTTCTGACCTCACAAAGAATCCCTTTCATCCGTGGTGGCGAAGAAATCATGCAAGATAAGCAAGGAGAACCGAACAGCTACAAGTCATCGGACGCTGTCAACCAGATTGACTGGGCTTTGAAAGCCAAGAACCGTGATTTTTTCGACTATATAAAAGGACTGATCGCACTACGTAAAGCGCATCCCGCCTTTCGCATTCCAACAGTAGAGGGATTGGAACAATGGCTTCATTTCCTTGACACGGGTGATTCCGGTGTAATTGCTTATACATTGGGCGAATATGCTAATGGAGATGAATGGAAAGAAATATTAGTAGCTTATAATGGTAACCGGAACGAAGCGATTGTCCACCTGCCCGAGCAAGACTGGATAGTTGTTTGCAAAGATGGACAAATCAAATTGGACAGCCAGGAGCATTTGTCTGGTGGAGATATAGCTATCGCGGCTTCTTCCGCCTTGATTCTGTATAGAAACTAAGTTAAAATAATGATCATTATGTATAATTAAAATCAAGTCGAATATGTTTGAATATGAAATTTGGGGAAATTCCGTTCAGAACTGGATCATTTCCATACTTATTATTGTTGCCGCAATTGTTATTGTAAAGTTGATAACGCTATTAAGCAAAAGAGTACTTAAACCATTAACAGACCGGACTAAGAATCAACTGGATAATATTATCTTTTATTCTCTCGAACCGCCTTTCAAGTTTGCAATTATTCTGCTGGGTATCTGGATAGCTATTCATCGTTTGGTATATCCGGACAGTTTCGTGAAAGTAGTAGACAACATTTACCGTATTCTGATTGTATTGGATATCACTTGGGTATTCGCCCGTTTGTTCAGCGGTTTGCTTCAAGTTTACTGGGGACGCCGTTCTGACGGTCAGAATAATAAAATGCTGCCGATTATTAAAAGGACAATCTTGGTTGTTGTCTGGATTATCGGTCTTGTGATGGCATTGAGTAATGTCGGAGTAAATATCAGCGCATTATTGGGAACCCTGGGTATCGGTGGTATCGCATTCGCTTTGGCAGCACAAGACACGGTAAAGAATGTGTTCGGTGCCTTCACCCTCCTGACAGACAAGCCTTTCAATATCGGAGATACCATTCGCTTCGACAGTATCGAAGGAACAGTAATCGATATAGGCATCCGGAGCACAAGAATCATGAACTATGATAAACGTATCATCACTATCCCGAACTATAAGATTACCGACTCTTCTATCATCAACATCTCTTCCGAACCGATGCGACGGGTCGTTCTGAATCTCGGACTGACGTATGGCACAACTGCCGAAAAGATGAAAGAGGCTTTGGCGATTTTAAAAGCTCTTCCACAAAAAGTGGAAAATGTATCTTCCAGTCCATCGGACGTGGTTGCCGTCTTTACTGAATATTCCGACTCCGCACTGGGTATCATGTATATCTACTATATTAAGAAGCAAGGGGATATATTAGGAGTGACTTCGAATATGAATACGGAGATTCTGGCTTCTTTCAATAAGGCAGGACTTGAGTTTGCTTTTCCAACAAGGACGGTTTATATACAAAAAGATGAGCCGGAAGATAATGGCAAAATTTCAAAATAAAAGATAGTTATGGGTCACCCGTAAATTCTAGTGGGGTTATGCATAAATTTTAGTTAGTCTAT
>CAMQVH010000092.1 GCA_947038155.1 uncultured Bacteroides sp. | reverse complement strand
AATATATTTCTTTTTATTCAATGACTTGTCCTTTGTAGAAATCCAGAATTTTAGTCCGGAACAGATAGTCATATTTTGCTTGCAACTTATCCGAAAGAGCCCTAGTCAGATTAAGTTTGGCTTCATTATATTCTACAAAGGTAGCTTTGCCGTTATTGAACTTTTCGCTCATCAGGCGGAAAGACTCCTCGTTGGCTTTCACTGCCACTTCACTGGAATTGTATTTGCTTTCTGCAGCTAGAGCATTATACCAAGCCTGCTGAATCTCTTTGTAGAGTGCTTTCTTTGCGTTATCCAATCTCAAAGATAAGTCTATTTGTTGTAAACGAGCGGTACGTACCCGGTTTCGTGTAGAAAAACGATTAAAGATCGGAATGCTCAAGTTGAACCCTACATACTTATTCAGGTTGTTCTTTATCTGACTGCCGAAGCTGTTTCCTGATCTTCCGCTCACCGTATAGTAATTGCTACCCAAACCGGCGCTGAAAGAGAGTTGTGGATAGAATGCACTTTGAGCAATACGAATGCTATTAAGGCTACCTTGCAAACGGTATTCTGCAGCCTTAATACTTGGTTTGTAAGCAAGAGCCTGTGTATATATATCATCCGGTGGAGTGAGAGATTCGAACTCAAGTTCTTCCTTAGGACTTTCGAGCACGAATCCTTCAGGCGTAGGTAATTCCAAAAGCTGGGTGAGGTCTAATAATGACAACTTGTGTGTATTGTCTGATTGTATAGCAGTCATTTCGTCCTGTGCGACACGAGCTTGTGCTTCGGCCACTTCGGAAGGGGATGCTTTACCTACTCCGTGGAGCCCTTGGATACGCTTTAGCTGGTCTTTGCTTAAATTTACCTGATTGTGAGCAACCTTACTTAATTCTTGGTTGAATAAAACCTGCAAATAAGCGGAAGTGACATTGATTGCAATGTCTTCTTTGGCTTTATTCAAATCTTCTATAGCGGCTTTTAAATCCAACTTGGCAAGTGAATATTGGTTAGACAGTTGCAAACCGGTAAATATAGGTACATTGGTTCCCAAGCTGAAGCTGGTATTGGCACTGTTAATGTCACTATACGAGTTATCTATCGGAGAAGCAGCACGTCCCCAACTCCAGTTTTGGCTGGCGCTACCGCTCAAATTCGGAAGACGTGTCCATTTGCTAGTGTTTACACTCACTTTATTGGCTTCAACATTGTTGGCGGATTGACGAATCTCTATATTATGCTCGATGGCATAGTCGATACATTGCCGCAATGTCCATGCTTGCGGAGAGTTGTTCTGCGCTTGGATAGAAGTGATTCCGACCCCGGCAAGCAGAAGGGCTGATATGGTTTTGCGAATTGTTTTCATTGAATTCAATTATTTATCTTTTTTCTCTGCACCCCGTATTTTGTCCTGTGCAGTTATTCCTTTCTTGATTTCTATCTTGATTCCATCACTCATACCGGCAATCACCTGTGTACGGCGGAACTTTTGCTCAGGCACTGAATCTGTCATGATGTACACAAATGTAGAGTCGCCATTAAACTCGATAGTGCTTTCGGGCACTGCCAATACTTGACTTGCCCTTTGCAACACGATTTCCGCATTAGCCGAATATCCGGAACGAATCTGAACGGAATCCGGAATGGTAATTGCAGCTTTGATTTCAAATTGGTTGGCACCGTTGGTTTCTACCCCTTTCGGAGAGATATATTCCAAAATGGCGTTGAATGTCAGATTCTGCAAAGCTCCGATGGTCAGCTTGATCGGCATCTGTTCGTGGATACGTCCCACTTCCGTTTCATCAATATTACCACGGAAAATCATGTCGCTCATGTTGGCTACCGTAGCAATTGTGGTTCCATCATTGAACGTGTTACTCATAATTACAGAATTACCGGCTTTTACAGGGACATCCAGAATCAACCCGTCAATGGTAGAACGAATCATCGTACTACTGAACGATGCGCTATTTTTAGTAATCCCTTCTTTTACGATTTCCAGATTATCTTTAGCCGTTTGTCTCTCTTCACGAGCCTGCTTCAAAGCTACTTCACTTTTCTCATATTCTTCCCGGCTAATCAGCTGATCTTCGTACAACTTCTTTACACGGGCAAAATCCGTTTCTGCCTGTGTTGCATTGATCTCTGCCAGGCGTACACGGCTTTCTGCAGAATTCAGTTGTCCGAGTTCTGGGATTACTTTTACTTTGGCAATCACTTCCCCTTTCTTCACAGCTTGTCCGGCTTCTTTATACACTTTGTCGATGATACCCGAAATCTGCGGTTTGATTAAAATTTCGTCTCTCGGTTCCACCTTTCCGGTAGCCACTGTGGTCTTTTGGAGGTCGGTGACTTCCGGTTTTACTATTTCGTAAGTGATTACCTTGGGTTTAGACTTCTGATAAAGGAATACGAATGTTCCGACAAGAAGGATAGCAATGACTACCAATAATGTGATTTTCAGATACTTTTTCATGACTTTATTTATATTTCTATTGTTTACGATTAATAATTGAAATCCCTCGCACCTCTTTATTCGTCGCGGATAGCTTCAATCGGTTTGATAGCCATAGCCCGGTAAGCAGGTGCCAGACCTGCCAACATTCCCAATGCGATCAGAAGAGCACAAGTGCCGATTGCCAGTCCGAAGGTAATCTGAAAACAGACGTCTCCTCCGTCGGCGTTTGCTCCCATTTCTACCAGTTGCAACACCATGACGGCAAAAGAGATTCCACACATTCCTGCAATAGTGGTAAGCACCATACTTTCCGATAGAATCTGTTGCAGGATATCTTTGGGGCGTGCGCCGATTGCCCGGCGGATGCCAATTTCGGTGGTACGTTCTTTCACGGTTACCATCATAATATTAGATACGCCGATGGCACCTGCCAGCAGAGTTCCCAATCCTACCATCCAAACCAGTATGTTGATGCCGGTAAACAGATTGTCTACCATCGAGAACATTGCTTCCGCATTCAGGTACATAAGTGCCTGTTTGTCATTAGGCGCGATATAATGCGCAGCTTTGATAATCTGCTCCATTTCCGGTTGTACGTCGGACACTTTGATGCCATGCTTCACGGTGAAGCAGATGACATCGATCTGTCCTCCTAAATTGTACGTTTGCTGCATGGTGGTGAAGGGCAGGGTGACAGCTTCCGAAGCCCGTCCCTGTATGTTCATATCCCCTTCGGAGGAAGACATGCCGATTACCTGATAATAAATTCCGTCCACACGTATGTATTTTCCGCAAGGATCCTCTCCCGGTTTGAACAGGCTTTCATAGATACGCTTTCCGATGACACACACTTTACGCGCTTCCTGTATATCCACTTCGTTGATAAACCTGCCGTAGGCCATTTCCTGTGATTCGATGTGGAGATAGTCCGGATATAATCCTTTCACGCTGCAATCGTATTTCTTATCTTCGTATACAGCTTTGGAACCCCAACGGGCAATGGAAGGAGTAATGACCTCCACATCTTTGACTTGCGAACGGAGGCGCTCGATGTCGATAGCTTCCAGATTCCACCATCTGCCTTTGCGGAACCCTTTGTAAGCTTCGCCCGTTTTCTGCGCGGCAAGGAAGCCGGAGTTGGTCGCGAATCCTTCAAAGTTCTTTTTCATCATGCCTTCCAGTCCTTGTCCGCCGCCGATTAGGGCGACGAGCATAAAGATTCCCCAGAAAACACCGAATGCAGTCAGCAGGCTTCTCGTTTTATTTCTTGTAATGGTAATGAGGATTTCCTCACAGGTATCCATGTCTATTCTCATAGTCTTAATCTGCTCTAAGTGCTTCGATTGGTCGGATGCTGACTGCTTTTCGGGCAGGGAATAATCCGGCTAACGTACCAGCTATTATTAATGTGAGTGTAGCCTGTATGGCGATTCTTATATCTACTGTCGGATTCAGGAAAACAGTTTCCGTCCACATTCCGGTATCCATTGTCTGATTGCCAAAGGCGTTATTCATCCATTCGGTCACTCCGATGCCCGCCACCATACCTATATATCCGAATATCGTGGTAATGGTGACACTCTCTACGATAATCAGCCAAAGAATAGAAAGCGGCTTGGCACCCAGAGCTTTGCGGATACCGAATTCACGGGTACGTTCTTTTACGGTAATCAGCATGATGTTGGACACTCCTACAATCCCGCTTAACAGTGTGAAGATACCGATCACCCAGATAGCGATACGTAGCATGTTCGAGCCTTGCTGCTGTTGCAAGTAGTTGGTAAACCGGTTCCAAATCCATATAGCACTATGGTCTGTCGGGTCAAAGCGATGATTGGCCCCCAGCACCTTGCGGTAATGAGCTTCAAATGCTTCATTCGTTTCTATCGTTTCCAGGTTCTTGGTAGTCATGACAAGGTTATTCAGCTTGTCTCCTTTGTTGTAAATCGTTTGCAGGGTGGTGAAGGGGATGTAAGCATCGCTGTCTCCGCTGTCTCCTTTATCATTATACAGCCCTACTACCTGATAAACCACATTACCGGCATTGACAAACTGCCCGATAGGCTCGGTATGCGTTTTATCGAAAAGAATCTCTGCTGTCTTTTTATGGAGCACCATTACTTTCCGGCGCTCTTTAATATCAATTTCATTGATGAAACGTCCTTTGAAGAGTTTCACCACTTCTACTTCCGTATGGTTGGGATATACACCGGAAAGATTCAAACTGACGTATTCTTGTCCGAAACTTAAGTTAATGCCTCCTTGCCACACGGTTGCTCCGGCTTTAATGACATGGTCCGGAAAATAATGGCCGGTAGCATCCACGTCTTTATTATCCAGTTGCACTTGTCTTCCTTCTTTCAGTCCATCGTATGATTTGCTGGTCCATCCCGGAAAAATCTTGATGGAGTTCATGGCACGTTCGGAAGCCGATTGCTCGAATGCATGGATCAATCCGTTGCCTGCGCCTAACAGGACGATCAGCATAAAGATGCCCCATGCCACAGCAAATCCTGTAAGAAAAGTCCTTAGCTTGTTACGCTTGATGGTACTGTATATTTCTTGCCAAATATCAATCATTTTTAATACTTATTTCATGAAACCGTTTTTGCCGAACGGAGAGGCATCGTGGTCGATATTATCTTCAATGCGTTCGATGACTCCGTCTTTGATATGTATAATCTTGTCTGTCTGATTGGCAACTCCGCTTTCGTGGGTGACAACTACAATCGTCATTCCCAGCTTATGAAGATCTTTCAGAATTTGCATCACTTCCACGGAAGTCTTACTGTCCAAAGCTCCCGTAGGCTCATCTGCCAGAATGATTTGCGGTTGGGTGATTAAAGCCCGTGCGATTGCCACACGTTGTTTCTGACCGCCACTCATTTCGTTGGGCATGTGATGTGCCCAGTCTTTTAAACCCAGACGGTCGAGATATTCCAAGGCAAGTGCATTTCGCTTCTTGCGGCTTATCCCTTGATAAAATAAAGGAAGTGCTACATTCTCTACGGCATCTTTAAAAGAAATCAGGTTGAATGACTGGAAGATAAATCCGATCATGCGGTTCCGGTATTCGGCGGCTTTGGTCTCGCTTAAGTTTTTGATGAGTACGTTATTCAGATAATACTCTCCGGTGTCGTAGTTGTCGAGAATTCCCAATATATTGAGTAAAGTTGATTTCCCAGACCCGGATGCTCCCATGATGGAAACAAATTCTCCCTGTTCGATATTGAGATTGATACCTTTAAGCACATGGAGAGGCGCTCCGTTGTTGTAGGTCTTGTTGACATTTGTTAGTAGTATCACAATTTTCTGTATTTAGATTCTGTTTTCTAATAATTTTCTACTATTAGACGACTGCAAGACACGAAAAGTTGCAAAGAGGTTGAACTTTTTTTGAAAAACATTTTGTAGACTCAATCTTCTTTACGTAATTTGTGTGCAGTAAACTTAATGATTAACTAACCCTTTTAAATAAAAGTATCATGAATTCAAACATGGAAAAGCCCTACGTAGTAGGTATTGACATAGGCGGAACGAATACCGTCTTTGGAATTGTAGACGCACGCGGAACTATTATTGCCAGCAGTTCAATCAAAACTGCCGGTTATCCTACTGCCGAAGAATATGCTGACGAAGTTTGCAAGAACCTGCTTCCGTTGATTATTGCTAATGGTGGCGTTGATAAAATCAGAGGTATCGGTATCGGTGCTCCGAATGGTAACTATTACACGGGAACAATTGAATTTGCTCCGAACTTGCCTTGGAAAGGAATTCTTCCGTTGGCTGCCATGTTTGAAGAAAGACTGGGTATCCCCACTGCTTTGACAAACGATGCAAATGCTGCCGCTATCGGTGAAATGACTTACGGTGCTGCCCGTGGTATGAAAGATTTTATCATGATTACACTGGGTACCGGTGTGGGTAGTGGTATCGTTATCAACGGTCAGATGGTGTATGGACATGACGGTTTTGCAGGCGAATTAGGACACGTGATCGCTCGTCGCGATGGTCGTATCTGCGGTTGTGGCCGTAAGGGATGTCTGGAAACTTACTGTTCGGCTACCGGTGTGGCTCGCACAGCTCGCGAATTCCTTGCCGCTCGTACGGATGCCAGCTTGCTTCGTAACATTCCTGCAGAAAACATTACTTCAAAAGATGTATATGACGCAGCTGTACAAGGGGATAAACTGGCACAGGAAATCTTCGAATTTACAGGTAATATCTTGGGTGAAGCTTTGGCGGATGCTATTGCATTCTCCAGCCCTGAAGCCATTGTATTGTTCGGTGGGTTGGCTAAATCGGGGGATTATATCATGAAACCGATTCAGAAGTCAATTGACGACAATGTGTTGAATATCTATAAAGGCAAGACGAAATTGCTCGTTTCCGAGCTGAAAGACTCCGATGCTGCTGTATTGGGTGCCAGTGCATTGGCTTGGGAACTGAAAGATTTGAAGGAATAATATATCATTATTATAATAAAGGTAATGAAGCCTCGGGAGTCTATGACTTTCGGGGCTTTGTTTTAGAGTCTGTTTAAATTCTCTTCAGTCATAATATTATAGCTGATATTTTAAC
>CAMQVH010000091.1 GCA_947038155.1 uncultured Bacteroides sp. | reverse complement strand
CCATAAGGCTCTTAGATATTGTCAAAACTGGTGTGGGTTGCTATTGTTTTATCCACGGAATAGGCAATGCGAGAAGCCAGAGAAAAGGATAAAGCAAATATGTACCCACACCTTTTCTATTTAATATAACTGCTTTTTGAGGGTACTGAAAAGCACAAATAGAAAATAGAGATGAAAACGTTTAGATTAATTGGAATGGCTTTATTAGCCGTAGTAATGTGTGTGAATTTTGCTTCTTGCAGTGATGATGAAGATGAGAATAATGATGGAGGCACCGTTGTATCTGGCAAGTTATTACGTTCAATGTCAGAAGATGATAACAATAATTATCTATTTAGTTATAATGAAAAAAAGCAATTAATATCTGCTACTCTTGGTGGAGATAAAATTAATGTCAAATGGTCTGATTCTGATATTATTGTGGAAACTATAAGTACAAGTTTTAAAGAAGAACCAGCAAATTTTATAATTAAAAACGGTATTATAACTTCTACTGTTTGGGATAAAGAAACAGAAACTTTAACCTATGACAATAACAAACATCTGATAAAAATAAGTGGAGACAAAACTTGTATGTGGTCTTGGGGAAATGACAATATCAGCAAGTTTAGCTATTATGATGGAAGAGAAACAATCACATGCACTTGCACATATTATGCAGATAAAGAAAATAAGCATTCAACCATTGATATTAATGCTTTAAGACTTTACCATATATGCGGTATAGAATATGCAGACCTTTTACTTATGGCTCATCCTAATCTTTTGGGAACGACCAACAAGAATTTATTGAAAAGCGTAACAAGTAGTGATGGCTGGACTGAAAACTACTCTTATGAAATTGATAAAGAGGGATACCCAACTAAAATAATAGTAACAGAAACAAACGAATATGGCAGTAGTTATAATGATACTTACACATTAATATGGCAATAATCAGCTACTTTTAGTTAGTCCTTTTTTTAATTTTATATCAGAAAAACAGAGATGAAAACATTCAGATTAATTGGAATAGCTATCATGGCAATTCTTATCAGTGTAAATTTTGCTTCTTGCAGTAGTGATGATGATGAAGAAGAAACAAACAGTGAATACAAAGCACTTTTGGGCAGTTGGCAAATGAGTGAACAAGACGGTGATATTTTAGTTACAAGTTCTTTTATTTTCAACTCAAACGGGACTTATAGCTTCACTTATGCAGAAAATGGCGATAGTGATGAAGTTTATACGGGTAAGTTTACCTATGATGCTAATTCTCATAAAATAACCCGTTATGAAGGTAATTCTAATATAATATATGAAGAATACTTTATTGCAGAGGTTAATTCAACCACATTAAGGCTACAGAAATGGTCTTGGCATGAAAATAATAGAAATATCTATTGGACTTATACCAAGAAATAAGTAACAAATAAAAATAGCAAAAGCCAACCTACCCATTATAAACAAATGGATAAGTTGGCTTTTTCAGTTCTGAACAAATCATTAACGCTTTCTCCTTTTGAACTTCATGGATGGGGTAAGTCCATACGCACTTTCAGGAAAATATGTGCGGAGAAATTTATCACTTGCTAATCTATAAGTGGTAATAGTGTGCGTTTCCATGTAATCGGGTATAAGGCATACCCTTGCATCTTTTTTCATTGAATCTTTCATAGCTATAAAATTTTAAGTTTCACATATACAACAGTATTCAGAATCATACGAAAGTCAAAATCGAAAACAAACAAAAATAGAATAAGAGCCTTAACCATGCAGAAATATTTTTTATGCCATATACTGAAATTTTATCCGTACATTCTATTTACATTATACAGAGTTGGTTACCTTTGCACCACGAAAGATTAAATCAATGGAACAATTACAAGTAATTCAAAGCAAGATATATGAAATCAGAGGTCAGAAAGTAATGCTCGACCGTGATTTGGCGGAAATGTACGGAGTGCAAACAAAAGTATTGAATCAAGCCGTAAAACGCAATATAGACCGTTTTCCCGAAGATTTTATGTTTCAACTGACAAGTGAGGAAACACAAAATTGGAGGTCACAATTTGTGACTTCCAATTCCATCAAGATGGGAGTTAGGCGCAACCCTTATGCGTTCACAGAATTAGGAGTAGCTATGTTAAGTAGCGTGCTGAACTCCAAAACTGCCATTCAAATCAATATGGGCATTATGCGTGCTTTTGTCGCTGTTCGCCAAATGATTACATTGCCTAAGACAGACCAACTAACAGAGTTGCAGAATGAAGTAAAAGAGTTGAAAGACTACATAGAAGAAGTGTTCGCTGATTACAACGATATTAATGATGATACACGGATGCAGTTGGAACTTATCAATCAGACATTGGCAGAACTACAAGCCAAGAAGAAATTGGAAGAAAAGCCACGCAGAAGAATCGGATTTATACAGCATGATGAATAATCTGATTCTGCCAAGCGCAAGATTATAGAAAACCTGTAATACTTCCACGTAGGTAAAAAAGAGTTTGAAACATACCTAACTATTAGGAAGAATCATTGCATAGTAGCATAATATTGACTAACTTTGCAACAAGAACAATTGTTTACCGCTGGTTTACCGATACGTTCTTAATAGAGTTCATTAATAGGTTTACGAACGCTTAAAAGGTCTTGTAGCTCAGTTGGTTACACACGATAAATCCGCAGGATTTGTCGTACTCGGCAACAGACTCATAATCTGGAGGTCCCTGGTTCAAGCCCAGGCTGGTCCACGAAGAAAACAAGCGTTAATTGCATGAAATCAAGCAGTTAACACTTTTCTTTTTGTCCCTCACTATGAGTTGGGATAGGCTCAAATCAATAGAAAGTTGGCGGAACGTACAATGTTAAGTTTGATATTTTTGGGAGACACACCTAAAAACACAAAAGCCAACTAACTAGCAATAAATAAGTTGACTAATTCTATAACATTTTCCGAATATCCCTATTTAAAAGAATAAACCAAAATCTAATAAAATAAAGTTCATCTCTCAAGTGATTATTTAACCAGTATTTCATATTTTTGCAGATAAATTTCTGAATCTTTTACGACAAACATGAAAACATTTTTGAATATTAAGAGAATTTTTCTTTTTGTTATCCTTATCATTAGTAGCACCATAAGTAGGTGTCAGATTTATAAATACATAGGATTGGAAGATGGTCTGAACAATCAAAAAATATATCATATCCAGAAAGACCGACGAGGCTATATGTGGTTTCTGACCCAAGAAGGAGTAGACCGTTATGATGGAAAACAAATCAAACACTACAACTTTTCAGATGACAACATGAAGCTGGATTCACGTATTGCCTTGAACTGGTTCTATATGGACAATGAGGATATTTTATGGGTTATCGGTCAGAAAGGGCGTATTTTCAAATACGATTCGCAGCATGATAAATTCGAACTGGTTTACATACATCCGGAGTTAATCAGAAATAAGTCACAAGCATTTCTAAATTACGGCTATCTGGATAAGAATGACAGAATCTGGTTATGTTCTAAAGATAGCATCGTATGGTATGATACTCGGACTGGAACCGCTTCACATATAGCGACACCGGTTAACAGCGAAATAACCGTCATTGAGCAAACGGACGGCAACCATTTCTTTATCGGTACGGGAAACGGACTGTTTCGTACCCAGACAGAAAGAGAAACACTGAAGCTGATACCCGACGAAGTGGCAGAAAGTATCGGTACACCTGTGCATGAGCTCTATTATCATACAGTTTCAAAACAGTTATTCATAGGAAACTATAAAGAAGGAATACTTGTGTATGACATAGGAGGAAAAGGAAACATTATCCCCTGCCAATCCCCCAATAATGTAGAGTTCAACCAGATTGTCGCTTTGAACGACCATGAGCTTCTGATTGCCACAGGTGGAAAAGGTGTATATAAGCTAGACTTGAATACATACATGAGCGAACCCTACATAACGGCCGATTACAGCAGTTATAACGGGATGAACGGAAACAACATCAATGACATTTATGTGGATGAAGAGCAACGAATTTGGCTTGCCAATTACCCTACTGGCATCACCATCCGTAACAACCGTTATGGGAGTTACGACCTGATAAAGCATTCTATTGGCAACAGCCACTCACTGGTAAACAACCAAGTTCATGATATAATGGAAGACAGTGACGGTGACCTTTGGTTTGCAACCAGCAATGGTATCAGCCTCTATCAGACTGATATAAAAGAGTGGCATTCCTTCTTCAGTTCCTTTGATTCGGTACCGGATGACGAGAATCACATTTTTTTGACGCTATGTGAAGCCTCCCCCGGCGTGATATGGGCCGGAGGATTTACATCCGACATCTACAAGATAGAAAAGAAGAAAGGATTCAAGGTAAGTTACCTTTCTCCTGCTACCATTGCAGGAATACGTCCTGACCAATATATATTCGACATCAAGAAAGATTCGGACGGCGATATCTGGTCCGGTGGATATTATCACTTGAAATGTATCAATCTAGAGACTAAAAATATACGTTTATATCCGGGAGTAAGCTCCATCACCACCATTCAGGAAAAAGATGCCCAACAAATGTGGATTGGCACACAAATGGGACTCTACCAGCTTGACAAGAAATCCGGAGATTACCGGTATGTAGACTTGCCCGTAGAATCTCCTTATATATGCGCGTTATACCAGAGAGACGATAGTATCCTATACATAGGTACCCGCGGGTCTGGACTGCTTGTATATAACCTCTACAAAGAGAAGTTCATCCATCAATACCGTACAGATAATTGTGCGCTGATTTCCAACAACATCTACACCATTATTCCCCGTCAGGACGGAAACCTGCTCATGGGGACAGAAGACGGGATTACCATTTATTCACCCAAAGGACACTTCTTCCGCAATTGGACACGGGAACAAGGATTGATGAGTGTCAACTTCAATGCCGGCTCTGCTACCACCTACGGCAAAAACTCACTTGTTTTTGGCGGCAACGACGGTGCGGTCAGGTTTCCGATAGATATACAGATACCGGAACCACATTACTCACGTCTGTTACTGCGCGATTTCATGATAGCCTACCATCCCGTTTACCCAGGCGATGACGGTTCTCCGCTGCAAAAAGATATTGACGAGACCGACCGACTGGAACTGGCCTACGAGCAAAACACTTTTTCACTGAATGTTGCCTCCATTAATTACGATTATCCTTCCAACATTCTTTTTTCATGGAAAATTGACGGTTTTCATAAAGAGTGGAGCCGTCCGAGTCAGGATAACCGGATTATTGTAAGGAATCTGCCTCCCGGCAGTTATACGTTACAGATTCGTGCCATATCCAATGAGGAAAAATACAAGACCTATGAAACAAGAAACATACAGATTGTCATAACGCCTCCGGCATGGGCCAGTGTTTGGGCTATGATTGGATATGCAATACTGCTGGTACTGGTTACGGGCATCATATTCCGTATCATAATGCTACACAAACAGAAGAAAATTTCGGATGAGAAAACGCGGTTTTTCATTAATACAGCCCACGACATACGTACTCCGCTTACATTGATAAAAGCCCCATTGGAAGAAGTTGTAGAAAACCAAATGGTAACAGAACAAGCGTTGCCGCATATGAATATGGCTCTCAAAAATGTAAACAACCTGCTTCAGCTGACAACCAACCTGATAAATTTCGAACGGATAGATGTCTACTCTTCCACCCTTTATGTTTCTGAATACGAACTGAACTCCTATATGAACAATGTTTGCGCCACATTCCGCAAATATGCCGAGATGAAACACGTCAGGTTTGTTTATGAAAGCAATTTTGACTATCTGAATGTGTGGTTTGACAGTGACAAGATGGGATCTATTTTGAAGAATATCCTATCAAATGCATTGAAGTATACACCTGAAGGTGGCAATGTATGCATTTATGCCTGCGAAGGAGAAAACTCCTGGAGTATTGAAGTGAAAGATACTGGAATCGGCATTCCCTCATGTGAACAGAAGAAATTGTTCAGAAATTATTTTCGAGGAAGTAATGTCATTAATCTGAAAGTAACAGGTAGTGGAATCGGGTTGATGCTGGTATACAAACTGGTCAGATTACATAAAGGCAAGATTCAGATTCAGAGTACCGAACATCAAGGTACTTGCGTACAGGTTACTTTCCCGAAAGGGAACAGCCATCTCCATAAAGCAAAATTCCTCTCTCCCCAAGCACCGGATAGATATTCGGAAGCTATCATGCCTCATGACACTTCAGAGATATCGGCATCCATGGAAATATCCCAAACAAACAACTCTTTACAGCGTATTTTGATAGTGGAAGACAATGATGATTTACGCAATTATCTTGTTAACATGTTCAAAACGGGCTATAATGTTCAGTCTTGTCCCAATGGAAAGGAAGCACTTGTTATAATGCGAGAATTCAATCCAGCTATTATCATATCCGACATAATGATGCCCGAGATGGGCGGAGATGAATTCTGTTCGGTTATAAAAAACGACCTTGAGATGTCTCATATTCCTATCATCTTGCTGACCGCGCTAGGGGATGAAAAGAATATGCTCGAAGGGCTGGAAATCGGAGCAGATGCCTACATCACTAAACCTTTCAGTGTGGGAATACTCAAGGCAACGGTTAAGAACATACTTGCAAATCGTGCTTTACTCCGTCAGGTTTATAACAGCATCGAAGATAAAGAACAAAATCTTCCAACCAATTGCACCAATAACCTGGACTGGAAATTCATAGCCTCTGTCAAAGAATGTATAAAGAACAATATGGAAAATGCGGACTTCAATGTGGACATGCTCAGCAGCCTGCATCACATGAGTCGTACAAGCTTCTTCAATAAATTAAAAGCATTGACCGGTTATGCTCCAGCCGATTATATCCGGATGATACGTTTGCAACACGCCGCACAATTATTGAAACAAAACAAATATACAATAACAGAGATTGCCGACATGGTTGGATTTTCGGATGCAAAATACTTCCGCGAAGTATTCAAGAAATATTATAATGTAAGTCCAAGCAAATTCAACAAACAACAGGAAGAACCCGTTGATGGAACCAATTCATCGCCGCAGTAGAGCGGCACAATGATATGATGTGCCGGCAACTTA
>CAMQVH010000090.1 GCA_947038155.1 uncultured Bacteroides sp. | reverse complement strand
ATGTAAACTTATTTTTCATTAACCGTAATCTATAAACGCAAGCTTCGTTTATAAAAACAAAGGCTTTGATTATAAAAACAAAGCTTGCAATTATATAATCAAAGCTTGCGTTTATAGTTTGCATCGAATGAAAAGAAAGTTTCCTTCCTGTCCGAAGGAACTTTATACTTAATGGGCAGGAAGTTTTCTATTAATAGCCAAGAGCGCAACTGTTAACACCCCTTCCGCCAACTACAGACGGACGCGACAAGAAGAGCCGGGGTAAGTTTAAATATCAGCTATAATATTATGACTGAAGAGAATTTAAACAAGCTCTAAGAATGTATACATTTTCTTATAAGGAAATGAATAGATACTTATAAGAAAAATGAATCATGTTTCGAATTTCAGGTAATCATCCTGCACAAGAAACGGAAAAAGAATCCGAATAAAAACAAAAAAGAAAGAGCCATGAGTCTACAGTATGATTTGAAAGAAGCACCGGACGTGAGGAAAACTGGAGAACAACAGCCCCTCTACCCGCTTATCGTGACGAATGCTTGCGGCGTGTCAACGAACACTTCGCACAGTATCCCTGCCTCACACGCAAAGACTACAGCTGCCTGACAGGACGAAAGGCTAAACAAGCGGTGGACGACCTGAACCGGCTTATCAAACAGGGAGTGATAGAACGCTACGGGAAGGGCAATCAACCAAGCAATATTATCAGGCTGTATTATCTTATTACACATTCCCCACCTCACTAATATCCATAAAATCAAGAACAACCCACAACTGCGGCTATTTCTTTCAAATTCAGGGTGTCATGTAGGCGGCAGTTCAACTTTGACAAGAGCCAATTCTCAATGTGCTTAACACATTGATGTGTGCTTGCACAATCGAAAATCCGCGAGGCAACTTCATTCAAACTCCTGTTTCCAATGTCGAATCCCGATATTTCAGTACCCAATAATAACGTATATACGGACGCAGTCCAATGCCTGGCTTTATTACAGTTACTATCGGATTACTCATGATTAGTCCGTTTTGTCGTTACTGATACGTTTTCGATTATTTATTATCGTGTCGAAATTCTCGCGCCCCCAGTCTATAAGGTTTTGGACAAGTGGCAACAGCGTCTTGCCGAAATAAGAGACCGAGTACTCGACCCTTGGAGGAACATCGGGATAGAGCTGACGGTCAAGAATACCATCAGTGTATAATTGGCGCAGAACTTGGGAGAGGACTTTCTCTGAGATGGTCGGGATGTTCCGATAAAGCTCGTTGAACCGCACAGGCTCATTCTCCGAAACTTTCAGAAGCACCACCAAAGCCCATTTGTTGCCCATCCATTCAAGCATGGGAGCAGCCTTGCAATATTCATAGTCTAATTTTTTTGCCATTTTCTCGATGTCGGAACTTATTGGTTTTGTGCAAAACAAACTTTTCGGTAAGGGTCAAACCAATCGGTAAGTTATTGCTTTACTGCTGATTCTCACCTAATTTTGCGCTGTAAAATTAACAAAAACAATCGAGATATGATACATCCACAGCTCCATTTCTCAGGCCAGGTATGGCGACCGCCATACGAAGCCAATTCGCAGCTTCTGCAACTGACCTCTGGTTGCACATGGCACAAATGCAAGTTTTGCAGTCTCTACCACGGCACACCGTTTCGTATGTCGCCACTTTCAGAGGTTGAGGAAGATTTGAAAGTGATACGTCAATGGCAGCCTCGCGCCCGACGGGTTTATCTCACAGGTGCTAACCCATTCGCATTGAGCTACAACAAGTTAGTAGATGTGGCATTACTGCTCCGCAAGTATCTGCCTCACATGGTATCTTTTGGAATGTTTGCCCGTGTGACCGACATCACGCCAAAATCGGTGGAGGAATTGAAAAATCTCCACCACCTCAAACTCGACAGTATCAATATCGGCATCGAGACAGCCCATGACCCGACACTTGACCGAATGAATAAGGGCTACCGTGCCTCCGATATTTTGGAGCAACTTACAAAACTCGACGAGGCAGGAATACACTACAATGTCTTTTATCTGAATGGACTTGGAGGAAAAGGCAATGGTATGGCAAGCGCAACAGCGACCGCCAATGTGCTGAACCAGCTTCATCCCTGCATCATCAACATTGTATCGCTGACAATCTTCCCGGAATCACAACTATATCAGGAGGTGATTAACGGAACATACGAAGAAGAACCAGAGATTGAGCGTCTTGCGGAGATGCGGACACTTATAGAACGGCTGAAAATAAAGACCAACTTACTCGGCCACCACGTTTCCAATACAGTACCGATAACCGGGGTATTGCCGAATGACAAGGCGGCTATCCTCGCCGAATTTGACAAGGCTATCGCATCTTTCCCTGAGAAGGGACTGAAAGCCTACCGCGACAGGATACGGCATCTGTGACAGGCACCTATCCCGTCTTTCAGCCTACTCGTTTCGGGTAGGCTCTTTTCGTGATTGAAAAAAACTATTGCTGAGATATTTTCCACTTATCATTCAGCGATTCCCTTTCTGCACAATAGCCACAAGGCAAATTTTTCAACAACCCGATTGTATGGTCTAATTCAAACACATATTTCAAAGAAACAATCTTGGCGTCATCATCGCTATGTTCTCTACCACAAAGAAATTGCCACATTCCGTCGTCTTCATCGTGCGAGACAAACAATATCGGTTCTTTGTCATCCACTATATGGGTACAGGTAATCACCGCTGTATTTGGAGTGTCAGAAAAAGGAAAAGACTTTTTTGACTTGTCAACATATTTGCTTATTCCCATAGCCGACAATCCAATGACAAGATATACAGTGGCATATATCAGAAACCATATCTCCTTTATGTCAAAGAATAACCATGTCCCGGCAAGAAAAGCTATTGAGGACACCAACGGAAGATTCCACATCCGACGTATATTTTTGCCGCAGTTGAAACCAAGTATTGCTGAATAGATTGGATTGATGATGAAGAACAGCATTAAGCACAATGCCATGCCGGAACATTCGGAAGAAAGACGTGCTACGGCAAAGGGCAGAACAAACATTACTACTATTGTGACACACAGCCAACAAATATATTTCCTATAACATTGTTCCATAAGGCTCATGGCTTGTAGTTGCGTTTGATTTCATCTATTGGCTTGCCGCCGATACCGAAGTTTTCATCCGGCAATTCTTTGATTGTGACCATGAAGAACTGCGCTGGGATATTGGTTATCTCGGAAGCTGTTGTTGTCAATCGTTCGATAAGTTCTTTCTTCTGCTCGGAGGTCAATGCTCCGCTTTCTATTGATATGTATGGCATAATTCTAATTTATAAAATACATGAGCCCCAATTGATGACCTGTTGATAAAAAGCCCCAACCGCTCCATTTCCGTTAACGTAAATGACATAATTGCCCATCATTTTATGCTGCGAACTTCACCAAGCGGTTGGAGCGTTTCACACACAAATTCGATAAATACAACTGTGAACTGTGCAAGGATATAATTATCCCGGAAATAAGTCGCAGAAACCCTGTTTGTTGAACTGATAGTACATCTCGATACGCTCCGGCGTGTCGTTTTCAAACAGTATAAGTAGTTCTTTGGCAAATTCAAGTGTCGCAGAGCCGTTGGCTGTCACGATATTGCCATCACTCACAGCTTGAGCATGGACATATCCATCAAAGTTGGTATAACTGTCACCGCCCCATAGTTTCAGTTGTTCCAATCCATTGCCTGTATGCTTTACTGTATTGAGAAATCCATGCTTTGCCATAAACGATGCAGCATTGCAGATAGCACCGACAATCTTTCCTTTTTCAACAGCTCTTTTGACAATCGGCACGACTTGTTCAGCCACAGGGGTACTCCATCCGAAACCGCCAATCAGTACGAGTGCCGCATAATCATCGGGCATCGTTTCAAACGAATAATCCGGCACAGTATGGAAACCACCGATGGATTTAACAGCATCCATTGTCGGAGCGACAACCTTGTTGACATACTTCGGATTTTCTTTCAGAGCAAACTCATCGGAGGCGATAGCCTGTGAAAGATACACCGCCTCATGTGCGGCATAATCAGGTAAAAGAATATACAGAATTTCGTTGTTCATAGACTTCATTATTTTTTCCAGCGTTTGAGATGGGGGAAGAATTGACGCATCATTTCTTTTGCCTGTTCTTGTGTCAAGTTCTGCCCAGACTGCTTGTTTATCTCGTCAGTAAACTGAACGCAGTGGTTAATCATTTGCTCCATAGTCATGGCCTGAGTGAATTTGCCATCCTTATAGCAATAGATGCAGTAATCTTCGTTTTGAGTGCCGTCGGCACTCGTTCCTTTGTTGTCATCGGTCAGCGGCATACCGCAACTTTGGCAGAATTTCGTTTCCATTGTCATTTTCCTTCATGCTCCGATGGAGTGGTTTATAAATACAGAAGCGCTAAGTTTGCAGCAGCGCAAATCGGCATACGCCAATCCGACCACAAAGTTAATCATAATCTTCGATACTCAACAGATTATCAGTATTTTTTGTATTTCCGCGAATCAGATACTGCATAAACCAACTAATAGCCTCCCTTTATATCGCAAAAACATGACAATATATAAAGGTACAAATTCCTCGAAAACTTATACACGCACTTTTAGTTTTTTTTTGCTTAGTCAGGAGAATTATTGGGTTTACCTTTGCACCGTGATCACAAAACAAAAAAAACGATTAACTAACTATTAAAAGACAGAAAGAATTATGGCAGTACGTTATGTTGTCAGAAAAAGAAAAGTTGGGTTCGGCACCCAAAAAGTAGAAAAGTATGTAGCACAGAACTTCATCACCAACAACATGAATTTCAAGGAGCTGTGCGAAGAAATCACCAAAATCGGTATGGTGCCCAGCGGTGCAGTGAAGTTTGTGCTCGATGCGTTGATTGACACGCTGAACCTCAATCTGAGAAAAGGAATCTCCATACAGTTGGGAGACTTCGGACAGTTCCGTCCGGGGCTCAGCAGCGAATGCCAGGAAACGGAGAAGGAAACAACGGTGGAACACCCGATCCGGCTGCATAAAATAAGTACATAAATTCATTTAAAACAAGAGGGAACCGATTTTGTAGTCGGTTCCCTCTCTTTTTTCATATCTTCAAGATGGCTTATGAAAGTCATCCGAATCATTTTCTTATTTTCTTTCCGGTTTCGGCAATAGCACTTTACGTGAAAGTTTGAATTTGCCTGTTTTCGGATCAATATCAATCAATTTTACATCAATTTCATCACCTTCTTTAATTCCGGCTTCTTCTACAGTTTCAAGACGCTTCCAGTCAATTTCGGAAATGTGCAGCAAACCGTCTTTGCCCGGCAAGAATTCGATAAACGCACCGTAAGGCATAATAGAACGAACTTTACCTTTGTACACTTCACCTACTTCAGGAACAGCAACGATTGCCTTAATCATGCGCATCGCATCATCAATACATTTCTTGTTTGTTCCGGAAACTTCGATGCACCCCATACCGTCGAGTTCTTCGATAGTAATCACAGCACCAGTTTCTTCCTGCATACCTTGGATAATCTTTCCGCCAGGACCGATCACAGCACCGATGAATTCTTTAGGAATTGTCATCGTTTCGATACGAGGAGCATGTTCTTTCAAATCAGCACGCGGTTCGGCGATTGTTTCTGTGATTTTATTGAGGATGTGCATACGTCCTTCTTTTGCCTGATTCAAAGCACGCTCCAGAATTTCGTAAGACAGACCGTCCACCTTGATATCCATCTGAGTAGCGGTAATACCGTCTTTAGTTCCGGTCACTTTGAAGTCCATATCACCCAGGTGGTCTTCGTCACCGAGGATATCGGACAATACGGCATATTTCTCTTCCCCCGGATTCTTAATCAATCCCATAGCGATACCTGATACCGGTTTCTTAATCTTCACACCGGCATCCATCAATGCCAATGTTCCGGCACATACGGTAGCCATAGAAGAAGAGCCATTGGATTCGAGGATATCCGAAACCACACGTACTACATACGGATAGTCAGCAGGAATCTGTCCCTTCAAAGCACGCCAAGCCAAGTGACCGTGACCGATTTCACGACGGCCTACCCCACGTTGTGCTTTTGCTTCACCTGTAGAGAAAGGAGGAAAGTTATAATGCAACAGAAAACGTTCTTTTCCGTGTTCCAAAACATTGTCTACAATCTTCTCGTCGAGCTTGGTACCCAGCGTAACAGAAGTCAGTGACTGAGTTTCACCACGAGTAAAGATAGCGGAACCATGAGGACCAGGCAGAGGACCAACCTCACACCAGATAGGACGGATTTCAGTAGTCTTACGACCGTCGAGGCGCTTGCCTTCATCAAGAATAGAACGGCGCATAGCTTCTTTTTCCACATCATGATAGTAACGGTCAATCAAAGGAGCTTTTTCTTCCAGCTCTTCTTCAGAGAACTGGGCTTTGAACTCTTCACAGATAGCGTCGAAAGCTGCAAAGCGCTCATGTTTATTGTTATTTCCCGAAGCGGCAACCGCATATGCTTTGTCGTAACATGCTTCACGGACTGCTTTACGCAAGTCTTCGTCGTTTACTTCGTGGTCATATTCACGTTTCACGGTTTTACCAACCTCTTCAGTCAACTCCATCTGCGCCTTGCAATGAACTTTGATAGCTTCGTGAGCCACCTTCATTGCTTCCAGCAATTCTGCCTCGGATACTTCGTGCATTTCACCTTCTACCATCATGATATTCTCATAAGTAGCGGCTACCATCAAGTCCATATCAGCTTTTTCCAGTTGTTCAAAAGTAGGATTGATAACGAACTGACCGTCGATACGTGCCACACGTACTTCAGAGATAGGTCCGTTGAATGGAATATCTGAAACGGCAAGCGCTGCTGAAGCGGCAAGTCCTGCCAATGCATCCGGCATATCTATACCATCAGCCGAGAAGAGGATGATGTTTACATATACTTCTGCGTGATAATTATCGGGGAATAAAGGACGGAGAGCACGGTCAACGAGACGGCAAGTCAGAATCTCATAATCAGAAGCTCTACCCTCTCTCTTGGTGAAACCACCAGGAAAACGGCCGAATGCCGCGAATTTTTCTTTGTACTCTACCTGTAAAGGCATAAAATCTGTTCCGGGAACTGCATCTTTAGCGGCACAAACAGTAGCTAATAACATGGTGTTTCCCATGCGTAGCATTACAGAACCGTCTGCCTGTTTTGCCAACTTTCCCGTCTCGAGTGTGATGGTTCTTCCATCAGGTAACTCGATCGTCTTAACAATTGGGTTAATCATAAAAATTGTTTTATCTATACTTTTTCTTTCAAAATTCCTGCAAAGATATACATTTATCGT
>CAMQVH010000089.1 GCA_947038155.1 uncultured Bacteroides sp. | reverse complement strand
ATACATCGGGAAAATCTTCGGCTTCTATCGTATCATCGTAAGTTAGTCCGTGAATTGCTGTTGTCCATTGGGTATAATAATTGGGCGCAGGACGGATGAGGCGATAGATTTTATTCACAATCTTACCGTCTCTTACAATGACAACACCGACACTGCATACACTGGTACGCTTGCCGTTGGCTGTTTCAAAGTCGATTGCTGCAAAGTCTTTCATTAATCCTATTCTTTTTCATGAAAGAAATATTCTTTCTTTTCGTGATGTCCTTGTGAACAAATTATAAATCGATTGCAAATATAACATTTATTGTGTTGAATAGATTATATTTGTTGCTTTATAATTGCTCTTATGATGTTATATAAAATCCTTTAATCATCGAAGATATGAAAAAGTTGTTTTTATTGGTTTTTGTCTTGTTTGCATGGAATATCTTTGTCAATGCTCAGGATAGTGATGCAAGATATGTTGAAGTAATCGGTTCTTCGGAGATAGAAATTGTTCCGGACGAAATACATTTTCTGATTCAGATAAAGGAATATTGGGAAGAAGAATATACGGGTAAATCAAAGAAAGAGGAAGACTTTCGGACAAAAGTGCCATTGGCTATGATTGAAAAGGATTTGCGCCGGAGTTTACATAAAATCGGAATATCGGATGAGGCTATCCGTACACAAGAAGTGGGAGAATATTGGCGTCAAAGGGGGAAGGAGTTTCTGATAGGCAAACAACTGGATATTCGTCTTACGGATTTCAATCAAATTAATTCCATTATCCGTTGCGTTAATACATGGGGAATTGAGTCCATGCGTATCGGGGAACTGAAACATAAAGATTTGCCTATGTATAGGAGGCAGGGGAAGATTGAAGCACTGAAAGCAGCCCGTGAAAAAGCGTCTGATTTGGTGGAAGCAATGGGACAGCAATTAGGGGAAGTCATTCGTATCATTGAACCTGCCGATAATAACATAAGTCGTTACCTTCCTTTTCAGGCACAGAGCAATGTCAATATGGGGACGGCGACTACCGAACAGTACCGTGTCATTAAGTTGAGATATGAGATGACTGCCCGTTTTGCTATAAAATAAATGCTTGTTAATCAGGCATACCACACTCTTTTTCACTGCTCGTCAAATAGCTGGCAAAATCCTTGCTTATTGAACTGATAATACATTTCGATGCGTTCCGGTATGTCGTTCTCAAGCAATAGGAGCAGTTCTCTTGCAAATTCGTGTTTTGCCATAAATGGAGCTCCGTTGCAGATGGTACCGATGATTTTGCTTTTCTCTATGGCTTGTTTCACAATCGGCACTATTCTCCAATTTGAGTGACAAAAGTAACTCCATTTTCATAAAATCTCCCAGAATTACCGAAATATATTTGATTACTAAGGGCAGAGTTGCGGGAATTTTGTTGTTTTTATCATGAATACAGCAAAAAAGTTTGAGTTACGCAAAAAGGCTGCGCATCACTGCACCTATCTTTGTCGAAGAAACAAGGAAACAGGTCAAGTATGGGTTACTTCAACACATTCTTTAGGGTAGAAATTACCAGTACGATTATCCGTTTTTCTGTTTCGCAAAAAAACAAATATAGAGGTAGGACAGTAGCTTCGGGATTATCTGAAATGAGGTCAATCGGAGCTTACTTCTTAACGGTGGCTATTGCTGGTTCGAATCCGGCCTGTTCTACCTCTTTTTTATCAACTAAGGTCAAGGAAGGCTTACTTCAAAAACAGCAGGAATGCACCATTGATTCACAGTCTCCCGATTACCTTACTTAAAAAATACAACGTATGAAAAAAGAGTTATTGAAAGTATCTGTCAGGCAAAATGCAATTTATCTGCCAGCGATAGAAGGAACAGAAAAGCGCGAAGCATTGACTTCGACTACTGTAACATTGGTTGCTCAACTTCGAAAAGTGGGATATAGCTTATCCGAGGAGTTGCTGCATGCTGTCAATCAGTTGCATCCGGCGCAACAGATGGAGATTCTTCAGGTGATGAAGGAGGTATTGGGCGTGACGCTCAATTGGGCTCCATTGGTGAAAGGCTGGGATACACCTACCGGAGAAACAGGATTAGACCATTTGATAACATGGATTGCCAACATCTTCAATAGCAAGAAAGGCGTGAAGCTGCCCTGCGGACACGTGATTCCCGATAATACCTTCCCTTTGGAGCGATACAACGGCTGTCCCTTCTGCGGAACTCCGTTTGAAACGTCCGCTACGGAATACTTCGGACAGGGAAGCAAGCTGAAAGTCCTTGAACTTTGGCGGGAAGAGGAGTTGAATGGTTTCTTCCGCGACCTGCTTGAATCTCGTACGGCTCTTGATGCCACGCAAGTGGATAGCTTGAAGATTTTGCTTGGCGAACTTCCGTTGCCGGCAGTTGGAATCAAGATGAAAGAAACTTTGATGCTGGTGATAGATACATTGGTGGAGCAGGACAGGGCACAGGAAGCGCAAATCTATTTCTCCACTCCGAACGATATATTGCGTTATCTGTGGTATAAGAAAACCGGATTCCTGCAAATCATCGAACCTAAGACTATCATCCGTAAGGCAGGTAGAAACAATGCGCATATAACTGCTGTTTTGGATAAAAGCCGTTCGGCTGCTCAGGCGAAGCGTGAGGAACTGAAGTTGAAATACACCCGCCGTGAATGTAAAATGGTAGCCCTCTGGCTGAATAATCTGGAGATGAACGCGGAAAAGGCTTGCGAAATCATGCATCCGAAAAGGGAGATGTGGGTACGTATGATACGTGCGCTGCGTTTGGCGGAATATGCCCGTAAGCCGGGATTCGGGAATTTGAAGGAGTTGATGGATGTATTCTACTGTCAGACATATACGGTTTGGCAGGGAGAGGTGGATCGTTACCGTTTGAAGGCGGATGCCGCACAGACTTTCGCCTTGTTGAAGCAGCGGCCGGGTATGTTTGCACGTTCCTTGTTTGCCAATATGCTTTGGTTCGGACCGGAAGAGACGTTGGCTGCATTCAAGGAAGTCGTTCATTTGTTGCCGGTCCGTCTGGTGGTCACTTTGGGTATGTATGCGGAGAACTACTTTGAGCAAGGACATAAGAGAATGGTGAAACCTTTGGGCGGTAATGCTCATTTGATAGAACCTCACTATTTGGTGGGTCTTTATATGGAAGACCAGTTGAATGCAATGGTGAAAGATGTGCAGGACTTGTGTAAGGAAGTCGTGACTGCCCGTTTTGCTAACGCGGTGGTCGAGGGAGAGAACAAAAGCATATATATCGACCCTATGTTGTTCCATATCCCGTTGTCTATCGGCGACCGTAGCGAGACGGTTCAGGATACTTCCTGTGCCTTGCAGGGAACACGTTTCCCGGTAGAAGGGGATAAGGTGCGCCTGTTCATGCAGTGGGGAAAAGGGCTTCCGGCACAGCATCTGGATATGGACTTGAGTTGCCACATCACTTTGCCGTCAACAACGGAAGTTTGCTCTTATTTCAACTTGCAGGCTATCGGTGCCAAGCATAGCGGAGATATCCGAAGCATCCCCGACAAGAAAGGTGCTGCCGAGTATATCGAACTCGATTTGAATGAACTGAACCGTGTAGGTGCGCAGTATGTGGTTTTCACTTGCAATGCGTATAGCAATGGTGCTATCTCTCCTAATCTGGTAGTCGGTTGGATGAACTCTGCTTATCCGATGAGGATATCAGAGAAGACCGGAGTGGCATACGACCCTTCTTGCGTTCAGCATCAGGTACGTGTTTCCCAAAGTTTGCATAAAGGACTTGTTTTCGGGGTATTGAAAGTGAAAGAGAGAGAAATCGTTTGGCTGGAAACACCTTTCGGCGGACAGACCATTCTTTCTTTGGATACACAATCTATCAAAAAGTATCTGAATAAATTGGATGCGAAAACCACCGTTGGCGAACTGTTGGTAATCAAAGCACAAGCACAGGGATTGAAGTTGGCTGATACACCGGAAGCGGACGAAGTATATACCCGTGAATGGGCTTTGAATACTGCTGCTGTGACTAAGTTGCTGTTGGGTGATTAATTTCTGCCGGTCAACTAAGTCTTTTCTTCCTAATATTTATAAGTTGTATTACGATAAAGTATAATCCGAGAAGGGAAACTGCGTAAGAGAGGGGCGGGAAGGAATGTGTTTTATGTATGGAAGCTGGAAGAATAAGATTATAATAGGTAATTGTCTTTCTTTTTGCTAACAATTTTGTTCCTTTGTTTGTCTATAAAGAATAGATGCGTATACAAGATAATAGTGATTATTTTTCTAATATCGTATATAAGCAATGAGCTTTTGAGAAATGTTTTGTACTTTTGCAAGCAAATAAATTGAAGCAAGATATGACAGACGAACAATTAGGGCCGATGAAGCTCATATTCAATTACAATGATATATTTTACAGCTTCTTCTACGACGACCTCAGCGGTTGTATACACCGTTCCCGTGAATATGCCATCAATTATGTATATTCGGGTGAGATGATTCTCGACAACGGGACTGAACAGATTCATGTAGGGAAAGGCGAATGTGTCTTTATTCCGCGCGACCATCACATCACGATGTATAAAAAGACAAAGGACGGCGAACGTTACTGTGGCATTTTTCTGATGTTCACACGTCGTTTCTTACGAGAAATGTATAGTAAGTTGGAACAACGCAAAGTTCCTGCAAATATCCCCAAACTCGATTCCGGTGTAATCAAATTGCCTAAAACGGTGGAACTCGCCAGCCTCTTCGCTTCAATGACCCCTTACTTCGATCCGGAAGTGAAACCCAAAGACGATTTCATGAACTTGAAATTGCAGGAGGGGCTGCTTGCGCTGTTGCATATCGACAAGCGATTTGCTCCGACGCTCTTCGATTTCAACGAACCGTGGAAAATCGACATCATGGAGTTCATGAACGAGAACTACATGTATGAGTTTACGATGGAAGAAATGGCGCACTACACAGGACGCAGCCTTGCCACGTTCAAACGCGATTTCAAGAAAATCAGCGATCTGACGCCCGAAAAATGGCTTATACGGAAACGTCTTGAGGTGGCTTACGCCAAAATGAAAGAGGGGGGTAAAAAGGTTGTGGATGTTTATGCCGAGGTGGGATTCAAGAATCCGTCGCACTTCTCGACGGCTTTCAAGAAACAATACGGCATATCGCCGACCGCTGCATTCGTGTAACTCGGAACACAACATATTGAACTTTCCAATCTCTAAAAAGCGTACGGATAACCTTTAATCAACACATAAGCAGCGTTGTGGTAACGGAAAGACCATAACGCTGTTTGTATTATATGAGCTTTTGAGAAAACACGGGATTGAGCTTTTGAATAATCTATTTTGAGCTGGACAGTAATGCGTGCTCTGTTTTATCGCTGTACCTTTGCATTATAAAACAGGATGATAACCATATTAAGTAATAGTAGAATGAAAACGATGAATCTGAAAACCGCAGCCATTACAGCCTTGTTTGGAATAGGACTGCTTGTCGGCTGCACGAACAGTACAACAAATCAAAAAACAAGTGATAATATGAAGACATTGAATTTGACACAAGAATGGGACAAGACCTTTCCGCAGAGCGACAAGGTGAACCACAGCAAAGTAACATTTGTCAACCGTTACGGTATCATGCTGGCGGCCGACATGTATGTACCGAAAGACGCTTCCGGCAAGCTGCCCGCCATTGCTGTCTGCGGACCGTTCGGAGCTGTTAAGGAACAGGCAGCCGGACTTTATGCCCAGATAATGGCCGAACGCGGTTTTCTGACCGTTGCTTTCGACCCCTCTTACACTGGAGAGAGCGGCGGCGAACCCCGTTATGTGGTGTCGCCCGACATTAACACGGAGGATTTTTCTGCCGCTGTCGATTTCCTTGCGACCAATGACAAGGTAGATTCCGAACAAATCGGTATCATCGGCATTTGTGGCTGGGGCGGACTGGCTATCAATGCCGCAGCAGCCGACCCACGCATCAAGGCTACCATCGCTTCGACGATGTACGACATGAGCCGCGTCAGTGCCAACGGCTATTTCGATACCAACGACAACGCCGAAGCCCGCAACGCATTTCGTAAAACATTGGCGGCACAGCGTACCGAGGATTTCCGCAATGGTTTTCCGAAGCCAGGCGGAGGTGTGCCTGATGAATTGCCGGCCGACGCCCTGCAGTTCTTCAAAGACTACCACGCCTACTACAAGACCCCGCGCGGTTATCACAAACGCTCGCTCAACTCCAATCAGGGACGGAATGCGACTGAAGCCATTCCATTCATCAACTTCCCGCTTATGAGCCGTGCGGACGAAATCGAGAATGCCGTACTTATCATTCACGGCGAAAAGGCGCACTCCCGCTACTTCGGCGAAGATGTGTTCAAGAAGCTGAAAGGTGATAATAAGGAATTGATGATTATTCCCGGTGCAAACCATACAGACCTTTATGACAATCTGACCGTCATCCCGTTTGACAAGCTGGAAGCATTCTTCAGATTAAACTTTTAATAATTGGAAACAAAGGATAAGAAAATGTGGATAGCCTATTTCTCCTGCGAAGGACACACAAGGGAAATAGCAGAAAGAAATTTATAAATTGTCTATTTTTGCAGAGTGAAAAGACTGAATCATTCTAAAAGATAAAACTAATAAAGTATAGTTATGGCTAAAAAAGTTCTGATAATTTCGTCCAGTCCGCGGAAAGGTGGCAATTCGGATTTGCTTTGTGATGAATTTATGAAAGGTGCTATCGAGACGGGCAATGAAGTGGAGAAGATTTTTCTGAAAGACAAAATGGTTCATCCTTGTACGGGATGCAGTGTTTGCAGTATGTACGGCAAGCCTTGTCCGCAGAAGGATGATGCGGCGGAAATTGTGGAGAAGATGATTGCTGCTGATGTGATTGTAATGGCGACTCCCGTATATTTCTATACAATGTGTGGTCAGATGAAGATTATGATTGACCGTTGCTGCGCACGTTATACGGAGATAACGAACAAGGAGTTTTATTTCATTATTGCGGCGGCAGAGGATAATAAAGCAATGATGGAGCGCACGATAGACGGTTTTCGGGGCTTCCTCGATTGTCTGGAAGGGCCACGGGAAAAAGGAACGGTTTATGGAATCGGTGCCTGGAAGGTAGGGGAGATTAAAGATACTCCGTATATGCAGGAAGCCTACAACATGGGAAAAATGGTGTAACTGTCCCGTTTTATTATAGTGACGCTATCTTATGCGGCCTTTTGAAGGCTAAAAAGCAAAAAACAATTGAAAGGTTGAAAAGTCAAGAATTTTAATTGACTGTATTGTTTGTTCTACCACAGAATTATTATAATTTTGTGGCAGAACTTTTTATTTTGTATGA
>CAMQVH010000088.1 GCA_947038155.1 uncultured Bacteroides sp. | reverse complement strand
AAAGTTAGAAACTTTACAGGCAGGCTTCAATACGCTATCGCGGACGGTTGTACTATGAGGAGGAGCGCCGCCTTTATTTTATAACCTTACCATACATTATGAAGGTTAATGACTATTACATTTCGCTTAAGACTTCTTCGCAATCTTGCTCCGCTGCATCCACGCAAGGACCATAACTCCGATCAGCAACAAAGCCAGTGCTGCATAAGCAATACTTTCTGTAACCTGTATGCTTTGCGGGTCAAACCACATTTCGATGGTATGTTCTCCTGCCGGTACATTTATCGCACGCAAGATATAATCTGCACGGGCAATATCGACGGGCTGACCGTCAATAGTCGCCTGCCATCCCGGATAATATATTTCGGAGAAGACAACAACTCCGTCTTTAGAAGTGGAAGCCTTGTAGACCAGACGATTCGGCTCATAACTAGTCAGTTGGATGGTAGATAGAGAATCTTTATATCCTTCTGTCACACCTTTCAATTGTTCTTTAAACTTCACATCCACTACGGCTGTTTCCGTTGGAAGAATATCATTCAAAGCGTCGATTTCTTCATTTGCATTATTTACATACTGTACCTTGTCTACGAACCACGCATTGCCGTATGCATAAGGATTTACCACAGGAACAGCCTGCCCTTGCTCGCCGGCAGGGAAAATGAAGTATTTTGTATTCAGCATATTCAGTACACGGAATTTGGAAGCGTCTACACTGTCCATCTGTCCGCCGGCAGTAGCCACCGCCTGATAGGTTTCCTGCATTTCGGGCATGATATGATGATCTATCATTTCCTGATAGCGACGGAGCTTCGCTGCATGATAGCCACCGACACTTTTATGCCAGTATGCTGTATTGTTTTCATTAAACGTATTACCGGGGAAGCCTATAAAGTTCAACACACGATAATTTAAAGTAGTATCCTGAAGGATCATCTCATCCGCCTGTGTTTTAACAAACACTTCTGTCTGTTTGGATTTCGGCACAAACTGTTCGTCATTCAAATAGCGTTTATTGATGCTCCACATATCTATCAGACATAAAAGCGCAATACCAGCCAGTGTGAAAGAAGCTTTCAACTTCCGCTGTTGATAGAGGAATAAAAGCACGCAACCTATCACGATAATAAAGAAACTGCGCCATGCATCCGAAGCAATAATAGCTTTACGCATTTCAGTCAGGTTTGCCACAAGCGGAGCCAAATGTTCGGCTGGAAGTCCTTGTTTCAAGGCAGCCATCTCTTGTGTCGTAATAAAACCGGAGAAGAAAATACCTGGAGCAACAGCTAAAATCAACGCAACACCGGCAGTCAGTACCAAAGTGGCAATCGCCCCTCCACGGTTTTCTTTCAACTTCAGCGTATCCGGCTTACTCAAAATCTCTTTCAAGGCAAAAATCGCCAACAAAGGAATGGTAAATTCAGCAACCACCAGAATGGAAGACACGGCACGGAACTTATTGTACATCGGAACGTAATCAATAAAGAAGTCTGTCAGTCCCATGAAATTCTTTCCCCATGAAAGCAGAATCGAGAAGATAGTAGCTCCCAACAATGCCCATTTCAGAGGACCTTTCACTATGAAACAACCCAATATGAACAAGAACATCACAAATGCCCCGACATATACAGGACCAGCTGTCCACGGTTGCTCACCGAAATATTGCGGCAACTGCGAATAAATACTGTTATACATTGGATTGGCCTTTGCCATAGCAGCTTCGCTTTGCGACATCGTAGATCCTGATCCTCCTCCTTTTACGTTCGGAACCAGCAATGTCAATGTCTCGCCAATACCATAACTCCAATTGGTTATGTAGTCGCGATCCAACCCGCTACTTGTCTGGCTGGCCGCAGCGCCCTCCTGCTTCAATTCGCTCTTGCCGCGCATCGTCTCCTTACTATATTCATAAGTATGATACAGATTGGAGATATTGATGCAAACTCCTACCACGGCAGCCAATACCAAAATTGCGCTGGCCTTGAAGAAATGAGGGAGTTCTTTCTTTTTATAAGCATCTTCAAAATACGCTCCCACGAAAAACAGGATCACAAACATGAAATAATAGCTCATCTGAATGTGATTCGATTGAATCTGAAGGGCAATGAACAACGCTGTAATAATTCCGCCCAACAAGTATTTTTTCCGGTAAGCCAGAACAACACCCGCAATCGTGGGCGGGATATAAGCCAACGTCACAAACTTCCAAATGTGCCCTGCCGGTATCAGAATGAAGAAATAGGAAGAAAAAGCCCATATCACTCCGCCCAATCCTGCCAGCCAAGCCGAAATGCCGAACGCCCGCAAGAGAATATAAAATCCGAGCATCATGATAAAAGTCAGCACTACATAATCCGGGAGAAAGAGGCGATAAACCTTCTCCACCCCTTTCAGTGACGTTGTTGAGTCGTAACTCGGAGACATCTGATAGGTAGGCATACCTCCAAAAATCGAATTCGTCCAACGCGTACGTTCTCCGGTACGTTCGAGATACTCTTTCGATTCTTGTCCCGCACCGACTCCGGCAGCCGTGTCATGCTGAAACAAGATACGACCTTCGATATCAGCCGGGAAAAAGTAAGCGAAAGAAAGAATGATAAAAGCCAGAATGGCTATTAAGTCGGGAAGAAACTTTTTCATTTACGATGACACGATTTACTATTTACAATTGAAGTCTGAATATAAAAATAAATACGATCTGACAATCTAACATTTACAATTAACAACGGTGGAATATTGATAACAACGAAATATCAGTATCCCACATTTATCAACCGTAAATAGTAAATCGTCAAATCGTAAATCAAATTAGTATCTATAATGATCTGCTTTATAAGGTCCGTCCACTGACACACCAATATAGGCAGCCTGTTCAGGAGTCAGCTTGGTCAGTTTCACACCAATCTTTTCAAGATGCAGGCGGGCCACTTCTTCGTCCAGATGCTTCGGCAAGCGATATACATTGATATCATATTTCTTATTGAACAGTTCTATCTGTGCCAATGTCTGATTCGTGAACGAGTTACTCATCACGAATGACGGGTGTCCGGTTGCACATCCCAAATTTACCAAACGGCCGTCAGCAAGCAGAATGATGCTGTGACCATCCGGGAAATAATAACGGTCTACTTGTGGTTTGATGTTCACACATTTGATGCCTGGGTAACGTTTCAAAGCATCTACCTGAATTTCATTATCGAAATGACCGATGTTGCAAACGATAGACTGATCTTTCATTTTCTCCATATGGTCAATACGGATAATATCAATATTGCCGGTAGTAGTCACGAAAATGTTGCCTTCAGTGCAAGCATCTTCCATCGTTACCACTTCAAAACCTTCCATAGCAGCCTGTAAAGCGCAAATCGGGTCTACTTCCGTCACAAGCACTCGCGCTCCGTAAGAACGCATAGAATGAGAACAGCCTTTACCCACATCACCATAACCACATACTACCACCACTTTTCCGGCAATCATCACGTCCGTTGCACGCTTGATACCATCAGCCAACGATTCACGGCAGCCATAGAGGTTGTCAAACTTAGATTTTGTGACCGAATCATTCACATTGAATGCCGGGAACAACAGTTTCCCTTCTTCCTGCATCTGATATAAACGGTGTACGCCTGTCGTAGTCTCTTCAGATACGCCGCGCACTTCTTCCGCTACACGATGCCAACGAGTACTGTCTTCTGCCAATACTTTCTTCAAGATTGCATTCAGTTCTATTTCATCCTCTGCATGCACTTCTTTATCCAATACGGCAGCATTATTCTCCGCATCATAACCTACGTGAATCATCATCGTTGCGTCACCGCCATCATCAACAATCACATTCGGCCCTTTGCCACCGGCAAAGCTCAATGCCTGCAACGTACACCACCAATAATCAGCAAGGGTCTCTCCCTTCCATGCAAACACAGGCACACCCGCAGCAGCGATTGCAGCCGCCGCATGATCCTGCGTTGAATATATATTACAAGAGCACCAACGTACTTCAGCTCCTAAAGCCACTAACGTTTCAATCAACACAGCCGTCTGAATGGTCATGTGCAACGATCCCATAATGCGGGCACCTTTTAACGGTTTGGATTCTCCATACTTTTCGCGAAGAGCCATCAGGCCGGGCATTTCTTTTTCTGCCAAATCGATTTCCTTGCGTCCGAAATCAGCAAGTGTAATGTCTGCCACCTTGTAGGGCAGAGTAGAGAATAATTCTGTAGACATATTGTAAATCATTTATATATAATGGATGCAAAGATAGAACATTCTGATTAGTAGGGCAAAAGCTATCCGTTTTTTTATATTATAATAACTAGGGAGATCATCCTGTTTGCCGAAACCATGCATTATATTTACAACAAACAAAACGGTTTATATAACATTTAGTAAATAGCAGTAAACCCTCTATGCGAAACTATGACAACAAAACAAGAGAAGAGCCATTGAAAAAAATGAAACAATTAGATAAGAAAAAATGAACATCTTTCTTCCGATTCGCCATGTCTTAAACAGAAAAAGGAACTGGATGCCACCAGCATAATATGCCGAGATTATAGAAAAGACAAACGGTGGATAGCTTTTACCATATAGCCATCCACCGTTAATTTTATCTATGCACTATCATTTCTTTGCAACCGGCGTACTCAGCATTTCTTTATATTTTACCGGATCATTCAGAATCTTCACCGCTTCTTTCAGTCCATCGTCATCCTTCAACTGCTGTATGATATTGCCACGTTGATAGTAGTAACGTCTGATAATCTCAGAAGCAATCATTTTCTTTATATCACCGGAGAAATAATCCAAGTCACGCTCCAAATCATGATTCAGCTTCTTCTCGAGTGCCTTGAACTCTTCGGAAGCGTCTTTCATATATCCTTCAAATTCTGCTGCTTCCTTCAAGGTTTTCAGAATCTTCTCGCTCTGCTGGTCGTATTTAAAGTCGGCTTTCTTCACCAATGCTTTAAAAGCATTATAATCTGCGTCCGTCACTTCAAACTTCTCAGGAGTCACGATGGTAGGATGATTCAGACAATATTGAGTGGCATAATCGAAAATCAGGTTGTCACGCACCAGATAAAACAAGATGTTCGGCAACTTTTCCTGCTTGACAATAACATCCGGCATCACACCGCCGCCATCGCGCACTTCACGCCCTGCCGCTGTATGGAACACCTTGGTCAGGCTGTCCGGAATAGCGCCTACACTTCCGTCTTCATTGCGGTGCTTATAGTCGATAGCCTGCACGCAACGTCCGCTTGGAATGTAATATTTGGAAGTAGTCACCTTCATCATTCCGCCATAAGGCAGGGAACGGGGAACCTGTACCAATCCTTTTCCAAAAGTACGGTTGCCGACAATCACTGCACGGTCAAGATCCTGCAAAGAACCCGACAGGATTTCGGAAGCGGAAGCCGTACCGCTATTTACCAACACGGCAATCGGAATATCCAAATCCAACGGTTCACGTAAAGTCTTATATGTATTACTGGCCTGTTTGATTTTACCTTTTGTCGTAACAATCACTTTTCCGCGCGGCAGGAAATAGTTGGCTATTTCCACAGCCTCATCCAGTAAACCACCACCATTATTCCGAAGGTCGATTACCAATGAAGTAGCTCCCTTTTTCTTCAAATCAAGAAATGCCTTCTTGAAATCTTTCGAGGGATTACCGGAGAAAGTACTCAGATTAATATACCCTACATGATTATCCAATACATCAGCATAAGGAATCGCAGGCGTCTGGATAGATTCACGTACAATCGTGAATTCTATCGGCGTACGCTCGCCTTTAGCATTCGGACGTTCAACTTTCAGTTTAAAGCTCGTACCTGCCTGTCCGCGCAACATCTGGCTGACCTCCCCATTATTCTTACCTGCAAGGTCCACACCGTCAATCTCCATCAAAACATCCCCGGCTTTCAATCCCGCCTTTGCTGCCGGCGTGCCTTCAAACGGTTCGGCAATCATGGAGCGTTTCAGCTTTGTACTATAAGTAATAAGGGAACCAATTCCTCCAAAGCTACCTTTCACCATCTGTTCCAACTCACTCTGGTCTTCTTCCGGATAATATTCAGTATAAGGGTCCAGCGAATAAAGCATATTGTCAATGCCTTCCCGAATTGTCTTGTTCGGGTCGATCGTGTCTACGTAGAACATATCCAGTTCCTTCACTATCGCATTGAATATATCCAGATTCTTGGCAACCTGGAAATTGCGGTCGTCGCCACTCTTGAAACTAAAGAAAGCTACGATAGCCACAACAGCCACTACAATAAGAGCGACCCGTCCATTCTGCAATTTTTTCATACTTCTTTTCCTGTAAATGAGTTGTAAAAGTAACTCAATCCCTGGTTATTCCGCCAGAATCCTGTTAATATTTAACTTAATTTCATTCCAACGTTCCTCCGGTATTGTTGTTCCGATTACCTGGATAACATTTCCCGAAAGAATAGAACCTATTTTAGCACACTTCTCCAGCGAATATCCACACGTCAAACCATATAAAAAACCGGAAGCAAAATAATCGCCCGCACCAGTGGTATCCACCACTTTCCTAACCGGGATAGCGGCAACTTTAATTTCTTCCGTACCCTTGCGAATATAAGAGCCGTTTGCGCCCACCTTTACGATAGCGATGCTGCATTTCTTGGCAATGATTCCCAAAGCCTCTTCCGGTTCCTTGCCTGTAAATGCTTTCGCCTCTTCCTCATTCGCAAAAACAATATCTACATACTTATTTATTAACAAGGAGAAAAATTCCAGATCATTCGCCACAATATTATAGCTTGCCATGTCAAGGCAGATCTGCAAACCCGCTTCTTTCGCCAATTCAATGGCATGAAGAATCATTTCGTGGTCTTGAACCAAGTATCCTTCTATAAACAGGTATGCATACCCTTTAAACATCTCGAGAGTCAGGTCTTCTGCTTTCAAAGAAGCGGCCGCCCCCAGATAAGTTCCGAAAGTACGTTCCCCGTCCGGCGAAATAAAAGTGGACGCAACTCCGGAAGGCAACTGTTCCGAGAGCAATAATTTGTCTTCAATATTGTTTTTCTGAAGATTTTTTCGAAAAAATTCTCCATAATGATCATTTCCCACTTTTCCGATAAAACCAGTTCCGGCACCCAGACAAGCCAGGCCAAGGATGGCATTTCCAGCCGATCCGCCCGTTGCCAAATGGGTTTTCATTTGCGAAAATTCCGAGTTAATCTGTTGTAACTTAGCATCATCAATGAGTTGCATGCTTCCTTTGGGTAATCCCATTTCATCCAAGAGCGTATCATCCTTTAGGGTTGCAAGTACGTCTACCAGGGCGTTGCCCAATCCTATTATTTTGTCCATTTCAAATATTT
>CAMQVH010000087.1 GCA_947038155.1 uncultured Bacteroides sp. | reverse complement strand
CATGGAAATAAGATTAGTCTACAGCAAGCTCCTCTTTCACCATATTGTAGAGCATTTGCTCTCCTTCCAAGGTAGAATCAGCCATACCTTCCACCAAGCGGCATACTTGAAAAGCATGTTCCTCACTATGCTGCATATATTTGCGGATAACCAGCAAAGCAGCATTACGAATATGATAGCTGTCGGAATGTACCGCACAAATCGCTTGGTCGAGCAATTCGCCGGAGGCACGTTCAGTCATATCCCCTTTCTTCATCAGAAGACGGGCGGCAGTCAGGAAACCACAAGTCTGCACATACTCCTGTTCGTCGGCAATCCAGTGAAAAGATTTGGCCGGAGCATACGGTAAATGCTGGAAGAGATTCATACAAGTCAGTTCTGCTATTTCGATATTCCGGATGTTTTCCACCCAAATATCGGCTATCTCGGGATAAAACGTTTCGATCGGCTGAAGCATTCCCGCCAGAATCTTACACTCGCGAATTTCCTCTTTCCATAAAGCCTGCGCCAAGTCATGATTCTTTTCGTAACCTTCGGCAATCATCTTGATACGAGGCAGTTCCACTCCGAAATTGAGTTTATAAACCAGCCCCTTCTCGCGCATACTTTGAGACACAGCCCCGTTCATAGAGAGACGGAGCTGTGTCTTGATATCTTTCAATTGTTCTTTAATATCCATTTCAGATCAGTTGTTTATGGAAGGCAGCGGAGAATAATCAGTGCTGTAACGCATCATTTGTTCTACATAACCTTCATCATAAGAAACCGTGACATCCGTAACGTTTCCGTTTTCATCTGTCATCAGTTCGTATTTCGGATTCACAAAACCTTTATAAGGAGCCAGATTCAATTTCTTATAACGTTCCAGAACTTCTGCATGTAAAGCCGGATCTACTTTTACGGCATAGTTTTCTACCAATGAACGGGCACCTTCAAAGTCACCTGTCGATTTGATTCGCTGAATTTCAGCCAACAATTCGCCGAAAAGCTCACGTACTTTCTGATAGTCATTGATAACCACATAAGTCTTTCCGTCTTTCTTCACCAATTCTACCACTTTATCGGCAGCCCCCTGCTCAAATACCCAACGGGCTATCAATTGGCGGTTGCGCATGTGAGCTTCTTCCACTGTATTTCCCGGTTCGATACGTACCAACTGCGTCATCAGACCGTTCATCAGATAAGTATAATATTGAGCTTTATAAGCATCGGGAGAAGAGAGAAGTCCCAGTTCCACCAGCTTGGGGTCAGCTACATAATACAATCCGAACAAATCGGCACGCGCCTCTTCGATGGTAGAGCCGTATGCTTTCAAAGCATCAGGATCTACACCCGGAAGTAACTTACCGGAACCGTGTCCCAAACATTCGTGCAAGTCCGTATGCAGCTCATCCGTTAAATCAGAATAAGCATCGATCAGTTGTATTTCCGCATCGCTATAAACAAATTCTTCGTTGAATCCGTTTCCATGAGCGGCTTTATTATAAGCATCTGTTATATTTCCGATTGTCACCGATTTAGAACCGTGGTGAGCACGAATCCAGTTTGCATTCGGCAGATTGATGCCAATAGCCGTTGCCGGGTAAAGATCACCTGCAAGGATAGCGGCAGTAATCACTTTAGCCGATACCCCTTTTACCTTTTCTTTCTTGAAAGATTTATCTACCGGAGAATGATCTTCAAACCACTGCGCATTGCTACTGATTATCTCTGTGCGGTGAGTTGATTCCAAATCTTTGAAATTCACCAAAGACTCCCAGCTCGCTTTCATACCCAACGGATCGCCATAACTTTCAGTAAATCCATTCACAAAGTCGATGCGTGAATCAAGGTCTTTCACCCAGAGAATGGCGTATTCATCGAAATCTTTCAGATTGCCTGTTTCATAGAATTGAATCAGCTTGGTGATAACAGCCTTCTGTGCCTCATTCTCCGCTACACCTTCCGCTTTTTTCAACCAATAAACAATCTTCTCTATTGCCTGTGTATAGAGTCCGCCTACTTTCCAAACTTTCTCCTCCAACTTTCCGTTTTCTTTGACCAGCCGACTGTTCAGCCCGTAAGAAACCGGTGTTTCATCTTTCGGGTCTTTCAGGGCGCTATAAAAACTCTCTGCCTCTTTCTGCATCACTCCGTCATAATAGTTACAAGCAGAGGTCAACACAAGATCTTCGCCATCTGCCTGGTTTACCCGTTTCGGCATAACAGTCGGATCGAAAATCACCGGAAACAGTTCGGCACAAAATTGTTCGGCAGTCTGCCCTTTCGCCAACGGCAGCAACTTGGCATCTATACCGAGTACAGCCTGTTTCAAGAATTCCTGCGAGAAGTTGGGCACAAACTTCTCCGCACCATAGTGATGATGAATACCATTGGAGAACCATACTCTTTTCAGATACACCTCCATATTTTTAAAATCAGGCGTTGTTTTATCTCCCTGATAGTTTGTATATACTGCTTCGAGCATCCGACGGATTCTCAAATTATATTTTCCATTCTGGTCAAACAGAATATCCCTTCCCTCCAGAGCAGCCTCTGTCAGGTAATAAATCAGTTCCTTCTGTTTTAGCGTCAGTTCCTCAAATCCGGGAACTTTATAACGCAAAATCTGTAAGTCTGCAAATTGTTCCACTGTATAATCAAATTTATCTGCCTCGGCAGTTGTTGTTTTGGCTCCGCCGCACGATGTCAGAATCGTAGCGGCTACCGCCATTGAAATAAGATGTTTATTCATAATGCTAGTGTTGATTAATTAAAACAAGAAAAGGAATCATCTCCAAAATCTTTCATTTAGAGGTAATTCCTTTCGATTAATCTCGATATGCGCAATTACTTTTTGTTTTCCAAATGTTTTTTGCGGTATCCATTAGGAGTCTCACCTACGTTTTTGTAAAATGCAGCGTAAAAAGATTGACGATTTGCAAAGCCAACCATAGCACTAATTTCTTCCACATTTTTGTCGGCATAACGTTTGTCAGTCAATAAATGCAAAGCATCTTTTACTCTGTATTCATTCAACAGGCAAGAATAGTTCATGCCAAAGCGTGAATTTACCACTGCAGAAAGGTAACGGGTATTTGTCTTCAATTCTTTCGCCAAATCCTTAGCTGAATAGTCAGGATCCTTGTATTTCTTCTGTACAACAATGATATTCAGTATCTTGTCATACAACTCGTCTGCCAATTCCGGCCTAATTAAAGACCTGTATGCAGCCTTCTTTTCTTTCTTTTCCCTCAAATTGTAGGGACGTTTTTTCGGAGTTTCTTCCGTTTTTTTGTTCTCTAAATCACTCATTGAATTAACTGGTTAGGGTTCGTTCATCTGTTATTAATTGCTCATTTGCAACATAACATGTTACAAATGTCTTACTTTTTTTTTAAACACACAATTATTTTGTGCATTTTTTTCTAATAAAACAATCAAAAACATTGAAAAAGAAGGAATAAGTTCGAATAATAAGAAACTTTAACCTTTTTATATTTCATCTCGGAAACTGAAATCTACACATTGCGGAAATTGCAAAAGAAAAACGTACCTTTGCAGCAAGTTAAAACAAGCATCCATGAGAGAAACTCTAAAGAAATATTTCGGATACGACAGTTTCCGTCCCCAGCAAGAAGACATCATCCGCCACATCCTCCATAAGAAGGATGCATTAGTGCTAATGCCTACTGGCGGGGGAAAGTCCATCTGCTACCAGCTTCCCGCCTTACTTAGTGAGGGCACTGCCGTTGTAGTATCCCCGTTGATTTCATTAATGAAAGACCAGGTGGAAGCATTGTTGGCAAACGGAATTGCTGCCGGAGCGTTGAACAGCAGTAATGACGAAACAGAAAATGCCAATCTGCGCCGTGCCTGCATTGAGGGACGGTTGAAGTTGCTCTACATTTCACCGGAGAAATTGCTGGCGGAGAAAGATTATTTATTGCGAGATATGCATATTTCCCTGTTCGCTATTGACGAAGCCCATTGTATTTCGCAATGGGGACACGATTTTCGCCCGGAATATACTCAAATGGGAGTTCTCCACCAGCAATTTCCACAAGTACCGATCATCGCTTTGACTGCCACCGCAGATAAAATTACCCGCGGAGACATCATTCGCCAACTTCATCTTGTCGAACCCCGTACTTTTATATCCTCTTTTGACCGTCCCAATATCAGTCTGACGGTAAAGCGCGGATTCCAGGCAAAGGAAAAGAACAAAGCTATCCTTGAATTTATCCGCCGCCATGAGGGAACAAGCGGGATTATTTACTGTATGAGCCGTAACAAGACGGAGACAGTAGCTCAGATGTTGCAGAAGCAGGGGATTCGTTGCGGGGTTTATCATGCCGGATTGCCTACGCAGCAAAGGGAGGAAACGCAGGACGATTTTATCAATGACCGGATTCAGGTAGTATGCGCCACGATTGCTTTCGGCATGGGTATCGACAAGTCGAATGTCCGTTGGGTAATCCACTACAACCTGCCTAAAAGTATAGAAAGTTTTTATCAGGAGATAGGACGTGCCGGACGTGACGGTCTGCCAAGTGACACTGTATTGTTTTATTCTTTAGGTGATTTGATATTGCTGACCAAGTTTGCCACGGAGAGTAACCAGCAGAACATCAATATTGAAAAGCTGCAACGTATGCAGCAGTATGCGGAAGCGGATATTTGCCGGAGAAGAATCCTGCTGAGTTATTTCGGAGAAACAACTACCGAAGACTGCGGCAACTGCGATGTCTGCAAAAATCCCCCTCAACGGTTTGACGGCACAGTCATTGTACAAAAAGCATTAAGTGCCATCGCACGTGCAGAACAACAAATCAGCACAAGCATATTGATTGATATTCTTCGTGGAAACTACTCCGTGGAAGTGACCGGAAAAGGATACCAGGAACTTAAAACTTTTGGTGTCGGACGCGACATTCCACCTCGTGACTGGCAGGATTATCTGCTCCAGATGCTCCAACTCGGTTATTTCGAGATTGCTTATAATGAGAATAACCATCTCAAGATAACGTCAAGCGGAAGCGATATTCTTTTCGGAAGAGCACAAGCTACATTGGCAGTTATCCAGCATGAGGAAGCTGTTACCCGAAAAGGAAAAAAGAAAAAAGTGGTTATCACCAAAGAACTCCCCTTCGGTGCGACAGGCGGCGAAAGCCAAGATTTGTTCGAGGCATTGCGAGGATTAAGAAAACGGCTTGCCGATCAGGAAGCTTTGCCCGCCTATATCGTCCTGTCAGACAAAGTGTTGCATCTGCTTTGCATCTCACGTCCCACCACCATCGAAGAGTTTGGAGAAATCAGTGGTATCGGCGAACACAAAAAAAAGAAATATGGAAAGGACTTCGTAAATCTGATTAGACAGTTCGTAGAATAAAAGAAATTCTTGAATAGTATATATTAACGAGTCGCCTGGTTAATGATTATTCGTTCCACTAATGTTATCTTTCCGTTCCACATATATGGAACTAAAGGGAAACAACTGTGGAACGAACTAATGTCTATAACAAAAACTCTAACCTATGTAAACCGGAAAAATATAGTTGCCTTATTGATAACTTCACTTACATTGTCGCAATTGCTCGTGCAAATCAGCCGGAGGCACTCCCAATGAAATAGCTTTTTCAAAGTCAGCTTTTGCCAATCCTTTCTTCTTCTGTGCCAGGTAGATATTTCCACGCAACAGATAAGCATCAGCCGAGGCAGCATCCAGCCGGATGGCTTCCTCCAAATCGACCAACGCCAAATCTTCATGTTTCATCTCACGTTCCACATCGGCACGGGCAATATAGAGCGTCACATCTTCAGGAGTGGTCGCAAGCATCTTATTCAATATTTCAAGAGCTTCCCGGAACTTTCCTTCTTTCTGCTCCAGAGTAGCCAACCCGAGACGGCCGCTATAACTCTGAGGTTCAATCTCCAACAAACGGTTATAATCTATCCGTGCAGCCGGATAATCGCGGCGGAGCACATAAATATAAGCACGCATCAACAAAGCTTCTTTGTTCTGCTTATCCTCGTCCAACACCTGGCAATAATCCGTATAAGCACGGTCTATTTTTCCCATTTCCATATAAATGGCGGCACGGTCGAGCAAAATAGGGACTGCCAAAGGAGCAAAGTTCAGTGCAAAAGAATAAGATTCCAATGCTTTATCAAACTCGCCTAAACGACGCTGAACCAATCCTAAGTTAGAAAAGAGCAGCGCATTCTTTCCGTTTTTCGGTTCTAGCTTCAAAGCCTTAATCAAAAGTTCTTCGGCTTGGGAAAGACTATCGTTCTCAATACATTCGATTGCTTTTTCAGACAACTGCTGATAAGTCTGCGCACAAATGGCAACCGGAAAACAAAAAAGTAATGCTATTATAATTCTTACCATATAGTTCGGGATATAATTAATGAATCAATCCAACGGATACGCGTCAAATGCAAATAACTCGGTAGACAGATAACGTTCTCCCGTATCAGGTAACAACGCTACTATTTTTTTGTTCTTAAATTCCTGGCGTTGTGACAGTTGACGGGCGGCATACACAGCTGCTCCCGAAGAAATACCCGCCAACAGACCTTCTGTTGCCGCTAACTCACGCCCTGCACGAATCGCTTCATCATCTGGCACGCCTATCACTTCATCCACCACCGAAGCATCATAAAGCTTCGGGATAAAATTCGCTCCAATACCTTGAATACGATGCGAAGCCGCCTCGCCCCCTGTCAACACAGGAGACGATGCCGGTTCTACAGCAACAATATAAATATTCGGATTATGTTTCTTCAAAGCACGGGCTACCCCGCAGACTGTTCCCCCAGTACCAACTCCGGCTACAAAAACGGCCACTTCACCGTCTGTATCCCTCCAAATTTCTTCACCCGTTGTCCGTTCATGCACAGCAGCATTGGCAGGATTCTCAAACTGTTGCAAAATCACCGAACCGGGAATACTGTCGCGCAACTCCTCCGCTTTGGCAATGGAAGCAGCCATCCCGCCCCGTCCATCCGTCAATACAATTTCCGCACCTAACGCTTTCAACAGATTCCGCCGTTCCAGACTCATCGTTTCGGGCATAGTCAATATCAGATGATATCCTTTAATAGTAGCCACCATTGCCAGTCCGACACCTGTATTTCCACTTGTCGGTTCAATAATCGTTGCACCGGGTTTCAATGCTCCACGAGCCTCCGCATCTTCAATCATCGAAAGAGCCACCCTGTCTTTCACACTTCCCGCCGGATTAAAAGACTCCAGTTTAGCAATAATATTTTGTTTAAGACCATACTTTTCGCTATAACCGGAAAGTTCCATCAAAGGGGTATTCCCTACTAAATCTGTTAGTTTCTTTGCAATCTTTGCCATTTCACTACTTCATTTTTGTCACATATCGGGCAAAGATATGGAAAAAAAGGTATGTTTTACCCCACATCATGAGAAAGATAAGGAAAAGTATAGTAACTTTGTATCCGTTCAATCTTTTTAAGTTTACA
>CAMQVH010000086.1 GCA_947038155.1 uncultured Bacteroides sp. | reverse complement strand
GCGGGAAGTTTTCTATTAATAGCCAAGAGCGCAACTGTTAATACCCCTTCCGCCAGCTACAGACGGACGCGACAAGAAAAGCTGGGGTAAGAGTTATAATATTATGACTGAAGAGAATTTAAACAGGCTCTTATATTATATCTCTGATTGGCGGACGTTTGATGGCTGTATTATTCTGCTTTTCGTATTTCTTTTGATAAAATTGAAAAAAAGTTTGTTTTAGGTTAGGAGATTTTTTTTGAGGTTGCGTCTTTAATAATAGAACAACATTAAAAAAAATATGAACTTGAAAGAATACTTTCGCCTTGCAGGATTATTTGGTAAACTGAATTCTCAGGAAAAACTTGAGGATGATTTTACCACTACGCCTGAAGGTGAGACGTTGAGATTCTTTTGGGAAAGCTGCGAACAAGAAAAAATTAATGCTTCTTCCATTATAGAGAAAACGCGCATAAAAATACGAGAAGGTGAAAAGAAACGCAGACGGAACTATTTATTGATAACTTCCGCTTCTATTGCTGCTTCTGTTTTGATTTGTATATCAACAATTTATTTTCTGAATCAAACAACTATTGTTGATGTTGATTTGCAGGCTATTGCAGAAGGAATGGATAGCCAGACTGTTGATGAAGTAACTCTTATAACTGCTAAAGAACAATTGAACTTAGACGAAGATGCCTTTATCAAATATTCAAAAGAAGGAAAGGTTGCGGTTAATTCTCAGGTTATTAAAGAAGAAGGGGAAAAGGCAAGGGATGAACAAGAATATAATCAGTTGCTTGTTCCTCCTGGAAAGAGAGCAAGAATAGAGTTGTCAGATGGGACTCGTTTAGTAGTAAATTCTCAGTCTAAAGTCGTTTATCCTCGTCGTTTTAAAGGTGACATTCGTAAGATATATGCTCAGGGAGAGGTGTTTCTAGAGGTTGCTCATGATAAGAAACATCCTTTTATCGTGGAGTCGGATGGTTTTAATTTACGAGTGTTAGGTACAAAGTTTAGTATTTCCAATTATAAAGGAGGGACAACTAATATCGTGTTGGTAGAAGGCTCTGTGGAAGTGACTGATAAAAATGAGAAAAAGGCACAATTGACCCCTAATGATTTGTTGAATATAGCTGATGGCGCAATAACTTCCCAAAAGAGGGTAGATGTAGCTGAATATATTAGCTGGGTAGATGGAATTATGTTATTGAATGGTAATGAATTGTCTCAGATTATTCAAAAACTAAGTATTTACTATGGTATATCCATACAATGTGATCCCAGTGTTGGTAGTGAGAAAGTTTATGGAAAACTCGATTTAAAGGATGATATAGATGAAGTGATTGAATGTATCCGGCAGACATTGCCATTTACGATAGAAAGAAGTGATACTAGTATATACTTGAATAAATAGTAACTTATTAATTAATCTTTTGAATATATATGCCTATGGAGAACAAATAATATTATGACACACAAAAAATCGGATAAATATTGGCGTATTTACCCGATATTAATTCCTTCGTTAAATCAATAAATCCAAAATTGTTAACCTAAAAAGAAATTTTTATGGTAAAGAAAACTATTTTTTCACATCTGAAGAAAAGACTTAAGCTTTTTTGCATAATAAACGTCTTTTTTATGATTCCAATGTCTTCATTCGGGGCAAATTCTATCAGTTGGGACTCCGAAGAAGATTTATTCTCAGTTCAATATGAGAATACTACGGTTAAAGATATCTTAGATTATATCGAGAAACATAGTAAGTACATATTTATTTATTCAGAGACTGTTCGAAAGAATCTGAATAATAAAGGCCCGTTAGGTAAAAATCGCTGGAACTTGTTAGGATCCTGGACGGCTCACGGCAAGGACGGTGATGTGGTAGGAATTTATGACGGGCTGAAACTGGAACTGAAAGACCCGTCACAACTGCTGTATGCCAAAGGATGCGACTTTGACGGTAAGGATGAATCGGGCTTTGCCGAAGCTGTCGCTACGGCCGGGAAGGCGGATGTCATCCTGCTTTGTCTAGGTGAAAAGCGGAACTGGAGCGGGGAGAATGCTTCGCGTGCTTCCATTGCCTTGCCGAAGATACAGGAGAAATTAGCGATGGAACTGAAGAAGACCGGCAAACCGATTGTGCTGATTCTCTCCAACGGACGTCCGTTGGAACTTTGCCGTCTGGAGCCGGTTTGTGACGCCATTGTTGAAATCTGGCAACCGGGCATTGCCGGAGGCAAACCGCTTGCGGGCATTTTGACAGGAAGAATCAATCCTTCCGGCAAGTTGCCCATTACTTTTCCGTATGCAACCGGACAGATTCCCATCTATTATAATCGGCGGCAGAGTGCCCGTCCTCATCAGGGCAAGTATCAAGACCTGACGATAGAACCGCTCTATGAGTTCGGACATGGATTGAGCTACACTACTTTTGAGTATGGCGACCTCAAGGCATCTGCTACTCAACTAAAAAGGGGAGATAAACTGTCAGTAGAAGTTGCGGTGACTAACACAGGCGACAGGGATGGTGCGGAAACTGTCCATTGGTTCATTACAGACCCTTATTCAACGATTACCCGTCCGGTAAAAGAATTGAAATATTTTGAGAAGCAAACGATTAGGGCCGGTGAAACCAGAACTTTCAGATTTGAAGTGGATTTATTACGTGACTTGGGCTTTATTGATGGAGACGGTAAACGCTTTTTGGAAAAAGGTACTTATTATGTACAAGTGAAGGATAAAAAGGTGAAATTGGAATTGATAGACTGAAAGTAAAGAATTGATAATATGAGAAAGATATTCTTGTTAGGCGCATACCTTTTATGCAGTGTTTTCGTGAGAGCGGTAGAAATCCCTTTCCAAAAGTCCGAAGTTAAGTCTATCATGCGAAAGGTGGCGGATTGGCAGATTGCCAATCCACACCCCGCCCCTGAACATGACGACTTGAACTGGCCGCAAGGCGCTCTTTATGTCGGCATGGTGGATTGGGCGGAATTGGCTGAAAAAGAAGACGGTGATGATACTTACTATAAGTGGCTTATCCGTATAGGTCGCCGGAATTGCTGGCAGCCGGACAAACGGTTTTATCATGCTGATGATATTGCCGTGTCACAATCCTTTTTGGATTTATATCGCAAATATAAGGATGAAGCGATGATTGTACCAACATTGGCTCGTACGGAATGGATTATCAATCATCCTTCTGGAGGCAGTTTCAAATTAGTGGAAGGTGACTTGAAAACTTTGGAACGCTGGACTTGGTGTGATGCCCTCTTCATGGCTCCTCCTGTATATGCCAAACTGTATATGCTGACCGGAGACAAGAAATACATCAAGTTTATGAACCGTGAGTATAAGTCGACTTATGATTACTTGTTCGATAAGGAAGAAAATCTATTCTATCGTGACTGGCGCTATTTTGATAAGCGTGAAGCTAATGGAAAGAAAGTCTTTTGGGGTCGTGGTAATGGTTGGGTGCTTGGTGGTCTGGTTGAAATATTGAAAGAGTTACCTCGAAAAGACAAGAACCGCAAATTCTATGAGGAACTGTTTGTGAGACTGGCTACACGTGTTGCCGGATTGCAGCATCCTGATGGATTCTGGCACGCAAGTCTGTTAGACCCTGCCTCTTATCCGTCACCGGAGACTAGCTGTACAACTTTTATTGTTTATTCCATTGCTTACGGCATCAATGAGGGGTTATTGGATAAGGTGACTTATCTTCCTGTGATGATAAAGGGATGGAAGGCATTGTTATCGGCTGTAGAACCGGATGGAAAACTGGGCTACGTACAGCAAATCGGTGCCGACCCGAAGAAAGTGACCCGTGATATGACGGAAGTTTATGGAGTCGGTGCTTTCTTGATGGCGGGCAATGAAATCTATAAAATGGCAAGATAATTTGTGTCTTTATGGAGAAGAACTGTAGCAAAACTAAAAAGCTCGTTCTGTAAGAACCAGATGGTAGCTGTTAAGTGTGGAAGAACTATATCAAACTTCGTTTACCGAGTGATGATATACTTCTTTTCATTGTTGCGGGAGAATATGCCAATTGATAAAGAAAGTTAATATTATGGGACTTGACCTATATAATACATAAGAATTCTGCGCCTGTCAATATATAAAATAGTAATCTAATTAAATGGAAGACCTGGAAAGAGAACTTTTGTTGATTTCCAAAGGGGATGAACTGGCTTTTAACAGTTTTATGAACCGATATTCGAAGAGGTTATACTATCATGCCTTTGGTATTCTTGGTAATAAGGAAATGGCTGAAGAAGTGGTAGGCGATGTTTTCTTTGAAGTGTGGAAACTACGTAAGACGCTTTTGGAAATTGCCAGTATGTCGAGTTGGTTGAATACGATTGTTTATCGTAAATCAATCTCTTATTTGCGTAAAGAGGTGAAGGGTAATCAGGAGATCTCTTTTGAAGAACTTCAGAATTTCTCTTTCCCCGATATGCAGACTCCGATGGATGATATGCTTTCGCGCGAAGAGATACAGTGTTTGAATGAAGCAATCAATAGTTTGCCGCCCAAGTGCAAGCATGTATTCTTCCTGGCAAAACTGGAACAAATGCCTTATGCGGAAATTGCGCGTATGTTGCAAATTTCACTTCCTACAGTGAACTACCATATAGGGTATGCTATGAATGCTTTGCGAAAGAGACTTGTAGGCGGGTGATTCAGAAAAAAAACAGCACTGAAAGAAAAAAAGTGGGAATTAGCCCTATAGATAAATTCAACCTCTGCGTCTTTATAAATAGAAAGAAGTTTTAGGTGAAAAGATTGTTTGCAGGAAAAAGAAATTGAAAGGATAAAAAGAATTGAAGATGGATAAAGATATAAATGATTATAAATATGGTGATTTGCCGGATGACATCAAGTTGAAGTCGTTCGTACAACATAGCACTCCGGCTGAGATAGATATCTCCGCCATTAAGAAAAGAGCTTTTTTGAAAATGCACCAACAAGAGCGTAAATCCAGGCAGAGGCGCATTATGATGTGTGTCGGCTCGGTGGCTGCGACGCTGCTTCTTTTAATAGGTATTAAATATATAATCGGGGAGAATACAACGGACGGTTTGCATCGTGCGGAAGTTATGGAAATGATGGCTGATGTTTACGATGAAGAGGTCGAAGTGCCTGTTGGCGAAAAGATGACGTTGATGTTGGCAGATGGTACCAGAATCATAGCCAATTCGCGTACTGTTGTCCGTTATCCCAAACGTTTTAATGGCGAGTACCGTGAGGTATACGTGAAAGGTGAGGCCTACTTCGATGTGGCACACGATGCGGAGCATCCTTTTTTAGTTAATTCTGATAATTTTAGAGTGAAGGTGCTTGGAACCAAATTTAATGTGAACAATTACGATGTTTCGGATTCGCAGGTTGTGTTGGTACAAGGTTCGGTAGAACTCAAAACGTCCAACAATGATAGGGTGCGCATGAAACCGAATGAACTGGTAAATTTGCAGGAGGGTGGTTTTGCTGAGAAACGGTTAGTAAATACCGATGAATATACTTGCTGGATGCAAGGGATGATAAACCTTGCCGGTGAAAGTGTAGAGTCTGTAGCCCAACGGCTCAGTCATTATTACGGAGTGACTATTCTGTTTGATGATAAGATGTCAGCTAATAAACTTTATGGCAAATTAATGCTGGGTGATCATGTCAGTGAAGCCTTGAAAGCCATTGAAACCATGACGCAAACCCGAATGAAAATTCATGGTGATACGATCTACTTAGTGAAGGAGTAATTATATTTGTTATTGATTATTCCTGAATAAAATAATTACATAGAAACTTATTATTAACCAATTTGTAATGCCTTCATAGTAAGGTATAGGAGATTCACGTCCCTTTTCAAAAGGAAATGTTGTACTCCATTAATACCAGTGAAAAATATGAAAAGATACACACGCACATTTAGGCTCACCGATAAAATCATGTGGGCTTCTCAACAATTAGTATCTTTGCAATTCGAAGTTACGAAAAGAGTGTATTTTATTGGAAATGAGCGTATGTTAATCGCTCATGATAGTAATAGGTTACGATTTAGTTAGTTATCTGCTGCATTATTCTTCTGCGCGTTGCGTAACCTTCAAAGAACTCTTCGTATGCAAAAGTAACAATAAAACGGGAGATTTTGATATGAATCTCCCTGATTTTTTTCTATCTCATACAAGTTTTTCCGTAAAAGCGGCTTTATTCGTCGGCACACCATCGTACAAAAGGATTTTGAACGAACGTGTGCCAACTATCGCATAAGCGGAGAAAAGGGCTTTGCCTCACGCTAAACAACAGTTTAGACTGATGAGGCAAGGCCCATTTCTTTTATGCTTATGCCAAAGAGGAGCTTTTACGGTTTTTCAGATGATTTTTCTTTTTCGCTGTTCCTTTTAGCCGGAAGCGGAAAGCCGTGTATGACCGCTTGTCCATAAATGGAACAACCCGTCACCCACAGCAGGCAAACCGGGAAGAATGATTTTATCTGCCCGCCCCGACACGTCTGACCAGACAGATAGAACCATACTTCCTTGCAGGTGGTTTGCCCGGTTTCACGCTACCGGCTATGTCCTTTTTGGGGGGAGACTTCCTTTTTTCACGGATTTCTCTTTTGAAGTTTTCTGTCTAATCTGCCTCTACTTCCGTTTACCTCCATTTTCGCGCCTTTCAGTGCGCCGCATCAGGCAGTCATTTCCGTTCTGGGCGCAAAGGTAACTCCGGGATTTGACGGGAAAGCAAGGTCAAGCCTCCTGTTTTCGGGAAAAATCTCCAGCCCTGTGGGTAGTATTTTTCCCGAAAAACCTTGCATTCCCTAATCCCTACCTTTTTAGGCACCCGAAACGAAAACGACCGATGCGACAGAAAGACGCATTAAAAAAAATGTCGGATAAACGAGAGGCAGATAAGATAGTTTGAAACTCAACTCCCTCAGCTCTTGAATCCGCATTAAAATAAAAAATCAAAAACAAAACGGATATGAGAACAGCAATAGCAACAAAATTCGTGGCTTGGGAAGTGCCGACATTGGACGCACTGAAAGGCAGCAAGGTTTACATCCTACGTGAGAAACTGAACAACGGAGGGCAGATGAACCGAGAAGAAAAGGATTGGCTCACCGAAAAAGTGAACAGCAACACCTATTTCAAGAGCGCAGTCCCCTTGCAAGGCTGGAGGTTTGACTTCTCCGACATTCTCCGAACCTACATCGTGAAGCAATACGGACATTGGGCGGAATACAAGGCTACCGACAAGACCGCACTCCGCAATTTCCTTTACGGCAGGATTGACAGCATCGTGGAACTTAACAAATGATACGGCTATGACAGCAACGGTATACTTCAGACAAATGACGCAATACATGGGGCTTGCGATATGCACCCTAATCGTGCGCACCGCCCTTTGGGTGTTAGGCATCCTTTGGGGTATCGTAAGAGAGATAATAAACGGAGTGTTCCGAGTGGCGATAGGCATAATCGTGGCTATCCTTTCCACAATCGCCTTCTTCGGCTTCATCCTTTGGTTATTCACCCTTTAA
>CAMQVH010000085.1 GCA_947038155.1 uncultured Bacteroides sp. | reverse complement strand
AACGTTCATTCTGACAATTATTTATTTGATTTATACTTTGTTCTATACTCAAAGAAGGTGCAAAATTAGTGCTAATCTTTTAAATTTCAAAAGACATTGCTGATTTATTTCGTATCTATTTAGAATACATACTTAACAAATCGCTGATAAACAATACTTCATTGTAACAATCGTTTTCCTTTTTTCTCATTTTCCGCAAATTAAAACTGTAAAAAGATGGTCAATCCAAAAATTATTCTTTTCTTTGTTCCGGATTGATGGACCATTAGTTTCTCGATTTGATTACAAGGTTTTTACTTCCGTTCCAGAAACGCTTTTGTAAACTCTCTGTCGTTTTAATCCTTTTATTAGTAACCATCTGTCCAGAGAGTTTTATTCATTTATTTATTTTTATCATTTTCATTATGAACATTTATGTTGGAAACCTTAACTATCGTGTTAAGGAAGGAGATCTGCAACAAGTGATGGAAGATTACGGAGCAGTATCATCAGTTAAAGTTGTTATGGACCGTGAAACCGGTAAATCAAAAGGATTCGCTTTCATCGAAATGGAAGACGATGCTGCAGCTGCTAAAGCTATCGCAGAATTGAACGGAGCTGAGTACATGGGACGTACTATGGTAGTTAAAGAAGCTAGACCTAGAGCTTAATCGCCGACGCTACATAGCTAATAAAAAAACTTCTGCCACCCGATGACAGAAGTTTTTTTATTGCCTTATCTCTTTTTATTGCTTCATTCCAGCCTTTCGCGTTTCAACCTTCCATGTTTCGCACTTCGAGGTCTTTCACCTTGCGGAGCAAGTCCGAAGCAAAAATAAAGTTATTCAAGCGCTCGTTGGTAGAGGTGAATATATCGTCCTTCGTTCCTTCCCATTCTTTATGTCCTTCATAAATATAAATCACCTTCTCGCCGATTCCCAACACAGAGTTCATATCATGCGTATTGATAATCGTAGTCATGTTATATTCTTGAGTAATATCGTGAATCAGATCATCAATCACCAATGACGTTTTCGGATCGAGTCCCGAGTTGGGTTCATCACAAAACAAATATTGCGGATTCAGGGCAATCGCACGTGCAATAGCCACACGCTTCTGCATCCCCCCACTGATTTCTCCCGGAAACTTATCTTTCGCTTCTCCCAAATTCACACGATCCAGGCAAAACATCGCCCGTTTGGTACGCTCGCGTAATGTGTCATTACTGAACATATTCAGAGGGAACATCACGTTGTCCAATACCGACAAAGAGTCGAAAAGGGCGGCACTCTGGAAAATCATTCCCATTTCCTTGCGAAGCATCTTCTTCTCCTTCTTCCCCATCATCACCAGATTTCGTCCGTCATACAAGACTTCGCCCTTTTCCGGAGTGAGCAATCCTACAATACACTTCATCAATACCGTCTTACCAGAGCCACTCTGACCGATAATCAAGTTTGTCTTTCCATTCTCAAAGTCTGCATTGATGTCACTCAATACCGTCTTATCGTCAAACGATTTATAAAGCCCTTTAATCTCAATCATCCCATCAAAAGTTTAGTTAATACCAAATCCGCAAACAGAATCAAGACGCTGCTGGACACTACGGAATCCGTAGAAGCCTTTCCCACGGCAATCGATCCACCATCTACCGTATATCCGAAGAAAGCAGACACACTTGCAATAATAAACGCGAAAAAGAGGGATTTGATGATACCAGCCCAAATAAACCACTCCACAAACATATATTGCAATCCATATTCCAGATCGACCGCATTCATCACCCCGGCAAACCAACAGGTGCAAAAGGCACCGATAATTCCGGCAAAGATACTGAACGTCACTAAGATAGGAATCACAGTTACCATCGCCGTAATCTTAGGAAGAATCAGGTAGTTTGCCGAATTGATACCCATAATTTCGAGCGCGTCAATCTGCTGCGTCACCCGCATCGTTCCTAATTCCGAAGCGATATTCGATCCTACCTTTCCTGCAAGAATCAAACACATGATGGAGGAAGAAAATTCCAGCAACATAATTTCACGTGTCACATACCCCACTGTCCAGCGGGGCATCCACGGACTTTCGATATTCAACTTGATCTGGATGGTAATAACCGCGCCGATGAAAAACGAAATCAACAGCACGATGCCGATGGAGTTCACACCTAGTTGCTCCAACTCGTTAAGGTATTGCCGGAAGAACATACGCATACGTTCAGGACGGGAAAAAGTCCGTCCCATCAGCATGAAATATCTTCCGACGGTTCTCAATGCTTTTATCATAACTCACACTATTTGTCTGCAAATGTACATTATTTCAGCTTATTTTTACTACATTTGCCGCAAAATAACTAGAATATGGAAGAAAGCAAGATGGTGCTCCGCACGGAAGACTTGGTGAAAAAGTACGGTAAACGAACCGTTGTGAGCCACGTTTCCATCAATGTGAAGCAAGGTGAGATTGTGGGTTTGCTGGGGCCGAACGGTGCCGGCAAGACGACTTCATTCTATATGACTGTAGGGCTGATTACTCCCAATGAAGGACGTATTTTCCTCGACGACCTAGAGATTACCAAATATCCGGTTTACAAACGGGCACAGACAGGAATCGGTTACCTTGCACAGGAGGCCTCTGTATTCCGCCAGATGAGCGTGGAAGACAATATTGCCGCCGTGCTCGAAATGACTAACAAGCCCAAAGAATACCAGAAGGAAAAACTCGAAAGCCTGATAGCGGAATTCCGCCTGCAAAAGGTACGCAAGAACAAAGGTAACCAGTTGTCTGGTGGTGAGCGCCGCCGCACGGAGATTGCACGCTGCCTTGCCATCGACCCGAAATTCATCATGCTCGATGAACCTTTTGCCGGTGTCGACCCGATTGCTGTAGAAGACATTCAGCAAATCGTGTGGAAACTGAAGGACAAGAATATTGGTATCCTGATTACCGACCACAACGTACAGGAAACCCTTAGTATCACCGACCGCGCCTACCTGCTGTTCGAAGGAAAGATTCTTTTCCAGGGTACACCGGAAGAGTTGTCCGAGAATCAAATTGTGCGTGAAAAGTATCTGAGCAACAGCTTTGTGCTGCGTCGTAAAGATTTTCAGTTGGAGAAATAGGTTCACCGCAAAAGACACGGAGAACACAGAGTTTTATTTTATAAGAAGACACGGATTGCCTCAATAATATTTATATAGTTGAGACAGTCCGTGTCTTTGATTTATTATTTCTCTGTGTCCTCTCTGTGGTGAACTTTACTTCTGCCGAATATAAATATTAACCGGAGTACCTGTCAGATTCCATTTTTCACGCATCTTATTTTCAAGGAAACGTTTGTAGGGTTCCTTTACATATTGCGGCAAGTTGGCGAAATAGACAAATGAAGGCACCTGTGTATTCGGCAACTGTGTGATATATTTAATCTTGATATATTTGCCTTTGTTTGAAGGAGGCGGATATGCCTCTATTAACGGAAGCATTTCTTCGTTCAAACGGGCAGTCGGAATCTTCGTCGTCCGGTGCTCATATACGTTACGGGCTTCTTCAAGCACTTTCAGGATACGCTGTTTGGTCAATGCGGAAGCAAAGATAATCGGAAAATCGACAAACGGAGCAAAACGGGAGCGGACAGCTTCTTCGAAAGTCTTCTGCACTTTAACGGATTTGTCTTCCACCAAGTCCCATTTATTGATAACGACTACCAACCCTTTCTGATTCTTCTGAATCAACGAGAAGATATTCAAGTCCTGGCTTTCCACCCCTCTGGTAGCATCCAACATCAGAATGCAGACATCTGATCCTTCGATGGCACGAATCGAACGAATTACAGAATAGTATTCCAAGTCTTCATTTACCTTGTTCTTTTTACGGATACCGGCTGTATCTACCAGATAGAAGTCGAATCCGAATTTGTTGTAACGGGTGTAAATAGAGTCGCGTGTTGTTCCTGCAATCTCAGTCACGATGTTACGGTCTTCACCGATAAATGCGTTCACGATAGAAGATTTTCCGGCATTCGGGCGTCCTACAACAGCAAAACGAGGAATCTCGTCATCCAGAATTTCAGAAGCTTCTTTCTTGAATTTGCTGACAATCAAGTCCATCAAATCCCCTGTACCACTTCCCGTAATAGCAGAAATACAATAAGGATCGCCCAATCCCAGTTTATAAAATTCAGGAGCGTTATATTGCAAATCATGGTTATCCGTCTTGTTGGCAACTATAATCACCGGACTATTGGCACGACGCAGAATAGCCGCCACCTGCATATCCAAATCAGTCACACCGTTCATCACATCCACCACGAACAGAATCACGTCCGCTTCATCCACAGCCAGCAATACCTGCTTACGAATCTCCTCTTCGAAGATATCATCCGAATTTACCACCCATCCGCCGGTATCTACGACGGAAAACTCACGGCCCTGCCACTCAGACTTGCCATATTGCCTGTCGCGGGTCGTGCCCGCTTCTTCATTCACAATAGCCCGACGAGATTTCGTCAGACGGTTAAATAAGGTAGACTTGCCCACATTGGGGCGTCCTACAATTGCAACTAAATTACTCATAGTTCAATACCTTGTTTTTTCACGACTATCCCAGTCGCATGAATACTCTTTAATCTAACTGATAACCGAAATTACGCAATTCCTTATCCGAGCTGCGCCAATCCTTATCAACTTTCACATACGTTTCCAAGTAAATGGTCTTCCCAAAGAAATGCTCCAATTCACGGCGAGCCTCAGTAGCAACCTTCTTCAGCGCCTTTCCCTGCTTACCGATAATGATTCCCTTCTGCGAATCACGTTCCACATAAATTATCGCACGAATCTGAATCTTCTTCTGTTCTTCCTTAAACTCTTCCACGGCCACTTCCACCGAGTAGGGAATCTCCTTGTCATAGTACAACAAGATCTTTTCCCTGATGATCTCATTCACAAAGAAACGTGCAGGCTTGTCCGTCCACTGGTCTTTCCCGAAGTAAGGGGGAGAGGCCGGCAGCAATTCCTTGATCCGCTTCATCACATAGTCCACATTGAATTTCGATGCAGCGGAAATCGGAATAATCTCAGCCTGCGGAAGCAGTTCCTTCCACTCCTCCACCAGCTTGATCAGTTTCTCCTGGTCGGTAAGGTCAATTTTATTGATGAGCAGAAGCACAGGTACAGTCATCTCACGTACCTTTACCATAAACTCATTATTCTTGTCCGGCGTCTCTACCACGTCAGTCACATAAAGCAAAACATCCGCATCCGTCAATGCCGAAGTAGAAAAGTTCAACATAGACTCCTGTAGCTTGTAATTGGGTTTCAATACTCCCGGAGTATCAGAAAAAACAATCTGCATTTCATCCGTATTGTAGATACCCATAATACGGTGACGAGTAGTCTGCGCCTTGAAGGTAGCAATCGAGATGCGTTCACCCACCAGAACATTCATTAATGTAGATTTTCCGACATTCGGATTTCCTACGATGTTTACAAAACCTGCTTTATGCATTTCTCTTCATTTTATTGGTTGAGACAAAAAAACGCATCGAATCGAAATAGGATGCGTTTTTGAGTGTTATAGTTCAGTAACTAACGTTACTTATTCCTTCTTTCCGTCATAACCCCACTTCACGTAAACCGCGCCCCAAGTAAATCCGGCACCGAATGCTGTGAAAATGATGTTATCGCCTTTCTTGAGTTTATCTTCATAATCCCAGATACACAAAGGAAGTGTAGCAGCACTGGTGTTACCATAGTGTTCAATATTTACCAACACTTTATCCATTGGCACCTCCATACGGTGAGCCACGGATTCGATAATGCGGACATTCGCCTGATGCGGAACAATCCAGTTAATATTATCTTTCGTCAACCCGTTCTTTTCTGCGATTGCGGCAGAAACATCCGACATGCTGGATACGGCATATTTGAACACAGTTCTTCCTTCCTGGTGCAGATAATGCATTTTATTGTCTACTGTGAAATAAGACGGTGGACAAACCGAACCACCAGCTTTCATATGAAGGAAAGGCAAGCCCTTGCCATCCGTTCTCAGTATCGAATCCATGACACCGTAATCTTCCGTAGTCGGTTCCACCATAAAGGCAGCAGCACCGTCACCAAAGATAGGGCAGGTAGCACGATCTGTATAGTTAACCATTGACGACATCTTATCTGCACCGACAATGATAATTTTCTTATATCTTCCCGAACGGATGAAATTAGCAGCTGTCTCCATCAAATACAGGAAACCGCTACAAGCAGCCTGCAAATCAAAAGCAAACGCATTCTTCAGTCCGAGTTTATCACAAAGAATAGAAGCTGTAGAAGGGAAGTGATAGTCAGGAGTAGTGGTAGCGACAACAACCAAATCAATGTCATCAGGATTGGCACCAGTCTTTTTCATCAACTGTTTGACAGCTTTGCGCGCCATATATGAACTGCCTAATCCTTCCTCATTCAGAATATGTCTTTCTTTTACTCCGATACGAGTCATAATCCATTCATCGTTGGTATCCACCATCTTTGATATCTCGTCGTTAGTCAAGATATAATCGGGAACATATCCACCGACTCCTGTGATTACTGCATTTATTTTTTCCATCAAACCTATTTTAAATTAGCAATACTATAATACTTAAAGCAGCCGGAGAGAGTTACCCTCAGGCTGTTTCAGTATGACTGTACTAATTATACAGCTGCTTCTTTCTCAATAGCGAGCTTACCTCTGTAGTAACCGCAAGCACCACATACAGTGTGGTATACATGCCATTCTCCACAATTCGGACAAATAGCCAAAGTAGGGGCTACTGCCTTATCATGAGTTCTTCTCTTTGCTTGTCTCGTACTTGATTGTCTTCTCTTAGGATGTGCCATTTTCTTAAAACTTTAATTATTATCTAATATTTTTTTTAATTCATTCCAGCGAGGGTCAATTTGCTCCTCAACTTCTTCCTCTATTACGATGTCCTCTCCACCTGTGTCGAAACTGTCATCGCTATCATCATTCGCATTTGTTTTCAAATGCTTGTTCAATTTACTGGTCATTGCCTTATTGCACTTACCGGGAGCATGCACATGCTTCATTGGTATTGAGAGCGCAATAAACTCATACATGAACCATGCAACGTTGATTTCTCCTTCTTCCTCGGGAATCACAATAAGGTTGTCACCTTCTTCCGCATATTCATGTCCAAACTTCACCATCAGCTTGTCGGAAGAACTGATAGATAGTTCCATATCATCCAGACAACGGTCGCATGGTACCCACACCATTCCATCTGTCTGGAAACTCAGTTCGAAAGCACGAGAGGTTCTTTTCACGGTTAACGTAACATTCACCTTGCCTTTCTGAACTTCAGGTCCATCAATGTGAGCGAAGTAAAGATTATCCAATACAAACTCATACTTAGCAGAGTCTGTTTGCATACCTTTCAAGTCAATTCTATATTTATCAAATTTTCCCAAAGCTTCTCTCTTTTTAAAATCGTTAGCTTACAATTCGGGCGACAAAGATACAAATAAATATCCTCATAACATACAAATTATCAGTAAATATTCACTTTTTTAATAGGTATTATAAGGTTTACGAGTGTTAAAAACAATCGTATAATGCCGTGGCACTAAAAACAGAAAGCCTCGCCCGTCAAATA
>CAMQVH010000084.1 GCA_947038155.1 uncultured Bacteroides sp. | reverse complement strand
TAAAGGATTTAAGTCCCGCAACCGTCAGATAATTGCCGCGAATCTCCTTCACAGTCCCCATCTCCTCGCCCAACGACTTGGGAGTGTCGAAAGAGAAAATCTCTTTGTCACGTCCATGCAGGAAATAATGTGTGAATCCGCGACTGAAACTCTTATCCAGTTGCGGCTTAAACTCGAAATTGCACGTACCCGAAGAAGCCCTTACATATTCCGGACGACGGGCAAAGATGGCATCCAGCTTCTGACGATAAGCGGCCGTTACATTCTTCACGTAAGAAACGTCTTTCAGCCGCCCTTCTATCTTGAACGAGGAAGCTCCGGCATCCAGCAATTGCTCCAGTTCGTCACTTTGATTCATATCTTTCAGGGAAAGCAGATGTTTGTCTTTAACAATCACTTTCCCGTCCGCGTCTACCAGACTAAAAGGTAACCGGCAGAATTGCGCACATTCACCCCGGTTGGCACTGCGACCGAAACAGGCTTGGCTGACGTAGCACTGCCCGCTATAGCTGACACAAAGTGCCCCATGTACGAATACCTCTAAAGGCACTTCCGGACAATTTTCGTGTATCTTCTTTATTTCACGCAATGATAGTTCACGCGCCAGGACTACTTGCCGGAAACCCGCCTTCCAAAGGAATTTTACTTTTTCCGGTGTACGGTTATCCATTTGTGTACTGGCATGAAGCGGTATCGGAGGAAGATTCAACTTCGTGATCCCCATATCCTGCACAATCAGCGCGTCTACGCCAATCCGATAAAGTGCATGAATCATCTCCTCCGTCTCTTTCAACTCTTCTTCTTTCAGAATCGTATTGACCGTGACATAAATACGTGCATGATACAAATGGGCATGCTGCACCAATGCTTCAATATCTTCCAATGAGTTCACAGCCGCCACACGGGCACCGAACTTCGGAGCACCGATATATACTGCATCTGCCCCATGATTGATTGCTTCAATGCCACATTCCAGGTTTTTCGCCGGAGCGAGAAGTTCTATTTTACGCTGCTTTATCATTGAATATCGTTGATATTGTAAGGTGTTTCCTGATAAACGAAGTAGTTCAGCCAATTGGAGAACAATAAATTGGCATGAGCACGCCAACGTACCAACGGGCCTTTTTCAGGATCATTGTCTATATAATAATTGCGGGGCATCTCTATCGGCAAGCCTTTATCGAGATCGCGACGGTATTCCGTGTCCAGTGTCAGCGGAGAATATTCGGAGTGTCCCGTGACAAAGAATTCACGACCGCCCCGTGCCATTGCCATATAGACACCGGCATCTTCCGATTCGGAAAGCAACGTCAGTTCCGGAACTTTCAGAATGTCTTCCCTGCGCACTTCCGTATGACGGCTATGCGGCACATAGAAACAATCATCAAAACCACGGAAGATGGAGTGGAAAGGTTCCAATACCCGATGTTCAAAGATACCGAACATCTTCTCTTTCAACGGATATTTAGGAACTCCATAATGATGATACAATCCGGCCTGCGCAGCCCAGCATATATATAAGGTAGAAGTGACATGCGTACGTGCCCAATCAAAGATTTCCGTAATCTCATCCCAATAGGTCACCTCTTCGAAATCCATCTGTTCTACAGGAGCTCCGGTGATAATCATACCATCATACTTCTCGTGACGCATCTGGTCGAAATCCGTATAGAACGTTTTCATGTGTTCTATCGGCGTATTCTTTGACGTGTGGCTCTTGATCTTCATAAATGAAATCTCCACCTGAAGAGGTGTATTGGAGAGTAAGCGCACCAAGTCCGTTTCTGTTGTAATTTTCAACGGCATCAGATTCAGAATCACAATCCGTAGCGGACGAATATCCTGTTGCGTAGCGCGGGAAGCATCAATAACAAAAATATTCTCTTCCTTCAAAAGCTCTATCGCAGGTAGTTTATCGGGTAAATTTAAAGGCATAATCGCTATATATTAGTAATTTGAGTGCAAAAATACGAAAAATATAGCAGATTATAGGGAGGTAGCTTATTTAGAAGACGTACAAATTAAGTCAATTTAAACATAGAAGCATAACAACCAATCAATAAAAGCCTTATTTTTGCCGGAGAAATTAGTACTAATAATTTAAATCTTAGAAAAATGGCATACGTAATTAGTGACGATTGTATTGCTTGCGGAACTTGCATTGACGAGTGTCCGGTAGAAGCTATCTCTGAAGGTGATATCTATTCTATCAACCCAGATGTATGTACTGAATGTGGTACTTGTGCAGACGTTTGTCCGTCTGAAGCAATTCATCCGGCTGAATAATACAAGTTACAAAAAGAGTATAGGCTGCTTTCTACGGAAGGCAGCCTTTTTTTATTCCTCTTTCTTCACCACAGATTAACACAGATTAATTCACAATCAAACGGATAGAAAAATACAAAGAAGTTCCTTAAACAAAAAATCACGAGGCTGTCTAAAAAGTCGTCAGTAACTCTAACTCCCCTCCTTCCGGAAGGAGGAGAATGAGGATAGAACCGACTTTTTAGACAGCCTCATGATTTTATTAATCTTAGATTTTTCAGACAGACAATCTCTTTTCAATCTGTGTCAATTCGTGCAATCTGTGGTGAACTCTTATTTCAACTTAGCCAATGCTTCTTTGATACGACGGATAGCCTCTACGATATTTTCATCGCTTGTAGCATAACTCATACGGATACATTCAGGAGCACCGAAAGAGGCACCACCTACACAAGCCACGTGAGCTTCTTCAAGCAAGTACATTGCCAAATCATCTGAATCTGCAATCTTACGTTCGCCGTTGCTCTTTCCAAAGAAAGCATCGCATTTCGGAAACAGATAGAAAGCACCTTGCGGAACGTTTACCTCAAATCCCGGAATTTCCTTAGCCAACTTCACAATCAGGTCACGACGGCGTTGGAATGCTTTCTGCATTTCTTTTACCGGTTCTTGTGTTCCTGTATATGCAACTTCAGCCGCTTTTTGAGAAACAGAACAAGGACCTGAAGTGTACTGACCTTGCAACTTGTTGCAAGCTTTTACAATCCATTCCGGACCGGCAATGAACCCGATTCTCCATCCTGTCATAGCGTAAGCCTTGGATACACCGTTTACAATCACTGTACGTTCCTTCATCTCCGGGAACTGAGCGATACTCTGATGCGCACCGATATAATTGATATGTTCGTAAATCTCGTCAGCGATTACTATCACCTGCGGATGTTTAGCCAATACAGCTGACAATCCTGCCAATTCTTCTTTCGTGTATACAGAACCTGTCGGATTAGACGGAGAACAAAGAATCAATGCTTTCGTCTTCGGAGTGATAGCCGCTTCCAGCTGTTCAGGAGTAATCTTGAAATCTTGTTCGATACCTGCCGAAACAATTACGGGAGTACCTTCTGCCATTTTCACCATTTCCGGGTAGCTTACCCAGTAAGGAGCCGGTACGATGACTTCGTCACCCGGATTTACCAATACAAGAATTGTATTACAAACAGATTGTTTGGCACCATTGGCACACGAAATTTGAGCGGCTGTATATTCCAGACCGTTTTCTTTTTTCAGTTTCTCAACAATAGCATTGCGCAAAGCCGGATAACCCGGTACCGGAGAGTAACGAGAAAAGTTATCATCTATGGCTTTTTTCGCAGCTTCCTTGATGTGGTCAGGAGTATTAAAATCCGGTTCTCCTACACTTAAGTTAATAACATCAATACCCTGTGCCTTGAGCTCGCTGCTCTTTTGCGACATGGCAAGCGTCGCCGATGGCGACAAGCTGTTCAAGCGATCTGACAATTGATTCATTTTGTATCTATTTTATTATTATTGAGTGAAAATCGTTGCAAAATAAGCGATAACATTTGATATATGAAAACAAATTAATGATTTACTTATTAAAATGCAAAGTATGTCCCATTCTTTCTTTCTTTGTTCGCAAGTATCGTTCATTATACGGATTAGGGACTGTTTCAACAGGTACATTTTCTACTATCTCCAATCCGTATGCTTCCAAGCCAACACGTTTCACCGGATTATTTGTCAAAAGTCTCATTTTGTGTACTCCCAGCTCACGAAGGATTTGTGCGCCTACTCCATAATCGCGTTCGTCGGCAAGGTGTCCCAAACAAATATTAGCGTCAACGGTATCCATACCGTCTTCCTGCAGTTTATAGGCTTTCATCTTTTCCATCAGACCGATGCCGCGTCCTTCCTGATTGAGGTAAATCACCACCCCTTTTCCTTCTTTTTCGATCATTTTCATCGCTTTATGCAGCTGCTCGCCACAGTCACAACGCTGTGAGCCAAGAATATCTCCGGTAGCACAAGAGGAGTGGACGCGTACCAAGATAGGTTCGTCTTCATTCCATGTTCCTTTAAATATAGCCATGTGCTCCAATCCGTTTGATTTTTGTCGGAAAGGAATCAGACGGAACTTTCCGTGTTCGGTAGGCATATCTACTTCTACTCCTTTTTCTACAATGGATTCCTGTTTCAGGCGATAAACGATCAGGTCACGGATAGAAATCAATTTCAATCCGTATTGGTCTGCCATCTTGCGGAGTTCGGGCAGACGGGCCATCGTACCGTCATCGCTCATGATTTCCATCAAGGCACCTGCGGGGTAAAGTCCTGCCAGACGAGCCATATCAATCGTAGCTTCTGTATGTCCGGCACGGCGAAGTACTCCTTTTTCTTGCGCATACAACGGATTGATATGTCCGGGACGCCCGAAAGTAGCCGGTGTAGAAGTCGGATCGGCCAACGCCTGAATAGTAGCGGCACGGTCGGAAGCGGAAACACCTGTTGTGCAGCCTTCCAGTTTGTCGATAGTAACCGTGAAAGGAGTTCCCAACACGGAAGTATTGTCACTTACTTGATGTGGTAAGTCCAACTCCTTGCAACGAGACACTGTGACAGGTGCACAAAGTACACCACGTGCATGTTTCAACATGAAATTTACTTTTTCGGGAGTTATCTTTTCAGCTGCAATAATCAAGTCGCCTTCGTTTTCGCGGTCTTCATCATCCACTACTATGACAAACTTGCCTTCTTTGAAGTCGGCAATCGCATCTTCTATTCTATCCATTTTAATAGTCTCTTTCATAACGCTTATTTATTGATTTTCTGTATGATGAATTGAATTTGTTCATTGTTCTTTATAATCCGTTCCATGTCCTTAGCCAGACGAACGCGGAACGTCCAAATGCGGAAATAGAAAAACAAACCGATAGGGAAAATGACTCCGGCTGCCAGATTCAACCAATATATATGAAACGGGCGCACGTGAGCCGAAACGGAGATAACCGGATAATTGTTTAATGCACCGATCAAAGTGGCAGATTTCGTATTGGACATTTCTTCAACCAACGCTTCCAGCTTTTCATTGATTGCCATCACCTCGTTATCATCCTCACTCGCCATCCATAGCTTAAAGTAATTCGGTGCTTTTTCCAATCGTTTCTTGGCGGCATACGCTTTACACTCTGCCGAGAGTTGTTCCAAATCACCCGTCAGACGTGCGTAATCAGGATCATGGATAATCACTTCTTTCTTAAATATATGGCGCACACTACGAATTCCCACAATCTTTTTAAACCAGTTGATATAGGCATCTGCATTAAGCACCACAGAGTCTTTATTCGATTTATAAGTAAGGAAGATTCCTAACGGGGCAAGGACTGCGCTACTTGTCCACATCCCCATCCAAACAATCCACTTACCGTCGCGGGCCATTTTATATCCTGTATTATCAATGATATAGTAAATGATAAATACCAACACTGACACGATGACCGGCATTCCCAAACCTCCTTTGCGGATAATACCACCCAACGGAGCTCCGATAAAGAAGAACAGCAGACAAGAAAGTGAAATCGTTATCTTCTTATGCCATTCCGTTTTATGTTTTCGAATGGCATAGTCATTATTTTCCATTGTGTATTTCTTGAAGCTAAGATCACTGGACACATTCTCCGCACGGCTGGCGGCGGAAGATATCACCTTCTGTTTCTGCGTCAAGGATGCGGCAGCGTAAAGGCTGTCCACATTATACTCCTGAATATCTGCACTCTCGATTTTGACCGTATCTTCCTTACTCAACCCGTATGAAGGACGGAAATTTCCTTCGGCCACTTCCCGGTAATACTGCCTTCCGATACTGTCTCCCAGCACTTTCATCGAGTCGATGGAAGTCTGCAACATAGCCATGTTCTTGGCACTGGACTGGTTGCTCATGATACTTTCATCCGCCATATTGAAATCGGAATCAAACTCTATCAATGTATGTTTCTCCCTGAATGATTCACGCCGATAAGGCACATTCTGGGATTTCATGCTTTGTGCCTTCAAGTTTTCGAATAAATCACCGCTATACAGATGCAGCCAAAGATGTTGTTTATCCGCCGTCATCTCCAGACGTCCGGAATCCGCATAGATGATATGCGCATTCTCGAATCCGTCTTTCATATTATAAATCAACACATCGTAGAGCATACCGGTTTTCCGGTCTTTCTTCGCGACTTTCAGATTATAATCCTTGATTTCAGAATAGAAAACTCCTTCCGGAATGTCCAACTCCGGAGATTTTTGTTTCATCGAAAGGATTAGAGTTCCCAACTTAGCTTGGGCGATAGGCCCCACTACATTTTGAAAATAGAATGAGACACCGACAAGCCCACAAACGAAGAAAGCAAGCGGACGCATGATTTTAAGGAGAGAAATACCTGCGGCTTTCATCGCAAGCAATTCATAACGCTCACCGAAATTACCGAAAGTAATCAAAGAAGCCAGTAGCACTGCCAATGGCAACGATACTGGCACTAATGTTAACGCGGAATAAAAGAAGAATTGAGCCATTACGCTCATCTCCAATCCCTTTCCGACCAATTCGTCTACATATCTCCACAGGAACTGCATCATAAAGATGAACAGACAGATGAAGAATGTACCAATAAAGAGCATCAAAAAACTCTTTACGATGAATATATCTAATTTCTTTATGCGTAGCATCTTAATAGGTTCGTGCAATTAGGATGCAAAATTAGCACAAAAAAAGGAGCATCGAAAATTTTTAGTTGAAAGTTAACTAAAAACCACAAGTTCTTCTTAATTTAGCTACCTGTGACTCCCATAATTCTTTCATATCGCCTACCTCGTCCGGCTCTGCGAAATCGGTAATTTCTAATACATAGTCACTTGTCAACTCATTATACGTCATCTTGATTTCGAAGAAATCGCGTTCGTTCTCATCATCCAGCCAACGAAAACGGATGAAAGAAAAAGCACGAATAGCTGTAATCTCAGCTTTTCTCATTTCGGTCTTCCCCCAATGGAACTCTACTATTTTATCGTCAGAAATAACTTTGTCGGCAAACCAATCCTCCAACCCAGTCGGTGTACTTATAGCTGACCAAAGAATATTTTTAGACGTTGCATTCAGCAAATACTCTAAATGAATCTTTTCCTTTTTCATAGCAATTTCGAATTATTTTACGTGTACCAAGATAAATACTTTTTTCTAAATACATCGCATAAATCAGACACTTTATTTTATTATTCTATCATTATCGGGCCTCAAGTTCCCTGTTTATAGAGAAAATTGAGGGCCTTCTTACAGAAAAAACACAAAAAAGTTATGAATTGTTTTGGAGATTATAAAAAAACATCTATCTTTGCACCCGCAATCGAGAAAC
>CAMQVH010000083.1 GCA_947038155.1 uncultured Bacteroides sp. | reverse complement strand
ATAATCAAAGCCTTTGTTTTTATAAACGAAGCTTGCGTTTATAGATTACAGTTAATGAAAAACAAGTTTACATGCTGATAATAAGAAGTTTACAATTAATGAAAGAGAACTTTTCTATTAATGAATGAAAAGTGGGTTATTAAGAGCCTGCTCCGAGTTTTGCCCGACACAGTTTTGAGAGTTGCTTTCGAGTATATTTTCTGTTGTTGTGAGGAGCATGACGGAGACTATGTGACGAATAAAAACTGGTCGGTAAAGCCTATCTAACATAATCTCAGGAAAATTTAAACAGGCTCTAAGTCATCCTAAATACGTCATCACAGTATGTTCTGACAAGGGAGTATTCTCACTGCAATGAAAATAAATACTCATCATAATGAGAAAAAGTTCTCACCATGATGAGTATTTTTTCTCATCACGGTGAAAATACTTTGAGAATTATTTCATCTTATACACCAACGTCCCACCCTTCACAATATCTTCATGTGATATTGAATTCTTCGTGTAAGGTTCTCCATTCAGCGTAATGCTATCCACATACAGATGCTCTTCAGACAAGTTCTCTGCAATAACCGTGAAAGTCTTTCCATCAGCCAGATGCAATACCATCTTCGGCAATTGAGGAGCACCGAATACATATTCCCCGCTCACCGGATCTACCGGATAGAATCCCATTGCGCTAAGCATATACCAGGCTGACATCTGACCACAGTCATCGTTGCCACAAAGTCCGTCGGGTTTATTCTTATATTGGGTATCGAAGATTTCACGAACCAGCTCCTGCGTACGTTCCGGACGACCGGCCAATGCATACAAATAAGTAACATGGTGGCTCGGTTCGTTGCCGTGAGCATATTGCCCAATCAAACCTGTCACATCCGACAGGCTTTCACCTTCGAGCTTAACTGTGAACAAAGAGTCCAACTTGTTCAAGAAAGGTCTTTCACCGCCAAACAGACTGATTAATCCCGGCACATCATGCTGTACATGCCAGGTATATTGCCATGCATTCCCCTCAGTATAGTCACCGCCAATACTTTCGGAATGTCCCAACGCACTCGGATTAAACGGAACTTTCCAAGTTCCATCAGCCTTTCGCGGACGCATAAATTGAGTTTCCGAATCGAAGAGGTTCTTATAATAATCCGCACGTTTTGCGAAATAAGCGGCATCTTCATCTTTTCCCATACGGCGTGCCATGTCGGCGGCGGCATAATCATCATACACTGACTCCAAAGTAGAAGATACCGACTCCGCTTTTATCAAGTCGGTCGGAAAATATCCGTATTTTGTATAAACTTCCCAGTTCGACTTCAATGGATGAGAGACTGTCAGAGTTTTCTTTATCATATTAAAAGCGCGTTCGGCATCAAAGCCACGGAATCCCTTACGATAGGCCTCAGCAATAACTGATACACCGTGATTGCCAATCATACAGAAATTTTCTTTTCCCCACAACGCCCAAATAGGCAGGAAGCCTTGTACTTCACCTTGCTCTATCAACGAATTTACAAAACCATCCACACGCTCGGGAATCACTAATGTATAGAACGGATGAGCGGCACGATAGGTATCCCACAGAGAGAAGGTGGAATAGAAAGTTCCTATTCCGGATTTCACTATGGAGTCGGCAGCGTTACGGTACATACCGTCTACATCCGAGATTTGATTTGGCTGAATCAGCGCATGATAGAAACAAGTATAGAAATCGGTCTTTTCATCATCAGTACCGTCTATTTCAATACGGCTCAGATAATTATTCCATTCATTATGAACGGCAGTTTTCACTCCGTCAAAGTCCCATGCAGGAATTTCGGCTTCCAGATTCTTCTTTGCTCCATCTACACTGGTAGTGGAAAGGGCAACTTTCATCATCAGTTCTTCGCCCGGTTTCATGTCGAAAGTAGCAACGATGCGTTTTCCTTTTTCTGTTTCTCCCATTGGAAGATAAAGAGAATCTACGACAGGGCGATTGAATTTCATCACGAAGAAATAATCCTGATCTACCCATACGGTATTATTGACATGCCCGGTCAGTGTCTGTGCATCTTCCCAGTTTACTTCGCAACTGTTCACTTGTGAATGATACTGTGCTTCTCTCCATGCAGGTCCATGCTGCAAGTCAATCAAGACTGAAGCCGAATCGGCTTTATGATAAGTGTAACGATGCAGAGCTGCATGAATAGAAGCGGTCAGTTCCGCTTTCACCTGAGGATCGGAAAGTTCAACCGTATAATAACCCGGAGTAGCGGCTTCTTTATCTTTGGAGAAATGGCTACGATAAGCATCCCATGCACGGGCACGTGTACCAGTGACGGGCATTACCAGAATATCTCCCAAATCCATGCATCCCGTTCCGTTCAGATGGGTCTGAGTGAATCCCCAAATCAACGTGTCCTGATAAACATACTCAGAACAGTATCTCCAACCGACTGCACCTGTTACGGGACTAGTCTGCACCATTCCGAAAGGATAACACGCACCGGGAAATGTATGACCGTTATCAGCAGCGCCAATAAAAGTATTAACATATTGAGTATAATCCTGCGTTTCCGTTTTTTCTGTCGGGGTGCAGGAAGAATAAAAGAATAAGCCTGCCAAAGCAGTGGTTACCAAAGAGATTTTTCTTTTCATGCAAATATAGTGTTAAGTTAATGTCGCATCACAAACCATGCCACAAAATTAAAGATTTCTTCCCATTCAAAACGAGTGTATATTGACAAATATACTTAAATCTTAAACGAAAGAAGCACGGATTTATACAGATTCATTGTGATAAAACAAAAATTCGTACGACTTATTGAATAAATATCAACTCAATTATTTATCTTTGTTAGCTTAATAATAAGCTGGCGCAAAAAAACAATAAGTACAATGAAAGATTTCTTGAAATTCACACTTGCCACGGTGACAGGTATCATTTTGTCAAGTATTGCATTATTTATCATCAGCATGGTAACGTTGTTCGGTATCATTTCTACTTCGGATACAGAGACAATAGTAAAAAAGAATTCCGTAATGATGCTCGATTTGAACGGTACGTTGGTGGAACGTACGCAAGAAGACCCATTGGGCATTTTATCACAGTTACTCGGTGACGAGTCCAGCACATACGGACTGGATGACATTCTTTCGTCCGTCAAGAAAGCCAAAGAGAACGAAAATATCAAAGGAATTTATTTGCAAGCCAGTTCATTGGACGCATCCTACGCTTCCTTACAGGAGATACGTAATGCATTACTTGATTTCAAGGAAAGCGGAAAATTCATCATTGCTTATGGTGACTCTTATACCCAAGGACTTTATTATCTGTCCAGTGTAGCCGACAAAGTATTGCTTAATCCCAAAGGGATGATCGAATGGCGTGGTATCGCTTCCGCCCCTCTCTTCTACAAGGATCTGCTTCAGAAAATCGGTGTGGAGATGCAAGTATTCAAGGTAGGAACCTACAAATCTGCCGTCGAGCCGTTCATTGCTACTGAAATGAGTCCGGCCAACCGCGAACAGGTTACAGTTTTCATCAACTCCATCTGGAGACAAGTGACGGAAGGTGTAGCTGCCAGCCGTAGTCTTCCTGTCGATTCTCTCAATGCTTATGCAGACCGTATGTTAATGTTCTATCCGGCAGAAGAAAGCGTGAAATGCGGATTGGCCGATACGCTGATTTATCGTAATGACGTACGCAACTATCTCAAAGAGATGGTGGAAATAGATAAAGACGACCGTCTGCCCATAGTGGGACTGGCAGATATGATTAATGTAAAAAAGAATGTCCCCAAAGATAAAAGCGGTAATATCGTTGCCGTTTACTATGCATCCGGTGAAATCACAGATTATCCCAGTTCCTCTGCTTCCGAGGAAGGTATCGTAGGTCCCAAAGTGAGCCGCGATTTACGTAAGTTGCAAGAAGATGACGATGTGAAAGCTGTGGTACTCCGTGTTAATTCTCCGGGCGGAAGTGCTTTTGCTTCGGAACAAATCTGGCATGCGGTGAAAGAATTGAAAGCCCAAAAGCCCGTCATCGTTTCCATGGGTGATTATGCAGCGTCAGGCGGTTATTATATCTCTTGTGTAGCCGATACGATTGTTGCGGAACCTACAACTCTGACCGGCTCTATCGGCATCTTCGGAATGGTTCCGAATGTCAAAGAATTAACAGAGAAAATAGGCCTGACATATGATGTAGTAAAAACCAACAAATATTCAGATTTCGGAAATATTATGCGTCCTTTCAATGAGGGTGAGAAGTCATTATTACAGATGATGATTACCCAGGGATATGACACATTTGTAGGCAGATGTGCCGAAGGGCGCCATATGACAAAGGAAGCAATCGAAAAGATTGCCGAAGGACGTGTGTGGACCGGTGCAACAGCCAAAGAGTTGGGATTGGTAGACGAACTTGGGGGCATTGACAAAGCATTGGATATTGCCGTAGCCAAAGCGGGTATTGAAGGATATACAATAGTATCCTATCCTGCCAAGCAGGATTTCCTGTCTTCTCTATTCGACACAAAACCGACCAATTATGTAGAATCGCAACTTCTGAAAAGTAAATTAGGCGAGTATTACCAACAATTCGGCTTACTGAAAAACTTAAAAGAACAATCCATGATTCAGGCACGTATTCCATTCGAATTGAATATTAAATAAAACGTATTGCATGAACGAGCACTTTTTCAAGATACATAAATGGCTATATCCTGTTTCGTGGCTATACGGAACAGCGGTAATAATAAGAAATAAACTCTTTGACTGGGGATTCCTCCGGTCGAAGAGTTTCGACGTTCCTGTCATTAGTGTAGGTAACCTGGCTGTAGGCGGAACAGGCAAAACTCCTCATACCGAATATTTGATAAAGTTGCTCCATGATAAATATCAGGTAGCTGTACTAAGCCGGGGATATAAACGGCGTACACAAGGCTACGTGCTCGCCACTCCCCAAAGTACCGCCAAGACAATTGGCGACGAACCTTATCAGATGTATACCAAGTTCCCGTCCGTCACGTTGGCTGTTGACGAAAACCGCTGCCATGGAATAGAAAAACTGCTTGCTTTGAAAGAACCCGTAGTAGATATCGTTCTGCTGGACGATGCCTTCCAACACCGCTATGTCAAACCCGGCCTAAGTATTCTATTGACAGACTACCACCGTCTTTTCTGTGACGACACACTGCTTCCGGCAGGTCGTTTGCGTGAGCTGGTCAGTGGAAAAAACCGTGCACAAATCGTCATTGTCACCAAATGTCCTCAGGACATCAAACCTATTGATTTCAATATTATTACTAAACGGTTGAATCTTTATCCGTATCAGCAGTTATTCTTCTCATCGTTCCGTTATGGGAGTCTGCAACCTGTATTCCAACAGGGAGTTAAAGAAACCGCAGCAAATGTAATCCAAGCAGGCAAAGATATTTCTTTATCTTCACTAACGGATACCAATATATTGTTAGTTACCGGCATTGCATCTCCTACCCCTATCCTGGAAAGACTGGAAGATTGTACAAAAAAAATAGAAACGCTATCTTTCAGTGACCACCATGATTTCACTCATAAAGATATGCAACAGATAAAGGAACGATTCAAGCGATTAACAGGTGAAAAACGACTGATAATCACCACCGAGAAGGATGCGACACGCCTAGTCAACCATCCGGAACTGGACGAAGAACTGAAACCATTTATCTATGCTTTACCTATTGAAATAGAGATATTACAAAATCAACAAGATAAATTTAACCAACATATTATTGACTATGTTAGAAAAAATACAAGAAACCGCAGCTTATCTTAAAGAGAAGATGCACACTAGTCCCGAAACAGCCATCATTCTTGGCACCGGACTTGGCAGTTTGGCAAACGAAATCACCGAGAAGTATGAAATAAAGTATTCGGATATCCCGAACTTCCCGGTATCTACCGTCGAAGGTCATAGCGGTAAGCTGATTTTCGGCAAACTAGGCAATAAGGATATCATGGCTATGCAAGGACGCTTCCACTATTACGAGGGTTATTCTATGAAAGAAGTGACTTTCCCTGTACGTGTGATGCGTGAATTAGGAATCAAGACCTTGTTTGTGTCCAACGCCAGTGGCGGGACAAATGCAGACTTCGAAATCGGTGATTTGATGATTATCACCGACCATATCAACTACTTCCCCGAACATCCGCTTCGTGGAAAAAACATTCCGTATGGTCCCCGTTTCCCGGATATGAGCGAAGCGTATAGCAAAGAGTTAATCCGTAAAGCTGACGAGATTGCGAGAGAGAAAGGTATCAAGGTACAACATGGTATATACATAGGGACTCAAGGCCCTACCTTCGAAACTCCTGCTGAGTATAAATTATTCCATATCTTAGGTGCTGATGCCGTAGGTATGTCTACCGTTCCTGAGGTGATTGTCGCTAACCATTGCGGAATCAAGGTTTTTGGTATTTCCGTTATTACCGACTTGGGCGTAGAAGGAAAAATCGTAGAAGTAACGCACGAAGAAGTCCAGAAAGCAGCTGATGCCGCCCAACCCAAAATGACGACCATCATGCGTGAACTTATCAATCGTGCCTAAACATTATAACCGATTTATGAGAACAGAAATAGCTACTCTTGGTGAGTTCGGTCTGATCGACCGCCTCACCAAGGGAATCAAACTAGAAAACGAATCCAGCAAATATGGAGTAGGCGATGATGCCGCCGTCCTCTCCTACCCATCCGAAAAACAAGTATTGGTGACTACAGACTTGCTTATGGAAGGTGTACATTTCGACCTGACGTACGTTCCCCTGAAGCATTTGGGATATAAGTCTGCCATAGTTAATTTCTCGGACATTTACGCCATGAACGGCACTCCCAGACAAATAACGGTATCTCTCGGATTATCCAAACGTTTCAGCGTGGAAGATATGGACGAGCTTTATGCAGGTATCCGTTTGGCTTGTCAACAATACAATGTAGATATTGTAGGTGGCGATACAACGTCTTCGCTTACAGGACTTGCCATCAGCATCACTTGTATAGGCGAAGCGGATAAAGACAAGGTAGTCTACCGCAACGGAGCGAAAGAAACAGACTTGATCTGTGTCAGTGGCGACTTAGGTGCCGCCTACATGGGACTGCAACTACTGGAACGTGAAAAAAGTGTATTAAAAGGTGAGAAGGACGTACAACCTGACTTCTCCGGCAAAGAATACCTATTGGAACGCCAACTGAAACCAGAAGCCCGTAAAGACATCATCGAGAAACTTGCTGCCGCCAATATCATCCCGACTTCCATGATGGATATTTCCGATGGTTTATCATCGGAGCTTATGCATATCTGCAAACAGAGCAATGCCGGCTGCCGTGTTTACGAAGAACATATCCCCATCGACTATCAGACCGCTGTCATGGCAGAAGAGTTCAACATGAATCTGACCACTTGCGCTATGAATGGCGGTGAGGACTATGAACTTCTTTTCACCATACCTATCGCTGACCATGAGAAAGTATCGCAAATGGAAGGTATCCGCCTCATCGGTCATATCACCAAACCGGAGTTAGGTTGCGCTTTGATCACCCGTGACGGACAAGAATTCGAACTGAAAGCGCAAGGTTGGAATCCATTGAAGGAGGAAAAATAAAATATTCAGCATTTAGCCAAAATACTTCAACACATATAACACTGATAATAAGTATATTAACTTTTTATCAGTGTTTTTTATTTCTAAAAGGCTTGCAGAATCCAAAAGTTTCACTACCTTTGCAACCGCAAAAGAGATATTACCGGAACGAACAGCACAAGGTGCCATAGCTCAGTTGGTAGAGCAAAGGACTGAAAATCCTTGTGTCCCCGGTTCGATTCCTGGTGGCACCACTATCGATTCGGTAATTTCTCAGAACCCATTGAAATTCAGTCATTTCAATGGGTTTTCTTTTATACTCCAATACGCAAATTCTAGCCGATTCAAGGCTCACCGATAAAATCATGTGGGCTTCTCAACAATTAGTATCTTTGCCCTAA
>CAMQVH010000082.1 GCA_947038155.1 uncultured Bacteroides sp. | reverse complement strand
CACCAATGACAACCAAGGCATCAATGCCTTCTTTTTTCATATTATCATAAGCCAATTGGCGTCCTTCAGGAGTGGTGAACTCCTTGCAGCGGGCTGTTTTCAAGATAGTTCCACCCAGTTGGATGATGTTACTTACGTTCTGGCTTTTGAATTCTTTGATTTCACCTGTCACCAAGCCTTTGTATCCTCTATATATACCTTTAACTTGTAGTCCGTTATAGATAGCCGCACGTGTCACTGCACGTATAGCTGCGTTCATTCCCGGAGCATCACCGCCGGAAGTCAAAATGCCGATACACTTTACTGTTCCCATAACACAATCTTTTCATTAATTAGTTTGATGTGGCAAATGTACAATAAAAAGTTGAAAGCAATGTTTATGAAGTTTTTTTTCGCATGACGAAAACATTAAAAATGTTCAAATATCCGTTCTTTGCTTTCTTTTTATTCTTATCTGTTGCTTTTCATTTTTATCTGTAACCTTTGCTGTTATTCTTTATTTATAAGTGCCCGAATGTGGTTGTATATCTTTTCCATCAGCCATTTAGGAGTTGAAGTAGCTCCACATACACCAATCGACTGTACGTTTTGGAGTAAAGAAACGTCTATTTCCTTTTCGTTGTCTATCAAATGTGAATTAGGATTCACTTTCAGACACTCTTCAAACAGCATCTTTCCGTTCGAGCTTTTTTTTCCGCTGACGAAAAATATCAAATCATGTGTAGTTGCAAACTCCCTGAGCTTGGGCATGCGGTTGGCAACTTGGCGGCAAATCGTGTCGTAATACTCGAAAGTCGCGTCCTGTGAGATATGTTTTTTGATATATTCTACAATTTCCTGAAATTCGTCAAGCGACTTGGTTGTCTGCGAGAAAAGCCGGATGTTCTTGCTTAAGTCCAGTTTCTTCGCTTCTTCGGCTTTTTCGATGACAATCGCTTTTCCGTCTGTCTGTCCCACCAGTCCCAACACTTCCGCGTGGCCGGTTTTGCCGTATATGACAATTTGCTTTTCTTGGTTCCCATCTTGCAGGAATTCCTGCTTGATACGCTTCTGCAAACGCAGCACTACCGGGCAGGTAGCATCTATTATCTCTATATTATTTTTGCGGGCAATCATGTAAGTTTCCGGTGGTTCTCCGTGTGCCCTGAGTAGGACCTTGACATTCCGCAACTGCTTGAACTCTTCGCGGTTGATGGTAATCAATCCCATCGTTTTCAGCCTGTCCACTTCCCGGCTATTGTGTACTATATCTCCAAGACAATAAAGCGTTTCTCCTTTTGCCAACTCTTCTTCCGCTTTGTGAATGGCAGTCACTACCCCAAAACAGAAACCTGAATCCTCATCTATCTCTACTTTAATCATATAGAAAACTACTTATATATTGAATAGTATCACTTATACTATAAGAATGTCACTTGTATTAGAAGGGTATCACTCATATTATAAAGAATATGCCTCAAGCAATGAAGAAAGACTATTTGACGACCTTATTAAAATTCTCGAACAACCATTCTTTCTGCTGCTCGATTGTCAAATTCGTATTGTCCAGTAAGATAGCATCTTCGGCTTTGCGCAGTGGGCTCACTTCCCGGTTTTGGTCAATGTAATCCCGTTGTTTCACGTTCTCCAATATTTCGTCGAAACTGGCGTCCTGTCCTTTCGCTTTCAGTTCGTCATAACGGCGCTGTGCACGGATTTCCGGTGTGGCAGTTACGAATATTTTTAATTCTGCATCCGGAAAAACAGTAGTCCCGATGTCTCTGCCGTCCATCACGATTCCCTTTTCTTTTCCCATCGCCTGCTGTTGGGCTACCATTGCCTCGCGTACAAAGTCGAGCGCGCTGATAGGGCTGACTTTGGACGAAACTTCCATCGTGCGGATTTTGCTTTCCACATTCACATCGTTGAGGTAGGTGTCTGGGCGTCCCGTTTCCGGATTCAAACGGAAAGAAATATGAATATTCTTGATTTCATTTCTTAGTTTTCCCACGTCGATAACGTCGCCGTCGAAAATTCCGTTCTCTATACTATATAAAGTGACTGCGCGATACATGGCTCCGCTGTCAATGTAAATGTACCCCACTTCACGGGCAAGATCCTTGGCCATAGTGCTTTTTCCGCAAGAGGAAAAACCGTCGACTGCTATTACTATCTTTTTCATATTCAATTCATCTAATTTGTCCGCCAAAGATACGTTTATTTTGAAAACAGACCGAACGTTCGATATAAAAAAGAGTGAAGTAACTACGAAAGAATTAAAAAAGTTAAAAAGCCTGATAAAAAAACAGGAAGAAACGGATGGTTAACTGAAAATGTACTATATTTGCCCAAAACACATAGGAAGACACTTTTTTTATTAATCATTATATTAATTATTTTTATGGAAGTTAAAAAATCACCCAAAGCAGACCTGGAAGGCAAAAAGTCTACATGGTTGCTCGTTGGTTACGTGGTAGTGCTAGCTTTCATGTTCGTGGCGTTCGAATGGACCCAGCGTGACGTGAAAATAGATACAAGCCAGGCTGTAGCTGACGTTGTGTTTGAAGAGGAAATCATTCCTATCACCGAGACCCCCGAACAGCAGGCTCCACCACCACCCGAAGCCCCGAAAGTGGCCGAGTTGTTGGAAATTGTCGACGATAAAGCCGAGATTGATGAAACAACAACCATTATCAATGAAGATAATGTCGCTCCCGTAGAGGTAAAATACGTGCCGGTACAGGTTGTTGAAGAAGAACCGGAAGAACAAACCATTTTTGAAGTTGTAGAAAACATGCCGGAGTTCCAGGGCGGACAGGCAGCTTTGATGCAGTATCTGGCTAAGAATATCAAATATCCTACTATCGCACAGGAAAACGGAACGCAAGGACGTGTTATCGTACAGTTCGTTGTTAACAAAGACGGTAGTATTGTAGACGCGAAAGTTGTACGTAGTGTTGACCCGTATCTGGACAAAGAAGCTCTCCGTGTGATAAACACCATGCCGAAGTGGAACCCAGGTATGCAGCGTGGTAAACCGGTACGTGTTAAATTTACAGTTCCTGTGATGTTCAGACTGCAGTAATTTGTAACTCAATACTTGAAGAGGCTGCTTACGGCAGCCTCTTTTTTCATTCATTAATATTTTCATCCATCATGTTCACAGCTTCTCAACTACTTGATAAAATAAACAATCATATTTCTGAAATACAGTTTACTCGGACACCGAAAGGACTCTATGAACCGATTGAATACATTCTTTCTTTAGGGGGGAAGCGGATACGTCCTGTCTTGATGTTGATGGCGTATAATTTGTATCGTGAGGATGTAGCATCTGTCTACGATCCTGCCATAGCTATCGAAGTTTATCACAACCACACATTGTTGCATGATGATTTGATGGACCGTTCGGATATGCGCAGGGGGAAGCCCACCGTACACAAGGTTTGGAACGATAACACTGCCGTGCTTTCGGGAGATGCTATGTTGATTTTGGCGATTCGCTACATGACAGCTTGTCCGACGGAGCATTTGAAAGAAGTGATGGAACTGTTCAGCCTGACTACACTTGAAATTTGTGAAGGACAGCAATTGGATATGGAATTTGAATCCCGCTGTGATGTCGCCGAGGATGAATATATCGAAATGATTCGCCTGAAAACGGCCGTGTTGCTGGCAGGCAGTCTCAAAATCGGTGCTATTCTGGCAGGAACGACTGCCGAAGATGCCGACAACCTGTATAATTTCGGAATGCATATAGGAGTCGCATTCCAGTTGCAAGATGATTTGTTGGACGTTTATGGTGATTCGGAAGTGTTCGGTAAGAAAATAGGCGGCGACATTCTTTGTAACAAAAAAACATATATGCTAATCAAGGCACTGGAGCGTGCGGACGAAAAGCAAAGAGAAGAACTGGACCGTTGGCTGAATGCTGGAACCTGTCAGCCTGCTGAGAAAATAGCGGCAGTGACAGAACTGTATAATCAACTGAATATTCGTAATGTCTGCGAAAACAAGATGCGCGAATATTATACACTTGCCATGGAAAGCCTTTCGGCGGTAGCAGTGGCAGAGGACAGAAAAAAAGAACTGAAAAACTTGGTAAAATTACTGATGTATCGTGAAGTGTAACTAAGTTCTTGAAATATGCCATACAGACGATTACCAAATACAGACCAGGCAAGGGTGCGGGCGTTGAAAACAGCGGTCGAAAAAGGAGAACTGTATAATGTACGCGACTTGGCAATTACACTAAAGACTTTGTTTGAAGCACGCAATTTCCTGCAAAGATTCGAAGCGGCGCAAATTTATTATACGCAATGCTATGATAACCAGTCGCGAGCGAGCCGAAAACATCAGTCGAATGTGAAAACCGCCCGGCTGTATATCTCTCATTTTATCCAAGTGCTTAATCTGGCTGTGCTTCGCGATGAAATAAAAGTAGCACATAAAAATTTATACGGTCTGCCCGATACGAACACTGTGCCGGATTTGCTGAGCGAAGCGGCGTTGGTGGAGTGGGGAAAGAGAATCATTGATGGTGAGCAACGGCGGATGTCCCAAGGTGGCATACCTATTTATAATCCTACTATTGCCCGTGTGAAAGTGCATTATGATATCTTTCTTGACAGTTACGAACGCCAGAAGAATTATCAGGCACTGACGAGCCGGAGTCTTGACGAACTGGCTTCCATGCGCGATCGTGCCGACGAATTGATATTGGATATTTGGAATCAGGTTGAAGCTAACTATCAGGACGTTACTCCCAATGAAGCTCGACTGGAAAAATGCCGTGATTACGGTTTGATATATTATTACCGTTCCAGTGAAAAAGTAAAAGAAGAAAACAAAATATCATGCTTGTAGATACTCACTCTCATCTTTTTTTAGAAGAATTTTCGGAAGATTTGCCACAAGTGATGGAGCGTGCACGCAAAGTCGGCGTTTCGTCTATCTTTATGCCGAATATAGATAGTACGACAATTGAACCGATGCTGTCTGTATGTGCTGATTATCCGGGTTTTTGCTATCCGATGATCGGATTGCATCCCACCTCGGTCAATGAAACATATGAACAGGAATTGGCAGTTGTGCAGGAGCAGTTGGCTGGCTTCAATCAGTATGTTGCTATCGGTGAAATTGGCCTTGATCTTTATTGGGACAAGACCTTCTTGAAGGAACAACTGCTGGTCTTTGAAAAGCAGATTGAATGGGCGCTCGAATATCGGTTGCCGATTGTCATTCATTCAAGAGATGCTTTTGAGTATATATATAAGGTAATGGAACCCTATAAACATACTTCGCTCACCGGTATTTTTCATAGTTTCACCGGTACGCCTGAAGAAGCTTCAAAGTTGCTGGAATTTGAAGGATTCATGCTAGGCATTAATGGAGTAGTCACCTTTAAAAAATCAACTCTGCCGGAGACATTGCTGACAGTTCCTTTGGAACGTATCGTGCTCGAAACAGACTCTCCGTATTTAACTCCGGTTCCGAACCGTGGCAAGCGGAATGAAAGCGCGAATGTGAAGGACACTCTCGCAAAAGTGGCGGAAATTTATCGGATGCCCTCTGAATACGTGTCTCAGGTCACTTCGGAAAATGCACTAAAAGTGTTTGGAATCCGCAAATAAGGTTCGAAAGGTTTTAAATTATATTAATTTGCAGTATTTATTCAAGATAAAAAAGAGATAATGCTTCAAGAAAAGAAAAAAAAGGATACATTTGTAGCTGAAAATGCGGAAAACTTATAAGGAGAGATGCTCGAGTGGTTGAAGAGGCACGCCTGGAAAGCGTGTATACGCCAAAAGCGTATCCGGGGTTCGAATCCCCGTCTCTCCGCAGAAATGAAAGAGAGATGAGAAGTAAAAACAATAATAATCAATTAATTAATCTTAAAAATTAGACACACAATGAAAAAGTTATTTGCAATTGTTGCTGTGATTGGGGCCTTTACTTTTGGCTCTATTCAACTTGCTCAGGCTCAAGATGCTCCTGCAGCAGAACAAACTGAACAACAAGCTGTTGCTCCTGCTGCTGAGACTACCGCTGCTGCTCCTGTTGCAGAAGAAGGTGGTATTCACAAAGAACTGAAAGTTAAATTCATTGAAGGTACTGCATCTTTCATGAGTTTGGTAGCTGTCGCTTTGGTGATCGGTTTGGCTTTCTGTATTGAACGTATCATCTATTTGAGTTTGGCTGAAATCAACACAAAGAAATTTATGGCATCTATCGAAGCTGCTTTGGAAAAAGGTGATGTTGAAGCTGCTAAAGACATTGCTCGTAACACGAGAGGTCCGGTTGCTTCTATCTACTACCAAGGTCTGATGAGAATTGACCAGGGTATTGACGTTGTTGAAAAGTCAGTTGTATCCTATGGTGGTGTACAGGCAGGTTACCTTGAAAAAGGATGTTCTTGGATCACACTGTTTATCGCAATGGCTCCGTCACTCGGATTCTTGGGTACTGTAATTGGTATGGTGCAAGCGTTCGACAAAATCCAACAGGTAGGTGATATCTCTCCGACGGTTGTTGCTGGTGGTATGAAAGTTGCCTTGATTACAACTATCTTCGGTTTGATCGTTGCTTTGATCCTTCAAGTGTTCTACAACTACGTACTTGCTAAGATTGAAGCTCTTACAAGCGAAATGGAAGATTCTTCTATCTCTCTGCTTGACATGGTAATCAAATATGATCTGAAATACAAAAAATAATTCGAAATGAGTAAGTTAACATATAGAATATCGTATTATGCTTTGTATGCGATGTTTGCTGTCATCCTCATTGTGCTGGGACTTTTCTATCTCGGTGGTGATGCTCAGGGTGCGGATGTTGTTGTAGGAGTAGATCCTGAAATGTGGCAACCGGCACATACCAATACTTTGCTGATTCTTATTTATGTATTGTTTGGTTTGGCTGTTGCTGCTACTGTTATTGCTGCTGTATTCCAATTTGGCGCAGCTTTGAAAGATAGTCCGGCAAATGCAATTAAGTCTTTACTTGGTTTGGTGCTTTTGGTTGTTGTTTTAGTCGTAGCTTGGTCTATGGGTGACGGTACACCGATGCAAATTCCGGGTTATAGCGGTACGGACAACGTTCCTTTCTGGCTGAAACTGACTGATATGTTCCTTTATTCTATTTACATCTTGTTGTTTGTGACAATTGTTGCAATCATCGCAAGTGGTATAAAGAAAAAATTATCGTAATCAATTGGGGAGACTCAATTAAATAAGTAATAACAATGGCAAAAGGAAAAAGAAAAGTTCCTGATATTAACTCAAGTTCTACGGCAGATATCGCTTTCTTGTTGCTGATCTTCTTCTTGATTACGACATCAATGGATACGGACCGTGGTTTGGCAAGACTTTTGCCACCGCCACCCGAAGATCAAGACCAACAGAATACGGATAAGATCAAAGAACGTAACGTCTTGCAGGTTTATCTGAATAAGGATGATGCTTTGATGTGCGGTAATGATTATATCGGCGTTGATCAGTTGAGAGATAAGGCTAAAGAATTTATTGCTAACGTTAATAACGCAGAGAACATGCCTGAAAAGACACAGAAAAATGTGGAGTTTTTCGGTACATATCTGGTTAACGACAAGCATGTAATTTCTTTGCAGAATGACCGTGGATCTTCTTATCAGGCATACATCAGCGTGCAGAACGAACTTGTTGCTGCATACAATGAATTGAGAGATGAACTGGCCCTTCAGAAATGGCAAAGACCTTATGCGGAATTGAACGACGAACAGCAAAAAGCAATTCGTGAAATCTATCCGCAGAGAATTTCTGAGGCAGAACCTAAAAAATACGGAGAAAAAAGGAAGTAAGTAATGGGAAAATTTAATAAAACTGGTAAACGTGAAATGCCGGCATTGAATACTTCTTCGTTGCCTGACCTTATCTTTACTTTGTTGTTCTTCTTTATGATTGTAACAACAATGCGTGAGGTAACATTAAAGGTGCAGTTTACACTTCCGCAAGGTACTGAACTCGAAAAACTGGAGAAGAAATC
>CAMQVH010000081.1 GCA_947038155.1 uncultured Bacteroides sp. | reverse complement strand
TACTTCCGTCATGCTTTATATTTCTTTACCGTTAGTAAATACAAACTTCTTTTCACACGAAAGAGATTCGTTAAACTCGAACCCTTCCCAAGAAAAACTTTTCAGTTCTTCCGGATTTTCTATTTTATTTTTCAAGATAAAACGCGTCATTTCACCACGGGACATCTTTATATAGATAACTATCGAAGCCCATTTTCCATTTCTCCACACGTGAAATTCGGGAGTAATAACACGCACCTCTTTCTCTACCCGCTTCCAGTCAAACAGACTTTTCATCTCATCACTGGCTAAATTGCAAAGTATTCCGCCTGCATTCTTTATATCTTCTATGAAGGTATCCGTCAGGCGCGACCGCCAATAAGAGAACACAGTCTGATTTCCCAGTTCCGGCAATACAATATCCCCTTCCAACCGATAGGGACGAATGACATCCAATGGCCTCAACAGCCCATAACAGAAGGAAGTCAGCCGTAAATGCTCTTGCGCATATTCAAATTCTTTTTTAGAGAAATCCTTTGCATTCAAGCGTTTGAATACAATGCCGGTATAAGCCAGCAAAGCAGGCAGCTGTGGAGTGTTTTCTGCATGAAACACTTGATAACGCTTGTAATTCTCAACAGCCATCTTAGCATTCACACGCAACAGACGTTCCAATTCGTCCACAGAAAACTGCGACATCTGTAAAGCAACTTCTGACGCTTCTTGTTGAAAACGCGGGATTGTATCCAAAGGAGTTTTCACCTTTGAAGTCTCGCTCATAGTCTTGGCACAGGATAGAAGTACTAACATGTCTAAATCTGATTTTTTCTTTTCAAAAAACAAAAATAAAAAATAAATCGCTTTTCTTACAGATGAATAGCCAAATTATCCTTACTTTCACCACATAATTAACTTTAATCATTTATTAATAACAAAAAGTCCCCTTATGAGACACACACTGATTCCACTAAAAGTAGTATTCTTATTGACTATCTTTTGTTTAACAGGGAATTTATCCCACGCTGCCGTTAATCCGAAACCATTCGTTATCCCCGAATTGAAACAATGGACGGGAAAGGAAGGCAGCTTCATCCCCGGAACAGATGCGAAAATCGTCTGCACTTCCTCAGATTCCGAACTATTGAGAATTGCCCATATGTTTGCAGATGACTACCAACAAATGTTCGGACAAACATTGAGCGTAACGGAAGGCAAAGCTAAAGCCGGAGATTTCATTCTTTCCCTTTCGACCGACAAGAAATTAGGAAAAGAAGGATATGCCATCAAAATAGCCGACCGTGTGACGCTCTCCGCCCCCACTCCTACCGGACTTTACTGGAGCACACGCACCCTTCTGCAAATTGCGGAACAAACTGCCGACCACCAACTGCCCCAAGGAATCATCCGCGATTACCCCGACTATCCTATCCGTGGATTCATGATAGACTGTGGTCGGAAATTTATCCCGATGCCTTATTTGCAGGACTTGGTGAAAATCATGGCTTATTATAAGATGAACGCCTTGCAAGTGCACCTCAACGACAACGGCTTCAAGCAGTTTTTCGGTCACGACTGGGACAAGACATATGCCGCCTTCCGTCTGGAGTCAGACACTTATCCCGGACTGGCTGCCCGCGACGGCTTTTACACCAAGAAGGAGTTTGTCGACTTCCAGCACCAGGCGGCAGCCCAGTTTGTAGAAATCATACCGGAGATAGACATCCCCGCCCACTCGCTCGCCTTTGCCCACTACAAACCGGAAATCGGCAGCAAGGAGTATGGCATGGACCATCTTGACCTCTTCAAACCTGAGACGTATGAATTTGCCGACGCCTTGTTCAAGGAGTATCTCGAGGGAGAGAATCCCATATTCGTAGGCAAGCGCGTGCACATCGGCACGGACGAATATTCGAACGCCAAGAAAGACGTGGTAGAGAAATTCCGCGAGTTTACCGACCATTATATCCGCTTCGTCGAGAGCTTCGGCAAGCAGGCAATGGTGTGGGGTGCACTCACTCACGCCAAAGGCGAAACGCCTGTGAAGTCGGAGAACGTCATCATGAACGCCTGGTACAACGGGTATGCCGACCCCGAAACGATGATTAAGGAGGGTTACCGCCTCATCAGCATCCCCGACGGTATGGTCTATCTCGTGCCGGCAGCCGGATATTACTACGACTACCTCAACGAACCTTTCTTATATAATAAATGGACACCGGCACACATCGGCAAGGCTGTGTTTGAAGAGCAACACCCTGCCATCCTCGGTGGTATGTTTGCCGTATGGAACGACCATGTGGGCAACGGGATTTCCGTGAAAGATGTTCACCACCGCGTATTCCCCGCCCTGCAAACGCTCGCTGTGAAGATGTGGACGGGCGCCCATACGAGCCTACCCTACGAAGCATACAACGAAAAGCGTGCCTCCATCAGCGAAGCACCGGGTGTCAATCAGATGGGAAGAATCGGCAAAAGTCCCGCATTGGTGTACGAACGCGCCACAGTTGCCCCCGGCAGCACGTCCGACCACCCGGAAATCGGCTATAATTATACGGTGAGTTTCGACATCACCGGAGCTGACGAGAAGAACGGAACCGAACTGTTCCGCTCGGCAAATGCTGTCTTTTACCTGACAGACCCGATTCGCGGTATGATGGGATTTGCCCGCGACGGTTATCTGAACACCTTCCCCTACAAAGTGAATCCGGGAGAGAAGGCGACAGTTCAGATAGAAGGCGACAACCGAAGCACTACGCTCAAGGTGAACGGAAAGGTAATTGAGAAGATGGATATACAGAAAATCTACTTCAACGCCGGAAAAGATTCTATCAACTATGTGCGTACACTGGTTTTCCCATTGGAAAAAGCAGGCAAATTCAACAGCCGGATAGAGAACTTGAAGGTATACAACTATTGTGTAAGCCGGCAATAAAGCAGTGGAAACAACCGTATCAAGCAGTGGAAACGCTCGTATCAAGCGGTAGAGACAAGCACAACACCCGTTACTTGAAAGCAACTTAACCATACGGTAAAAAGAGAACTCCCTTTTCGGCCATCCGAAAAGGGAGTTTCTTTTATCTGAAATACGCTATCGAGCGATTTTATTTGTATTCCTGCCAGCTCTTAATCTGAATATCATTCTGTTTCAGTTCACAGAATGCTTCGATAAAGGCGCTTGCCAAACGAGCATTTGTAATTAACGGAATGTTATGATCGATTGCACCGCGACGAATACGGTAACCGTTCGTCAACTCACGCTTGCTGTGATTCTTCGGAATGTTTATGATCAAATCAAACTTATGGTCAGCAATCATCTTCATGACGTTGTTCTCCGCACCCGGCTTCTCATCCGGCCAGTAAACCGGAGTCGTTTCTACCCCATGAGCATTCAAGAAAGCTGCTGTTCCGGCAGTTGCATAAATCTGATATCCCTTAGCATACAGCACACGGCTGGCGTCTAGCAAATCTACTTTCGACTTCATTGCACCGGAAGAGAACATCACCGATTTTTCAGGAATCTTGAATCCGGTAGCAATCATTGAATTCAACAATGCTTCCGAGAAATCGTCACCGATACATCCCACTTCACCAGTAGAAGACATATCTACACCCAATACAGGGTCAGCCTTGTGCAGACGCGAGAAAGAGAACTGAGAAGCCTTCACACCAATCCAGTCAATATCGAATGCCGACTTGTCCGGGCGTGAGTATGGAGCGTCCAGCATGATACGAGTAGCAGTTTCGATAAAGTTACGTTTCAGTACTTTAGAAACAAACGGGAAGCTACGAGAAGCACGCAAGTTACACTCGATAACCTTCACCTCGTTGTTACGGGCCAGGAACTGGATATTGAACGGACCGGAGATATTGAGTTCTTTGGCAATCTGACGGCTGATCTTTTTGATACGACGAGCTGTTGCAAAGTAAATCTTCTGTGCCGGGAATACCAAAGTAGCATCACCGGAGTGAACGCCCGCAAACTCTACGTGTTCGGAGATTGCATATTCTACCACTTCACCATTCTGTGCAACGGCATCAAATTCAATCTCTTTCGTATTTTCAAGGAATTGGGAAACAACCACCGGATATTCCTTAGAAACTTCGGCCGCCATCTTCAGGAAGTTCTCCAGTTCTTCATCGTCATAGCAAACATTCATTGCAGCTCCCGAAAGAACGTAAGAAGGACGAACCAATACCGGATAACCAACTTTCTCAACAAAACCCTTCACTTCCTCAAGGCTGGTAAGTTCCATCCATGCCGGCTGGTCGATACCCAATTGGTCAAGCATAGCAGAGAACTTGTTACGGTTTTCGGCACGGTCGATAGAAATCGGAGAAGTACCCAATACAGGAACCGACTGGCGATAAAGTTTCATAGCCAGGTTGTTCGGGATTTGTCCGCCTACCGAGACAATCACGCCGCGAGGTTGTTCGAGGTCAATTACGTCGAGCACACGTTCGAACGAAAGTTCGTCAAAGTAGAGACGGTCGCACATATCGTAGTCAGTAGAAACCGTTTCAGGATTGTAGTTAATCATAATAGACTTGTAACCCAGTTTGCGGGCAGTCTGAACCGCATTCACCGAGCACCAGTCAAATTCTACAGAGCTACCGATACGGTAAGCACCCGAGCCCAGTACTATTACTGATTTTTCATTCTTATAATAGTTTACATCGTAACCTTCCACCGCATAAGTCATATACAAATAGTTGGTCAGTTCCGGATGTTCGGAAGCAACTGTATTGATACGTTTCACAGCCGGAAGAATACCCATAGATTTGCGGTGAGCACGTACGGCAAGGTTTTCTTTCTCCATGTTTCCGGTTGGATTCAGAACAAAACGGGCAATCTGGAAGTCGGAGAAACCTAACACTTTAGCTTCACGCATTACATCGGCAGGTATATCTTCCACCTTATCATAGGCAGACAGTTTCGCTTTGTAGTCTACGATATTTTTCAGTTTGCCAAGGAACCATGAGTCGATCTTTGTCAGGTCATGGATACGTTCGATGGTGTAACCCTCTTCCATTGCTTGTGCGATAGCGAAGACACGCAAGTCAGTCGGACAAGAAAGTTCTTTATCAAGATCATCAAAGTGCAATTCGTCATTACCTACGAAGCCATGCATTCCCTGCCCGATCATACGAAGGCCTTTCTGAATGATTTCTTCGAAAGAGCGGCCGATAGACATGATTTCACCCACCGATTTCATGCTTGAACCGATTTCACGAGACACACCGGCAAACTTCGTCAAGTCCCAACGGGGGATTTTACAGATATAGTAATCAAGTTGTGGAGCTACGTATGCAGAGTTTGGAGTTCCCATCTCACCAATCTGGTCGAGCGAGTAACCCAAAGCGATTTTAGCGGCAACAAATGCCAACGGATAACCGGTAGCCTTGGAAGCCAAAGCGGAAGAACGGCTCAAACGAGCATTCACCTCAATCACACGGTAATCATCCGTTTCAGAGTTGAAAGCATACTGGATGTTACATTCACCCACGATACCCAAGTGACGGATACATTTCGTAGACAAATCCTGCAACATCTTCAATTCCTTGTCGTCCAGTGAACAAGTAGGAGCAACAACGATGGACTCACCAGTGTGAATACCCAGCGGGTCGAAGTTTTCCATGCTGGCTACTGTGAAGCAGTGGTCGTTAGCATCGCGGATTACCTCAAATTCGATTTCTTTCCACCCCTTCAGAGACTCTTCTACCAGGATTTGTTTGGAGAATGCGAAAGAGCTTTCAGCCAGTTTCAGGAATTCTTCCTCGTTTGCGCAGATACCGCTACCAAGACCGCCCAATGCGTAAGCTGAGCGTACCATCACAGGATAACCAATCTTGCGGGCAGCGGCAATCGCGTCTTCCATGCTTTCTACAGCCTGGCTGACAGGAGTCTTCATTTCGATTTCGTCCAGCTTTTTCACGAACAGGTCGCGGTCTTCCGTATACATGATAGCTTCTACCGATGTACCAAGTACCTTCACTCCGTATTTATCGAGAATACCTTGTGTGTAAAGTTCAGCACCACAGTTCAGTGCAGTCTGTCCACCGAAAGCCAGCAGGATACCGTCCGGTTTTTCTTTCTTGATAATTTCTTCTACAAAATAAGTATTCACGGGAAGGAAATACACTTTATCGGCAATCCCTTCAGAAGTCTGAATGGTGGCGATGTTCGGGTTTACCAATACTGAGCTGATACCTTCTTCTTTCAAAGCTTTCAGTGCTTGTGAGCCTGAGTAGTCAAATTCTCCGGCTTGTCCGATTTTGAGTGCTCCAGAACCCAAAACGAGAACTTTCTTGATTTCCTTTTCCATTTCTTTTGTTGTTATAATATGTTGTTATTTCTACGTTTGTTCATAAAAAAAATGCGTTACCCTCAAAAAGGATTAACGCATTACCAAAGAACTAAAATATCGTTTTTGGAAATAAAAGAAGAAACCTGCCATTTCCGGGTGCAAAACATCCGAATGTAGATAATACTTACTTCTGATTTCCTGTTGATTCATTGTTAACTTTAAAATTTTTGCAAAGTAACGACATATTTTGCACATGGCAAAAAGAAACGTTCACTTTTTTACAGTGAAGTAACTTCATTTTAATGCTTCTTTCAGTTTTTATCTGTATCTTTGTCGCTAAATCTATAATAATAAGGTAATAACAATGGGAAAAGAAAAAATCATATTGACGGGCGACCGTCCTACCGGAAGACTCCATATCGGTCACTATGTAGGTTCGTTGAAACGCAGAGTTGACCTGCAAAACGCAGGTGATTATAGTAAAATGTTTATCTTCATTGCCGATTCGCAAGCATTGACAGACAATATAGACAATCCGGAAAAGGTGCGCCAGAATGTAATTGAGGTTGCCCTTGACTATTTGGCTTGTGGTATTGATCCGACTAAAGCTACGATTTTCATCCAGTCGCAAATACCGGAACTATGCGAACTTAGTTTCTATTATATGGATCTTGTAAGCGTATCCCGCCTGCAACGCAACCCGACCGTGAAATCGGAAATCCAGATGCGCAACTTTGAAGCAAGCATCCCCGTAGGTTTCTTCACCTATCCTATCAGCCAGGCTGCGGACATCACTGCATTCCGTGCTACGACCGTCCCCGTCGGTGAAGACCAGGAACCGATGCTCGAACAGGCTCGTGAAATCGTCCGCCGTTTCAACTATATATATGGTGAGACATTGGTAGAACCTGAAATCCTGTTGCCGGACAATGCCGCCTGCCTCCGTCTTCCGGGAACCGACGGTAAAGCTAAAATGAGTAAATCGCTCGGAAATTGCATCTACCTTTCGGAAGAACCGGAAGAAATCCAAAAGAAAATCATGAGTATGTATACCGACCCGGGACATCTCCGCGTACAGGATCCGGGAAAGATTGAAGGCAATACGGTATTCACTTACCTGGATGCTTTCTGCCTCCCCGAACATTTCGAACGTTATTTACCGGATTATCCGAATCTGGCAGAACTGAAAGCGCATTATCAACGCGGCGGACTGGGTGACGTGAAGGTTAAACGTTTCCTGAATGCTATCATGCAAGAAACTTTGGAGCCGATCCGCAATCGCCGCAAAGAGTTCAGCAAGGATATTCCTGCTGTTTATGAGATGTTGCAGAAAGGCTGCGAAGTAGCCAGAGCCGCTGCTGCCGAAACGTTGGCTGATGTGAAGAAAGCAATGAAAATCAATTATTTCGATGATAAGGAATTGATTGAAGAGCAAGTGAAGCGTTTCTCTCAGGAATAATACATTTATTTCGTCTGGGGAATAAACATAATTATAAAGTAAAGGCTGCCTGTCCCATAAAAGAGAGGCAGCCTTTCTTATTGGATATTTTCAAAGATTTAGAGCCTGTTTAAATTCTCTTCAGTCATAATTTTATAGCTGATATTTTAACTTACCCCGGCTCTTCTTGTCGCATCTGTCTGTAGTTGGCGGAAGGGGTATTAACAGTTGCGCTCTTGGCTATTAATAGAAAACTTCCCGCCCATTAAGTATAAAGTTCCTTCGGACAGGAAGGAAACTTTCTTTTCATTCGATGCAAACTATAAACGCAAGCTTTGATTATATAATTGCAAGCTTCGTTTTTATAATCAAAGCCTTTGTTTTTATAATCAAAGCCTTTGTTTTTATAAACAAAGCTTGCGTTTATAGA
>CAMQVH010000080.1 GCA_947038155.1 uncultured Bacteroides sp. | reverse complement strand
CGGCTGAAAAACAGCCGATAAAATTGTCGTGGCGGAAAATAGAATGATTACTAATATAAATTGAAAAAAGTGTGTCAAAACTCCCTTTTTGAAAAAAATACCCCTGCCGCAGGTAGCTGTAGCAGGGGTAAATCTTTATAATTGAGCATTATGACATACGCCCTTTTTGATTTAGAATTTATTGAATTTTTCTACTTTCAAGCGTGACATTTACGGAAGCCTCCTTTTTAGAAAGCATATCCAAATCCGATATTCAAATAGATGGGGTACATGGCGAACGTGATGGTATCAAAGTCTTTCTTAAAGATGTCGTTTAGTCCCCATGTCAAATCTGCATAGACATTAAGGTGTTTGAAAGCTTTCCACTCACCGCCTAATTGAGCTCCCCATTGAAATTTGCGTAAGTTGTCAGAGAAATCATAAGTTGCAATACTTTCACCGTTGAAGTCGACACGCTGACCTGTTTCATCAGGTGTGCGTAGATGCCCTTCATATACATGTCCAGAGAAGTTGCCTTCAGACATATAAGAGACATAAGGACCAAGTGATACTTTCCAACGGTCGCTTATCTTATAATTAGCCAATACAGGAATGGTGAGATATGAATTTTTCACTTTTGTTTTTACTCCACCAGTCCAAAGACCTTGTAGCTCGCCACCATTAGTGTTGATGATCTTCATACCATAATTTTTTACGGTAGCTTCAGTAGTCATCGTTTTATTCTCAAGCCGTATACCTGCGGTCATTCCCCATTTTTTGTCTTTGCCGAACCATTTTGTGGTATTTCCCTCGATAGCGATAGCTATGTTGGGAGAGTAGCTATCAATACTACGTATTTCTTTCGGTAGGGGAAGAGGAGAAGTACCCCCAATGCTCAATCCGGCTTTGATGCTATACTCCCATCCATGTAAATATGAGTAGATAAGAGCTTTGTTACGTTCGTTTTGGGCATGTGCCACTTGTGAAAAAAGTATTGCAAGGAATATGATTCCTGTTATTTTATTATATATTATTTTCTTCATTATCTTATCGGTTGATTGGGTTTATTATTAATTTGCAGGATATTTACTCGGGTTAGAAGTATGTTCAATTACCACTTTGTCTATATAAAGTGTACTGCCAACAGCTCCCTCAAATTTTGCACCGTCTGCACTGGAAGAGAATACGATGCCAAGTTTGTAGATACCTTTCATTAGTTTGTTAGGGTCAATAGATTTGCCATTCTGCGGTTCGAATTTAAAACTGAATTCTTTCCAATTATCTGTTTCTGGAAGTGCATCAAGATTTCGTGCCAAGGCTACAATATTGGGTGAAGTGAGTGAAGTAGAGCCATCGAGAAATTGTACATTATCATCTGTTTCATATAATATACCATAGATGTCACATTTATCTTTTCTCCCTTCTATGATTTCTCCTTTTGATGAAAAGTTGGCACCTGCTTTATATTTATACCATCCTTTCAACTTGAGCGGATAGTAGAAGAATGGAAAGCCAAAGCGAGTGGCTTTCATTGCGTTGTTTAAAGCCTGTCCCACTTCAAACGAACCGATGAACAAGTTTCCTGCAGCAATATACATTTTTACCATACTTCCGAAGCTACCTGTGTCCTTCGTTGTCAGTTTTACACATTTGCCACCATCAACTCCTCCATTTGCTCGTACTGTGGGGTAGTCTTCCGGTGTTTTTGCCATTTTGGTTAATTCAAATCCTGGGTTTCCACTAGCAAGCTCTAATCGACGGATAACATTTTCAGAAGATTGATCTTCATAGAATTTGTGATAGGGAGCATCTGAACTTAAAGTTTCAAAGTCGTATACCAAAGGCATTTCTGTTTGCCAAAGTTTGATTGTGTAGGTTGCAGAAAAAGCACCGTCTTCTGATGTAACTTTAAATTCTCTAGGGTTTTCATCATCAAAGTTGTAGACGTTAGCTTCGTCTCCGGTTAATTGTCGTACTGGTTGTATAGAAGCTCCAGTAGGGAGGTCGAAGTTGATGTTTATTTGGGATGGGTCAGCAGCTTTTGATACATACAATTGAATGGTGAAGTCATTTCGATCAATCAAATACTGTTGGATGTGGTTTCCGCTGCATCCGTCTATGGCTGCTTCAACATTTTGAGCTTCATCTTGAATGCAGGAAGCGACTGCCAGACATAATATCATTCCGGCGAATAATTTTTTTAGTTTCATCAGTCTGTTATAAATATTAATGAGTTATATAGGGGACAAAGATAGTTAAAAGAGTTGAATCGCTATTTCTGTAGAATGTTAAAAGAAAATTCAATAGCACAGAGGCTGAAAGTAAGATGGAGTGATTTTAGGGGCGCTTTCAGCCGAAAGTCCGATGGATAAGCGCTTATACGAGATATCTTCTTTTATTCATTCCGAATTTTGCTCATTTCTGCATTATTAATCACTATTTTCCTCCTTTCTGCGCGATTATGTCCTTTTTAGAGAATATTCATAACGCGGAAGAACACGATGAAGAAATGAGAATCTACTTCAACTTAAGTAGCCGTTAAATCCCCAAGAATTTTTTTATTGATATTATAAATAAGTTATTTCCTCTTTGCATCTCTACACTGTTTTATAACAAATCTAACCTCCTTGTTATAATCAGCTTATACTGTTGCTTCATATCTTTAGGCAAGAAAGAAATATCTATGAACTTCAGCCATTTGTCAGCAACCTTGGTAAATTTAGAAAATAGATTGTCTATGATCTTTTTCTCCAAACTGCAGCTATTCATGGCAACTTCAAAATCAGAACGCTTGATTTTTCGTTTTTTACCATTTAGTGTTAAAGCCAATTCTTCGGTGTCCTCTGGCATGAGGAGTGCCGTAGAGAGCATGTCATATCCCGGAGTCAGCGAATAATAGCCTTTACGCTGACTATAAAGTGAAAAGTTTTTTAGATGCATATCCGCATTTCCGGTCAGCCATGAGAAAACGACTTGTTCCCAGAAATTTATTACGTCAAGTTTTGGCACAGCGGAATATTGCATAATTATTTTTGCTATCTTTTCATAAGAGCCCTTATATTTATATTCTGTGAGGCGTTCCGAAAGCTGACACATGTCTTCCATTGGCAGCTTTTCACCCTTCGAGGTTCTATCTATGCGTTTGGTGATATAGGCCAATTCGCCATCGGCAAAACGAATCAATGAATGAGGAACAACGTTTACTTTAGTCAATTCGGCAAGATGCATTGTTAAATCCTCAACTTCAGGCATATATTTAAATTGCTCCGTTTGCGGTTTGAGAATATAACGCCCCCATAAACCTACGATAGTAAAACGTTGTGGTTGGTTGGGGGACGATGATATATCGAGAGACAATTTTGCTTGCACTCCTGTAAGTGTGGTTTGTGAACGTATGACTTGTTCGGCAAGTTGCTTGATATCTGCTTTGGTATAGGGTAGGAGGGGGATAGTTTTACTTCCAAATATTTTTTTTCCGCATTGAGGGTGAAAATCAGTTTCTCCCTCGCCAAGTTCCTGATAACAATATAGGCATCTGTTCATCATTATTCTTTATTTAAGACAGGAATCACACTAACTGCACCGATGCAATCTTTGCAACAGGCAAGGAGTAGTGACATACGGTCACGGCGATTTATCTTCCAACTTTTCTCGGCAATATCTAAAAGCCAGCCTTCGGGAATGAGACCGTCAAAGAATGGGAATAATATTAGACTTGTATATGGCTTTTCAGAGATTGGAAGCGTGAGGCTGACAGGGTCGGCATCGTTGGATTTAATGTAGGCTGCATCATATTGAAAAGTATAGCCATTTTCATCTTCTGTAAGTAATCCTGCCAACTGGTCTTGGTAGTATATGTGTGCTTGTCTCATAGCTTGTTGAATTTACTTATTGGTACAACACCCACTTCCGTTCCAAAAAGACTAAGCACTTGATTTACTTTATCAAGACGCAAAGTCTGTTTGCCTTGTTCGAGTTCGCGTACAAAGCGTAACCCAACTCCTGATTTTTCGGAGAGTTCTACTTGGGTCAAGTTATGTTCTTTACGCATTAGCTTTACGTATTCTGATAATGATTTATCGTTCATATTATACCCTTTTGGGTACAAAGATAATGTATTTTCTCTGATTTACACCCTTTAGGGTATAATTTTAGTTATGGTTTTATGGATTATACCTTATAGGGTATAAAAAAACTCCCGCACTTCCTTCCGGAAGGCGGGAGCCTTTAAATAAACTATAGCTTATATATCTTTCGCTGATTACACGATACCTTGTGCCATCATTGCTTTAGCAACCTTCATGAATCCGGCTACGTTAGCACCCTTCACATAGTTTACGTATCCGTCGGCTTCTGTACCATACTGAACGCAAGCTTCGTGGATATTCTTCATGATGCTCTTCAGTTTTTCGTCTACTTCTTCAGCGCTCCAGCTCAATTTGATAGAGTTTTGAGTCATTTCAAGACCTGATACTGACACACCACCGGCATTAGCAGCTTTACCCGGAGCGTAAAGAATCTTAGCATCCTGGAACACTTTGATAGCTTCCGGAGTAGAAGGCATGTTAGCTCCTTCAGATACAGCGATACAACCGTTTGCTACCAGTTGACGAGCATGGTCGCCATTCAATTCGTTTTGAGTTGCAGAAGGAAGAGCGATATCACATTTTTCACCCCAAGGTTTAGCTCCTTCTACATATTTGCAACCATATTTTTCTGCGTATTCGCGGATACGGCCACGGTACAGATTCTTCAGTTCCATGATGTAATCCAGTTTTTCGCGGTCGATACCATCCGGATCGTAGATGTAACCGTCAGAGTCAGAGCAAGTAACTACTTTACCACCCAGTTCGATTACTTTTTCGATTGTATATTGAGCAACGTTACCAGAACCGGAAACCAGACAAACTTTACCTTTCAGGTCAGTGCCTTTTGTTTTCAGCATTTCCATCAGGAAGTAGATGTTACCATAACCGGTAGCTTCCGGACGAATCAGCGAACCACCGAATTCGCGGCCCTTACCTGTGAATGTTCCGGTAAATTCGTGAGCCAGTTTCTTGTACATACCGAACATGAAACCTACTTCACGGCCACCAACACCGATGTCACCGGCAGGAACGTCCGTTTCAGGACCGATGTGACGCCACAGTTCCAACATGAACGACTGTACAAAGCGCATTACTTCAGCATTTGACTTTCCACGAGGAGAGAAGTCGGAACCACCTTTACCACCACCCATCGGCAGCGTAGTCAGTGAGTTTTTGAATGTTTGTTCAAAGGCAAGGAACTTCAAGATAGAAAGGTTTACAGATGAATGGAAACGGATACCGCCTTTGTAAGGACCGATCGCGTTGTTGTGCTGAACACGGTAACCCATGTTGGTTTGAATATTACCTTTATCATCCATCCAAGTCACGCGGAACTGATATACTCTATCAGGAATACACAAACGTTCGATCAAGTTTACTTTATCAAACTCCGGGTGTTTGTTGTATTCTTCTTCAATAGTAGAAAGTACTTCTTCTACTGCTTGATGATATTCCGGTTCATTGGGAAATCTTCTTTTCAGATCGTCTAATACCTTTGCTGCATTCATAATCTTTTTTTCTTTAATTGGTTGATATAAAATAATGTGCTAATTTGACAAATAGCTCATGTGCCGCTCGATTATGTGCTTTTCTGCCGTATGGCAATTTGCACACTTGTATATGCGTACATCGGATTTTTATTTCCGGTTGCAAAAGTAAAGATAAAAATTGAACTAGCAAACATTTTATAAAGAAAAATGCGATAAAATATCAAATTTGATATTTTATCGCATTAAAAACAGGAAAAAAGATATTTATTTGTTCTTCTTGATCGACTTAAAGACGGGAATAAAGACTAATGCTGCCGAAATGACAAGCATTACTAGGGTCATCCCATCAATCCGTTCGGCTTTGGTAAGGACTAAATAGCAAAGCGCTAACCAAAGAAGGCTGATACAAACTATTTGTGATTTGGATAAAGGCCTTTTCATTTGCTTTCTTTTTTCTTCTTGTCTACGATGGCGTCAATCACGGCTACGGCTGTGATATTCACAATGTCGCGGACAGAACTTTCGAAATCGGTGAAGTGGATAGGCTTGTTCAGTCCCATCTGGATAGGACCGATAAATTCCGTATCGGGGTCCATTGCCTGCAACAGTTTGTAACCGGCGTTTGCTGAACTTAGATTCGGGAAAATCAATGTATTTACGTCTTTACCTTTCAGGCGGGTAAACGGATATTTGGCATCACGCAATTCGCGGTTCATGGCAAAATTTACCTGCATTTCACCGTCGATAGCCAGTTCCGGATATTTTTCCTGCATGTGAGCAACAGCTTCGTGCACTTTCACCGGGCTACCTGTGGTATCAGCACCGAAGTTAGAGTAGGACAACATAGAGATCACCGGTGTGTGATTGAAGAAACGAACTGTTTTATCAGACAGTTTGGCGATATCAATCAGTGTTTCCGTATCGGGGTGGCGGTTAATCAATGTGTCTGCCAGGAAGTAAGTACCTTTCTTGGAATTCAGGATATGCATGGTGCCGAAGTGTTTGAAGCCCGGTTGGATGCCGATCACTTCTTTTGCCACTTTGATCGTATTGCTATATCTTGTATAAAGTCCGGTGATGAATGCGTCTGCATCTCCTGTTTCCACCATCATCATGCCGAAGTAGTTGCGTTCGAACATCTTGTCGTTGGCTTCTTCGTAGGTAAATCCTTCGCGTGCACGTTTTTCTGCCAGGATGCGGGCGTAGCGTTCGCGGCGGTCCGATTCGTCCGGATGGCGGAGATTGACGATTTCGATACCTTCCAGGCTAAGATCGAGTTCTTCCGCCAGTTTGCCGATTGCTTCGTCGTTTCCTAATAAGATAGGATGGCAGATGCCTTCGGCTTTCGCTTCAACGGCAGCTTTCAGCATATTGGGGTGGATACCTTCGGCAAATACCACACGTTGCGGATTGCGGCGGGCGGTATCATACAGTTGACGGGTCAGTTTGGATTCATATCCCATCAATTCGCGCAGATGTACGCAGTAAGCGTCCCAGTCTTTGATTTCGGTGCGGGCCACTCCGCTTTCCATAGCGGCTTTGGCTACGGCACAGGAAACTTCTGTGATGAGACGCGGGTCTACCGGTTTCGGGATGAAATATTCCGGGCCGAAAGAGAGGTTGTTTACATGATAGGCTTCATTTACGACATCAGGTACAGGCTGTTTTGCCAGATTGGCGATGGCGTGTACAGCGGCAATCTTCATATCCTCGTTGATTGCTTTGGCATGCGTGTCCAATGCGCCACGGAAGATGTACGGGAAACCGATTACATTATTAATCTGGTTCGGATAGTCGGAACGTCCGGTTGCCATCAATACATCGGGGCGGGCTGACATGGCGTCTTCGTAGGAGATTTCCGGCGTAGGGTTGGCCAGTGCAAATACGATAGGCATCGGAGCCATGCTGCGCACCATATCCTGGCTCAGCACATTTCCTTTTGACAGACCGAGGAATACATCCGCGTCCTTGATGGCTTCTTCCAGTGTGTGGATATCCGTGCGGTCGGTGGCAAAATATCTTTTCTGTTCGTTCAGATCGGTACGTGTCTTGCTGATAACGCCTTTACTATCCAGCATGACAATATTTTCGAGGCGTGCGCCCAGTGAAACATACAATTTAGTACAAGATACTGCGGATGCACCGGCACCGTTCACAACGATTTTCACATCTTCGATTTTCTTTCCGGCCACTTGCAGGGCGTTTACCAGTCCGGCACTGGAGATGATAGCTGTTCCGTGCTGGTCGTCGTGCATCACCGGGATATCCAGTTCTTCTTTCAGACGGCGTTCGATTTCGAAACATTCCGGTGCTTTGATATCCTCCAGATTGATACCACCGAAAGTAGGAGCGATAGCTTTCACCGCTGCGATGAATTTTTCAGGGTCTTTTTCGTCCACTTCGATATCGAAGACGTCAATACCCGCATAGATTTTGAAGAGCAGACCTTTGCCTTCCATTACCGGTTTGCCGCTCAATGCGCCTATATCGCCCAGTCCGAGTACGGCTGTACCGTTAGAGATAACGGCAACAAGGTTACCTTTCGCAGTGTATTTATATGCGTCCTGTGGATTTTTCTCTATTTCGAGGCATGGTTCTGCTACGCCGGGAGAATATGCGAGTGCTAAATCTGTTTGAGTACTGTAAGGTTTGGTAGGCACTACCTCAATCTTGCCGGGTTTGCCCTGTGAGTGGTAGAGCAAAGCGGCTTCTTTCGTTATTTTAGCCATGGTAT
>CAMQVH010000079.1 GCA_947038155.1 uncultured Bacteroides sp. | reverse complement strand
GTAAGTTAAAATATCAGCTATAAGATTATGACTGAAGAGAATTTAAACAGGCTCTAAACGGGCGTAAATAATTCCCATTCATATGGTTCCGGTTGTTTCGGGTATATTGATTCGCTTCTGTGCGGGGATGAATCAAAGCAGTATTGAAATATATCGGACCATGTACTTGACTCACTCAAGTCTCCTATATCATTTCATTGAGTGTAGTACTTGTTACGGTCAAGTCTCCTACTTGTTACAGCTAAATCTCCTACTTATAACAACTAAATTTCCTATTTGTTACAGCTAAATCTCCTATCAAATATAAAAAGTAAAAAACTGCCTTCAGCCGCTATCCCCTTCTACAAAGGCGTTTGAGAATAAAACTGAAACGGCTGAAACCGGATTACAGCATAAAATTTGGTAAGAGAGTTTTGGCTGGTTTGGATACGGATAATTGGAGATTTGGCTCATTCCTGCACAAAAATGAACATTATTCTATCAGAATCTTTCTTTCTTACTTGCTTTTGTCGTTTGATTTCCATAATTTTAGCCACCGTAAACCCTTAAAAAAATAATTCTATGGATAGCATTCTTTTCTGGCTGGTTCCGGCTGCTTCCGTGTTAGCCCTCTGCTTTGCTTATTACTTCCATAAGCAAATGATGAAGGAGAGTGAAGGTACTCCCCAAATGATAAAAATTGCCGCTGCCGTGCGCAAAGGCGCTATGTCTTACTTGAAACAGCAATACAAGATTGTAGGCAGGGTATTCCTGGGGCTGGTAATTTTGTTCTCAATTATGGCTTATGGCTTTCACGTTCAGAATGCATGGGTTCCCATCGCTTTCCTGACGGGTGGTTTCTTCTCCGGTCTTTCCGGTTTCCTTGGAATGAAAACGGCAACTTATGCATCGGCGCGTACCGCCAATGCCGCGCGCAGCTCGTTGAACTCAGGATTGAGAATCGCTTTCCGAAGCGGCGCGGTGATGGGACTGGTGGTTGTCGGCCTTGGTTTGCTCGATATTTCCTTTTGGTATCTGTTGCTGAACGCGGTAATTCCTGCCGACGCGCTCACGCCTACTCATAAACTCTGCGTGATTACCACTACAATGCTTACTTTCGGTATGGGAGCTTCCACACAGGCGCTTTTTGCCCGTGTCGGTGGTGGTATCTATACAAAGGCTGCCGATGTGGGAGCCGACCTGGTGGGTAAGGTGGAAGCCGGAATTCCTGAGGACGACCCGCGCAATCCCGCCACTATTGCCGACAACGTAGGTGATAACGTCGGTGACGTAGCCGGTATGGGAGCCGATTTATATGAATCTTACTGCGGTTCTATCTTGGCAACCGCTGCCTTGGGTGCTGCCGCCTTTATCCATTCTGCCGATACGGTGATGCAGTTCAAAGCCGTTATTGCTCCGATGCTGATTGCGGCAGTGGGCATAATCCTTTCTATTATAGGTATATTCGCTGTCCGTACCAAGGAGGATGCGAAGATGAAAGACTTGTTGGGCTCGTTGGCATTCGGAACGAATCTTAGTTCCGTGCTTATCGTTATAGCTACCTTCCTTATATTGTGGCTCTTGAAACTTGATAACTGGGCGCTGATTTCTTGTGCCGTGGTAGTCGGCCTGCTGGTCGGCATTGTCATCGGACGTTCTACGGAGTATTATACTTCCCAGTCTTATCGTCCCACTCAGAAACTGAGTGAAAGCGGAAAGACCGGTCCTGCCACGGTGATTATCTCCGGTATCGGTCTGGGCATGCTTTCTACGGCTATTCCTGTGATTGCCGTAGTCGTAGGCATCATAGCTTCTTATCTATTGGCTTCCGGTGGCGACTTTGCCAATGTCGGAATGGGATTGTACGGAATCGGTATTGCTGCTGTCGGCATGCTTTCTACATTAGGCATTACATTGGCAACGGATGCCTACGGCCCGATTGCCGATAATGCAGGCGGTAATGCAGAAATGGCAGGCTTGGGTGCTGAAGTCCGCAAACGTACCGACGCGCTCGACTCTCTCGGAAATACAACCGCTGCCACAGGAAAAGGTTTTGCAATCGGCTCCGCCGCACTGACCGGTCTGGCTTTGTTGGCATCTTATATTGAGGAAATCCGAATCGGCCTGACCCGTCTCGGCAGTGTGGACTTGACTTACTCGGATGGAAGCCCTTTCAACGTAGCGAATGCGACATTTATCGACTTCATGAACTATTATGAAGTGAACCTGATGAACCCGAAAGTTCTTTCGGGCATGTTCCTCGGTTCGATGATGGCCTTCCTGTTCTGTGGGCTGACGATGAATGCGGTAGGGCGTGCCGCAGGGCATATGGTAGACGAGGTACGTCGCCAGTTCCGTGAAATCAAAGGTATCCTGACGGGAGAAGCCGAACCGGATTACGAACGCTGTGTTGCCATCTCTACAAAAGGGGCACAAAGGGAAATGGTCGTTCCCTCTCTGGTTGCTATCATTACTCCTATCCTTACCGGGCTCGTCTTTGGTGTTCCCGGTGTGCTCGGTCTGCTGATTGGTGGTCTGAGCAGTGGTTTCGTATTGGCTATCTTCATGGCTAATGCCGGCGGTGCATGGGATAACGCAAAGAAATATGTGGAAGAAGGCAACTTCGGTGGCAAAGGTAGCGAAGTCCATAAAGCAACCGTAGTAGGCGATACGGTAGGCGATCCGTTCAAGGATACGTCCGGCCCCAGCTTGAATATTCTGATAAAACTGATGAGCATGGTAGCCATTGTGATGGCAGGGCTCACTGTTGCCTGGAGCTTGTTCTAAAAAAAAGTAAGAAATAACCAAGAAAAAGGAGACGGAAAACGAGTCTCCTTTTTTTATTTCCTTTACCTTTGTGCTTGAATAAAAATAAGTTGTACCTGAATAAAAACGATAAAGATGCTATTACCTTATTTGAATGAGAATCTGATTGAAGCGGGATGCGATGAGGCAGGTCGTGGCTGTCTGGCAGGTGCGGTCTATGCTGCTGCCGTGATTCTTCCGAAGGACTTTAAGAATGAGTTGTTGAATGACTCCAAGCAACTGACGGAAAAACAGCGCTATGCATTGCGTGAGGTGATAGAAAAGGAAGCAATAGCCTGGGCGGTTGGTGTCGTTTCACCGGAAGAAATAGATGAGATAAATATCCTGCGTGCTTCTTTCCTGGCCATGCACCGTGCTGTCGACCAACTGACTACCCGTCCGCAGCATCTGCTAATTGATGGCAATCGTTTCAATAAATACCCCGATATTCCTCATACCACGGTAATAAAGGGAGATGGGAAATTTCTTTCAATAGCCGCCGCATCTATTTTGGCCAAAACTTATAGAGATGACTATATGAACCGTCTCCACGAGGAATATCCGTTTTACGATTGGAATCATAATAAAGGTTACCCGACGAAGAAACACCGTGCTGCCATTGCCGAACGTGGGACAACTCCTTATCATCGTTTAACATTTAATCTGCTGGGAGACGGACAACTTTCTTTGGGATTCTAGGTTTATTTGTTCTCTCCGAACTTGTAATTTCTACATTTTTTTGCAGAATAAGCACGATTTTGTTACATATAAGCCTGGTTTTGTTCTGTTTAGTATGAAAAGGTGTTGCTTAGTGCTTTTAATTGTTATTGAAATGCTATATATTTGCAAACGGTAACAAGAATTAAAAAGTTTAAAATCATGGCAACAAACAAGCTATTATGTTCTTTTAGAATTATTGGGGTATTTTCTATCATGTTGGTTTGCGCTCTTTCTGCAAATGCACAGTTCTTACGTACTTCTTATTTTATGGAAGGCACGCATTATCGTCAACAATTGAATCCGGCTTTGACACCGACTAAAGGGTATTTTAACCTTCCGGTAATTGGTGCCGTAAATGCAACGGTTGGTTCTACTTCGTTAGGATATCAGGATATCATTGATATTATTGATGATGGAGATGATTTCTATAAAAGTACGGACTTTATGAATCGTCTGAAAGATAATAATAAACTGAATGTAAACTTCAGCACAGAAATTCTTTCTGCCGGATGGTACAAAGGCAAAAACTTCTGGTCATTTAATATTGGTCTCCGTACGGATATTGGTGCGAACTTGACAAAATCTATATTCACTTTCTTGAATGAAATGGATGGATTTGAAGATAAAACATGGGAAAACCAAAAATATAATATTGGTGGACAACAATTGAATATAAATGCGTATACCGAGATTGGTCTAGGTCTTTCGCGACAGATAAACAATCGTTTGACTGTTGGCGCCAGAGTGAAGGCTCTATTAGGTATTGGTAATATGGAGTTGAAAATTAACAACGCATATATGAATGCTGTTTTGCCAGGTGAATCTAGAATAGCAGAATTTGAGCGAATGCAGATTACCAACCTTGCTCAGATAGAGGATTTAAAAAATGAAATTGGTAACTATAAGGCGGAGTTGGCTGTAGGTGCTACTTTGGAAAGCTCTTTTAAAGGACTTAATTTGACACAAGAACCAGGACAAGATTATATTAGCGATATAGAGTTTGAGGCTAAAGATATGGGTATTGCTGGTTATGGATTTGGTATTGATTTAGGTGCCTCATATAAAATATTGGATAATCTGACAGTGTCTGCATCCATTCTAGACTTAGGTTTTATTACATGGTCTAAAGGAAGTACACAAATAGCTAGTGCTAATGGTGGTATTGATATGAAAGGTCAGACTTATGTTGATCAGCTTTCTGCTATCAATCCTGCCGATCCGGATGCTTTGGAACAAGCTCAAACTATTATTAATGGTTTTTCAAACGAAGCGATGGATTATTTAAATCGTGTAAGTAGTGGTGATGTACTTGATTATGAAATGTTGCAACTTAGAACGGAAGATGCAGCTAAATCTCGCAAATCTCGTCTGGCTTCTACATTAGTATTAGGTGCAGAATACGGTTTCTTCAATAACAAACTGGCAGTTGGTGGATTGTATACAACTCGTTTTGTACAGCCGAAAGCTATGACCGAATTGACATTCTCTGCAAACTATCGTCCGAAAAGCTGGTTTAACGTAGCTCTTAGTTACTCAGTAATTCAGTCAGCAGGTAAGTCTTTCGGTTTAGGTCTGAAATTAGGCCCGGTATTTCTCGGAACCGACTATATGTTCTTAGGAAAGAACTCTAACTCTGTCAACGGATTCGTTGGAGTCTCTATCCCATTGGGTGGAAGAAAAGTAAACAAACAAGGATAAAATAGAATTTAATTTCTCTCTCTAAACATTCTCTTTTAATTAATTCTCTATCGAAGTAAAAACGTATAATTTCAGCCTGTTATCTGTGACTGGATGACAGGCTGTTTTTTTATATCAGAACCATTTAATCTTCCTGAATATCACGAATGCCATTGTAGACAATCCGATAGAGAAGAGTACAATCAGCGAGAAAGCGAAAGGCTCCTCTTTCAAATGAATCTCCACATTCATGCCATAGAAGCTGGCAATCAATGTCGGAAGCATCAAGACTATTGATAAGCTAGTCATGCGTTTCATGATTGTATTCACATTATTCGAGATAATAGAGACGAAAGCATCCATTGTTCCCGTGAGAATGTGAATGTCGCTGGAATTATTTCCCGCTTTCATCTTCAATGCCTGCCTGGCAGTATCCTGTTCTGCAAGAAGACTGAGATTTCCTTCGCCCGGCTACTGTAACTTAACATAGATTAAACGTTTACGTAACCATCTTTTTCGTACCTTTGCGCCCGAAAATCAGAGTGATAATTTAAATATTGAAATATTATGAGTAAGAAAGCCCTTTTAATGATCCTCGATGGTTGGGGACTAGGTGACCAAAAGAAAGACGACGTAATCTTCAACACTCCCACTCCTTACTGGGATTATCTGACAACTACTTATCCTCATTCTCAGCTTCAGGCAAGCGGTGAAAACGTTGGCTTGCCCGACGGACAGATGGGTAACTCTGAGGTAGGTCACTTGAATATTGGTGCCGGGCGCGTGGTTTATCAGGATTTGGTGAAAATCAATCGTGCATGTGCGGACAACAGTATCCTGAAGAATCCTGAAATCGTTTCAGCCTTCTCTTATGCAAAAGAAAACGGAAAGAGCGTTCACTTCATGGGATTGACTTCCAACGGTGGCGTACACAGCTCACTCGTTCACCTCTTCAAACTTTGCGACATCGCTAAAGAATACAATATCGACAGTACATTCATCCACTGCTTCATGGATGGGCGTGACACCGACCCGAAGAGTGGTAAAGGCTTTATCGAAGAACTTTCTGCACACTGCGAGAAATCAGCAGGAAAGATTGCTTCTATCATCGGCCGTTACTATGCTATGGACCGTGACAAACGTTGGGAACGTGTGAAAGAAGCATATGACCTGCTGGTAAACGGCGAAGGAAAGAAAGCTGCCGACATGGTTCAGGCAATGCAGGAATCATATGACGAAGGCGTGACAGACGAATTTATCAAGCCGATTGTAAATGCAAACGTTGACGGAACAATCAAAGAAGGCGATGTGGTAATCTTCTTCAATTACCGTAACGACCGTGCAAAAGAGTTGACTGTCGTACTGACTCAGCAGGATATGCCGGAAGCAGGCATGCATACCATTCCGGGGTTGCAATATTACTGTATGACTCCGTATGACGCTTCTTTCAAGGGTGTTCATATCCTGTTCGATAAAGAAAATGTTGCTAATACACTGGGTGAATATCTTTCTGCGAACGGCAAGAGCCAGCTTCATATCGCTGAAACTGAAAAGTATGCCCACGTGACATTCTTCTTCAACGGTGGACGCGAAACTCCGTTCGACAAGGAAGAACGTATCCTCGTACCTTCTCCGAAAGTGGCTACTTACGACTTGAAACCGGAAATGAGCGCTTATGAAGTAAAAGATAAATTGGTGGCTGCTATCAACGAAAATAAATATGATTTCATTGTAGTGAATTTCGCTAACGGTGATATGGTAGGCCATACCGGTATTTACGAAGCTATCGAGAAAGCAGTTGTTGCTGTAGACGCTTGCGTGAAGGATGTAATCGAAGCTGCCAAAGCACAGGATTACGAAGCAATCATCATTGCCGACCACGGTAACGCTGACCATGCTTTGAACGAAGACGGTACACCGAACACTGCTCACTCTCTGAACCCTGTTCCTTGCATTTACGTGACAGAGAACAAGGCTGCGACAGTAGAAGATGGTCGTTTGGCAGATGTTGCTCCGACTATCTTGAAGATTATGGGTCTGGAAGTTCCGGCTGAAATGGATGGTAACGTATTGATTAAGTAATTTGGATTTCTATAACCGAGAGGGCGGAGTATAACTCCGCCCTTTTTGTCTCACATAAGTTTTAGTATGATACAGATTGGTGATGTAGTAGTGTCTCTTGATGTTTTTCAGGAAAAGTTTCTTTGCAACCTGGATGCTTGCAAAGGTGAATGTTGCATTGAGGGTGATGCAGGTGCGCCTGTAGAATTGGAAGAGGTGGAGAAACTGGAAGAAGTGTTGCCGGTCATTTGGGATGAACTGGCACCGGAAGCCCGTGCGATAATAGAAAAGCAAGGAGTGGTATATACAGACGAAGAAGGCGATTTAGTAACCTCGATTGTAAATAATAAGGATTGCGTCTTTACTTGTTATGATGAAAAAGGATGCTGTTACTGCGCTATTGAGAAGGCTTATCGCGAAGGGAAAACAGACTTTTACAAACCGGTGTCCTGCCATCTTTATCCTATCCGGATTGGAGACTACGGACCTTATAAAGCGGTGAATTATCATCGTTGGGACGTATGTAAGGCAGCAGTTTTGTTAGGGAAAAAAGAGAATCTTCCTGTATATCAATTTTTGAAAGAGCCTTTAATCCGTAAGTTCGGTGAAGAATGGTACGAAGAACTTGAAGTAGTTGCCGAAGAACTGAGGAAGCAACATCTCATCTAGGATTTTCGTCTCTTACGGATGCAATATACCTGATATAGTAATATGCACAGGGCTATTGCTATTCCGTATGACGGCGCAATCCATGCTTTCGGATGAATGATAATCAGGAAAATGCAGGTGACGATAACGCAGGAAGTCAGAACAATAAGAAACAATCTCATCTTTGCAAGTAAGGGCTTGGGAAGCGCAGTTTTTAATTTCATAGTTGCTGTTGTATTTCGTTTTTATGCAAGATAGTCATTTTGCCCGGAAATCGATTCTGTTGTTAGGTTTTATTAAGGGAAGAGTGTGTAAATTGGCTCAAAATACTGTTTAATTCCCGTCAGACAAAAGAAAAACGCCGATCGAAGGATTTTCCTTCGCCATCGGCGTTTCCTCGTTGT
>CAMQVH010000078.1 GCA_947038155.1 uncultured Bacteroides sp. | reverse complement strand
CCACTTTATACAACTTATATCCCACAAAAATAGAAATATTCACAGCAAACACACCCGGTAGTGATTGCGTCAAGGCAAACATCTCCATAAATTCCTCCTTACTCATCCACTGTTTGGCAACGATCTCCCGTTCAACCAGTGGAATCATGGCATAACCACCACCAATAGTAAACATTCCAATCTTCGCAAACGTCACGAACAATTTCAAATACTCTAATACCATTCCTACTTTCTAATTTTCCGACATTTTCTATTTATTTTCTAATAAGCCCTTCAGCCACATCATATTCAATCCGGCAGTTACATTCCTTCACTGTTTTAAAGTTTGCCTGTATCCAGATACGTCATAGCTATCATTAAAAGTAAATAACTCCATTTTGACAAATATACGAAAAAATAAAAAAGGCAGTATGCCTTTTCATAGAAAGACACAGTATAGCAATAAAAAAGGCGGTTCGAAATCGAACCGCCTTCCATATTATATCTGATTCTCCAATTAGAGTTTCGGACCAGCAGCAACCAAAGCCTTACCAGCTTCGTTACCAGTAAATTTAGCGAAGTTCTTGATGAAACGTCCAGCCAAATCTTTTGCTTTTTCTTCCCATTTGCAAGCACATTCGTAAGTGTCGCGTGGGTCAAGGATCTTCGGATCAACACCCGGAAGTTCTGTAGGAACAACAAAGTCGAAGAAAGGAATAACCTTAGTAGGAGCTTTGTCGATAGAACCGCTAAGGATAGCGTCGATGATACCACGAGTATCTTTGATAGAGATACGTTTGCCTGTACCATTCCAACCTGTGTTAACCAAATATGCCTTAGCACCAGTCATCTCCATCTTCTTAACCAGTTCTTCTGCATATTTAGTCGGGTGCAATGACAAGAAAGCAGCACCGAAGCAAGCAGAGAATGTCGGAGTCGGTTCAGTGATACCACGTTCTGTACCAGCCAATTTAGCTGTAAATCCAGACAAGAAGTAGTATTGAGCCTGTTCCGGATTCAGGATAGATACTGGAGGCAATACACCGAACGCATCAGCAGACAAGAAGATAACTTGTTTTGCGTGAGGACCTTTAGAAACCGGTTTAACGATGTTTTCGATGTGATAGATAGGATAAGAAACACGAGTGTTTTCAGTCACGCTCTTGTCAGTGAAATCAATCTTACCGTTAGCATCAACAGTTACGTTTTCAAGTAAAGCGTCACGTTTGATAGCATTGTAGATATCCGGTTCGCTATCTTTATCCAAGTTGATAACCTTAGCGTAGCAACCACCTTCGTAGTTGAATACACCTTCGTTATCCCATCCGTGTTCGTCATCACCGATCAATTTACGTTTCGGGTCAGTAGACAAAGTAGTCTTACCTGTACCAGACAATCCGAAGAAGATAGCAGAGCTAGTTCCTTCCATATCAGTGTTAGCAGAGCAGTGCATAGAAGCGATACCACGAAGCGGGTTCATGTAGTTCATGATAGAGAACATACCTTTCTTCATTTCACCACCGTACCAAGTATTCAGGATTACTTGTTCTTTAGTCTTCAGGTTGAATACTGTAGCAGTTTCAGAGTTCAAGCCCAGTTCTTTGTAGTTGTCAACTTTTGCTTTAGAAGCGTTGAAGCATACGAAATCAGGTTCTCCGTAGTTAGCAAGTTCTTCAGCTGTCGGGCGAATGAACATGTTAGTTACGAAGTGAGCCTGCCAAGCTACTTCCATGATGAAACGTACTTTCATACGAGTAGCTTCGTTTGCACCACAGAAAGTATCAACAACGAACAAACGTTTGCCTGAAAGTTGTTTTACAGCTTTAGCTTTCAAGTCAGCCCAAGCTTCTTCAGAACATGGTTTGTTATCGTTTTTGTATTCGTCAGAAGTCCACCATACAGAATCAGCAGAAGCTTCATTCTTAACGAAGAATTTATCTTTAGGAGAACGACCGGTGTAGATACCTGTCATTACGTTCACAGCGCCTAATTCAGTAACTTGACCTTTTTCAAAGCCTTCCAGACCTGGTTTTGTTTCCTCAGCGAACAAAACGTCATAAGACGGATTGTGCAAAATCTCGGTCACACCTGTGATACCGTACTTGCTTAAATCTAAATTTGCCATTTTCTTTGAATTAATTAAAAATTGGTATTTTGTTTTATTATCTCTTTTCACCTTTAATTAAGAAGGGGATTGGGAACACCCCCTTGTAAATCCGGTTACAAAAGTAACACTTTCTTTGGAAAGGAAGAAGGTATTAGAGAAATTTTTCCCTAATTGAATCTCTTTTATAAATTCCTAACAATATCTGCAAACTGAACGTTGCAATTTGAAAGATTATCACTTACTTTGCAAGTTAGTATGCTAGCAATGCTGTGAAAATAAGATTAAAATCTGAATAAAAAATAATATGAAAGTAATTGATTTTGGCCAAACTAATTCGATTCTAAACCAGTACATATCCGAAATCAGGAATGTAGAAGTGCAAAATGACCGCCTGCGTTTCCGCCGTAATATCGAGCGTATCGGAGAAATCATGGCTTATGAAATGAGTAAAGAGTTTCAATACTCGGTAAAGAACATCCAGACACCATTGGGCATCGCTCCGGTCAGCACGCCGGACAACCAATTAGTAATCAGCACTATTCTACGTGCCGGTCTTCCTTTCCACCAAGGTTTTCTGAGTTATTTCGACGGGGCGGAGAATGCGTTTGTTTCCGCTTACCGCAAATATAAAGATACGCTAAAATTCGATATACACATAGAATATATCGCTTCTCCCCGCATTGATGACAAAACGCTGATTATCACCGACCCTATGCTGGCAACAGGAGGAAGTATGGAACTTAGTTACCAAGCAATGCTAACTAAAGGACACCCTGCCGAAATTCATGTTGCTTCGATTATCGCCAGCCAAAAGGCTATCGATCATATAAAGAATGTATTTCCTGAAGACAAGACAACAATCTGGTGCGCAGCCATTGATCCTGAAATCAACGAACATTCTTACATTGTTCCGGGACTGGGCGATGCAGGCGATCTTGCCTATGGTGAAAAAGAATAAACGTTTAAAGATCCTTCCGATATTGCTGCGGTGAAACCCCAACCTGCTTCTTAAAGAACGTACCGAAATAGGAAGCATTGGGGAAACCGAAGGCATTTGAAATCTCCTGAATATCCTTCTGCGTATTTTTAAGTAATGAGATGCTCTTACGAATGATAGCTTTGAATACAAGTTCCTGCACAGTATATCCGCAGATACTTTTAGAAACGGCAGAAAGATATTTAGGAGACAAACACAATTTATCCGCATAAAACTCAACACCCCGCTCCTGCATATAATATTTTTCGATTAACTGGATCAAATGAATAAAGACTTCGTTTTTGCGTCCTCCCACTTCCTGCCCGTCATTGACGAGTTTGCGATTATAAATAGAGCAAATCCTGTACGTCAATGCAAGTAGAAGTAATTTCTGTTCATAAAGTTTAAATGAATTTTCCTCTGACTGTAACACATTGTCCAATAAGGACATATACTTTACTACCTCTTCTTCCTCACCAGTAGACCAGACACAAGAAGGTTCTTCGGGAGTAAGGCGGGAATACATATACATGGAAACAACCAGATTCCCCATAATATCCCGGATAGGTTCTATCTGATAGATCAAAATCCGCACCTCCATGTCTTCCGACTCTTGCAAAACCTGAAACTCACCGTCTTCGGGAATAAACAAACTTTCGCCTGCTTCTGCTAAATGCTTTTTCTGATTAAGCGAAAACTGGAAATTGCCCTGGTGGCAAATAATCAGCCCTAGTCCTTTCATTTGGAAAGGTTTCTTCAGTGAGGGGGGAAAATTTATAAATATCCCTTCGGAGCTACATATATTTTTCCCACTTAACAAATCGCGATCAAACTGCAATAAACGTTCTTGTCCGCTATTCATCATACTAATATATTAACAGATCATTATCAAAAACGACGCTAAGTTAGCAATTTTCGTTTAGGATAAGGAACAACAAGCACAAATATCATACAAATTAATCCACCATAAATTGTCCATCCCGCCATCTCTTTGAGTGCAGAGAGCGTGGCCTGCACCTGAATACGCCCCTTGGTAGATATAGCAGCCATGTTACGGGCTTCCGTCTCACTCTTTCCCTGATATTTCATACCCTGTATCGTACCAAGGTAAGAAGTGGAAGCATCCGGATTAAGCAGGTCCACATTTTGAGCATAACGGGTTATATAGTGTTGCTGCCGCTCTTGCAAAACATTGGTATAAATTGCTCCGCCAATACTCGGTCCTACCACCATACGCACGGTAAGCATAATGCAGATCCAGGTGGAAAGATATTTAAAAGGCATACGTTGATTGGCATAAGCAGCCGTCAGCGCATACAGAATCATCATGCCTGTGGCACGGATGATAACTGCATATTTCAGACGCTCGTAAACTCCTGCTGTCTGTACCTCGAAATACATGAAAACAGCTGATAAAGACAGGAAGAAGAATCCCATCGCAAACAGATACTTAAAATGTAATCCTTTACCTCCCAACACCATAGCAATCACGGCACCAATAGCATAACCTACCATACACCAATTACCTAATGAAGCATTTTGCAAATTATCGAGATGCATCCCCACTCCTGCAAACACATTGACAAACATAGCACTGGAGTTTATCACCATCAATAATAAGTAAAGTAATGCTCCCATACGTATAGTACGCAGTTTGAACGCATCCAGCAAAACATAAGGCGACCGGCGCGTTACGTCCATATATAGAAAAATTCCCGCAAACAGAATACTTACAGCTGTCGCCCAACGGATAGATTCGTCATCATACCAGTCGAGCACTTTTCCATAAACCAGCACATACGTAAGACAAGTCAGCGAGATGCAAAATGCAGTGACATTGCCGAACTTACGGAAATTAATAGGAAACCTTCCGGGAAACTTATAATTCGGCATGGTAATCAACAAAAGCAAAATAGAAATCAGAAGAATCCCCATCATAAAGTAATACACATATTTCCATTCATATTCAAAGGACAGCCAAGCCGTCAATGCCGTGCCCGACTGTCCTAGAATCATAAAAAACAGATAAACAGCCGGCTGACTCACACATCTTTCAATGTCCAATTTATTCCAACCGGCAGTATCCTTCGGCTCCAACCCCGGAGTAATATTGCGGGTAGCTTCCATTCCACCCGCATACCAAATGAGTGTGAACAGATTGACCATCATCAGTACCATACGCAAGAAACCCGTCAAAAGACTACAAAGCGCCAGCAGAAAAACGCTGTCTGTCTTTGCACAGATATAACTGAATATATACATGAACGCAAACCCGACAATACACATCATCTTCTCCCGCCGCACACACACCAACTGATATAGGAAAGGAGCAAAGGCTGCCATACCAATAGAAGTAACAAAGTTGGCAAACTGGATATGCTCGGATATAATGCCAAGCCCGCTCATCATTTCGGTGCTATTCACCGAATAAACCCCACCTACCGTAAGAATCGGCAGAAAGAAAAATAACAGAATGATAATGCCCAACGGTTTGGGCATCCAGCTATAGAAAGGATAATTTTTAGGATAAGAGGGCATTAATCTTTGATTTATGAATTATGATTTATGAATTATAGGTGCACGGTGGTTAGAGTTTGGCTTTCACTACTACCATCATGCCTGCTGCTAATCGTTCGTTGTCTTCTTTCGATAAATCGGTGAAGTCGATGCGTACGGGGATGCGCTGTTGGATCTTCACAAAGTTACCTGCGGAGTTATCGGTCGGCACTAATGAATATTTGGAGCCGGTAGCTCCTGATATAGAGGTGACTTTGCCTTTAAACTCTTTATCGCTAATGGCATCTACTGTGACAAATACTTCCTGTCCGATATGCAGGTTCTCGATTTGTGTCTCCTTATAATTGGCAACGATCCATTTCTGGGTATCAGGAAGAATATAGGTGATGGTCTGCCCTGCCGAAATAAACTGTCCTTCCTCTAATGAGCGACGGCCGAGTTTTCCGTCACAAGGAGCTATTACAACCGTATAGGAAAGATTCAACCGGGCCATTTCGAGCGCAGCTGTTGCTCTTTGAATAGCCGCTTCGGTATTCATGCGACGGTAGGACACTTCATCTACACCGGAAAGAGCTGCTTTTTTCTGCCTTTTCGTAGCTTCCAGCTTCTTACGCGTAGCTTCATAATCAGTGACAATCTGTTCAAGTTGGATAGGAGTAGCCGCATTTCGTTTCACGAGGTTCTCATATCGTTTCCGGTCTTTTTCCAGTTTCGCCAACCGTACTTCAATTTCGGCAATAGACGCATCGTAAACAGATGCTGTTGTCTGCGTGGTATTGAGTGTAGCATTGATGACGGTCGCACCGGCTTGCGCATCTTTCAAGGCAGCTTCAGCCTCCATTACGCGAATTTTATATTCACGATCATCCAGTACCAGCAAAGTATCTCCTTTATGTACCTCCTGATGTTCTGTAAAGTAGATTTTGTCAATGTAACCTGAAGCACGTAGATTGATAGGAGACACATATTGTTCTATTTGTGCATCGTTACTAGTCTCCGTCTGGCTATAATTCAAAAAAAGGCAGATCACTTCAATCACTCCCCAAATAATAATAGCCACTCCAAGAAGGCTGATAGCAATCTGCCAGCGACGAAGTTTCTTCATTTTTTTTGCTTTCTCCTGATGAGCAGCGGAAGGAAGGTTATTTTCCATTGTTTCCATATTTATGATTGTTATTTGCATATTATTTGACTAATGATTCTATTTGTCCGGTCAGTTTAAGCAGCATCAGGTTAGTCACCCGATAATTATAATGTGCGCTGATATAGTTGTTTTGAGCTTCACTCATCTGCATTTCATCTTGCAGCACTTCCGTCATAGAAGCAATGCCTTCCCGGTAACGGTCGGAAGTGACTGCGTACACATCTTCGGCAAGCAAGTAGTTATCCTTCTGTTTCTTAAAGTTACGCTGATTGTTCATCAGGTCGTTCACAGCATTCAGATATTGAGTTTGCAAATTCTTCCGGGCGTCTTCCCATGCCAATCTTTTATTCTCTATATCGATCATCGCCTTCTTTATTTTATAGGTTTTATCCAGTCCGTCGAAAATCGGAATACGCAAGGTTAGCCCCACTCCATAGGAACGAAACCATTGATTGGACGGACCGGAGTGGAACCAATGATAACCTTTATCCGTATATGCGGCATATCGCCAGCTACCTGTCAGACTAAGAGAAGGGATATATCCATTAGTAATGATCTTCTTTTGACGTTCCGCCAGTTGCACTTGCGATTGTGAGAGTTGAAGTTCATAGATATTTTCCGACAAGCCAGTCAGGGCTACCGTAGTAATGCTATCGGCATTTACAGGTGTCAGCGCGATTTCCTTTTCAGCCGGATAATCCATAATGTATTTCAGCATATTCAACTGCTGTTTCATCATTGCTTGTGCATTGTCATATTGCACCTTCAGATTTTCCAAATTGATATTGACTCTTTTCAGATCGACTTCCATAGACATTCCATTATCGAAGAAAGCCTGTGTAATATCTCTCAATTCTTCCAGACGGGTGATATTTGCTTTTATCAGCATGATTTGTTCGGCCGTGACCTGTCCGAGATAATACATCTTACTGATTTGAAGAATAACATCTTCCCTGGCTTTTCCATAAGACAGACGACTGATTTCTTCCATCACTTTAGCTATGGACATAGAAGTATAAAGAGTCTGATTGAAAAGCGGCATCTGCATTTCCAGTCCTGCATTAGCAGAATGTTGCAATGTTTTCGTTATATTATAGGGAACTCCGTAAGATGAACCGTCTGTGACTGACACCGGAGGATCAAAATTGTTATTATAACCGGCTATCGCATTAATTTGCGGCAGCAGCTTCGAACGGTTTTCAGATACGCCATATTTACTTTTTTGTATTTCTTTACGTTTCCCTTCTAACGACAAGTTATTGTCAATACCAATGCGGAGACAATCCTCTAATGTCAGAATCTCTACCTCCTGTGTGTTTCCACGTAACACGAACAAGAAAAAAAAGGAAAAAATGAATAGTAGTCTTTTCATAACACAATGCTCTATTATTGGCTACAAATTTAGTAGCTTACAGCATAATAAGACTATCCACAAACTATTTGTTTATATTCATATTTTCCTTTTTCAATGAACAAGCAATAGACAACCACTCTCATAAAACATCACACTTAATATATTTCTATGAACAGTGTTTGTTTTTTCATATTTTTTTAGTGAATGAAAAATAAAGGCGGCACCCTTTATGAGGAGTACAACCGTCCGCGATAGCAGGTATAGCCTAAAAAGATAGCCGTCCAGATTTT
>CAMQVH010000077.1 GCA_947038155.1 uncultured Bacteroides sp. | reverse complement strand
AAGCCTTTGTTTTTATAAACAAAGCTTGCGTTTATAGATTACGGTTAATGAAAAACAAGTTTACATACTGATAATAAGAAGTTTACAATTAATGAAAGAGAACTTTTCTATTAATGAATGAAAAGTGGGTTATTAAGAGCCTGCTCCGAGTTTTGCCCGACACAGTTTTGAGAGTTGCTTTCGAGTATATTTTCTGTTGTTGTGAGGAGCATGACGGAGACTATGTGACGAATAAAAACAGGTCGGTAAAGCCTATCTAACATAATCTCAGGAAAATTTAAACAGGCTCTGAAAATATGATGAAGATTTATTGTGTTCTATTCTTATTCTTGTTCTTGTTTAGCTCTTCCATATAATGAAGTTGATACTTTGTCTAAATTCATTAGAGAAAGCCATGCTTTTATTGGATGAGACGATTGCTATTGATAGTTCTTATGTCTTGGCCTATACGCATAAATCGCAATGCCTTGACAGGTTAGGGAGAGTTCAGGAAGCATTGCAAACCTGTCTGTCTGCCGAGAAATACGCTTTGGAAAATCCTCATTATTATACATTGAAAGGTGTTTACTTGGAGAAAAGCGGAAAAGTGGAGGCTGCGCACAAGGCTTATCAGAAATCTTTCATGCTTTTTGGCGAAGAATTGAAAAAGAAGCCCGATGCCAATGTGTGCATCAATTATATTATGGCGAAATATCTCTACGATGGCAAAGAAATGTCTGGTCAGGAGATGGAATCTTTGATGCCGGTAACATTCACGGCATCCGAAAAGAAGGATGTATTGGATTTTTTCAAAACGGTAGGCTTGGTGCAGGCGAAGCAGGGACTACTGGGAAAACCTGTTGATACTCGAAAAAAATAATGAATGCGGTGATAAATCTTACCGGAAAATGCACACAAAAGGATGAAATGGGAAGATTTTATGGCTCCTCCCTGTGAAAAATAACAAATTGCTGCCTGTAATTTTCATATAAAGGGAGTCTCGTCTGCGTGCCGGCCATGTTTCGACTGCAATAAATTTATATTTTCCGTAGAATCTCGTATATTTGTCCGACTGTAATTAATGGTAGAATTAGAATGAAAGAACGAAGTAAAAGGGTATTAGTCGGAATGAGCGGTGGTATTGACAGTACCGCCACTTGTCTGATGTTGCAGGAACAAGGATACGAAATAGTAGGGGTTACCATGCGTGTGTGGGGAGATGAACCGCAGGATGCCAGGGAGTTGGCAGCACGGATGGGGATTGAACATTATGTGGCGGATGAGCGAATCCCTTTTAAAGAGACTATCGTAAGAAACTTTATAGATGAATATAAGCAGGGGCGTACGCCGAACCCGTGTGTGATGTGTAACCCTTTGTTTAAGTTTCGTGTTCTGACGGAATGGGCGGATAAGTTGAATTGTGCATGGGTAGCTACCGGACATTATTCGCGACTGGAAGAACGGAACGGACATATTTATATAGTAGCCGGAGACGATGATAAGAAAGACCAGTCTTATTTCCTTTGGAGATTGGGACAGGATATACTAAGGCGCTGTATCTTTCCTTTAGGGGATTATACGAAAATAAAGGTTCGCGAGTATCTTGCGGAGAAAGGCTATGAAGCCAAGTCGAAAGAGGGAGAAAGTATGGAAGTCTGCTTTATAAAAGGTGATTATCGTGACTTTCTTCGTGAGCAATGTCCGGAACTGGACACTGAGATAGGTCCGGGGTGGTTTGTCAATTCCGAAGGTGTGAAACTGGGACAACATAAGGGGGCACCTTATTATACAATCGGTCAGCGGAAAGGACTGGAGATTGCCTTAGGTAAACCGGCTTATGTGTTGAAAATCAATCCGCAGAAAAATACGGTGATGCTTGGTGATGCCGGGCAGTTGCAAACCGACTATATGCTGATAGAACAAGATAAGATGGTGGATGAACAGGATTTGTTCCAGTGTGAGAATCTGGCTGTGAGGATTCGTTATCGAAGCCGCCCGTTGCCTTGCCGGGTGAAACGACTGGAAGACGGTCGTCTGCTGGTGCATTTTCTTGAGACGGCTTCGGCTATTGCTCCAGGACAATCGGCTGTGTTCTATGATGGAAAGCGCGTGCTGGGAGGGGCTTTTATCGCTTCGCAGCGAGGCATCGGATTAGTGATTTTAGAGAACGAAGGATTTTGATTGATTAAAATAAAGATAACTTATGAGTAAATTTGTGTTATTGGTTTTTGCTTTGAATATATGTCTGGGAGTTTTTGCTCAATTCACACCGGGCGATACCTTAAAATATCGCATTAGCCTGAAAGATAAGGCAGCTACGGAATACTCTCTGCAGAAACCGGAAAAATACTTGTCCGTGAAATCCATTGAACGGAGAAAAAGACAGGGATTGGCAATAGATTCCACCGACTTGCCGGTATGCGGAAAATACATAGATGCGATACGGAAGAAAGGCGTTCATATGCTTGTTTCCGGAAAATGGGATAACTTTGTCACTGTCTCCTGTAATGATAGTATGCTGATAGATGAAATAGGCAAATTGCCTTTTGTACTTTCTACCGAAAGGGTTTGGAAGGGTAAAGTGGAAAAATCTACCCAAAGGGATTCGTTGATAAATAATCCGTTACGTACCGATAGTCTTTATGGCCCTGCTATTACACAAATAAGGATGAGCCGGGCGAATCTTCTCCATAATGCGGGATTTAAGGGACAAGGGATGACAATTGCTGTTATTGATGCCGGATTTCATAATGTGGATAAGATTGAAGCAATGAAGAATATCAATATACTGGGAGTTCGCGACTTTGTAAATCCCGAAGCAGATATCTATGCGGAAAGCAGTCATGGCATGTCCGTTCTCTCCTGCATGGCGATGAATCAGCCGAATGTGATGATTGGTACGGCTCCCGAGGCTTCCTATTGGTTGTTGCGCAGTGAGGACGAATATTCGGAGAATCTGGTGGAACAGGATTATTGGGCGGCGGCAATCGAGTTTGCCGATAGCGTGGGAGTGGATTTGGTAAATACTTCCCTCGGATATTATTCATTTGACGATTCAACGAAGAACTATCGCTACCGTGATCTGAACGGGCATTATGCGTTGATGTCCCGTGAAGCTGCAAAGGCTGCTGATAAAGGGATGGTGGTTGTTTGCAGTGCCGGAAATTCCGGTGCCGGCTCCTGGAAGAAGATTACTCCGCCGGGAGATGCGGAGAATGTAATTACTGTAGGGGCTATTAATAAAAAAGGAGAATTGGCTTCATTTTCTTCTGTTGGCAACACGTCGGACGGGCGGGTGAAACCGGATGTAGTAGCAGTTGGGTACGGTTCGGATGTAATGGGGACAAACGGTAATCTTCGCCATGCCAACGGTACTTCTTTTTCTTCTCCAATCATGTGCGGAATGGTGGCTTGTCTGTGGCAGGCTTGTCCGAAACTGACAGCGAAAGAGATTGTCGAACTGGTTCGTCGCTCGGGTGACAGGGCGGATTTCCCGGATAATATATATGGATATGGTATTCCTGACTTGTGGAAAGCGTATTTAACGGTTAACGGAAAAGTGATTAGTGATTAACCACTGGTTGCTATTGTACTCATCACTAACCACTGATTATTAATCACTAACTGTTATGGATTCTTCTCTTTCCCTTTTAGAACTGAATTCGCTTGTCCGCCGTAGTCTGGAGCAATGCCTGCCTGATGAATACTGGATACAGGCAGAACTGAGTGATGTCCGTTCCAATACGACCGGACATTGTTATCTGGAATTTGTGCAGAAAGATCCCCGCAGCAACAACCTTGTCGCGAAGGCCCGCGGTATGATTTGGAACAATATCTACCGCTTGCTGAAACCTTATTTCGAGGAAACTACCGGACAGATGTTTGCTTCCGGCATCAAGGTGCTGGTGAAAGTGACAGTTCAGTTTCACGAACTTTACGGCTACAGTCTCACTGTACTTGATATTGATCCTGCCTACACATTAGGCGACATGGCTCGCCGTCGTCGGGAAATACTGTTGCAGTTGGAAGAAGAAGGCGTACTCACGCTGAATAAGGAGTTGGAAATGCCGGTTCTTCCGCAGCGTATTGCTGTCATATCCTCTGCCACCGCAGCCGGATACGGCGATTTCTGCCATCAGTTGCAGCATAATCCCGGAGGATTTTTTTTCTATACGGAGCTTTTCTCCGCATTGATGCAGGGAAATCAGGTCGAAGAGTCGGTATTGGCAGCTTTAGACCGTATCAATGCCCGTGTAAACGAATTTGATGTAGTTGTTATTATCCGTGGCGGTGGGGCGACTTCCGATTTGTCCGGTTTTGATACCTATCTGTTGGCGACTGCGTGTGCACAATTCCCGCTACCAATCATTACCGGAATCGGACATGAACGAGATGATACGGTTCTTGATTCAGTAGCACATACACGTGTGAAAACCCCTACGGCTGCTGCCGAACTTCTGATTCATCGAATCACGGAAGTAGCCGACCATCTGGAGGAATTGTCAGCCCGTGTCCAACAAGGAGCCTATGCGATTCTTGAACAGGAATGGCGAAGACTGGAAACAATTCAGATTCGTATTCCGAACCTTGTTCATCGGAAGCTCACGGATGCCCGTTTTGCTTTGCTGTCGGCCGAAAAGGATCTGTCGCAAGTGACGAAGGCGTTATTAGCCCGCCAACACCATCGGCTGGAACTTTTGCAACATCGCATTGCGGATGCTTCTCCCGATAAGTTGCTAAGCCGCGGATATAGTATTACTCTAAAGGACGGGAAGGCGGTAACAAACGCATCCTCATTGAAGCAGGGAGACAAATTAGTCACCCGGTTCTCGAAAGGAGAAGTTCAGTCCGTGGTGGAACGACAAGCACCTGAATAGAAGTTATCAAAGAAACATTTATCATAAACCATTAATAATCAATTATCGTGGCAGCAAAAAAGGAAACATATCTTCAGGCGATGGAACGTCTCGAGAAGATTGTCCGTCAGATAGACAATAATGAATTGGATATCGACGTTCTGAGTGAGAAAATCAAGGAGGCTAATGAAATAATTGCTTTTTGTACCCAAAAACTAACGAAAGCTGACCAAGAAGTCGAAAAATTATTGAAAGAAAGGCGGCAATCTGAAGAATAAAAGTTATTTTTGCGAATCAAAACTTAAGAAAAAATAAACTAATGCATTACAATATGAAAGAAATAGATTGGGCGAATCTGGCATTCGGATATATGAAGACAGATTACAATGTGCGAATCAATTTCCGCAACGGAGCGTGGGGAGAACTGGAAGTTAGCAGTGACGAACATCTGAACCTGCATATGGCGGCTACGTGTTTGCACTATGGTCAGGAAGCCTTTGAAGGGCTGAAAGCATTCCGTGGAAAGGATGGTAAAGTGCGTATCTTCCGTTTGGAGGAAAATGCGGCCCGCCTGCAATCTACTTGTCAGGGAATCCTGATGGCTGAACTTCCTACCGAACGTTTCAAGGAAGCCATCCTGAAAGTTGTGAAATTGAACGAACGTTTCATTCCGCCTTATGAGACGGGGGCTTCTCTTTACATTCGTCCTTTACTCATCGGTACAAGCGCACAGGTAGGCGTGCATCCGGCAGATGAATATATGTTTGTGGTATTCGTGACCCCGGTAGGCCCGTACTTCAAGGGTGGTTTTTCTACCAATCCGTATGTCATTATTCGTGAGTTCGACCGTGCCGCTCCTCATGGAACAGGTATTTATAAAGTGGGTGGTAACTATGCAGCCAGTCTCCGTGCCAACAAGAAAGCACACGATCTGGGTTATTCCTGCGAGTTCTATCTTGATGCGAAAGAAAAGAAATATATCGATGAATGTGGTGCTGCCAACTTCTTCGGTATTAAAGATAATACTTATATCACTCCAAAATCGACTTCTATCCTGCCTTCTATTACCAATAAGAGTTTGATGCAGTTGGCAGAAGATATGGGTATCAAGGTGGAACGCCGTCCGATACCGGAAGAAGAATTGGAAACATTTGAAGAAGCAGGTGCTTGTGGTACTGCCGCAGTAATCAGCCCGATTCAGCGTATTGATGATTTGGAAAACGGAAAATCATACGTTATCTCTAAAGACGGTAAGCCGGGACCTATCTGTACGAAATTGTACAATAAACTGCGTGGAATCCAGTATGGTGACGAACCGGATACACATGGCTGGGTGACGATTGTGGAATAACCGTATATAATGAAATAACACATTTATTAATAAATTAATATTATTCACTATGTTAAAACAAAATTCAGAACTACGTGCTGAGGCACGTCAGGCACTTCAAGGTAAGTGGCCTATGGCAGCTGTTGCTGCGCTTATTTATTCAGTGATTGCCGGTGGACTTTCCGCTATTCCTTTTATTGGTGGATTGTGTTCTTTGCTTGTCGGCCTGCCGCTTGCATACGGTTTGGCCATTGTGATGTTTAGCGTGTTCAAAAACAGAGAAAAGGACATCGATTTCGGAATACTGTTTGAAGGCTTCCAGGATTACAGCCGTATCTTTGTAACTAAGTTTCTCCAGCAACTTTACACAGCATTGTGGGCTTTGTTGTTGGTTGTTCCTGGTATCATCAAGTATTATTCTTATGCAATGACGGACTATATCTTGAAGGAAGAGCCGGAAATGAAAAACAACGCAGCTATCGAGAAGAGTATGGCTATGATGGAAAACAACAGAATGAAACTGTTTATGCTTGATTTGAGCTTTATCGGTTGGGCAATTCTTTGTTGCATCACTCTCGGTATCGGCTTCTTTTTCCTAATACCTTACATGCAATCAGCGCGTGCTGCTTTCTATGAAGATCTGAAAGCACAACAGGGAGGAAATGTTGAAGCAAAGGTTGAAATGTAATCGACAAATAAATTCAGCTATATGTAAGAATGGAGCATGGAGAAATCTGTGCTCCATTTCTTTTTGTGGGTTACGTCAAAATCAGTACCTTTGCGACCTAATCAGGATTGATATGGGAAAGAATAAATTAGAAAAGTTTGCCGATATGGCGAGTTATCCACATGTGTTCGAATATCCTTATTCGGCAGTAGATAATGTACCTTTTGACATGAAGGGAAAATGGCATAAGGAGTTTTTTAAGAACGATCATCCGATTGTGCTCGAACTAGGCTGCGGACGTGGTGAATATACCGTTGGCCTGGGTAAAATGTTTCCCGAAAAGAACTTTATTGCAGTTGATATAAAAGGTGCCCGTATGTGGACGGGAGCAACGGAATCATTGCAGGCTGGAATGAAGAATGTGGCTTTCCTGCGTACTAATATAGAAATTATCGAACGTTTCTTTGCCGAAGGAGAAGTAAGTGAAATATGGCTTACCTTCTCTGATCCGCAAATGAAGAAAGCTACCAAGCGGTTGACTTCTACCTATTTTATGGAACGGTACCGTAAATTCTTGCAGCCGAATGGTATTATTCACCTGAAAACGGACAGCAACTTCATGTTTACCTATACAAAATACATGATTGAAGCAAACCGTCTTCCTGTTGAATTTATGACCGAAGACTTATATCATTCCGATTTGGTCGATGATATTCTCAGTATCAAGACTTATTATGAACAACAATGGCTCGATCGTGGTTTAGCTATTAAGTATATCAAATTCCGTCTTCCGCAAGAAGGTCAATTGCAAGAACCGGATGTAGAAATAGAACTCGATTCTTATCGTAGCTACAATCGTAGCAAACGTAGCGGATTAAGTACAAGTAAATAGTTTTGTGCAGAAACATCGCCCTAAAAGTGAACTGACGCTTCATCGAATGGTGATTTTAAATTGTAAATAGTAAATCGTCAAATAGTAAATAAAATGACTCTCTATCCTAAATTGATATTAGATGCATTGGCAACGGTGCGTTATCCCGGTACGGGAAAGAATCTGGTGGAAGCGGAGATGGTTGCCGATAATCTCCGTATTGATGGCATGACTGTCAGCTTCTCATTGATCTTTGAGAAACCGACTGATCCGTTTATGAAATCAATGTTGAAGGCTGCGGAAACAGCTATCCATGCATATGTCTCTCCTGATGTGCAGGTAACGATTACAGCGGAAAGTAAACAAGTTGCCCGCCCGGAAGTTGGCAAGTTCCTTCCGCAGGTGAAGAATATAGTCGGCATATCTTCCGGTAAAGGTGGAGTTGGCAAGTCTACGGTGTCCGCGAATCTGGCTGTCGCTTTGGCTAAATTAGGTTATAAAGTAGGTTTGCTTGATGCTGATATTTTTGGTCCTTCTATGCCGAAGATGTTTCAGGTGGAAGATGCACGCCCTTATGCTGAACGTATCGACGGTCGTGACATGATTATCCCGGTAGAAAAATATGGAGTGAAATTATTATCTATCGGTTTCTTTGTCGATCCGGATCAGGCAACTTTGTGGCGTGGTGGAATGGCTAGTAATGCGTTGAAACAGTTGATTGCTGATGCAGCTTGGGGAGAGTTGGATTATTTTCTGATAGATCTTCCTCCCGGAACCAGTGATATTCATTTGACAGTTGTTCAAACACTGGCCATGACGGGGGCGATTGTTGTCAGCACTCCGCAGGCAGTGGCTTTGGCAGATGCCCGTAAGGGAATCAATATGTTTACCAATGATAAGGT
>CAMQVH010000076.1 GCA_947038155.1 uncultured Bacteroides sp. | reverse complement strand
GTAAGTTACATACGAATATAAGAGCGGGGGATTTTTCTTTTTAGAGGAAAGGTATGAATAGAAATTTGAAAAAGTGAGGATGATATCCTAAATTCTGTTATAACAAAATTGTAAACAAAAAAAAATAGGTTTCATATGCTTTTTCCGTTATATTTGTGGAATCTTGTTACTTTACAATTTATAGTAACGGAAATCTATACGAGTAATCCAGAAGCAAATCATCCATTATCTGAATCTGATAGATTATCAGAACCGTATCCTTGAAAAAGTAAAGAAACTGAAGTATTTGAAAGACCAGTTCCTGTTGGAAGAGCATACAAGTATCCGTTCTGTTGCTGCACAAAAAAATCCCGTTTGGATGGAGCCGCAGGTCGGCTATCGCATCAAACTCTCCATTGATAATCTACGGACTTCCGATGAGGCTTTTCAGATCTTGAAGAAACTTGTCGCACGGCAGAAAAATACTCCGAAGGGAATGAAACAATTGGCAGATGCCATTCCGGAAGGATACCTGGATGGGCAGTCGCAAATGATAGATACCGTAAACCTGCAGGAAGTGCATAATTCATTTATGGCATCCAGCACCCATCTGTTCTCTTTTGTGATGAACTATCGCTACCGGAAAGAGGTGACACGTGGAGAGAAATTAATCTTTTTCTGCCAGCTGGCGTCACAGTATGCCGACGAACTTCGCTTTACGGATACCTATGAAATCTCCGACGAAGTGGAATGCCCTTTAATATATGCCAAATAATATATGATGAATACTGAAAATAGATGACCATGAAATACACTGAAGAGATATTATATATACTTAGCAAAGGGGGATTCATTTCTTCCAACAGTGTCTCTACCCAAGTGAAACGCTTGTATGATGCCATTGAGGAAGATTTGCCCGATTATTATGATTACTACAAAGGTATCGGTTTTTATCTGGAAGGTGGTGACGGTTATTACTACTTTACCCGCAAGGAATCGAAAGTCGATTTGGAACGTAAACTCGAAGCGATTCAGAAGTGGATTGATTACCTGAGTTTCCTGAAAACCTATCATTCGGCATTCGGCCCGGGCTTTTTGTTCCGTGCTGCTGATATTGAGATTCAGATAGGATGCGATATCGAACTGAAAGAAAAGGCGACCAAACTGTTTTCGGATAAGAAGAAATATGATGAAGTAGTCGGCAAACTGTTGAAAGAACTGGAGAGCATAGGACTGATAGAGAAAGAAAACGAACTCGATGGGACGTATAAAGTATTGTCGGCTTTCCATTATATGGAGGACTTGGTTGATTGTATCACAATTTCAGAGGAGGTGCAAGATGAGATACCTGAATAAGATTATTTTTCTGAACAGTGCCCATATTCCATATGCGGAAGTGAAGTTGGATGGAAACGTACATTTTATAGGTACGCAAGGTGTCGGTAAGAGTACGCTGCTTCGTGCTATCCTCTTCTTTTACAATGCTGACAAACTAAGATTGGGCATTCCGAAAGAGAAGAAAAGTTTCGATGCTTTCTATTTTCCTTATGCCAATTCTTACATTATCTATGAGGTGATGCGGGAGAATGGGGCGTATTGTGTGGTAGCTGCCAAATCTCAGGGACGGGTGTTTTTCCGTTTTATTGATGCGCCATTCCAGCAGGACTGGTTTATTGACGAGCATAATGTGGTACATTCCGAATGGGGACGTATCCGCGAACACATCGGTGCGAAGATTCAGATTACTGCACAAGTGACTAGCTATGAAATGTATCGGGACATTATTTTCGGTAATAACCGCAAGCACGAGATGATACCTTACCGCAAGTTTGCCATTGTGGAAAGTGCGAAATATCAGAATATTCCCCGTACGATACAGAACGTCTTTTTGAATTCCAAACTGGATGCCGATTTTATAAAAGATACCATTATCCGTTCGATGAGTGATGAGGATATCTCTGTCGATTTGGATTTCTATCGTAGCCAGATTAAGGAGTTTGAGCAGGAATACAGGGACGTGATGCTTTGGTTTACAAAGAACAAGAATGGAGAAGTGCCTGTCCGGAAGATGGCGGAGAAAGTAATGAACGCCTATCGTGACTTGATTTATACCCAAAAGCAGATTGGTGAAGGGCGTGCGGAGCTTAACTTTGCGGAGAAACGGGCTTTGCATGAGATTCCGTTAGTGAAGGAGGAACAGGCTAAAGCGGAGACAGAGCGTGAACGGTTGTTGCGGCTTATGGGTGAACTGCAACAAAAGTATACCAAAGAACGTGATGGATTGATTACGGAGATAGGTGTAATAAACGATTTGTTCAAAAAGATACGTGAGAAACGTCTGCATTACGAGCAGATGCAGATTGAAGAAATCATCAAACGGGTATCTTGCGAAGAATTATTGGTTCAGGAACTGGAACAAGTCCGGAATATGAAATCGGAACTGACAAGGGCTTATGAGGATGTATTGAGTAAGTACCGATTGCTGTTTGAAAAACTGGAAGCTGATTTCCGTACTTTTGAGAATAGCCAGCAGGCACGGATAAATGTCCGGAATGCAGAGATTGCCGGTAAGCAGGAGGAATTGATGCAACAGCTTCGTGTGGAAGAAGAAAAAGTAAGGGTAACGCAAGAAGAGAAAGTGCAGCAGTGGATAATCGTATCCGGCAGTTGCGCGATGAACAGGCACAGTGTAACCTGAAACTTCAAAAGGTGAAATACGAACATCCCCATCAAAAGGAAATGTCCGATTGTGAAGACGGTATCAACGAACTGCGCAAAAAAGACAAGGAACTGGAACTTAATATTCGTCAGCAGCAAGGAGATATAAAGCAGTTGAGACAGGAGTGTGAATGGAAAGTAAAAGAATTGAAATGGGAATTTCAGGCAAAGATGGAGTCTGTCTGCACAGAGCGGAGCGCGATTGAAGAACAGTTGCAGACATTGGATGCCTTGATTGAGAAACGAAAAGGTTCGTTGTGCGAATGGTTGGAGAAGAATAAACCGGATTGGCAGGAGACGATAGGCAAGGTGGCGGATGAGGAACTAGTGCTGTACAACAATGAATTGCAACCTCAATTAGTGAATAAGGAGTCTACTCTGTCCGGCATTTGTTGTCGTTTATGAAATTCTTTCTGAATGAATTTTATGCTAAATTGGGCAATCGTGCGGAGTTTTTCATTCCTGCGGATGTGAAGAAACGCCTCAAGGACGGCAACCGGCAGCTTTATGATAATCAGTATTTGCGTTATCGGGCCATGTTGGTTTCTGACGAACGTCTAAGCCCATTGGTGGCAATGATTCATAAATATGGGAAAGCGTATGAACAGGAAGGATATATAAAGTATTAAACTAGTCATATGATTACACTGGATAATTTTGAGAACGTTGTCCCCTTCTGCTCTCTACAAAATAAAAAAATGAAAAATATCTGTCATCTGTCACAAATTGTGTTCTAATTTGCAGATTATAAGCACTTAATGGTGTGACAGCACAAGGTGACAGCAGTGTGACGGCAATAATGCTGTCACATAAGAAACAAAGAATACCGGAAAGATAGAACGTTCAATCGGCTGTCTCTATATCTCTGAATGGTGTCCTGTCTTGAAATCAATAGTGACAAGTGGTGAAACTGTAGTTTCTGTATTGTTTGAAACTTTAGTTTCGTATGCTTGAAACTGTAGTTTCGATTACTTGAAACTTTGGTTCCAATTACTTGAAACTTTGGTTCCAATTACTTGAAACTATAGTTTCTATTCGTTGGAACTATTGTTTCTATAAATTGGAACTAAAATTTCATGCAGGAGAAAATCAGTTGACCTGTAATTAATAACTTGTCATCCTTGCCGGTCTCGGATATTATGACTAACTTAGCAATCTCAACGATCATAAAGACGCTGACAAACATACTTATTATCAAAATTAATGAAAATCACTCAATTTCGTAAGAACGAAGATACGATAGCGCTCAGCGTAATGGATCTTGATATACTGGTGAATAAGATAAAGACGGAAATAAAATCCCGTCCTGTTTCTACCTTCAGAGAGCATCTGCGATATACCCTTTCCGATAAACGGTGTATGTTTGCCGATAAACTCCCCCAAATAGTTCCCGCCGCCGAATTCCGAAAAGTAAACGGTCAGAAGCAGATGAAAACCTACAATGGTATGGTGGAACTGACTGTCGGTCCTTTATCCAATAAGTCCGAAATCGCTTTAGTGAAACGGAAAGCCTGCGAGCAACCGCAAACTCGTTGTGCTTTCGTAGGTTCAAGTGGCAAAACGGTGAAAATATGGACTACCTTCACCCGACCGGACAACTCCCTTCCCAAAACACGGGAAGAAGCAGAACTATTCCACGCCCACGCCTATCGACTGGCTGTGAAGTGTTATCAGCCCCAAATCCCGTTCGATATCCTTCCCAAAGAACCGACTTTGGAACAATATTCACGCTTATCCTACGACCCGGACATTATCTATCGTCCGGATTCGGTTCAGTTTTATCTCTCCCAACCGTCATCCATGCCCGAAGAAACCACTTTCCGCGAAGCGGTTCAGTCGGAAAAATCTCCATTGATCCGTGCCATGCCGGGATATGATGCTGAAATGGCTTTCCTGATGCTTTTCGAGGCTGCCTTGCGCAAAGCATACATCGATCTTAGGGAAGCGGGACTCGAATTGCGCGAAGACACATGGCATCCTTTAGTCGTACAACTGGCTAAAAACTGTTTTGCTTCGGGACTTCCCCAGGAAGAAGTCGTGAAACGTACCGTTTTCCATTTCTATATGCACAAACAGGAAGCGCTTATCCGACAAATGATTGGCAATATATATACCGAATGCAAAGGTTTCGGCAAGCATATCAGTCTGACCAAAGAGCAGCAACTCGCCTTGCAGACCGAAGAATTCATGAAACGCCGCTATGAATTCCGCCATAACACCCAAATCGGCGAGGTGGAATATCGTGAAAGGCTTTCTTTCCGTTTCCGTTTCAATCCTCTTGACAAACGTGCGCTGAACAGCATTGCCTTGGATGCGCAAATGGAAGGCATTCCGTTGTGGGACAGGGATATCAGCCGTTATGTCTACTCCAATCGCGTGCCCGTATTCAATCCGTTGGAAGATTTTCTCTACCGGCTTCCCGGGTGGGACGGCAAAGACCGTATCCGCGCGTTGGCAGCCACCGTTCCCTGTAAGAATCCGTATTGGACGGATTTATTCCACCGTTGGTTCCTCAATATGGTTTCTCATTGGAAAGGAAGCGATAAAAAGTATGCCAACAGTGTATCGCCCTTATTGGTCGGTCCGCAAGGAACGCGCAAATCTACCTTTTGCCGGAGCATAATGCCCCCTTCCGAGCGTGCCTACTATACCGACAGCATTGATTTCTCCCGAAAGAAAGATGCCGAACTTTATCTTAATCGTTTTGCGCTCATCAACATAGATGAATTTGATCAGGTGAGTTCGACGCAACAAGGCTTCCTGAAACATATTTTGCAAAAGCCTGTACTGAATGTGAGGAAACCCCATGGGAGTGCCGTGCTCGAAATGCGTCGTTACGCCTCGTTTATAGCTACGAGTAACCAAAAAGACTTGTTGACCGACCCTTCCGGTAGCCGTCGTTTTATTTGCATCGAAGTGACCGGAGTGATTGACACCAACCGTCCGATAGACTATGAGCAGCTTTACGCGCAAGCCATGTATGAATTGGAACATGGCGAGCGTTACTGGTTCGACCGGGAGGAAGAAAAGATTATGGTGGAAAACAACCGTGAATTTGAACAAGTTCCGCCGGAAGAGCAACTTTTCTTCCGTTATTTCCGTGCCGCGCAGTCGGAAGAAGGGGAGTGGTTGTCTCCTGCCGAGATTATGGAAGAAATCCAAAAAGGCAGTTCCATCCCGATGTCTGTCAAAAGGGTTAATTCTTTCGGGAGAATACTGAAAAAGCAGGAAATCCCTTCCAAACATACGCGTAGCGGTACACTCTATCATGTGGTAAGACTCATGAGCCGGTGACGGCAAAAAATGCCGTCACCTTGCTGTCACCTCTTGCTGTCACAGTCTTATCGGTTCATTACGAATGTATTAACCCCTAATCTGTGACAGATGACAGCAATTTACCAAATATATTCTTCTGTGTAGCGTTGGTAAGTTGGTTCTTCTTTGATTCCTTTATTGCGGAGCAATTGTTTGATGTAGGCTTGGTCTTTAGGCATAAGTCCCCGTTCTCCACGATAAAACCTGTAATATCCTGTTTTCCCATAGTGTCCTATCAATTGTATTCTGATACTGACCGCATCTTCATAAGGGATTCTGTCGAGCAACCGTTTTAGCCCCCATGCCACATGAACTTTGACGGCAGGCTTGAAACATTCGCATTGGTTTCCATCCGCAGGATAACGTGCCGGATTAACGATGGAGATATAAAGGTAATCGGCTGTTTCATTTTGTGCAGCTATGTAGCGCAAACATTTTGAGGCTTGTGGACATTGAGCGTTGAAGCAACGGGCAAAATTGTAAGGGACAGACAGGCTGTCGGATTTTTCTTTCATCTTGTAGGGATTCTTTTATTTGTGAAATATTTGGTTAATACGTTTATATACGGGAAAATATTCTTCACAAAAGTAGGGCTTTATTTTGGGAATGAGAAGCGTTTGGACAAATATTATTTGTATGCAATAGGTGTTTTTTGAGCTATATTAATTTCTCTGTGTCAGTATAAGTTTTGAGAAAGCATCTCAATAATTTCCTATCAGTTTTCCAAGGTGGAGATGATTTGCTTTTATGTTATCTATTTCCTGTTTCTTTTATTTGTATCTAATCCTCTAAGTTTTGATAGCTCTCCAATTTTAATAATTGCCATAGTAATTTGTTTTAGGGTGAAATTTTTTAATTTAAATAGCTTGAGTACAAATATATTGAAAGAAAAGATATAAAGGGAAAAAAGTCGTTCTCTTTTTCCCTTATATGGATTATTTTAATCCTTTAAACATTCTATCTATACACTTTTTCTTTTGTTCCATATTAGGATGAACATAAAGATCGAGAGTCGTACTAATGTTGGAATGTCCTAAAATAACACTTACAGTTTTATAATCACAATTGCTTTCTATACAGCGTGTAGCAAAGCTATGTCTGAGTCCATGAAATTTTAGTTCAGGGATATTCAAATCTTTCATAAGCCTTTTGTAGTAATTGCGATACGTTCTTGGTTCTGTCGGCTTTTCTTCATTAGTTAGAATATAATAATTACCATTCACTATCTTTTTTAATGGTTTTAAAATTCTGATTAATTCTTTTGTAATTGGGATTTCACGAATGGAGTTTTTGGTTTTTGGAGTATTAATAATAAGTTCCGTATGTCTTTTTTCTCCATCAATGATATAGATGCGTTCAATGGTTCTTTTTATAGAAATAATACCTAATTCAATGTTTATGTCATTCCATTTTAAAGCGCATACTTCTCCGATGCGTAGTCCGGTACTTAGACAGATATAAATACCTAAGTTTTTGAATGTGAAATGTTCTTGGATAAAACTCATGATTCGTTTTTGATGTGAGATACTGAGTACTTCTAAATGTTGCTTTTCTTCTTCTGTTGGGAACCTAATTTCCCATTCTTTATAATCTAGAAATCCATGTTTTACCCCAAATTTCAATATCATTTTCAGCACAATAAGAATATCTTTAATGGATTTTTTACTCAACCCATTATTGAGCTTTTGAAGAGTAAATTCTTGAACTTTTCTTTCTTCTAACTCATACATCTCTCCAAATGTCGGATTAATGTGGTTTTCAAGAATTAATACGTACGCAGCAAATGTTGATTGTTTCACATATTGCTTTTTGTCTTCTTTCCAAAGTACGGAAATTTCTCTGATAGTTTTCTTTTGAGTCATACTTTTTATATTTTTAGTTATACAAAACAGGGTAAAGCTACGGTAATTGAGGATATAATTGCCATAATGTTCCCCATTTGAGATTCCCGGAGTTTTGTGGGGAGTGGGAGACAAAATCAATAAACGATTTAGCAGATGTTATAGGCGGTGGTACACCCGACACAACAGTAAAATCATATTGGGATGGAGAAATACAATGGTTTACGCCTTCTGAAATAGGTAAAAATAAATTCGTTGATGCAAGTTTGCGTACCATAACAGAAGACGGACTAAACAATTCCAGTGCAAAGCTTTTGCCTCCCAATACGATACTTTTAAGTTCTCGTGCCACAATTGGAGAATGTTCATTATCTCTCAGAGAATGTGCTACAAACTAAGGTTTTCAATCTCTTGTATCTAAAAAATGCAATATAGATTTTCTCTACTATCTAATACAAACAAAAAAGAAAGATTTAATAAGGAAGTCTTGCGGCTCAACCTTTTTAGAGATTTCTGCAAATGAAGTTCGTAAAATTCAAGTATCTGTTCCATCTGATGTTGAGCAACAAAAGATTGCTGAGTTATTATCGTTGATAGATAAACGCATCGCCACCCAAAACAAAATCATTGAGAAACTAGAATCCTTAATCAAGGGGATTACACACAAGGTTGCAGGAATGGGAAAACCCAATATTCGCATATCAGAATGTCTTGAATGCACATCCTCAACATTACAAGAAAGTGATGTTTCAGAAG
>CAMQVH010000075.1 GCA_947038155.1 uncultured Bacteroides sp. | reverse complement strand
CTTTGTTAACCTTAAATCTAATACTATGAAAAACACAGTGCAAAGATACGGACTTCTGTGAAATCTGCAAATAATCCAAATAAAAAGAGATGTTTTATAACATTGATTAAGTGTTTTGTTTACCTCTTATACTTTTGTTAATAATTTCCCGGTGAATATTTTTAGTTATCTTATCTTCTTTAGAGAGAGTAATTTGTAGAAAAATCGGGGGATAGTTAGCGAACTTGCAGATTTATTTTTATTTTTGTTCTGAATCAATTTGCTAAGTACTATGAATACCCTGCGATTTCAGATAAGGAGCTTGTTGCTGATAGGATTATTACTTCTTTCTGACTGGATTTACGGACAACCGCTGCTTGGGAATGACTCCTCTCCCGAAACAGTTGTTTTTGAATTGAACAATAAAGATGCCTTGAAGCTCCTTAAAGGCAAACTCAGAGATAAGGATTGGGACAGGATACAACAAACTCCGTTTGCCCGTTTTACTAAAACATGGACGAATCTTCCTGCCAGAGGACATTTTCTGCTGGCCGATGTCGAACGGAACGCAGTGCATTACCGATATGCCCCGGTGATTCCCTTTCATGTTTTTCTGTTTAAGGAGTATGGAGTACTGACTTTGCAGGTCGTTGATTCCGAAGGAACAATCAGAAAAGATGCCAAAGTACGTATTGGCGGGCGGGCAGTATATTATGACAAGGAAAGCCAGACCTATACGGATGATAACTGGTCGCAGAAAGAGTATCATATCCTGACGGTCGAATTAGATAAGTTTCGTGCAGTCTTTGATTTGCGGAAACATCTTGTATCGCCCTGGTATCAGCATGATTACGGGCAGCAAAGCGGACCGGACTTTTATAGTTACTTGATTACTGACAAGAATAAATATAAGCCGGGTGAAACCGTTCGTTTCAAGTCTTATGCTCTTTCCGGGCATAAACGCCCTTTGAAACAAGACCTTTCTTTGTGGATGCGTATTGGCTCATCCTGGCGTGACTATAAGAAGATAATACCTGTCACTCCTTATCATCCGGGCGGATATGCGGGAGAATTCCAGTTGGATGATTCGTTGAATCTGAAATTGGACAAGATGTACACCATTCAGCTTCGTGACAAACGGGGACGTATCATTGGTTCTACGGGATTTCGGTATGAAGATTATGAACTGAACGGAAATAAGTTGTTTGTGAAATTAGCTTCGAATGTCCAATATGCCCCACAAAGCAACCGGATAGATATTAGTGCGACAGATGCCAACGGGCTTCCTTTGCGTGAAGTGAATGTGGAAGTGACCGTCGGCAGACAGCAAGTGCTGAAATCATATGTGGAAATACTATCTTTACCGGATACGTTGATATCTGTACAAGCGGAATTGGATGCTATGGGAAAAGCCTCGGTAGATATTCCTTCAAGGATATTCGGAGCTTCGGATTGCTTTTATGACGTGAATGTCGTGTTGCTGACTGCCGATAATAACCGACTGGAACGACAGGACAAAGCGACTTTCTACTATTCCAACCACGATGTGCAATGTACGACACAAGCGGATACTGTTTGCTTTTCTTTCTTTGATTCGGGAGTGGAGCGTCCGGTAGCGGCGGAGCTGAGTTATGGAGATAAGAAAGAAGTGAAGAAAATCCGTTTACCTTATCGGGAACCGTTCAATCAGTCTGTCTCAAACTATCGGTTCAAGATACCTGAAATGGAATATGAAACGGTTATTGCTTCCGCCGGACTGGATTCGAAACTGAAATTGAATGGCGGAATAGAAAAAGATTCGTTTTGCATCTCTCTTTCCAATCCTTTGCAACTGGAACTTTCGTGGTATGTATATCAAGGCAATCGGTTACTGCAAAAAGGCTCGGGGAAGGAGATGGAACATCGCTCCGGTGAGGTTGACCCTTCTTCTGTCTATTACGTGGAGATATTCTATTTCATGGGGGACAAGGAGTGCATGTTGAAACGTTCGTACACTTCTCCTTCCGAACGTTTATTGATTGAATCCGACTTGCCCGAACGTGTATATCCGGGACAGAAAGTGGCGGCCACGCTGAATGTAACGAATATGCAGGGGCGTCCGATTTCTAATGTTGACTTGACGGCTTTTGCGGTGAACAGCCAGTTGGACTATTATGTACCGGATTTGCCTTATTACGGCAGTGCACCCCGCCCACGCGAACAGCGTGCTTCCTATTCGATGAGACAGAAAGAGTACCTGCATACTGCCGCGTTGGATTACGAACATTGGAATCAGTTGCTTCACTTGGATGACCTGCCTTATTATCGGTTTGCTTATCCTGCGGGCAACCTGTTCAGGCAGTCGGTGGATACGCCGGATGGAACGACACAGTTTGCTCCATACGTGATGTCGGACGGGAAAGCGGTGGATATCTATGTGATTGAACAAAATGATATCCCCTGCTACTTCTCGTGGACGGAGCAGCCGAAAGGGTATTCTTTTCCTGTACTTCATCCGTCGGGAAAGCAGAAGATAACCTTGCGAATGCACGACAGGGCTTTTATTCTTGATTCTCTAGCCTTTGAACGGGGAAAGAAAACCGTGTTTAGTTTTGATATGAACCGGTTGCCGGAGGGAGTGAAGATGATTTGGCTGAGACAGAAGAAGGGGAAAGGATATGAGTATAAATTTACCCCGGAAGAGAAAAAACGATACGAACGGTATCTCTGCCGGCTGCCCGTAGCGGAAGGATGGGAATATACCAGTCTGGAACATAATGGAGCATTGTTTCCTGTTTCATTTCAGGGGATACCGCGTTATAAGAAAAACATATTGGCAGGGCCGGTGGAACCGGTTTTTTGGAAATATATGAATGGAGTGCTATACCGGCACGAAGGTGGTTTTTCTTATGAATTTGAAGGAAATGTGGTTTACAAATACAAGGATGACAAGTTGTGTCCGAATCATTTGTACTTTTCTTCTGCAGCTAAGATTCCTACTTTGGATGATTATTATTTATCACCAGAAAGATTCCGCACTTTGGTAGCCGAATATAAGAAAGGAAATAGCTGGCATCCTGCCCGCATTTATTTCTCCCTTCCGGATAAAAAATTGAATTTCCGGCTTCCTGAAGAAAAGGATTCTACCGGAGTGGCAAATTTGTTTTTCATAGACTGTGCTACCCAAAAAGCGGTATATCCGGACACGTTGGTGCAGAAGAGCAGGATATACTCAAAACTTCCTGCGGGGCTGTATGACGCGGTTCTGCTTTATAAAAACGGGAAATATCTGAGACGGGACAGTCTGCAGATGAGGCCTTATACGTATATGGATATAAATATGGAGTCTCTGCCATTGCACGAATGTGATTCTTTATCTGCCCGATGGCTGTTGTCCGGTGGAGTGAGTGATTGGGTCGGAACGCATTCGTCCTATAAGGCAATGAGGATAAGGCAGTATGTCCGTCATTATGGCGGCAAGATTTGCGGTTATGTTGTTGATTCTTCCGGGGAGCCTTTGATTGGATGCAGTGTGTTGGTAAAAGGAACAATGGAAGGGACAATAACGAATGTGGACGGATACTTCGAAATGGATTGTGACAGGAGAGGGGATTGGCTCCAGATTAGTTATATCGGCTTTGAGACGCAGGAAGTGAGGGCAACTCCCGGCATGAATCTGTTGGTCACTTTGGAAGAGAGCAGCCAGGCTTTGGAAGAAGTGGTAGTCGTGGGATATGGGACAAGGTCAAAAGGTGTGCTGACGGGGGCTGTCGCCGGACTAATGACTAATTCTTCCGCTCCTTCTGCTGCACCTTTAGAAAAATTGGAGAAGCAGGGGAAAGAAACGGCAGAGGAAGTGGATACCGACCGGTTGTATAATGAGTTGATGCAATTAAACGGGTTGCGTCGTAACTTCTCTGACGTAGCTTTCTGGCAGCCTCGTTTGCTTACGGATAAAAGCGGGACTGCTCGGTTTGAGACTACTTTCCCCGATAACATAACGAAGTGGGAGACGATTGTTTATGCAATGAACCGACGTTTGCAGACAGGAACTTTCCGTCGTTCCATTCGTTCCTACAAGCCGTTGATGGCGGAATTGAAAACTCCCCGCTTCTTGGTGGAAGGCGACCGCAGCGCGCTGGTCGGCACGATTCGTAATTATCAGGAAGGACGACGGGTGAAAGGGCTTGTACAGTTCTGTATGAATGGGGATACGTTGGCAAAGCGGGAAGTGAGTCTGACGGATGGATTTCATCAAACATTGCCGATGCAGGCAACGGATACCGATAGCATGACTGTGAGTTATCTTTTCACTCGTGATGATGGATATAGGGATGGAGAAGAACATACGGTTCCGGTCTTGCCGCAGGGAACGGAATTGGCTGAAGGGACATTGGGCATTTTATCCGATACGGAAACGGTGAAAGTGCAGTCCGGTAAGGATGAAGAAGTCACGGTCAGTATCACTGATAATCAGTTGGACATCTATAAAGAATCTGTGAATTACCTGACTGGATACAGATATTTGTGTAACGAGCAACTGGCATCCAAGTTAATAGGTATACTGGCTTATCAAAAGTATATGCAGAGTAAAGGCGAACAAGTGAAAACGGATAAGGCAATCAGGTCAATTGTCCGTCGGTTGGTGAACAATCAGAATAAACAGAAGTTATGGTCGTGGTGGGGAAACACGGAGAATACGTCTTTTTGGATGTCGGCACATATCTTGAGGGCGTTGAAGTTGGCAAAGGATGCCGGTTATACAGTTGATTTAAAACTGGATGGCTTGAAAGTGAATTATGCCCACACAAGCCCTTACCGAGGGATGAAGCTGGAAGATGTCGAGATACTTCATGCGTTGCATACATGGGGAGTTCAGGCGGATTATTCTTCGGCTGTCAGATTATTGGAGCCGCTTGTCCGACGGTTGGAACAAAAAGAAGATTCGTTGGTAAGCAGGAACAAATATTATCATCCCCGCTCATATCTGAAAGAGAAGTTGCTTCTTTGGGAAATCAGGCAGCAGGTGGATTCTGTTAATGTAGGTGACAGTGTGCGGCGTTATCTAAAGGAAGATATACTGGGTGGTGTCTATTGTGACGATGGGCGACGCACTTATTATTGGGAGGGGAATAAGATGATAAATACATTGATAGCCTACCGGATGATTAAGAATGATTCTACGTTGTCAAAGTTGAAGGAAAACATGCAGTTATATATTCTTCGGACTAAAGAACGCGGCTGGAATACTTATCAGGCATCTTCTGCTGTGGCAACTATCCTTACTGATATATTGACGGAATCCAAAGGTAAGGCAGGAACGACCGTATCTGTGCGTGGTAAGGACAATATGCAGATAACGGAATTTCCATACCAAATCCGCTTGGCAACAGGTGACAGTCTGCTTGTTTCAAAAACAGGGAAAGAGCCTTTGTTGTATAGCGTCTATGCAACGAAGCGCGTGATGGATGCCCGTGAAAGCGATGCTTTCAAGATAGAATCTGTTATGGAAAAAGATTCTTTGACGGCTGGTGTGCCTGTATCATTGAAAGTTATCTTACAAGTGAAACAAGAAGGCGCGCAATATGTAATGCTCGAAGTTCCTATACCGGCAGGTTGTAGCTATGCCTCAAAACCTGTAATTTATTCCGGTCATGAAGTGTATCGCGAATATTTTAAAGAGAAAACTGTTATCTTTAGCGAAAAATTGCCGATAGGCACTTATGAATTTAAGATTCCTCTGCTACCGAGATTTACAGGTAGGTATACGCTGAATCCTGCGAAAGTGGAATTGATGTACTTTCCGGTAGTGAACGCTAATAACGAAGGAAAAAGAATTTGGATAACAGAAAGAAAAACGAAAGAATGAAAACAATTAAAACGATGAAATACACGCAGTGGATAGTGATATTGTTTTGTCTTATCGGCATGACTGCCTGTCGGCAGGATGTCCCCCGTTTCCGTATCGGGGTGGCTCAGTGTAGTGATGATTCCTGGCGGCATAAGATGAATGATGAGATTCTCCGTGAAGCCATGTTTTATGACGGAGTGTCGGTAGAGATACGGTCGGCGGGCGATGATAACCGTCAGCAGGCGGAAGATGTCCGTTATTTCATAGATAAAGGTGTCGATTTGCTGATTATCTCTGCCAATGAAGCGGCCCCGATGACTCCGATTGTGGAAGAGGCTTACCAAAAGGGAATCCCTGTTATCTTGGTCGACCGGAAGATTCTTTCTGATAAATATACTGCATATATCAGTGCTGATAATTATGAAATAGGCCGCGCAGTAGGAAATTACATGGCATCCACTCTGAAAGGAAAAGGAAATGTGGTGGAGCTTACCGGACTGAGTGGATCGACTCCTGCAATGGAACGTCATCAGGGATTTATGGCGGCTATCAGTAACTTTCCTGATATAAAGCTGATTGATAAAGCGGATGCAGCCTGGGAGCGCGAACCGGCGGAAGTGGCAATGGATAGCATACTCCGTCGCCATCCGAAGATTGATGCCGTATATGCGCATAATGACCGCATAGCTCCCGGAGCTTATCAGGCTGCCAGGAAGGCGGGGCGGGAGAAAGAAATGATATTTGTCGGTATCGATGCCTTGCCGGGCAAAGGAAACGGACTGGAGCTTGTGCTTGACAGTGTATTGAACGCTACCTTTATTTATCCGACTAACGGTGATAAAGTACTGCAACTGGCAATGAATATTCTCGAAGCAAAACCTTACCCGCGTGAAACCATAATGAATACAGCGGTAGTAGACCGGACTAACGCACATGTCATGCAACTTCAGACTGCTCACATCTCGGAACTGGACGAAAAGATAGAAACACTGAACGGACGTATCGATGGATATTTGTCACGTGTGGCTACACAACAAGTGGTGATGTATGGCGGTTTGGTTATTCTCTTGCTGGTGGCAGGATTATTGGTAGTTGTCTACAACTCGCTGCGTTCTAAAAATCGTTTGAATAGAGAGCTCTCCGAACAGAAAAGGCAGTTGGAAGAGCAACGGGATAAGTTGGAAGAGCAGCGCGACCAATTGGAACAACAGCGCGACAAACTGGCGGAACAGCGTGACCAGTTAATACAGCTTTCTCATCAGCTGGAAGAGGCCACCCACGCCAAACTTGTTTTCTTTACGAACATCTCTCATGATTTCCGAACTCCCTTAACTTTGGTGGCCGACCCTGTGGAGCATCTGTTGGCTGATAAGACGTTGAGTGACGACCAACACCGGATGCTACTGTTGGTGCAACGAAACGTAAATATCCTCTTGCGTTTGGTCAATCAGATATTGGATTTCCGTAAATACGAAAACGGGAAGATGGAATATACCCCCGTTCCGGTTGATATTCTTTCCTCTTTCAAAGGTTGGAACGAATCTTTCCTGGCGGCAGCCCGCAAAAAGCATATTCATTTTTCTTTTGACAATATGCCGGATACGGACTACCATACCTTGGCAGATGTAGAGAAGTTGGAACGCATTTATTTTAATCTTCTCTCCAATGCCTTCAAGTTTACGCCGGAGAATGGTAAAGTTACCGTCCGTTTGTCTGCCTTGACAAAAGAGGATGACCGATGGATTCGTTTTACCGTATCCAACACCGGTTCGATGATTTCAGCCGAACATATCCGTAATATTTTTGACCGTTTCTATAAAATTGATATGCACCATGCCGGTTCGGGGATAGGGCTGGCTTTGGTAAAGGCTTTCGTCGAGATGCATGGCGGGACTATATCAGTGGAAAGTGACGAAAAGCAAGGCACCGTCTTCACCGTCGATTTGCCGGTACGGACTTGTGCTTGCGAGACCTCTTCTTTGGAAGAATCTCCGGTATCTTCTGTTTCCGAAGCTTCTTCCTTGAACGATGCTTTGCCCATTGAGGAAGAGGAACTGGAAAAGAACTATGATTCTTCCAAACCTTCCGTACTTATCATTGATGATAATGTGGATATTCGTTCATATGTTCATGGACTACTTCATACAGACTATACTGTCATTGAAGCGGCGGACGGTTCGGAAGGTATCCGCAAGGCTATGAAATATGTTCCGGATTTGATCATCTCTGATGTGATGATGCCGGGCATTGATGGTATTGAATGTTGCCGTCGTCTGAAAAGCGAACTGCAAACATGCCATATTCCCGTTATCCTCTTGACTGCCTGTTCTTTGGATGAACAGAAGATTCAAGGTTATGATGGTGGTGCGGACTCTTACATTTCCAAGCCTTTCAGTTCGCAATTGTTGCTGGCGCGTGTCCGCAACCTCATAGATTCGCATCGTCGCCTGAAACAATTCTTTGGTGGCGGACAGGCATTGGCCAAAGAAGATGTCTGCGATATGGACAAGGATTTTGTAGAAAAGTTCAAAGCCTTGATTGACGCAAAGATGGGAGATTCCGGTTTGAATGTAGAAGATTTGGGCAAAGAAATGGGCTTGAGCCGTGTGCAGCTTTATCGGAAGATAAAATCCCTGACTAATTATTCTCCTAATGAATTGCTCCGTATTGCCCGTCTGAAGAGAGCTGCGTCTCTGCTCGCTTCGTCGGATATGACGGTAGCCGAAATTGGTTATGAAGTCGGTTTCAGTTCACCTTCTTATTTTGCCAAATGCTATAAGGAACAGTTTGGCGAGAGCCCGACGGATTTGTTGAAAAGAAAAGGATAAAACTTCAGCCCGCCATTGAACGGGTATT
>CAMQVH010000074.1 GCA_947038155.1 uncultured Bacteroides sp. | reverse complement strand
CTGTCATTCTGCATTGAATTTGTATAATAGAAGAGCAGGTAATATAGAGCGTGGGCGATGTGTTACTTAAGATACAGTGTCATTTTACCGTTAAGTAAAATGACACTGTAAATGTCTGATAAAGGTGTTTATTGTTTGAAGAACAATTAGATTATCAGCGTGCAGGCTTTTTAGAATTTGTATCCATATCCCAACATGATTGCCACATTGTCATCTTTGGCAAACATAAACCTGGCTTCTGCATTCAGATAACTGCGTTCGGAGATGGGTAATGTGATGCCTCCTCCCAAGTTGAAAGCGAATTTAGTAGAATTGCTCCGGTCCATTTCCATTTCTTTCCCGTCTATTTCAATACTCTTTTTGCCATAAAAGTTGTTCTGCATACCGATACCTGCAAGAGGATAGACCGAAAATCCTTGGCCGTCTTCTTTGAAGTTGAAGACATAATGGAAATTCACGCTTACATCCAGTCCGGTAACTTTGTCTTTAGGAAAGTAGAACGTCACATCCGGAGCAATCCGAAGATTATTCGCTATTGCATAGCGTCCTTGTACTCCCAGACCAAACCTTTCGTAGTTGGTTTGATAACCGACATTGCCCATCAAAGAGCTTTCACCTTTCACTGTCTGGGCCTTCATACCCATTGATGCCAATGCAATCATGGCCAGTAAAAATAATTTTTTCATAATTAAGGCATTTAGTTAATAAAATGTTTCTTTTAAAGAGAACAGTTCTCTTTTTATGTAAACAACAAATGCTGCCTGCATTTGTTTGCTGTATATTATTACATATATGAAAAATGTCGATATGAAGTATGACTTCTTTTTCATTTTTTTATAAAGCAAGAAAATGATGTTAATTTCATGTTTATGTCTCGAACTATTTTTTTGAATGCTGTGTTTCTTCAGTACATAACGAAGGATAAAATCGGTTACATCCAACTGATTTAAGAATAGTTGCTTAATAAATATAAGATGTTAAGTTTGTTTGTTATTAAAATCGATAGTCATGAAAAGTCTAAGTTTTGATTTGCGCGTCAGATTAATAATCAGTTCTGTTATTGGAGCAATAGCATGTTTGTTTTCAAGTAACTGCAGACAGGTAAAATGATAGCAATATGAAGGACTGAAGGTTTTTTCTTTCTATTTGAAGTCAAGGAATGATATATCTATTCATATTTACATGTAAATCTCAAAATTGAATGTGTAACTTAAAAAAATCAGCCTATGTATTTTCTGTGGTACATTATTATTGGAATTGTTGCCGGATTCATTGCCGGTAAACTAATGCGAGGCGGTGGTTTCGGTCTCCTTGTCAATCTGTTAGTGGGCGTCGTTGGTGGCGTTTTAGGCGGGTGGGTGTTCGGTTTGCTGGGAATAGCAACGACGGGCCTGCTGGGTAGCTTGATAACTTCAACTGTAGGAGCTGTTGTATTGCTGTGGATTGTTTCGTTGTTTAATAACAGAAAAAGAATTGAAATTTAATTGTTTTAACCATTTAAAACCAACTTAATTATGGAAAATAGAAATTCTAGTTTATGGATCGGCCTGGGAGTAGGTTCGGTCATCGGTGCTCTTGCTTATCGTTTCTCACGCACTTTGAAAGCCAAGAAGTTGAAGGAAAAAGTATGTGACGCCTTTCATAAGATAACCGGTCAGGCAGAGGACATGCTGGATGAAGCTGGGGAAAAAGTGGCGGATACCGGAAAAGCCGTAGTGGACAAGGTGGCTGACAAAGCTTCCGAATTTGCCGGGAAAGCGGATGAATTTAAAGGCAAAGTGCATACAATGGCTTCCGAGGTAAAGAAATGAACCTGAACAAGTAACTTGTAGACTACTCATACGCTTATGAAATGGGAAGAAAGTCTGAAATATCAGTTGTACGCTGACGGTAGGAAGAGAAGTTATGAAAAACTGTATCGGATATCCCGGTTAGCATACCTCAAAGGATGTAGCGAGGAAAAAAAGAAAGCCCTCGAAGCATATCGGCTATGTTGCAGCAGGCTGTTTGGCAACAGATGCATGCCGTCTATCGGAAGCAGTCTGAAGCGGAAGAAGCTATGTGATGCGGATTGTCCTTACATAAGGAAGTATGAGTTTGAGTTGTACAAGCTCGGCGGGTGTGCGGAAAGCACACCCGAATGAACCTAAATTTTAACTCCAAATTGAAAAGATTATGTTTTATCATGTAAAAGATTTGCAGTTCAATGCCCGGGTATCAAGACCCGATCCACGTTTTGCACGTGTAATGCTCGAGGCATTCGGTGGAGCGAACGGAGAATTGAAATCTGCTTTGCAGTATTTCGTGCAGGCTTTCAGTTGCCATAATCCATTTCCGGATAAGTATGACATGCTGATGGATATCGCTACTGAAGAATTCGGCCATCTGGAAATTGTGGGAGCCACTATCCAGATGCTTCTGGGAAAGGTAAACGGAGAAATGAAGGATGCTCTTGAAGATACGCCGCTTCATACAATGATGAGTGGTAAATCAGCCAAAGAAGAGTTAATTCATCAAGCATTCACCAACCCGCAGTTCCTGGTAGGTGCTCCCGGCAGTCCGGCTTTGACAGATAGTAACGGAAACCCCTGGTGTGCTACCTACGTATCTGCTACAGCCGAACTTACAGTGGATTTGCGTTCCAATATGGCAGGAGAGGCTCGTGCTAAGATAGGTTACGAAAACCTTCTTCAGCTGACAGACGATCCTTTGGTAAAGGAAACGCTCGGATTCCTTATGGCCCGTGAGGTGACGCACTACCAGCAGTTTGAGGCGGCTTTGGCAACAATCCAGCCCAATTTCCCACCGGGAGTATTTCAAACCTCCCCCAGATATAGCAACCTGTATTTCGATTTGTCGAAAGGAGAAGACGCCCGCGGACCTTGGAATGAGGGCGAGAGTACGCAACTGAAAGAGCAGTGGCAATATATAGAAAAGCCGCTTGAAGAAGTGAGGAGTACCAACGGATTGCTGGACAGAAAACCGGAAGGCACGGACCGTTCGGAAAAGAATATTGCCAAGAAAGAAGCACATTTGTCTAAAGAGCGTAGTGGGCAGGTTCTGTCGGCTACTCCGGAGGAGAAGGCATCTTGGTGCAAATATCAGTGAATTGAAAGAAACATCGGTTTATAACCGCTGTGATTATTAACCATAAACCATTTAATTATGAACAAGAAAAATGAAAAGAAACAGGAAGAGGTAAAGAACACGAAGAAGAGTGTTCAGGCCAAAGAGTGTAAGTCTTCAACTTCATGCAAAAAGGCAGAGAAGAAGTAAGAGTTTGAAACCTTAAAGTTTGTACAGACTGTCCGGGAACTACATTCCCGGACAGTCTTAAAATAATTAAATTTTGATGAGTATGAAAAAGTTATTGTTTGCAATTTTGGTATTGACACTGGTAGTGTCTTTCACGTCTTGTCGTGACAAGAAAGAGCAGAAAAAAGTGGAATATCAAGTAGAAAAAGTTAAAAGTGATGTCAATAATGCAGCTGACAAGGTGTCTGATAAAGTTCAGGATGGCGCCGATGCTGTAAAGGACGCTTGGAAAGATGCGAAGAAAGATGTCAGACAAGGTGCTGAAAAGGCCAAGAAGGAGATAAAGGAAGGATATAATGACGTGAAAAAGGAAGTTGAGAAGAAGCTTGACTGATTCTTTGGAATGTATTGTTATGTCGGTAGTAATTTTTTGTATATAAGTATATTATGGTTGGATTTGTAATATGGATTGTAGGATTGGTACTGACTATCAGAGCAGCTCTCGAAATATGGCGTATTCATGCGCCGGCAGAAAGAAAGCTGATAGCCATTGTCCTGGTGCTTCTCACCAGTTGGGTGGGACTGCTGTTCTATTACTTTTACGGCAAACCCCGTATGCCACAGTGGCTGGGCGTTGGCTTCGAAAGGTATTGATGGCTGTATAGCCGTTTATGTTGACTGGAATATCCCAAAACAAAAATGCGTTGGTTGGCAGTAGTGGCCGATTCGTTTTTGTTTTGGGATATTTGTATGGGAGAATGGGCGTTAAGGTGTGCCCTTACCAGTATTTCCCGATTCTTTCGTAACCGAAGACCCGGCTGCGTTCATCCTTGATGCCTTGCAGCTGATTGCAGATTATTTGTGCTCCGATCATGCTGAAAGTGATTCCGTTTCCACCATATCCCAGGTCGAAGAACAGTCGCTCTTTGCCGGGCCAGTTGCCGATGAAAGGCAATCCGTCTTTGGTAGTGCTGAATGTGCCGCACCATGCCATTTCCGTTTTGAAAGGTATGTCAGGTAACAGTTTTCCGAATTTCTTCTCCAGGATACGGGTTTTCTTTCTGAGTAGCGAATCACGGCGCTGCGGAGCACTGAACTTTTCATCTTCGCCACCTATGATAATCCGGTTTCCGTCGGTGGTGCGGATATATAGATACGGGTCGGCCGTTTCCCAAATCAGGCAATGTGTCGGCCATAGGTGTTCCGGAGCTACCGGATGTGATATGAGTGCATAGGTAGAAGTCAGTTCCATGATTTCCTGCGGAAGAAATTGCCCGGCTTCAAATCCGGCGGCTACGATTATATATCCGCATCTGATTTTATGTCCTTTGTCTGTTGTCATGATGCAGCCGTCAGGCGTTTCCTTGTACTCCTTGATATCGGTATGGGTGAAGACATTCAGTCCGTTTTCCTTCATATTGTGAGCCAGCAGTCCGGTTGCGGCTCTGTAGGCATCCATCTGTGCGGAAGCTTCGTTTACAAGGGCATTACCGGATACTTCCACGTGATATTGTTCTCTGACCTCTTTTTTCTTGAGCAGACTGACCGGTAGCTTATGCTTTTCCCGTATTTCATATTCTTGCTTCAGTAGCTTGTTGTCTGCCGGGCTACTGGCGTAAAAGAGGCTGGGAAGTTGCTCATAGCCGGCATTGACACCCGTTTCTTCCAATACTTTTTTGATGTCGGTGATGGATTGCAGGCATGCCCGGTAAGCTGTTACAGCATTTTTTTCGCCAATCATTGCTGCCATCCGGCAAAGTGGAACGTCTATTTCATATTGTAGCAAAGCGGTACTGGCCGCGGAACTTCCGGTTGCGATGCTGCGCTTGTCAATCACGCAGCATTCTATTCCGGCACGACACAATTCGTGTGCCATCAAGGCTCCTGTTATGCCGGAACCTATGATGGCCACATCTGTTGAAAAATCTTCCTCCAATGGGTGGAAATAGTCTAATAAGGAATTTCTGATAATCCAATAGGGTAATCCTGAGTGTAAGTCCATAATGTAATCTGTTTTATTAATTTCCCCCTCACTTTCTTTCTATCGCTAAAAGCGGAAAGAAAATGAGGGGGATTAAGAAAAGTCATTTATCTCGTTCGGAATCGGGCATCCGTTTGCAAAAGGAGGTTATTTGCCTTCTTCGATGGTACAGATGCTGACGCGGTTCCAGTCCGGTTCGGAGAACATGTCGCCGATTCCCTGGCCTTCGGAGGCAATGCGGGTGTCATCGATCTTGTATTTTCTTACAAGTATGTTCTTTACGGCTTCGGCACGTGCTTTCGCCAGTTTCTCGTTGAAGGCAAGGTTGCCTTCGGGAGAAGCATACCCTTTGATGATGACTTTGGCTTCAGGATGTTTCTTCATGTAAGTGGCCACGCGCTCTACGTTAGGCAGCTGAGAGGCGTCGACTGCCGACTTCCCTTGTCTGAAGGTAACGATGGATTCCGGAATGCGGTTGTTCTTCACCACGGTTTCCACGTTGGCGGCTTGGCTTCTGCAGTCGGCCAGCTCTTTTTGCAGGTTGCTTGCTTGCTGCATGGCATTGTCCAGCTGCATGTCCTTGTCATTCAATTGTGACCGCAGGCCGTTGACTGCATCATTCAGTTCGGCTACTTCCATGGCGTCATAGGGGCGTGCATTGGTAAAATGGTGTCTGCCGTTGCTGCTCATGAAGTGGTAAGTCAGTCCGGCGGTCAGTTCGAAGCTGGCGTTGTTGGCGTTGAAACGGCTTTTGGCTCTGCTGAAGTCTCCCTGCATGTCATATACGATGGCCGGTTTGATGCCCAGTGTCCATGCTTTCTCTTCACCCAGATTGAAGTTCAGGTTCAGGCCGAGGCGTGTGGACCAGGAGTTCGTATCACCAGGGCCATTCTGATAGTAATGCAGCCAGCCGATGCCCGACACTGTTTCGATTTCGAAGACGCGTGGTTCTCCGGTGTATCCTCCAAACAGATTCATCAGATTGACTTTTCCGAGCAAGCTTACTTCGGAGGCGTCGAAAGCGGTTTTGCTGGCCGAGGTGTTTACATATCCCATGCCTTGAATGCCCATGCCGAAGATGGGAGTAAGTTGTTTGCCTATCCCGAACCCGAAGGCCGGTCGGGCATTTTTAAAGAAGGCACTGTGGGTAAGAGGTGTTACGGCACCGGTTTTCAGTTCAATAGACCAGTTATCGCCAGGGCGTGTGCCTTCAAGGGCTGTACGGTCATTTTGCGCGTGCATGGCAAGGGTTCCCATGCTGAGTGCTAAAACAAAGATAGATTTTTTCATAATTAAAAATAAATTAATGGTAATACAATAAAATATATGTCACACGCGGTATATTGTCATTTGTGTAGTTGTGATTGTACACAAAGTGATAAATAACTTTGTTGCTCGATGTCATCTAAAAAACAGTTCGTCAAAAAAGATAGTTCGAGCGACTGAAATGAATTTAACATCTATTTAATGATTTGAATGGTTCCCAAAAACTGCATTGAAGTTTGAAAACACTTCATGTATATAAACGATAAGTATCGGCTGCTTGTTTAGAAACTGTTTTGATTTTACTCGATAAATTTGTTTGGATTCTCCTCCTTTTGGAAGGAGGAGTCCCCGTAGGGGGAGGTGGTAGGTCAAACAACAAATACCTATGAATCATAAAACAACAAGGATTTCTTCAAAACAATTTCTTAATTTTTGCTTGAAAAGTTTTTCTATTCCGCTTTTTTTGATTTTCTTTTCGGTCTGTTATAATGAATTACACATAAATCGACGATGAAGAAAGATTGGAAACTGCTATTGATGTACGCATTCATAGGTATTGTGGCGGCAGGGGTCGCCGGTTGTTTTCTGTACAAACACCGGCTGAAGTTTTGGCAGATGCAGGCGCGTAGTGTTTTTCCCGTGGCTTTGCAAGAGGGGTTGCAGAAGTGGAAGGAGATTGATGTGCATCGCAGTATGTCGGGGAATGTGCGGTTGCCGGATGATTCCGTTGGCATGGAGAAGAAACCGATAAAAGTGTCGTTAGAAAGCGAATACGGCAAAAGAGACTATTGGATTCCGTATGAGAAATACTCTCGGAATATAGAACAGGCTTTTGAATTAAGAGGAATATGCTCTTATCTTCTGCATGTATCTCCTCCGAATGCCGATTCGTTGAATATGTTTTGGAAGAATCGGTTGGCTGCAATGGGATTTTCCGGAACAACGGTCGTACGCATTTCCGTGTCAGACTGGCAGGAACGCGAGTCTTATACTTATTCTGCCGATTCTTCTTATCTGTCCAAATCGGATAGTCTGTCCGTTTATTATATAGGATGCAGATGTGAGGTTGGGGTGACCGGATACCTTTATCATCCTTGGTGGACGGTTCTTTCTTGGAAGGAGATGGCTTTGATGGTTGCCTTGATTGTTTCTTGTATTCTCTTGTTCTTTATGCGGGGGTATGTGTATAGGGTTTATTATCGTCTTTTTGTTAAGGAAAAGCACATCGTGATAGAAAAGGAAGTTCCTGTGGTTGTTGGTCGCGAGAGCCGTCCACATACTTATCGGTTGGAAGAAGGTGTGTACTTTGATGCCGATTCCCGGTTGTTGAAGAAGGGAGATGATGTCGTAAAGTTGGCGCCATTGCTTGCCCGATTGCTGCAAGGCTTCCTGGATGCGGAAAATTATACGTTGTCTAATGATGAAATTCTGCATTTATTGTGGCCGGATGGTAGCGGTACTCAGGATAAATTGTATCAGAATATAAAAAGATTGCGTAATTATTTGTCAAAGATTTCCATTTGTACGGTTGAAGGTGAAAAGTTCGTCTATCACTTAAAAATCCATCGTTCCATCAAGGAATATCCTGCCTGAATGGTGTTCTGACAAAATCTGACAAAATCTGACAAAATCTGACATTTTCAACTTTTTGTTTGATTGTCAGTTTTTGTCAGGTTGAAAATTTGGATGGAGTTTTTCTTTTCCATTAACTTTGCTCTATCATTCAATCAATAAACATGGAAAAAATGAAAAAGAAAATTCTATTTACAGTTTTGTTTTCGGCGGCTGTAGTCGCTTCCTTTCAATTAGGTGCTGAACATGAAAAGTTGGACAGTCTGATGCTTGAGAATATAGAGGCTTTGGCATCGGGTGAAGAAGCGGAACTTATAAATTGTATTGGAAGTGGTTCTGTGGATTGTCCCATAGATCATGTGAAAGTCTATTTAGTTCAATATCGTTGACTATGCGACATCCTTTCCACATCCGGGTGCAGGGAAGACAGAGCGGTGGTGCTCGATTTGCATGGCAAGGCATCCGATGAGATGCTTTCTGTGGAAAATATTCGAAGGATGAGCCGCTTATAGAATATCAGATGCAATGAATAAAAGAAAATATAAAAAGGGATGAAGAGGAGCGGACGGCTAACGTTTTGTTGGTCCATTGCGTACCGCCCGTTCCGTAACCCACCCTGGAAAGGAGGTTTCGGCAAAGATAACGATTTAAATTGAACAAGCAACATGTTTGCTTTTCCGTTGAAAGGATAGATACGGAAACAGATAAGAATTACAATACTTAAAACTAAAAAGTAAGAATTATGAAAAAAATAATGAGAGTAGCTTTTGTTGCTGCATTTGCTGCGATTGCAGGATATGGTATTTATACGAATCAGAAAGTTGATACAATGTCGGATTTGATGCTGGCTAATGTGGAAGCGTTGGCGAGTGGTGAGGGTGGATCTTCGGATTGTGATACTTATTGTACGCCTGATGATCGATGTACTTGTATTATTAGGTATGCAGGAGAAGTACAAGGAATAACTTGTGATAATTCTCGTGGAAAATAAGAGTTGAAGGTGAAGAGGCATGAATTTATTATTTGAATGTATTTATGCCTCTTTTCCATTATGAAAAGATATAATGTTATGTTAAGTACATGACAAAAATTTGAAAACATCGAATTTTGGGGTATAAGTCGGAC
>CAMQVH010000073.1 GCA_947038155.1 uncultured Bacteroides sp. | reverse complement strand
CGGAAGTTCCGGCATCGCCCCGCTCTGCGTGCAGACATAAGCAGAAACTTCCACCGCCAACTTATGAGCTTCGGGAACCGGCTTGCCATTCAATATGGAAGCACAGAAAGCTGCCGTGAAAGAATCGCCCGCTCCTACCGTATCGGCTACGGGAACTCTCGGCGTTTCCTGGAAAGAGACAACGCCCGGAGTAAATACATAGCTGCCATTGATGCCGCAAGTCAGAATCAACATTTTCAGATTGTACTTGGCCAACAGAATCCAGCACTTGTCCTGCAAGTCGATGCCCGGATAACCGAACATACGGCTGATGGTCACCAACTCTTCGTCGTTTATCTTCAAGACATTGCAGCGTTGGAAGGAATCGCGCAACACTTCTTTGGTGTAGAAGTCCTGACGGAGATTGATGTCGAATATCTTTAATTGTCCGTCTATATCGGGCATGGTGTCCAAGAAGCGGTTGATAGTGGCGCGACTTGCTTCATTGCGCTGCGCCAACGAACCGAAGCAAACGGCACGTGTGTTCAACGCCAGACGTTTCAGTTCGTCCGTGAAAGGAATGTTATCCCAGGCAACCCCCTCCTTGATTTCATAACAAGGCACACCTTCGGCGTCCAGTGTCACTTGCACCGTACCGGTAGGATAATCTACCCGTTCAATCTGAGTATTCAGTTTCTTGTCTTTAAAGACCGATATAATCTCATCCCCCAGTTCGTCATTGCCTACCGCACTGACTACACGGCTGTCAAAGCCAAATTGCGAAACATGATAAGCGAAGTTTGCCGGAGCACCGCCTATTTTCTTTCCTTCAGGCAGCACATCCCATAGTGCTTCACCCATTCCTACTATCGTATTATTCATGATAAACAGAGTTTAATTGATTCCCAAATATAAAATTATTTTCTGATACGGAGCGTATAGAACAGCAGATAAAGCACACCGATTGTCATTACTGCAATAGCTCCGTTCTGTCCCAGTGAAGTGTCCGAAGCCACTCCCATCGCCAACGGAAATACCGTTCCACCGAAAAGCCCCATAATCATCAGACCGGAGACTTCGTTTTTCTTACCCGGCAGATAAAGCAACGCTTGCGAGAAGATGACGGAGAATACGTTAGAGTTACCGAAACCAATCAGGGCGATGCAAGCATAGATAACCGCTTTCTCATGGAAGATGAACAAACCAATCATGGCAACCAACATCATTACTACACTGATAGCAAAGAAAGATTTCGGAGACATCTTGCGCAGAATGAAAGAACCCAGGAAGCAACCCGCCGTACGGAAGATAAAATAGAGACTTGTCGCGAAAGCGGCATCATCCAGTCCCATTCCGATGCGTTCCATCAGAATCTTCGGAGCGGTAGTGTTCGTACCTACGTCGATACCGACATGGCACATGATACCGATAAAGCAAAGCAGGATGAACGGTTTGCCGAGCAAAGCGAGACATTGTCCGAAAGTAGACGGTCTGCCTTCTTCTTTTTCTTCTTTAATCTGTGTGACATTGAGCAACAGAACAGCAATAACGGCTACAATCATGTAAATCGGGAACAGGATGCGCCAGCCCAAATCGAAAGTCGGGATGGCTTGTGTAGCTCCCCACATGGCAATATAAGGAGCAAGGAAAGAAGCGATGGCTTTTACAAACTGACCGAAAGTCAGGCTACTTGCCAGGCGGTCACCCCTCACGATGTTGGAGAGCAAGGGATTCAGAGAGGTCTGCATCAATGCGTTTCCGATACCCAAGAGGGAGAAAGAAATCAGCATCAGCATATAACTGTCACCGAAAACCGGCAATAACAAAGAAGCAAAAGTGACAATCAGACTGAGCAATACAGTCTTCTTCTGACCGATACGGCTCATCAGCATCCCTGTCGGTACGGAGAAAATCAGGAACCAGAAGAAGACAAGTGAGGGAAAAATGTTTGCTTGTGAGTCCGACAGACCAAGGTCTGCCTTTACATAATTGGAAGCAATGCCTACCAAGTCAACGAACCCCATGGCGAAAAAGCATAGCATCACCGGGATAAGTTTGGAGAGAGAAGAGTTTTTACTGTTTTCCATTGTTATATCTGTTACTTAAATTTCGCATACCTGTTTATCCGTATGCTACAAAGTGAATCTGTTATTGTATAATTTCTGTATCTTTAGGGCTTAATTTGTCCGCCCTTACGGGAGTAAACCTGTTTGCCCCTTATCCGATTCTTGCTTCACACCGCTATAATAGGATGAAAGCTACGATATTGTTGGTTTGTCACGGCCGTGACAAACTCTCTTCATGGCTGTGGTAGCTTCTCTTCACGCCCGTGAGAAGAATCTACCACGGCCGTGGCAAGCTACTTATACCGTAGGCTTAACAGAAGTATACCGTTACCTTAAGTGTAGGAACCCGTAAGGGTGGATATACTCTGCCGTAAGGAACCGGGAAAAGAGCCTACAGATTACATAGAAGAGTCCTATGGCTTCAACCGGTAAACCACAAACGAATCTACCTTATAGGATCCGCCCTTGCTGTAAAAGCCGATATGGCAGTAAGGCTCCGACGGGAATACCTGATTGGTCATTGCGAAACGTCCACCGTCACCGAATGCTTCTACACTTGATTTATCTACAAACAGGCGAAGTTTCAGTTCATTCCTTCCGCTTTCGATAGCCGTCCACGTCAGCGTCGGGAAATTTTCGTTGAAGCTGACATCTCCGCTTTTACGGCGGTCCATAGAGAATTTGTTCTCTTTCATGTCATATTGCATGTCCACTTCTTCTCCTTTATCGTTGTAGAGACGGAAGCCGATAATGTCTGCATGTTGGTTCTTGATGGCCAGTTCTATTTCGTAAGCACCTTCGTTACCCGGAATCATTTCTTTGACCGTACGTGTTCCACTTACTTTGAACGAACGTTTCTTCGAAATGTCGCGCAGTTTCAGCAGTTCGGGAGAAGGGGCGGATTTGAGATAAATCTCACCGTCTGCGGCAAACAGGCTCAAATCGCGGGGAACGGAGTTCGGACTACGGTATTGGGAGGTAGGAACATCATTTGCATATTGCCAGTTGCTCATCCATGCGATGGCGATACGGCGGTTGTCGGGGGCATCACTCCAAGTAACAGTAGCATAATGGTCTTTTCCCCAGTCCATCCATTTGGTTTTGGAGGGTGATTCGTTTACAAACTCTTTTCCGTTGAAGGAGCCTACAAAATATTGAGTAGCACTTCCTCCGAAAGGACCTCCTGGATTCAAATTACAAAGCAACACCCATTTCTTATCATTGGTACCTTCTACTGGAAGTTCAAACAAATCGGGACATTCCCACACGCCGCCATGTGCACCTTGTCCTTCACCGAAACGACTTTCAAAGGTCCAATCTTTCAGATTAGGAGAAGAGAAAATCTGCATTTCCTGCCCTACTGCCAATACCATAATCCACCGATGGGTTTCTGCATGCCAAAACACTTTCGGGTCGCGGAAGTCACAGACCTCAGACACCAGAACGGGATTGTTTTCGTATTTAGTAAAAGAACGTCCGTTGTCGGTGCTGTAAGCTATACTTTGCACTTGCCGGTCACTGCTTTGAGTGTAGATAGCAACAATAGCACCTGCACCAAATCCTGCTGTATTATCGTAATCCACCACAGCCGAGCCACTGAAAATTGTTCCTAATGCATCAGGAGCTATAGCAACAGGAAGATGTTTCCAGTTTACGAGGTCTTTAGTGATGGCATGTCCCCAGCTTAGATTTCCCCATTGAGAACCATAAGGGTTGTATTGATAAAACAGATGATATTCACCGTCTTTATATACCATTCCGTTCGGGTCGTTCATCCAACCATAAAGGGGCGAAAAATGATAAGTGGGACGGTACTTTTCCCGATTAGCTGTATCAAACGTATCGGATAATCTCATTTCCTTGCAGCAAACCGTATTTTCAGGAGAAAAGTTTGTATGAAGAGGATCATTCGTTTGTAGTTTAAATTTGCAGGAAATCGTCCGGCCTGAATAACTGGAAATGTCTACAGGAACAAAGTAATCCACTTTATGCATCGCCAGCCGTACATCCAGCCATTTCACCTCTTCATTATTTATAATCATACTGATACGTACATCGGGGGCAGTTTCTTCTACCGGTAGAAGAAAAAACTTCTGATTGGTATTAATACGTACCATGTAATGTCCTTCTCCAAGATTCTTTATCAATAAAGGAGAATCTGCTGCGCGGAGCGAAAAAGAAAAAGTTATAAGTAAAAAATAAATCAGAACAGCCTGAAATTGCTTAGATAAAAGAAATACATTCATGTTTCAATGGTATTAAAATATGATTAAAGTATGATTGATGTAGGCAAAGGTAGGCGCTTCGGGATGAAACGCCTATCAAATTTGTTTCAAACGCTGTAAAAAATGTTACTTCCGCATGATTCGAGCCTATTCATAATTCTTATTCTGGGTATATAATCCTGGAATATAGTACAGTTGGTTATAAGGTATCGGGAAGAACTCATTTTTTCCCGCTTCATAATGAGCATCCTTATAATATTGGGCATAGGTCTGTCCGTCATATACACTGTTTTGTTCGCTTGCAAAGTAAGCATTCAGCGTTTTAGAAGCAATCCCCCAACGGCGCAAATCAAAATAACGTCCGTTTTCCATCGCCATTTCCAAGCGACGCTCCCAACGCAGACACTTACGCGCAGTTTCCTTGTCTTGGAAGTAAGACTCCGGATAAAGCGCAATCTCACACTGTTCTTTTGCATAAGAAATGTGTTTTTCAATCGAATTGGCTGCACGCTGACGAATATCATTGATAATGACACGGGCTTTGTCCAGTTCGTCCAATTCAATCAATGCCTCAGCACGCATCAGCATCACATCCGTATAACGAAATACATAATCGTTCATTGCGAACGCCTGCCATGATCCGTTGTAAGTCTCTCCTTTCGAACGTTGGGGCACTTCTTTCAAGGAAGTATAATAGCCATACGTATTCGGCGTACGGGAGTTGTCTTTTGTCATCACATATTCTGCTTCATATTTATATGGATAGGTAGGCATGCCGACTGTATGAAAGAGTCTGGGGTCCCATTTCTGTTCGTTCACTTCTCCGTTGACCGGATAGCTGATTTGATGATTATAGTCATCAAACATCGGCAGACCATTCTCTGTCTTGAATGCATTCACCAGATTCTGCGAAGGCTTATGAAAGTCCCATCCGCAAGTCCACATTCCCCAACACCCATTCAACATATTCGACCAGTTGGCACGTCCGAAACTTGTGTTATCATCCTTATAGTCGGAACATTGTACGGCAAAGACCGATTCCTTGCTGTTCTTGTAATCCGGCAAAAAGATGTCGCCGAAATCTTCCAGATAATCATACTTGGAATCTTCAACGTCTTTCGTATATGTTACCACCTTGCTCATATATTCTTTATTTATATGAGATACGCCGGTAGTCGCTTCATAACCGTCTCCCCATGCCAAGTTCAAATAACACTTTGCCAGGTAAGCCGCAGCGGCAATCTTATTTACCCGTCCGCCATTAGCCTGTTCGTCCGGCAGCACATTATAGGCAGTTTCAAAATCAGCTATTATTTTACCAAAGAGTTCCTGATACGTAAACTGGTCATTTCTTATCTGCTCGATGGTATTGTTTGAATACGCCACTTCATCAATCCAAGGAACTTGGCGAAACACGGTCAACAATTTATAATAGAAGTGCGCGCGTAAGAATTTAACTTCCGCAATGCGCTGCTTACATAAATCCTCACCAAGTTTGTTCACTCCGTTTCTGTCCAAAGACACTAACGCACGATTGCAACGGGAAACGGCACAATAGAGACGATACCAAAGCTCGTCCATCTCACCCGGAGTAGTAGCCGTCAACGTAGACCAAATCTCAAAAGGATGATAGCCGGTGTCGGTCGTCCCGGAACCACCTTTCAAACAGTCGTCAGATGTTATATCACCATAAGGAAACAGATTGAACGGATAGGAAAACCAGCAGTCGCCCAACATGGCATAAGCGGCATTCACCATCTTCTCCGGTTCGGAGAACGCTTTATCTTCATCAATCACTGCTGTGGGATTATAGTCGAGAAAGTCATTACAGTTTGTAAAGGATACACCCATCAAACAGGCAAGTGCAAATGTATATATTTTCTTTTTCATTGTTTTTCTTCTTTTAGTATGTTAGAAACTAAGTTGCAGACCGAATGACACAGAGGTGGCCAGCGGATAAGCCCAATCCGGATTTTCAGGGTCGGCACAAGTCAGACCTTTACTTTTGACTGTTAGCAAGTTCTGTCCCGACAGATATATACGTGCATTGCTCATTTTGAATTTAGACAAGAATGAGGCAGGCAAATTATATCCCAGTTGCAAATTGCGCAACTTCAAATAGGAACCGTTTTCTACAAAATAGGTTGAAGCGCGACCTTCATCGGCAGTATTGTTAGTGGTCAGTGCGGGAATAGTGGAACCGGTGTTTGCGGTAGTCCACGCACCCAACAAACGGTTTCCTTTGTTTGAGCCCGCATCTGTAATACTCCAGAAGTCAGTCTGAAACTTTTGGTTGTTATACACGTCCTTATCATATACCCCTTGCCAAAACATGCTGAAATCAAATCCTTTATAATTCAATGCGATATTCAGACCATAAGAAAATGCCGGAACAGGATTGTAAATCCAAGTTTGGTCATCGGCTGTAATACCATTCTTACCATCCAAATCTGCATATTTCAGTCCACCTACACGTGCGTTCGGTTGACCGGAAGCATCCACTTCGGCCTGATGTTGGAATATACCCTCTACCACATAGCCTACAATAGAGCCGTATGGTTGACCGGACTGAACCAGATTCTCCGTTGTTGTGTGTGCATAAGATCCTGTGGAGGTTGCAGGAAGGTAAGTTACTTTATTGCGGAAAAAATCTAAGTTTCCGTTTACATCAATTCCAAGCCCGCAAGCCAGAGTCTTGCGATAACCCAAAGCAACCTCCATTCCCCAGTTGCGCAATGAAGGACCATTGGCCCAAGATGCCCCACCTTCTCCCAGTGCGCCCAAGTAAGAGGGATTAATCAACATATTGTCCACATCTTTCACATATCCATCTATTGAACCGTATAAACAGCCTTTGAGAAGTGTGAAGTCTGTACCGATATTGAACTGTTCGGCCGATTCCCATTTCAAATTAGGATTCGCAAGTTGAGTGGCACGATAACCGGAAGGGAACGTTCCCGAATATTGCAACAGTAAGTCGTAAGCGGTAGAAGTAACACGGTCTAATCCATAATCGGCTACATAAAGTCCAAACTGGGCATTATTGTCTATTGCCTGATTACCGGTCTGTCCCCATGAAAAGCGAAGTTTCCAGTCGTCCATCCAATCTTTCCGCAACAGTTTAGACAAACGCAATCCGAGAGTCGCTGCCGGGAAAGTACCCCAACGATTATCTTTACCAAATCTGGAAGAACCGTCTCTGCGAATGGTGAAAGACGCCAAAACGAAATCGTCGAAATTATAGTCTATCTTTCCAAAGAAAGAAGCCAACCGGAACCCTACCTTTGCGCCAGCGTTTCTCATTGTACCAGTTGCCGCATTGGGCCACATATAGTCTTTATCTTCCAAAGCGTACTCTTCGGAATAAGCAGAAAAATCAATCACGGATTGCTTGGTCATTTCGGTACCTGCCAATACGGTAATATCATGTTTATCGGCCAATCGGAAATTATAGTTGGCAGTATTCGACCATGTCCAGTTTGTTTCATTATTGTGAGAAAGCGTTGTTTTCGCTATGTCATTATTCACAATATCAGAATGAAAAGTGTTTGTCATCGCATTGATGAATGAAGAATAATGGTCGATACCGAAGTTTGAACGAAGCACCAGTCCTTTGAGCGGTTTCAACTCTACATAGCCGTTACCAAACAGGCGCCAGTAGTCCAGATGGTTGTCACGATTATTATATGATTCGCGCAACGGGTTCTGACGGTCGCTCATTCCACCTACAGGACCGGCAAACGTCACACCGTCTTCCTCATAAACCGGAACAGTAGGAGCCATCTTCAACGCATTCTCCATCGGAGCGCAATCTACCTGGCTGGTATATGTCACAGTGAAGTTCTCACCTATGGTGATATATTTGTTCACATTATAGGAGGAATTCATACGAGCGGATATATTCTCAAAATCAGTGTATTTCAAGATACCATTATTCTTCTTATACCCCAAAGAAAACATGGTGGAATGTTTGTCATTAGCGTGTGAAAGAGACAAATCATAATTTTGCAAGAACCCGGTACGCGATATTTCGTTCAGCCAATCGGTATCCGAATATTTCATTGTTTTCTTTTGATTGATGTAACCATCGTATAAGCCGTTTACCGTATAATTTACATAACTTCCCGTTGCCGGATTCCAAACCGTAATGGGCGTGCCGCTTGCGGCTTTCAGGTTCAATCCATAATTTCCGGCATAAGCAACCGGGTCTAATCCGTCATTCAAAGCAGCCTGAGCCATAGCTGTTGCGTATTCCGAAGTGTTCGAGAGCTTCATCAACGATTGGGAAGTGTAAAACTGCGCAGCCAGATTGGCCGAGAAGTCGACCTGCATTTTATCGGCTTTCTTTCCTTTCTTCGTTGTAATGATAATAACACCGTTCGATGCACGCGAACCGTAAATAGAAGCGGATGCCGCATCCTTCAGCACTTGCATACTTTCGATATCATTGGTATTAAGAGAGTTTAAAGCACGAGTAGTAGGCACTCCGTCAACCACATACAAGGGATCTTGTGATGAATTGAAAGAACCGATACCGCGAATGCGAATGGTTCCTGTACTACTGGGCGAACCGTTTGTAGTAATTGTCATACCCGGTACTTTACCTTGCAGACTTTTCATCGGATCGGCATCAGTCGAAGTTTTTAAAGATTTGGTCGAGACAACGGCAACCGATCCTGTCAAGTCTGCCTTCTTTTGGGTAGAATAGCCTGTCACTACCACTTCCTCCAACATTTCGGAGTCTTCCTCCAAAATAACGTTTAATAAAGCTTTCGCCTCCACTTTGACTGATTTAAAACCTACATAAGAAATGGTAAGTAATGAACCTTGCTTTACTGTCAACGTAAAGTTACCATCAAAGTCGGTAATAGTACCGTTGGCCGAAGCGGTTGATTCAATGACGGAAGCACCGATAATCGGCAACCCATCTGTTTTGGAAGTTACGTTTCCTTTTACCATTATGTTCTGTCCGCTGAGGACTGACAAGAACATAAACAGGAAACAAACGCTGCAAAGAAGTTTTTTGTTCTTCATAATACTGAGCATTAGTTTAATGATATTAATTTTAAAGTACGAATTTTCTTTTTATCGATGGTGCAAATTTCGGTTGATTTATATCAAACAGCTAAAAAAAATGTTTCAAAGGCTATAATATTTGTTGCATAGAACGCTATTTTATAGGGTTTTATACATTATTATCCGAGATAGAAGAATTATAGAGTATCTATTCTGCAGTAAGTATGGAAAATATTACCTTTCCTCTAAAAAGAAAAATCCCCCGCTCTTATATTCGTATGTAACTTAC
>CAMQVH010000072.1 GCA_947038155.1 uncultured Bacteroides sp. | reverse complement strand
AAAGATAAGGAAAAGTATAGTAACTTTGTATCCGTTCAATCTTTTTAAGTTTACAGATATGAAAAAGAGAATTATACAATTTCTCACGACCTATTTTTTATTTGTCCTTCTGTTTGTTCTTCAAAAACCTATCTTCATGGTTTACTACCATGAACTATATAATGATGTGTCCTTCGGCAACTATTTCAGCGTCATGTGGCACGGCCTTCCTTTGGATTTATCCCTCGCAGGTTATCTCACTGCCATTCCGGGACTGATACTCATAGCTTCTGCCTGGACGCAATCATCCATTCTCCGACATATCCGGCAAGTCTACTTCGGCTTAATAGCCTTCATCATGGCGTGCATCTTTATCATCGACTTGGGATTATACGGTTTTTGGGGATTCCGCCTGGACGCCACCCCTATTTTCTACTTCTTCTCTTCGCCCAAAGACGCTATGGCAAGTGTCAGCTTTTGGTTTGTCCTGCTAGGCATACTGGCAATACTCATCTATGCCGCCCTCTTATACTACATATTCTATATGGCACTTATCCGTGAAAGAAAACCGTTGAAAATACCTTACCGGCGACAAAATATATCTCTCACGCTTCTACTTCTGACAGCCGCCCTCTTTATCCCTATCCGCGGCGGTTTCACTGTATCGACAATGAATTTGAGCAAAGTATATTTCAGCCAAGACCAGCGGATGAACCATGCTGCTATCAACCCGGCATTCAGCTTTATGTACTCTGCTACCCATCAGACTAACTTCGACAAGCAATACCGCTTCATGGATCCGAAAGTGGCGGACGAGTTATTTGCGGAAATGCTCGACAAACCTGTCGCAGCAACAGACAGCATTCCACAATTATTAAACACCCAGCGCCCGAATATCGTCTTTATCATTCTCGAAAGTTTCTCTACACACTTGATGGAAACATTCGGCGGGCAGCCCAATGTGGCAGTCAATATGGATAAATTCGCAAAAGAAGGCATCTTATTCAGTAATTTCTACGCCAATAGTTTCCGAACCGACCGCGGACTGGCATCTATCATCAGCGCTTATCCCGGACAGCCGAGCACCAGTATCATGAAGTATCCCGAAAAGACAGACAAACTTCCCTCTATCCCGCGCAGTCTGAAAAACGCCGGATATAGCCTGGATTATTACTACGGCGGAGACGCTGATTTTACCAATATGCGCTCTTATCTCATATCTTCCGGTATCGAAAAAATCGTTTGCGATAAAGATTTCCCGCTATCCGAACGTACAAGCAAATGGGGAGCACATGACCATGTCTTGTTCCAACGTCTGCTGAAAGATATGAAGGAAGAGGAACAAAAAGAGCCTTTCCTGAAATTTGTTCAGACTTCAAGCAGCCACGAACCATTTGAAGTTCCGTTTCACCGACTGGATGATAAAGGACTCAACGCCTTCGCATACGCTGATAGTTGCGTAGGCGACTTCATCAAACGATACAAGGAACTTCCACAATGGAAAAACACTGTGTTTGTACTCGTTCCGGATCATCAAGGAGTGTATCCCTATCCGATAGAAAACCCATTGGACGGACAGACTATCCCGCTTATCCTGCTCGGTGGAGCAATCAAAGAACCTCGTGTCATAGACACCTATGCTTCGCAAATTGATATTGCCGCCACCCTGCTCTCCCAACTAGGGTTGCCACACGATGAATTTACTTTCAGTAAGGATATCATGAATCCGGCATCTCCGCATTTCGGATACTTCACCCGCCCTAACTTCTTCGGTATGGTGACTCCCGAAAACCAACTGGTATATAATCTGGAGGCCAATACCGTACAACTTGACGAAGGTACGGAAAAAGGAGCGAACCTCGAAAAAGGAAAAGCGTTTCTGCAAAAGCTCTACGATGACCTTGCAAAACGCTAGAGGCAGGGAATAACAGAAGATTTATAAGGTTATATAAGACAATTTCCTATTCTTTATTGTATATTTGCGACGTCAAAAATTTAACAATAAAGCATGATGGTAAACACCGACCTCATTAAATACCTGTCAGAGATAGATACAAATATCTTCCTATCTTTCAATGGTATACACTCCCCTTTCTGGGATTACTTTATGACCTCTTTTACAGGAAAAATAATCTGGGTGCCTATGTACGCTACCATCCTGTATATCTTACTAAAGAACTTTCACTGGAAAGCAGTGCTGTGTTATGTGGTAGCCATTGCCCTTACCATCACCTTTGCCGACCAGATATGCAGCAGCCTTATCCGACCGGTTGTAGCACGTCTGCGTCCCGCCAACCTCGGAAATCCGATTGTCGATATGGTATATATTGTAAATGGATACCGCGGTGGAAGCTACGGTTTCCCATCCTGCCATGCCGCCAATTCATTCGGACTTGCCCTGTATGTGATATGTACGTTCCGCAAACGCTGGCTAAGTCTTTTTATCATAGCATGGGCTGCACTCAATTGCTATACCCGCATTTATCTGGGGGTACACTATCCCGGAGATTTACTTGTCGGCGGTATCATCGGCGGATTCGGCGGATGGATGTTCAGTACTATTGCTCATAAAGCGGCCGTCTATTTGGAACCATCCACTCGCATGAGAAGAAATGAAATCAAGCAAACATCAGTCACTATTTATGCAGGATTGCTGACGGTGCTCGGAATCCTTATCTATTCCACGATTAGAAGTTGGTAAAACAGAAAAATATATTAATAAAAAAGCCTGGTACCGTTTCCAATGCCAGGCTTTTTGTTTTAATTTATGAGACTTTCTTGATTACCTAAATTTATCAAGCCTTTTTAATATAGTCAACAATCCACTGACCTACTTCTTTCGTACCGTATTTGGTACCACCGGCAACCTGAATTTCCGGTGTACGCACATTCTCATCCAAAGAAGCGTCTACCGCCTTACGAATCAACGCCCCCTCTTCTTTCAGGTCGAAATACTCGAACAGCATAGCTACAGAAAGAATTTGTGCCAACGGATTAGCAATGTTCAATCCTTTGGCCTGCGGCCATGAACCGTGAATAGGTTCAAATACCGGAGTGCTCTCACCGGTAGAAGCAGACGGAAGCAATCCCATAGAACCGCTGATTACCGAACCTTCGTCCGTCAGAATATCACCGAAGGTGTTTTCCGTTACCATCACATCGAAGAAAGCAGGTTCCTGAATCATCTTCATGGCAGCATTGTCTACAAACATATAGTCTGTTGTCACTTCCGGATAGTTCGGAGCCATTTCCTGCGCAATCTGACGCCACAGACGGGAAGAAGCCAACACGTTTGCCTTATCTACCACCGTCAGGTGTTTTCTGCGCTTCATTGCATATTCGAAAGCCACTTTCAAGATACGCTCGATTTCCGGGCGAGTATAATAGTTGGTATCATAAGCTTTGTCATTATCCTGATACTTTTCACCGAAATACATACCACCGGTCAATTCACGGATGCAGATAAAATCAGCGTTCTCCACCAGTTCCGCACGCAACGGAGATTTGTGAATCAAGCATTTGAATGTCTGTACAGGACGGATATTGGCGAAAAGTCCCAGTTTCTTACGCATAGCCAACAGACCTTGTTCGGGACGTACTTTAGCAGTAGGATCATTGTCAAATTTCGGGTCACCTACGGCAGAGAACAATACAGCGTCCGCATCCTTACACACCTGATAAGTTGCTTCCGGAAACGGATCACCCACTTTATCTATCGCATCGGCGCCACAGATGGCATAATCGTAATTCACTTTGTGACCAAACTTCTCGCAAACGGCACTCATCACCTCTACACCTTGCACAGAGATTTCCGGTCCGATACCATCGCCTGCTAATACAGCAATTTTAAAATCCATATTATTCAATGTTTAGTTTATTAGTGATTAACCGAAGACCGTAGTACAATTCGCTCTCCGTTAATCATTAATCGTTAATCATTAATCGTTATTTTTCTCATATTCGTCTTCTATGAGATTGAGCATCTTCATAGTAGCTTTGATGGCAGCCTCCGTCTGGTCGGCATCCAGTCCACGGGTACGGAACACCTGTTCATCGTAACTCCATGTAATTAGCGTCTGCACAAACGCATCCGTACGCCCGCCGGGCGGGATTGTCACCGCATAATTAGTCAGCATCGGGAACTTGCGTCCCAGCGTCACCTTATATATCTTACGCAATGCACGAACGAAAGCATCATACTGACCGTCTCCACCCGAACTTTCTTCGTATTCTTTTCCGTTTATTTCTATCTTCAACGTTGCCATCGGCTTCAAACCATGAGCCAGATTCACAAAATAGCTCTTCAGTTTGACCTTCTCACCTATCGAACCATGCTTCAACACATCGGAAACAATATATGGCAAATCTTCCTGAGTCACCAGTTCTTTCTTGTCTCCCAATTCGATAATCCGTTCCGTCACCTTGCGCATAGAATCTTCGTCCAGTTGCAGCCCGAGGTCTTCGAGGTTCTTGCGGATATTCGCCTTGCCGCTTGTCTTTCCCAACGCATATTCACGTTTCCGCCCGAACCGTTCGGGAAGCAGGTCATTGCAATACAGGCTATTTTTATTGTCACCGTCGGCATGCACGCCTGCCACTTGCGTAAAGACATTCTCACCTACAATCGGCTTATTGGCAGGTATCATGATACCCGAATATGACTCCACCACCCGGCTGACATCGTTCAAGCGGCTTTCATCGATATTGGTCACCGCATTGAAATGGTCTTTCAGAATAGCCTGCACACTTGCGAGAGGAGCATTGCCCGCCCGTTCACCCAATCCATTGATGGTAGTATGCAATCCTTTGACACCGCTCAATACCGCTGCCAGCACATTACTTACCGCCAAATCATAGTCATTGTGTGCATGAAAATCGAAATGAGTATGTGGATAACGCTTCTTCATCTTCCGCATATACTCTATTACTTGCAACGGATTCAGGATTCCCAAAGTATCGGGCAACATGAAACGCTTGATACTCGTATCTTTCAATCCATCCATCAACTGGAACACATATTCGGGAGAATCCTTTATGCCGTTGCTCCAGTCCTCCAGATAAACATTAACAGTGATATCCTGGTCGTCGGCATAGTGCACCACATCAATAACATCCGCCAGATGCTCTGCCGGAGTCTTTTTCAGTTGCTGTGTACAATGTTTCAACGAACCTTTGCAAAGAAGATTGATCACACGGCAGCCAGTACGCTGTATCCAGTCCACCGAAGTATGACCGTCTACAAATCCTAGCACTTCCACCTTGTGAAGCAGATTGCGCCGGGCCGCCCAGTCACAAATCATCTTCACGGCTTCAAACTCGCCCTCCGATACTCGTGCCGAAGTAACCTCCACCCGGTCTACCTTCAAATCTTCCAATAGTAAACGGGCGATCATTAGTTTTTCATGAGGCACAAAAGATACTCCGCTGGTCTGCTCACCATCACGGAGCGTCGTGTCCATGATTTCTATTTTCACGCCTTCTTTTCCCATTCTTCTATTTTGTCTTTATTGCTCAGCAGAAAATCTATATCATCCAATCCGTTCATCAAACAATGTTTCTTGTAAGCATTGATTTCGAAATGTTCACTTTTACCTGTCGCCTTATTGATGATGATCTGTTCGGGAAGGTTCACTTCCACTTCCATCTTCGGGTCCGCTTCAATCGAATCGAACAATTCCTGCAGAAAACCTTCAGTAACAACCACCGGAAGCACAAAGTTGTTCAACTCATTATTCTTATGAATATCGGCAAAGAAACTGGAAACCACCACACGGAAACCATATCCGGCAATCGCCCAGGCTGCATGTTCACGGCTCGAACCGGAACCGAAGTTCTTCCCTGCCACCAACACCTGTCCGCCATAAGTAGGATTGTTCAACACAAAATCCTTATTCAGACTACCGTCGGCATTGTAACGCCAGTCACGGAAAAGGTTATCACCAAAGAATTTCTCTTCACGGGTAGTCGCTTTGAGGAAACGTGCCGGAATAATCTGGTCAGTATCTACATTTTCTAAGGGAAGGGGTACACAAGTACTTGTTATTATATTAAATTTAGTCTTAGCCATCTTGATATTTACTATTTAAAGATTTACTATTTACGATTGAAATCACATCAGTTCTCTCGGATCGGTAATCACACCTGTCACCGCCGCAGCAGCGGCTACCAACGGACTGGCAAGCAATGTACGCGCACCCGGTCCCTGACGACCTTCAAAGTTACGGTTGCTGGTAGATACCGAATATTTTCCGGCAGGAATCTTATCATCGTTCATTGCCAGGCAAGCAGAACATCCCGGCTGACGGATAGCAAATCCGGCTTCAGCCAATATCTTGTCAATACCCTCTTTGCGAATCTGGGCATCCACCATCCAGGAACCCGGAACTAGCCATGCAATTACATTCTCCGCTTTCTTGCGACCTTTCACGATGGAAGCAAATGCACGGAAATCTTCGATACGACCATTTGTACAGGCACCCAGGAATACATAGTCAATCTTCTTGCCCAGCAAAGACTCACCTGGTCCGAATCCCATATAATCCAGCGATTTCTTGAAAGAAACCTGAGCGGCTTCTCCCATACCCTCAGTGGTAGGAATATGCTGAGTAATCCCCATGCCCATACCCGGATTCGTTCCGTAAGTAATCATCGGCTCGATATCGGCAGCATTGAAGCGGACTTCCTTATCAAATACGGCGTTATCATCACTCTTTAATGTTTTCCAATATGCCAAAGCACTCTCCCACTCTTCTCCCTTCGGAGCATTCTCACGACCTTTGATATACTCAAAAGTCACTTCATCAGGAGCGACCATGCCACCACGTGCACCCATTTCAATAGAAAGGTTACAAAGAGTAAGGCGTCCTTCCATAGTCAGATTACGGATAGCCGAACCTGCATATTCTACGAAGTAACCGGTAGCACCGCTGGTAGTCATCTTGGACATCATGTACAGAGCCACATCTTTTGCAGTCACCCCTTTGCCCAGTTCACCGTCTACAGTGATACGCATTGTTTTCGGTCTTGACTGAAGAATACATTGCGAAGCCAATACCATTTCCACTTCACTCGTTCCGATACCGAAAGCTATCGCTCCCATCGCACCATGGGTAGAAGTGTGAGAGTCACCACAAACGATAGTCATCCCCGGCAGAGTCAGACCACGTTCCGGGCCTACCACATGAATAATACCATTCTTAGGATGCATCATACCATAGTGTGCCAGACCGAAATCTTTTGCATTCTGCGTCAAAGTATCCACTTGAGCCTTAGAAATCGGATCTTCAATCGGTTTGTCTTGATCGTGAGTCGGCGTATTATGGTCAGGCATACAAAACACCTTTTCCGGACGCAATACTCCGATTCCGCGTTCACGCAATCCGGCAAAGGCTTGCGGGCTTGTTACTTCATGACAATATAAACGGTCGATATAAAGTTGTATCGGACCATCTTCCACGGTAGTCACCACATGGGCGTCCCATATCTTATCAAATAATGTATTCATCTGTTTATTTACTATTTTACTAATTACTATTTTCTATTTTAGCCAATCTCTGTAATGCCGATACGGTACGGATGCTGGCCTATTTTTTACGATTTGAACTTGTTGATACAATCAATATAGGCTTCTACCGAAGCGGCGATAATATCCGTATTCGCTCCAAATCCATAATAAATCTGATTATCATACTCCACCTGCATATGCACCTTACCTACATCATCGCTTCCCTTGCTGATAGCCTGAATAGTAAATTCTTTCAGCGTCATATGGCGGTCTACAATTTTCTTCAATGCTTTGATAGCTGCATCTACCGGACCGTTGCCACTGGCGCAACCTTCAAACTTCTCACCAGCGATATTCAATCCCAAGCTGGCTACCGAACGGACACCGACACCGCTTGTCACCTGCAAGTATTCCAGTTTGATGCGATGATTCTGACTCCGATCTGCACCTGCCAACACCAGAATATCATCATCATTAATATCCTTCTTCTTATCAGCCAGCTTCAAAAACTCTTCGTAAACCTTATCCAGTTTTTCCTGCTCCAGTTCGACCCCGAGTATAGTCAAACGGTTCTTCAAGGCAGCACGTCCGCTACGGGCAGTCAATACGATAGAGTTGTCATCAATACCTACATCGTGCGGGTCGATAATCTCATACGTCTGTACATTCTTCAACACACCATCCTGATGGATACCCGAAGAGTGGGCAAAAGCATTACGCCCTACAATAGCCTTGTTCGGCTGTACCGGCATATTCATCAGGCTGGATACCATGCGGCTGGTAGGATAAATCTTCTGCGTATTGATATTTGTCTGAATATCGATTTCATGATGGCTCTTGATAATCATAGCGATTTCTTCGAGTGCCGTGTTTCCGGCACGTTCACCAATACCGTTGATAGTCACTTCCACCTGGCGGGCACCATTCAAAACCCCTGCTATCGTATTGGCAGTAGCCATACCCAAGTCGTTGTGACAGTGAGTAGAAAGTATGGCATTATCAATGCCGTCTACATGGTCAATCAGGTATTTTATCTTAGCACCATATTCTGAAGGTAAGCAATAACCCGTTGTATCAGGAATATTCACTACGGTAGCTCCTGCTTTGATAACAGCTTCCACCACACGTGCCAAATATTCGTTATCCGTACGACCTGCGTCTTCCGCATAAAACTCTACATCGTCAACAAAACGGCGGGCATATTTCACGGCAGCTACCGCCCGCTCGATAATCTCTTCACGGTTTGAGTTAAACTTATATTTAATGTGCGAGTCAGAAGTACCGATACCTGTATGGATACGCTTATGTTTTGCAAATTTCAGTGCATCTACAGCTACATCAATATCTTTTTGGACGGCACGTGTCAAAGCACAAATTGTAGGCCAGGTCACCGCTTTAGAAATTTCAATTACTGAGTTAAAGTCACCCGGACTTGAAATAGGAAATCCGGCTTCAATCACGTCTACTCCCAGCGCTTCCAATGCCTTTGCTACCTGAATCTTTTCTACCGTATTCAACTGGCATCCCGGAACCTGCTCTCCATCCCTGAGGGTGGTATCAAAAATAAATAACCTATTGTCCATATTCTTATTATATTATGTAATTATTAGCATTAAAAAAAGCCTTTCACACGTGGAAGTGAGAAAGGCTTTCGTATATCTTCATTATACACATTTACACGCAGCACTCACTTCCACTAACCTTTGATAGTAGAATAATAATACCGCATAGTAGAATATGTACAAACATCTGATTCATTTCTTGTCTCTTTTTATGGTTCGACGGTGCAAAGGTAGAGATTATTTCGTTATTGCCAAATAAAACGTTACTTTTTTATCGAATAAAATTTCATTTCATAAGTTAAACCCAATTATAAGCTAAAATATATCACTAATAAAGGGATATTCCATCAAACAAAAAGGGGAGCAGAGTATTTCGTTTACTCCGTTCCCCCTCTTGTCTTATCGTTCTAAATCAATAGATTATTTCTTATTACAGCATTCTTTCTTTTCTGCACAATCAGCTTTCTTTTCGCAATCTACTTTTTTATCACAAGCAGCAGCACAAGAATCTTTAGCCTGGCAGCAAGAAGAATCAGCTTCAACGACAGCAGCTTCTACAGTTCCTACAGTTGCTTCTTCGCCTTCAGCAGCAGCGTTAGTAGTTTTGTTACCAGTACAAGACATCATTGCAAAAGAAAATGTTACGGCTACAGCAGCCAAAAATAATTTAGTTTTCATACCTTCAAATTTGCTTTAAACGTTTAATAAAATAATTGTCAGCGGCAAATATAGCAATTTTTTCTTAGACCACCTATAAAAGTATATAAATACAGAAAGCCCCTTGATTCGTTGCTGAATCAAGGGACTTCTTCAAAAACGGCGGCTACCTACTCTCCCACTGTTACGCAGTACCATCGGCG
>CAMQVH010000071.1 GCA_947038155.1 uncultured Bacteroides sp. | reverse complement strand
CAGGTCGGTAAAGCCTATCTAACATAATCTCAGGAAAATTTAAACAGGCTCTTACAATAATCAGTTCCCTTGATGTACCGTAAGTTGCGGGAATGGGAAATTGACACCTTTCTCATTAAAGGTTTCATAAATAGCCTTATTAATATCGAAATATACTCCCCAATAATCTCCATTGTTCACCCATACACGAGCTACCACATTCACACTGCTGGCATCCAGCGCATGAAGAGCTATAAACGGAGCAGGCTCGTTTAGGATACGTGAATCAGCCGCCAATATGTCACGAACAATCTGCTCCACCTTATTATAATCTTCTCCGTAGTCGATGCCGACAATCCATTCCACACGGCGGGTAGTCTGCGTGTTATAGTTGGTCACTACTCCGCTACTCATTGCGCCATTCGGAATATAAATCACTTTATTGTCTCCCGTAGCCAGAATAGTATGGAAGATCTGAATTTCCTTCACTGTCCCCGAAACGCCCTGGCTTTCAATCCAGTCACCTACTTTGTAAGGTTTGAACAGCAACACTATCAGTCCACCGGCAAAATTCTGCAAGTTACCGGACAGCGCCATACCGACAGCCACACCGGCAGATGCCAACAGAGCCGCAAAGGAAGTAGTTTCGACACCCAGCGCACCGACAACTGAAATGATTAACAGAATAGTCAATGTTATATTTACAAGACTTTTGACAAAGGTCTTAATACTTATATCTACTTTCCGTCTATCCAGAAGACGTCTGATAAATTTGTTAAGTATTGAAATAAGGAAACGTCCTATGATAAAGACGATTACCGCTATCAAGATACGTTCTCCGGCACGGATACCGAAGTCGACCAATTGTTTGGTTATTAACGAGAGTTTGTCCAAGCCTTCAGCATTAGCTATGGTTTGGACAATCAATTTATCTGCGGCCACTTGCACGGAATCCGCCGCCTGTGTTGCCTGAAGTAATAGTAGCATAATTTAGAAATATATTAAAATGAACAAATCGTAGTTTCTCTATTTCAACAAATTACAAAGTTATATTGTTTTTAGCAAATCTAAAAGTTTTTTTTGTTTTACTCCTGCAAAAGCCGTATTTTTGCAACCGATTCACTGGTAGGGGTGCCTTAACATGACGGGCTGAGAACATACCCATAGAATCTGAACCGGGTAATGCCGGCGTAGAGAACTAATTAATAAGCAAGATGAAGAAAATTGGATTGATGGCCATCGCCTTATTAGGCGCAGGCATCACTGTTCATGCACAGACGAGTGCAAAGGATAGCGTGAAAGTCGTAAACCTGCAGGAAGTGCAGGTAGTATCCACCCGTGCCACGGCAAAAACTCCGGTGGCATTCACCAACGTTAAAAAAGAACAAATTAGTAAACAGAACTTCGGACAGGACATTCCTTTCCTTTTATCTACCACCCCTTCCGTATTGACCACCTCGGACGCGGGAGCAGGCGTAGGATATACCACCATCCGTGTACGTGGTACTGATGCTACCCGCATCAATGTCACCGCCAACGGTATCCCGATGAACGACTCCGAAAGCCACGCCATCTTTTGGGTGAACACTCCCGACTTCGCTTCTTCTCTGGAAGATATACAGATTCAACGGGGTGCCGGAACGTCTACCAACGGTTCGGGAGCATTCGGCGCCAGCATCAATATGCGTACCCAGAGTATCTCTTCCAAGCCTTACGCGGAAGTTTCCGGTTCTTACGGCTCGTTCAATACACATAAGGAAACGGTAAAGGTAGGAACCGGCCTGATTAATAAATACTGGGCATTCGATGCACGCCTCTCGAATATTCAGAGTGACGGTTATCGCGACCGTGCCTCATCGGACTTGAAATCATATTTCGTACAAGGCGGTTATTTCGGTGAGAATACGACGATTAAGTTTATCACTTTCGGTGGAAAAGAAAAGACTTATCATGCCTGGGATGGTATCAGTAAAGAACAGTTGGAAAATGACCGGACATACAATCCGAATGGAGTGATTCTCGACGATAACAAAGGAAAAGGAAATCCCATCGGTTTCTATGACGACCAAATGGATAATTACCGCCAAACGCACTATCAACTTTTGCTTAATCACATTTTCTCTCCGGCATGGAACCTGAATATTGCTTTCCATTATACCAATGGTTTCGGCTATTATCAGGAATACAAAAACGGACGCAGCTTGGAAGAATATGGATTGAAGCCTTTCTATCTCCCGGGCAATAGTGAGCCGCAGAAGAAAACGAATCTTGTCCGCCAAAAGTTAGTGGATAGCAACTTCGGCGGCGGCATCTTCTCACTGAATTATCAGAACGAGAAGCTAAACGCTTCTTTCGGCGGTGGCCTGAACCGATACAGTAACGACCACTATGGAAAAGTGATATGGGTGAAAAACTACACTGAACAGCTCGACCCTGAACATGAATATTATCGCAATACTGGTGGAAAGACGGATGGTAACATTTATCTGAAAGCCAATTATCAGCTAATCGGCGGGTTAAGCGCTTATGCCGACCTGCAATACCGTTATATCCATTATACGATTGATGGAGACAATGATAAATGGGACTTCACCGCAACTCCCGAACGCTTGCAACGGCTAGATGTCAAGGAGAACTTCAGTTTCTTCAATCCGAAAGCCGGACTTTTCTGGCAAATCAATCCCAACCACAGTGCCTATGCGTCTTTTTCTGTGGCACAAAAGGAACCTACCCGTAATAACTATACGGACGGAATGTTCGACAAATATCCCAAAGCGGAAAAGTTGCTGGATTATGAATTAGGATATACCTATCGTAACGAATGGGTTACGGCAGGTGTCAACTTATATTATATGGACTATACCGACCAATTAGTATTAAACGGGAAAACCAATGATATAGGCGAAGCCATGGCGGAAAACGTGAAGGACAGTTACCGAATGGGAATTGAGTTGGCGTTCGGCGCAAAATTCAACGACTGGTTGCGTTGGGACATCAACGGAACATGGAGTAAAAACCGCATTAAAGATTATACGGGTTACGTATATGATGAAAGTCTGGTGAATGGAGAAATCGTTGATAACTTATGGACACAGACAGCTATTAAAGGGGGGAACTCTCCTATCTCTTTCTCTCCTTCTTTTATCGGAAACAGCCTGATTACCCTCGGCAGCAACGGATTGGAAATTTCCCTTCAATCTCAATATGTCAGCCGCCAATATCTCGATAACTTCGGCACAAAAGAAAACTCGCTAGATGCCTATTTTGTCAGCCATCTCAGTGCGTCGTACTCTTTCAAGACCCGTCATACAAAAGGAATTACCATAGGAGCTACCGTTTACAACTTGTTCGATACAAAATATGAAACGAACGGATACTCGCAAAGTGTCGCCCTTTACGAAAACGGAGACAAGACAAAGCCATATGTGATAAAGCACGACCCACGCTTCTATCCGATGGCAGGCACCAATATATTGGCACATATTACTTTCCGTTTCTAAACAGGTTTGAATGATGGAAATGAATTTTCTTGAAATATTCGGTACGATTGTCGGTTTAGTCTACCTTTGGTTGGAATACCGGGCAAGTATCTATCTTTGGATAGCGGGGATTATCATGCCTGCTATCTATATCTTCGTATATTATAAAGCAGGATTATACGCTGACTTCGGCATCAATATCTACTATCTGATAGCCGCCGTTTATGGCTGGTTCTTTTGGATGTGGGGGCAACGAAAAGGGAAGCAGACTCAATCTGCCAATGCTGAAACAGGCGATGATAAACCGAAAGCACTCCCTATCGTGCATACACCGTGGAAATGCTATCTTCCACTTCTGCTGATATTCATCGTTGCCTTTATCGGTATTGCCTGGATACTCATTGAATACACGGACAGCAATGTACCATGGCTGGATAGCTTCACCACGGCACTGAGCATTGTCGGCATGTGGATGCTGGCACGCAAATATATCGAACAATGGTTTGCCTGGATACTTGTAGACATCGTTTGTTGCGGACTGTATATTTATAAAGACCTTTATTTTACCTCTGCTTTATATGGACTTTACTCCATTATAGCTATCTTTGGCTACTTCAAATGGAAAAAATTAATGAGCATACAACAATGATAAACGAAGACTATACGCCCGAAGCCGTGATATTGGCTAACGGTGAATATCCTACTCACACTCTTCCCTTGCGAATATTGGAAGAAGCTAAATTCGTAGCTTGTTGTGACGGTGCAGCCAATGAATATATCTCTCGTGGACATACACCGGACGTGATTATCGGTGACGGTGATTCTCTTTCACCGGAATATAAAGAACGTTTCTCTTCTATCGTACACCAGATAGCCGACCAGGAAACGAACGACCAAACCAAAGCTGTTCTCTTTCTGCAAGAGAAAGGATTCCGCAAGATTGCCATTGTCGGAGCTACCGGCAAACGGGAAGACCATACGCTGGGAAATATCAGCCTGCTGATTGACTATATGAAAGAGGGCATGGAAATAAGGACAATTACGGACTACGGTGTATTTATGTCTGTGAACGGTACACAGACATTCGAGTCCCATCCCGGACAACAGATTTCGATTATCAATTTCGGAGCAAAAGGATTAAAGGAGGAAGGATTGGTTTATCCGCTCAGTGACTTCACTAATTGGTGGCAGGGTACGCTTAACGAAGCAATAGCCGATGAGTTTACCATTCATTGTACAGGAGAGTATTTGATATTCCTAGCTTTTGTGTAAACTACATTTAAACGGCAGACTTGTACCAAGCCATTGTCACAACTGTGCCACCGTGTTGGCACAGCCGTGACACCTCAATGGCACAACCGTGCCAACACGGTGGCACAAACTCATTCCTAAGAAGAAAATTAAAGCGTCAGCAGATACTTCTTGAAGTCCGCAAAGTCTTTCGTCATTTGGAGACTCTTCTTCTCACCTTTCATAAACTCCTGCAATTTGGCAGGTATTTCCACCGTTTCACCAATGATACTTTCTACTGTTTCGAGGAACTTGGCAGGATGGGCTGTTTCAAGGAATACACCTGTTTCGCCCGGTTGTAAACCTTCTGCTAATGCACGATAGCCACATGCCCCATGAGGGTCGAGTAGATAATGGTATTCTTTCCAAGTCTCTTTCACAGTTTCACGGATTTGTTCGTCGGTATAGGTAGTTCCCGAAATCTCGGCGGAGATAGCAGCATGAGAACCTTTATACAAATCGAGTACACGGGCAAAGTTGCTCGGGTCGCCTACATCCATGGCGTTAGCGATGGTTGCAATAGACGGACGCGGGTTGTATTCGCCTGTTTGCAGGTATTGATAGAAAATATCGTTGCGGTTATTGGCAGCAATAAAACGTTTCACAGGCAATCCCATTTTCTTACCGAACAGACCGGCAGTGATATTTCCGAAGTTTCCGCTAGGCACGCAGATTACTGCATTGTCAGCTTTTCCGGCGCGCTTCAACTGGGCGTAAGCATAGAAATAATAAAATGCTTGCGGCAGGAAACGGGCTACATTGATGGAATTGGCGGAAGTCAGAGAAAGATGTTCATTCAGCTCCTTATCCATGAAAGCAGCTTTTACCAATGCCTGGCAATCATCAAACGTTCCGTCCACTTCGAGCGCAGTGATGTTCTGTCCCAGTGTGGTGAATTGCTTTTCCTGTATTTCGCTGACTTTTCCTTTCGGATAAAGCACATATACATGAATACCGTCCACACCCAGAAAACCGTTAGCCACAGCACTTCCCGTATCACCGGAAGTGGCTACCAGTACATTTACATTCTTCTGACCTTCCTTCTTAATAAAGTATCCCAGCAGACGCGCCATGAAACGACCGCCCACATCTTTGAAGGCTAGTGTCGGTCCGTGGAAAAGTTCGAGTGAGTAGATATTCTCCGCTACTTTCACCAAAGGTACATCGAAACTTAAGGTATCATATACAATCTGTTTCAGAGTATCGGCAGGAACGTCCTCACCGAAGAAAGCATCGGCTACACGATAAGCAATCTCCTGGAAGGACAAGCTTTCAATCGAATCGTAAAAATCTTGTGGAAGCGGTTTGATGGACATAGGCATAAACAGCCCTTTATCGGCAGCAAGTCCTTTCACCACCGCTTCTTGCAGTGAGGCATTAGGCGCTTGTTTATTCGTACTATAATATTTCATGGGATGATATTTTTAGTGCTCACTACAGATTACACAGATTTACACAGATATTTTCTCTATTATTACATAATACAAAAGTCTCTTTTCATTTTAAATCTGTGTAATCTGTAGTGAACATTATTTCATAAATTCTTTAATGAACTCGTCTTCTTTCAACACACCATAACTACCATTGCAGGCAGATACTTCGTCGTAAGTTTGCACCTCGTCCGGCTCAATTCCCGGATACCAGATAAGGAACGGGATAGGATCGGAAGTGTGCGTACGAAGTTCGCAGGGAGTAGGATGGTCAGGCAATACGGCTATTGCTACCGGTTCATCCCAATCTTTCACTGCTTCGTAGATAGGTCCTACGGCACGTTTATCCAAATTCTCGATAGTGAGAAGTTTCAAGTCGATGTCTCCTTCGTGTCCTGCCTCATCACTGGCTTCGATATGAAGGTAGACAAAGTCATCGATTTTTAAGGCTTCCAATGCAGCAGCCACTTTATTTTCATAATTCGTATTATACAAGCCGGTTGCCCCTTCTACTGCAATGCGACGCAATCCGGCATAATAACCGATTCCGTTTATCAGATCGACTGCCGAAATCACCGCACCTTTTTTCACTTGCGGGAAAGTTTCGGAGAAAGTAGTCATCTGCGGACGATAACCGGGGCTCCAGGGCCAAATACTATTGGCGGGGTCTTTACCTTCAGCTATACGTTTCAAGTTCAACGGATGATTCTTCAACAGTTCCTGTGATTTTAGAATCAGGTCGTTAATCAGGTCAGCCGTTTCTTGAGCTTCCGGGACCAATGGTTTCACCATTAGCGGACGGAAAGGCTTCAAAGGCACATCGTGCGGTGGAGTACAGTCCAGTTCCTTGTTTCCCCCTTTGATAACCAACAGGTGGCGGTACTGGACTCCCGTATGAAAACGCACGCGGTCGTTGCCCAGTTTCTCTTGCAAGTATTGAATCAATACGTCCGCTTCTTCCGTAGATATATGCCCGGAGGAGTGATTCTTCAGAATCTCTCCTTCCACACAAATCAGGTTACAACGCATTGCCATCTCGCCCGATTTCAGATCCACGCCGATACTGGCAGCTTCGAGCGGACCACGGCCTTCGTACACTTTCGGAAGATTATATCCCAACACAGACATGTTGGCTACTTCACTACCCGGATGGAAACCTTCTGCCACGGTAATCAGGCGGCCGTTACGTCCCATACGGGCCAACTGATCCATATATGGCGTCTTTGCATATTGCAGGAGCGTCTTGTCCCCTAATGACTTCACTGGCCAGTCGGCCATTCCGTCTCCCAATATAATGATATGCTTCATAAGGCTTTAAACGTTTGCGATGCTCATGATGTCGGCAAATACTCCGGCAGCCGTTACTCCGGCGCCGGCGCCGTATCCCTGAATCATCATCGGATATTCTTTATAACGTTCTGTAGTAAGCAGGATAATGTTGTTGCTACCTTCCAAGCCGTAGAACGGGTGGTTGGCGCCTACTTCCTGTAAGCCGACAGAGGCTTTTCCGTTCTCCAGTTTGGCTACGAAACGCCAGTGTTTATTTTCTTTCTCCAATACCTGACGGCGAACTTCAAAGTCTGCGTCGAGACTTGGAACCCGTTTCCAGAAATCTTCCAGAGAACCTTCGAAGAAATCGTTCGGAACAAAGAGGTTCTTTTCTACGTCTTCCTGTTCGATGCGGTATCCGGCTTCACGTGCCAGGATAACCAGTTTACGGATGACGTCTTTTCCGCTCAGGTCGATACGCGGATCCGGTTCGGAGTAGCGTTCTTCCTGTGCCATTTTGATGGTACGGCTGAAAGGAATATCGGCGCTGATTTTATTAAAGATATAGTTCAGTGTGCCTGAAAGCACTGCTTCAATCTTCAGAATCTTATCGCCGCTATGAATCAGGTCGTTGATTGTATTGATAATCGGAAGACCTGCACCTACGTTTGTTTCGAACAGATATTTCACGCCACGTTGGCGGGCAATTGTTTTCAGTTCGCGATAGTTTTCGTAAGCAGAAGAAGCGGCAATCTTGTTGGCTGCTACCACAGAGATATTGTGTTGCAGGAAATCTTTGTAAAGCGATGCAATGTCAGCGCTGGCGGTACAGTCTACAAAGACGGAGTTAAAGATGTTCATTCCGATAATCTCGTCGCGAATGGTTTGCAGGTTACTTTCTTTTCCTTTCTCCAACAGTTCCTGACGGAAACTAGAAAGGTCGAAACCTTCACGGCTGAACATTGCCTTGGCAGCATCAATGACACCTACCACATGGAGTTTCAATCCGTTTTCCATCATAAGTTTCTGCTGTTGGCAACGAATCTGTTCTACGAGGCTGCCACCTACCGTACCGATACCGCAGATAAAGAGGTTCAATACCTGGTATTCGGACAAGAAGAAAGAGTCATGGATGACGTTCAGTGACTTGCGTAAGGATTTGGAATCGACAACAAAAGAGATGTTGGTTTCCGAAGCACCTTGTGCACAAGCGATTACGTTGATACCGTTGCGTCCCAACGTACCGAATAGCTTACCTGCGATGCCCGGTGTATGTTTCATATTCTCGCCTACAATAGCAACAGTAGCCAAATCGCTTTCCGCAAGAATCGGAGAAATCTCGCCCATCTCTATTTCTTTGGCAAATTCTTCGTTCAGCACTTCGCAAGCCAGGTCGGCATCGGCATTACGCACACCGATGGAAGTACTGTTTTCCGATGAAGCCTGGGATACGAGAAATACACTGATTCCGTTCTTTGCCAGTGCCTTGAAGATACGGTAGTTGACACCAATTACACCCACCATACCGAGTCCTTGAACAGTAATCAGGCTCGTATCGTTGATGGAAGAAATACCTTTAATGGCTTTGCAATGCGGATTGGAAACTTCCTGTTTGATGATAGTTCCTACCCCGTCCGGATTGAATGTATTCTTTATTATAATAGGTATATTCTTGTGGCATACCGGATAAATAGTCGGCGGATAAACTACTTTCGCACCAAAGTTACAAAGTTCGGTTGCTTCCACGTAAGTCAGTTCGGCAATCGTATAAGCCGTTGAGATGACACGCGGGTCAGCCGTCATGAAGCCGTCCACGTCCGTCCATATTTCCAGGCTGTTAGCATCAAGCGCTGCAGCAATAATGGATGCCGTATAGTCTGAGCCACCACGACCGAGGTTCGTCACATCACCTGAGATTTTATCAGAAGAGATGAATCCGGGCACTAACGCCACTTTCGGAACGGATTTGAAAGCCTCTTTCACCAATTTATTAGTCAGTTCCGCATCCAGCGTATGTTTATTATGTTTCTTTTCAGTCTTGATAAAAGTGCGCGAATCGAACCATTGTGCCCCTTCAATCAGTTCGGCAACGATAATGGACGAAAGACGTTCTCCATAGCTGACAATTGTATCCGATGTCTTCGGTGAAAGGTCTTTAATCAGATAGATTCCCTGGAAAATGTCTTTCAACTCGTTCAGCAGTTCGCCAATCTGACGTTGCAACGAGGTTTGTTTTTCTCCGGCAGGAATCACTTCCTTAATCATTTCCATATGACGGTAAACGATTTCGCGGAACTCGCCTTCATAGGCCGAATCTCCCACTGCCGCCATCTTCGATGTGTTTATCAATTTGTCAGTGATGCCCCCCAATGCGGAAACAACTACAATTACCGGCTCACTTGCCGACTCTACGATTCTCTTTACGCTTAAAATGCTGTTCACGGAACCTACGGACGTTCCGCCGAATTTCATTACTTTCATGAAGATACATATTTAAATACAATCCCCTCGAGTATAGTTATTACAGGGTGATTGGTTGTTTACGAAAAAATTAAATTTGAGTTTTGCCTACTTACACAGGCGTGAATCACGTAGATACACAAATACTATCCATTAACCCCAAAGGGTCATGGTACACATGGATGTGACTGTATGTGGATAGTACTTCATCATAGTCTCTGTTTCTACCATTGTTTTTGATAAGTGTCGCAAAAGTAATAATAAAAACGTTCAATCTATCACTTTTTCCCGTTTTTTTCTGATAAAAAGAATATTCCTCATTCTTTCCGCCTTGTGTTTCCCCTTCACTTTTATGACATTTTGCTATTAATATACCATTTATATTATTATATTTGCGAAAACGAACGCAGAAATCAGCCTATGAACCAGCTAAAAACTTCCGTATTGCTAATATATACCGGTGGAACAATTGGAATGATTGAGAACACCGTGACAGGCGCATTGGAGAGTTTCGATTTCGAGCAACTCCAGAAGCACGTCCCCGAATTGCAAAAATTCAGCTTCCCGATTGATACGTATCAGTTCGACCCGCCTATGGACTCTTCGGACATGGAACCGGATATGTGGCGGAAACTTGTTTCCATTATTCACGAGAACTACGACCGTTATCAGGGATTTGTCATCTTGCATGGCACGGATACGATGGCGTACACTGCATCTGCACTTAGTTTTATGCTGGAAGGGTTAGACAAACCTGTTATCCTCACAGGTTCACAACTTCCCATAGGTGTACTCCGCACGGACGGAAAGGAAAACCTGATGACCAGCATCGAGATTGCCGTCGCACAAAATAAGGAAGGGAAAGCGCTCGTACCGGAAGT
>CAMQVH010000070.1 GCA_947038155.1 uncultured Bacteroides sp. | reverse complement strand
GCGTTCGAGCCATACTTTATTGCGCTATTTGAGTTTTATCGGACAGCAATAATATAAAATTCCTTTTCTCCCCATCTGCCACCATTGAAAAAGAAATGTCGGGCCAACTTGAGTTTATTATCTCTGTCTCCGATCTGTTGATAGACCCTATACTCCCATCTATGCCAATCGGTGACAAGTCCGGCATAATCGGCATCATGATTTACTCCTTCTTTGGCAAGCCTGAGCACCTCGTCATAATCTGCCTTATCCCATACAATTTGAATAAGCCTCTTACGAAAATCCGGATTAGACACATTGTCATACATAAACTTGATTTGATCTTCCTCACTGCCTCGCCGTGACATTATTTCAAGTTTGTATTTCTGTGCCATCTCAGCATTATGTTTTGCGCTCCAATTATCGTCATCATCATTGGACTTGATGGCATCCAGAGCCTTGACTACCATATCCTGTTTTTCAGGAGTATCAGCAAGTGTGATTGCCATTTCAATCCAATCCCACCACCAATCCCATCCTTCGAGATCTTTGTCCTTAAAGCGCGAAAGCGCGAGATCAAAAATTTCAGATTTAAGATTTTCCGGGAGCAACTCATCATCACATAGTATATGCCATTTTTCAAAGCAAGCACTAACTATAGCGCCTAATTCTCCGGCACTGTCATCACCACTGTTGAGAATATCCTCAGAAATTGAAGCAATTCCCATGAGCACGGCCACAGCAACCTCCCATTGGACATTTTCCATTGCCTCATCCGCCTCATCAAGAATGCGAGTCACAGCACGATTAAAATCGAAAGTGGCCCGATATTCAATGTAGCCATGTCGGTCCGAATAATCCTCTATCAAATCCTCAACCCGTGAAGCATATTTTGCCGAATCCGGTTTAAACAGCGTCCCCGCTCCAAGCGCGAGAAACCTATCTTGAAGCTGTTTACTGTTGCAACATTCTTTTCTGATGAAATCAGCAAGTTGTTTCTTATCGAGCTTCGACAAAAGCAAATCTAGCTTATCTATATTCCTTGTTGACATTTTTCTATGTTTATGAATTCTTGTTAGCGGATTTCCACTCTTTAGCGACCTCGGTCAGACGATATTTCTGTTTGGGGTGCTTGAGTTGATCTGGATAAAGTCGCTCGATGGCACCATCCGATAGGGCCGGGGTGAGATAATTCTCTCTAAATCGTTTGGCGCTATTTAAATTGAATAATAACATTATATCTTTGAGAGACATGTAGTCTTCACCCATCAATTTAATCAATTGGGATACTTGGGTCGTACTTGGGTCGTACTTGGGTCGTGCTTGGGTCGTACTTAGGTCGTACTTAGCCGGTGGTTGAGCGGTAGTTGGGCGGTAGTTGAACGGTTTGTCATCTTCCTTGGACGGCACTTGAGCGGTACTTGAATCGTCTTTTACAGGTCGTTTGAAGGTAACATACACGAATCCTCCATCCCAACGCCAGGAGGGTTCTTCAACGCCTTGCTCGCGGCAGGCTTCGATGATGCGGCGGATGCCGCTGCCCCAGTTTTCAAGGAAGGTTGAGCGGTAGAGGGCGTGTGCCATATTCCGATTATATGGGTATGACTCATGCGAATCTTTGATAGTTTCGGCTGTAATTTTGGGTGGAAGTATGCCGGGGTTGGCTATCTCAACGCGGTCATCATAGACAGCGATACTGATTGTCAGATTAGCCTTCTCCCATTGGCGATGTGCCAAGGCATTGATTAGAGCTTCTCTCAATGCGCTCACAGGTACTTCAAGACGCTCCTCTCTCATAAGGCTTCTGTTCGTGATCTTACCGCTGAGATTAAGATGCTTGAAGAGGAAAGCCATACCTGCGTCAAGGAGGTCGAAGAAATTTCCTTCAGCACGTTGATTGTCGATGAATTCGAGTTTATCATTGCCGAGGAAACGCGCCAATCTTAACTGGAAGTTATCGTAAGGGTAAATGTTATTGGAGAAAAGCATAGCCGCACCATTGGTCGGCGCTCCATTGACAGTCAGTTTCCATTTTGCCAATGTGTCCTCAATCGGAGCTGTCAGAGCCGACTCCGGGATTCGTCCGCCTTCCACACCAAGCCTGATGCAACCAAGAATCCTGTCACGGTTCAAATCAGAAAAGCTGACACCCCTTGCCGGAAGCGACTCCCATGAGTATGAATGAGGTTCATGAATGCGAATCCGCTCATCATACATATCACGAGGCATAATCTTGGTAGTACTCTCAATCTTGTAGTACGGTCTGCCACGGAAAGTATAAGGTTTCTCTCCCCATTCCCAACCATCAAAATGGAAAGCAATCACTTTGTTACCCGGATATTCGGGCACATCGACATAAATTGGTGGAATATCGTAAGCCGGCTCCAGTCCCGCAAGAGACTGCGCAATCTCTCGCTTGGTATCATCGGTTACTTGTTGCCCGACAATCTTCAGCGACTTCGGCGCGACACCGAAAATCAGCCATCCGCCCTCGGTATTGAGAAACGCACACGCAGCGTGCATACCGTCTTTCAGTTCGCCGGTAGTCTTTTTCAGCTCCAGAGTCCGCGACTCATCAGAAGCAATCAGTGCCTTTATATCGTCAATCGTCATCATTCTTCAATCGTTAATCTGAATATCAAGAGCGGTATCGCTAAGTCGAATCTCATATCGTTTATCAGATGCAGCCGAAACATTTACAGGCATATGACAACGCGAGCCGCTATTTTTAGCAATAAAAGTTTTATCGCCAAAAATTATCTCTTCAATGTCAAACGCATGGAGTTGCTTAAAACCAGCAGGCAACAAGCGCCCAATTTGCTGGTTCATGATATACGGCAATTTATCGGCGTTCGTTTTACTCTTATGTTCGGGCTTGACCTCGGGCCATAAGAAGAAAAGATAATCCCTTGCGCGACTCATAGCCACGTTCATTATGTTCTTGTTGTTTATGTGTGTGCTGCATCCTGAATATATGTCAGGATAATTCATTACGACAATCATAATATCACACTCTCCTCCTTGGAAAGAATGAGCAGTACCACATTTTACCTTACAGTTTTGCGTACTAATATCTTTTTGCTCAAGCAATTGCTTTATGGCTTCTTTCTGCTTTCCATAAGGAGTCACAATTCCGATAGTATAGTCTATGGTCGGATGATTTTTTGAGATTTCTTTTGCGATATAAGCTGCAAATTCATATGCGAAAATCGCCGAATATACATGCACCGGGGAATTATCAACTTTGTTCCAGCCATATAAATAACTTAGCATTTCAACGTTGAAACCAATGGCATTTGCGGTTTCTACATTTAGTCCTTTTAGATTCAATGGCTTTTGCTTAGTTCTGTTGGGATTAGTCTTTAAAAGCCCATCATAGCAGAACTTACTTACCATTCCACCTATTTGAGGAACTGATCTGTATTGCGTATCCAATGCAGTTACCGGATATTTGAAAGTATTCTCCTTTGCAAGCTTGAAACTTGACAAGCCTACCATATCATAGATATTGCATTCTTCAATATCGTGAGGAGTTATTGGTCTAATCTGATTTGGATCACCAGCAATGATAAATTTATCCGCTTTCTTATTTAATAATAAGAGAGTAATGTCGATTACATCAATCATTGAGGCTTCATCAACAATAATGTAATCCCATTTCAGATCAAATATATTTTCAGAGAATTGTCCTTTCCGGACGGTATCATACGGATATCTGGCTATTGTCGTTATTATGACATTTTTATTTAAAGACATATCCATATTATGTCTGTTTTTTAGACAGCCATAATGTTCCTCTGCCAAGATGCGACTTTCGGTTACACCGTATCTTGATGTATACTCTCCTGCAAACGTATCAGTACACAGCCTTTCCGCTATTTCATCAGCAGCCCTGTTTGTAGGTGTTAAGACCAGAATATTAATCTTATAATTTGTTCTGATTAAATCCGAAATGGTCTTGACAAGTTGATATGTCTTGCCCGTTCCGGGAGGACCATAGATAAAACTAATGTTATCAGGCAACATCGTTCTCAGATTTGACGCCATCGTGTAGTTATTCTGTAGCTTTCTGAAACGAGATACAAGATGGTCTGTAAATCCGCCCATACTTGTGGCTTGAATCTGAATTCTTCTTCCTTCTATTGGGTTGCCTAAATCGGTTGAGCAGATTAAGTCTACACCGGTTTCATCAGCCTCAATGACTCTCGCATCTACCTGATAGCGTTTGCCATTAGTGATTACTGAAACTATTTGGTTATTGTAATCAGCGAATGACATAGGTATATACCCGTCTGGAGATATTAGGCGATACAGATTCTGATCCGGATTAATTTTACACCAATCATGGAAATCTAATGTAACTTCTCTTGCCGAATATGACTTCTGGTCCTCCAAACAAACATCAAGCCGATAGTTAAACCATTCAAGAGTATATTTGGGCACTCTATTCAACATTTCACGACGGCTCAACTTTTCACGAGCAGTACGTTCTTGTTCTTTAGCCTTTCTTAACTCTTGATTTCCAGTATTCGAGCGAGTATTGCGATTATCACCGTAATCGTTACCGCTTCTTGCTGACGAATCATAAGCATCTCCGTATTCAGGATCAGTTTTGGGCGTTTCCTCTGGATCGAAAGTAGCCCCTTCGTCTTTTACTAAAGGCTGGTCAGATTTGGGCGCAACAGGTTGCTTCTTTGCGTCCCTTTCCCAACGCTCATAGCTCTGTTTCTTGAAATCCCCAGGATCGCTTTCATCTGATTCATTATGAGAGTTACCATTGTTGCTTGAGTGACCATCATTTTCAGTATGATGATTATGCCCATTATCCTCCTCTCGATGGTCATCATGATAATCTCCTGTTTTTGAATAATCAGTATTTTCTGACGAATTTGGATTCTTTTCAGGTTCTTTTTCTTCAGAACCAGGTTTCGAATTATTTTCATTAGAGGAGTCGTCCTCATCATTTGCAGCCAATTGTTCTACATCCGTATTGATTTGAGCTTCATCATAATCATCAACAGACAACCCTTCCTTATCATCTTCGCTTAGATAATTAAGGAAATTAGTAGGCAACTTATCTATCTCTTTAAGTATGACCTTAAAATCCTTGTAGAAACAAGTCTTGATGACATTAAAATCGAACGCTTTTAAGAATGGGAATTTCTTTACAATCCATTCGATAATATCACCAAATGCAGCTCCATTCCAATTCCCCACATACCAAAGAGTATTCAATTCTTCAGTGTATGTCAGCAAATCAGCTGAGAGAGCATCATTCTCAGTCCAAAAATATGATATTGAATTACAAATTCGTATATCTGTATCGGCTAATTCTTTCTGAATTGTTTTAAATTCCTCTTCCCAAGTTTCAGGGTTATGTCTATACGACAAATATAACAATCTCTTTGTTATCTCTTCTATTGCCAAATGGTCGATTTCACTCTTGTCATCGTAAGTGTGGCCAAAGTCATCATTTGTCAATATTCTAATCTGCAAGATTTCACACAGCTTGTTATAGTCATCTTTTCCAGATGGCATCTTGGAAATGACTAATTTGCTAAAACCAAAATTATCTTTTAAGATACTATGGTTTTCCGCCCATTTAAGTGCAACAAGATTTTTGATGGGTTCCCAACTCTTTTTACCACAATACCACCGCGCTTCTTCTCTAAAGTTTGTTACGTATCCCTGCTTTATCCATGCAGCAAATTGTTCAGGATGATCAGTTGCAAATTTAATCATTGTTTTATAGACAATCTCACGGAATGCAGGATTCTCCGTCTTTAGATAGAGAAGACAATCTTCAAACGTTAAGGCACCCTTTAGCCCTATGAGATAGCCTTTGGGGATAGTGACATCAGGTAAGTTAGAGTCTTTCTTGCCAATTGCTGCAACCATCTTACACAATTCGTCTATTCTTGAATCATACAAGAATCCAGGACGCTTGCTTCCCGATTTAGTTGGTATGCATCTTACATTATACAGTGTCTGCGCCGTTAAAATGGAATCATATTGAAGTGAATATTGCCCGCTATTAGTGGCTACAAGAAATTCACGCCAGAAGTATCTTGAAAATTTTTCATTTTCAAGACATCCTATAGTCCCTTCTGAAAAATCATTACGCACTCCAAGTTGCCAAATGAAGAATTTCCTCAAGTTTTTAATATCACCATATTCGGCGTATTCTTCACTTACAAATGAAAGAGTATTGACTTCATACTTCATAAAATCGCATAGAGGCTGATATTTGCTGCTTAAGTACAACTTATCACTCTCTACTTGATTCCCTCTTGTAGTATAAAGTATAATCTTCTTTCCGTCAAAGAGTTTCTTAAATTCATCGTCCTCTCCATCTTTGCGATAATCATCAGCCAATGTTGCAATGATTTTATAATGGTCAGTTGAAGACAAGAATTGATCCTGATTATCAATGAAGAATCGAATCTTAGTATTCCTATAAACTCTCGCGTCACTTCTTAGCTTGCTAAAGCGCCTACTAATCTCAACGATTAACTTAATGACATTATCTTTTAACCTGCCATTATCGTTGCATTCCTCAATATATAAGTCTGATACCAGATTATTGATAACAATTTCAGGATAAACGGATGTGGAAAGTCCCACAAAGGAACCGGACACAAGTGTCTCCTTCACTTTGCGATAAATTCCATCTTCACAAAGCAAATATAAGTCTTCTAATTGCTTAAGCCGAACCTCATCATTATCATTTATCCATTGCGTTATATCATTTACATACGGCGCCAGATAAAAGACAACATTCTTTCGCTTATAGTTAGCCAGATTAGGAACAAGCTTATTTAAGATGATATATTTTGCGGTTATATTTATACCGAGGGAAACAAATAATGGTCTCCAATTTCGAGGATTACCATCTTCAAGATAGCGATCTGAAACGAACAACGGATTCTCGATGAAGTCTGAGATCAATTCATGAGTATTGTTAGCAATTGTGAAATCCTCGGCAGAATACATTCGTTTACCATCCGTCTCGAAAGTATCAAGAGAAGTTAGAATCGGAAGACCTCTCAGTTTCCTTAACTCGGATTCATCTGACGTAAAATCTACTATCCATCGCCAGAATCGAATATTACGGGCTTTATCAATCGTTATATACTCCTTTACTGCTTCACGATTAGAATCTCCACCGATATATTCAAGGAAATTATCCTCAGCTAACTCACAATTACCCAATGACAATAAATACTCTCGATCCAAATCTGACTGACAGTAATCCGGATGGACAGAATCAAGCAATCTAATGGGGACTATATCTTCTTTGATTATGTTTGTGAGCAAACCTGACGGCAAATAATGATCGTCTGATTTATCACATAATACGCCATCTGAAGATTCAGGTGACGATACAAATATTGAAGCTTGTTTAAGGGTGTCAATATCCTCTTTGGTAAATTTTGTGTAAATTTTGCCAAAGTATCGGTGGAACAACAGGTTGTTATTTTTAGTTGATAAAGTTTCGTCATAATCCTCAAGATTTTCAATTACCATATCCCTTAAGTAAGAAATCAAATCAAAAAACTTGATACCTACTTTATCAAAATAGTCACGCCCGTCTTTGCTTTCAAACAGCGGACGATAAATGTCGTCCAAGACAGTGAGCTGAGTGTTATCAAACCAAGGCTCGTCACATAATACATCTATCTCATCAGAATGCTGATATACAGTAACGTCTGATAAGAAGTCATCCATTGCATTACCATCATCTTCTCCTTCATAAAACAATGGTATTTCGCCGAACCGTTCACTCTTAAAACTTCCTGCTATCTCATTACGATGGTCAAACAAGAATTTAAGGAACTCAAAACTAATCTCTTTGGTATCAATCAACTGAATTATCTCTGACCAGCATCCATTCAGGCATTTATTGAAAAAATCTGAGACAGAGAATTTGTTGGCAATAAATTTTGATGTGAAAAATTTACGCATAGCCTCTCGTTCCTTACCTACAAACGTCGAGAGGTATTCATCATCAACTACCCAACATGATTGTTTAGGAAGCCATTTCTCATAAAGAAAGTTTCTCCAATTATCATCTTCCCAATATAATTGCATAGAAAGAGGAACCAGTTCCTCGTCCGTTCCATCATTGGCAAAGATAACCAGTTTCGATTTTAATTCGCTATCTAAAATTATCTCTTTTTCAATTTTTTGGAGAAAATTATAGAATGCGATATTCGTTTCTTTCTCGTTTATTGACCCTATTATATACTCTAACCGTTCTTCAGGGGAGATGATTTCATCCCAAGCTATTTTAGCTGAAATTGGAACAATAGAGTTCTTTGTCATGAAAACGGTCAGAGCCTCCCAATAATCAGAAACGTAAGTACTATGAATGAAATGAATCCACGCGGAGTCAACCCACGCTTGTTGTCTAAGCTCATCACCAAAATCATCTTGAACATATAGGTTTGCAGTTCCTTCAACCACTTCACCATTATTCAAGTATATAGGCATCGTAGATGGAATCCCTTTTGTATATGTCCTGCCATTACCACTCGCTGTGGCAAGGAAACCAAGGAAGTTTACACTGTCATCTTTTGTCCGAATGCGTTTGGCGTAATTAGCAAGATCAAATTCACTCGCCAATTTATCAGCCTCATCGACAGAATTGTATGGTTTGAATGCAGTTGAAATACGAGAGAATTGTTCGCACATGGCCTCTCTAACTTTTACATTTAGACGAGGCAATTTATCCTCGAACATGTAAAGATACTCCAGAGCCTCATCAATATTTAGAAATATTGATTTACCTGAAGATATCGTCATATCCTCTGCAAGGAAAATAGAATCGTTACATTCAAGTTGATAATGAATTAGAGAGCTGCGAAATAAGAAATCATAATATCTTATTGCATTTTCCGTGGATTCAGACAGCCATTCCTTGAACTTGGTATTGCATGAAATTTGGACATAATCGTCCTTATTCAGGATAGTAGAATTGCTGGAAAAGCGAGATATCAGTTTTTGGGCATTTTCATTCAGCCTGATATCAGGATGAGGGAGATACAAATTCCACAAAGTTGACTTATTACATACTTGATAGAAGTCCTTATCAGACATAACGGGCTTCTCAGATATGATGAAGTCGCGAGTCTCAGATATTATTCTATCTATTGAAACTATGCGATATACTCCGTTGTCATCAACCGGGATGCAGGGAAGCTTTACAATTTGAGCTACAAATCCTCTCATGAAGGCGTTCCGATAGGGATCCACATCCTTAAATTCGGGTAATATATCAAATACGGAGCCTAAATCATACCCATTACCTTCTTCCAATAAAGAAACCCACCAACTTGCAAATTCTTTTCCGGCATCCTCAAGAAGTTTAATGTTCCATTCTAAGTCAGGGATACTCTTTCGTGAAGCATCTGGTACAAAATCAGCATTTAACAAGAAGGGGACATGAAGTCTCTGTTCTGTGGGAAGATAATTATATATCTTAGCGTCCTCAATAGGAACAATCTTATTGCCATCTCGTCGCACTGCAAACGAGATAGAAATCTTTTCTATCTTCTGGAATTTTTCGGGTATCTTATTCCCTTCTTTTATACTTTTCTCAAGGATTTCTTTATAATCATCGCCCACAGGAATATGGAGATCGTCTTTAATTATCCATTTCTCCCTGTCTTTGGAGACACTAAAGGCAGTGTCTCCATCAATTACAACATCAACGTGATCTACATGTGGAATGAACACAAGAATTTGGTCATCCGAAAATACCTTCTCAAGATTTGGCTCGTTCTCTCTTGCATCTCTGATGTGACGCAAAGCAAAGAAGACGTTCATGCCAGAGGGTATGCTGTTAAAGACAGATTTTATCTCATCATCAACTTCATCCATCGATGTTGGAATGGGCATATACTGCCAGTTCCTCTTATATCCTCCGGGCTTATTGATCTCCTTTTCATCGAACCTTAAATTCCAACCGCCTGAGCTCAAGAATACATAATCGTTATTTACAAAGACGGACTTAAAGCCCATGCCTTTGTAGCCGATTGTTTCGGTATTATCTCGTTTTTCGCCCTCATTAACAGTACAAATCGCGGCAATATTTTTAAGGTTGAAAGGAGCTCCTGAATGAACTAAAAACAGATAGTTTTCAGTTAAGATAAATTTTACTTCAACAGGAATCTTATTATTGTTTATATCCTTACGGGGGTAATCGTTGGAGTTCTGAAGTAATTCATAAATGTATGTATGGGGAGCACCAGTAACTTCGCGATTAATCATTTCCTGATTCTGATTTGCATCTTTGCGAATAGTTCCCCTCTGTCCCTTCTTCTCATCAAGACGGACTTGCAGCATCTGCGACTTATCGACTTCTCTGATATTTCCGGTGCATACAAAAGAATAATTCGCTTCAGAATCACCCTCTATGCTCCAGTCAAATTCATAAAATTCATTTTCGGTAAGGTCTGTGCGTGGGATATAGATCTTTGCTTCGATAGGTTTGCCATCAAAGTCCTCAATGCGTTCACCAGCAGTTCCGCGTAGGTCATCAAAGTAGCCACGAGAGCCCTCTCGATGAAACGTACCGATGATATATGTTGATTGAATTTCTTCTTTTATGTTGTCGATAAAACTCATGTTCTAATTAATTGTGACGGAGAAGTCATTTATTTCTGATTGAAGCGTTTATATTGTTGCAACCCATATTGCAAAAAGATTAGTTTTGTGATTTTCATCAATTAATAAGGTCTTTTGCTTCTACATTCAGTATTTTAGCAATCTTGACGAGCATCTCAAGAGACGGTTGAGTTGTATTTGAGCACCATCGAGAAACTGTGGCTTCATTCTTGCCTAATTGCTCGGCGAGCCATTTACCTTTCTTGTTTTTCTCTGCCAAAACTACTTTTAAACGATTGATACGGTCGTTCTCTATATCTATTGAGTCTATTATCATAGGGACAATTTCTTGATGTTATTTGCAAGGTTAGTAATAATTCTTGGATTAACAAAGGATCATGCTGTAAAACATATTGCATTCCAGATGTGTAGGGAGCTATTCCCGGTCTTTTTCTCGCCAATATGAATCAAAGTCGTTGGCGAGAGAGACAATCTGGCGGTTCTCTTTTACGAGCGCGATGATGGCTTGTTCCAGTTTATAGAGAGCATGCATTGCTTTCTTTTCCTGACTTTATCACTTTTTTAAAATTTTCTCATGAACCTGCCCTATAGATA
>CAMQVH010000069.1 GCA_947038155.1 uncultured Bacteroides sp. | reverse complement strand
ACCTGTTTTTTTTCTACGCTTTCACCCGCTATCTCCTTATTCATCGATGTTTCAGTTATAAGGTGAAACCGGTGGAACTTATGAGTCAAAAGTTCATGTTATACTTATGCAAATCAGTAATTGAAAACAAAATCTCATTCATTACAGTATAGAATTGAATTAAATTTTAAGGATGTGATTGCCCTGAATCAAATCCCCAAGAATTACAACTGACCCCATAGCCAGTTGCCCGTCATTGACAGTTTTAATCAGAGCTCTCTTCCTAAGCAATATCTTATCAGCGATACTCATCAAGGAGTTTTTCATATTATTCTTACCCTTGGTAATCGTCTGTATACCATTAAGAAAGAGATTCTCGAACAAAGGGTAAGCAGGAACTTCAAGTAGACGATGTAGAATTTATCCAATTATAATTTGAAAGTATCAAAAGGCAGCATTTGAAGTAACATTCACTTGCTGCCTTTTAGTTTCCATTCCTGTTTACTTATCTCCGTCTCTTCCCCTTTTCTTTAGCTTCTTGAAACCTGAAGCCCCTTGTCGGAAAGTGTCATTTCTACAAAGCGGGCACGAGGATTGGGAGCATGCTCCGTCAGTATCCGTCGGATCTGTCCGGCTGCTTGCGGGTCTTTGGCTACCATGTATAAGTAACCGCCGCCACCTGCTCCGGGAAGTTTGTATCCTAATGTATAATCCTTAATCATCTCGATAATAGCCGCTACTGCCGGCGGATTGGTTCCGCAATCTAATGCCTGGTTTTGTATCCAGGTTTTACCTACCAAATTGGCGAAACTACTGAAATTGCTGCGAAGAATAGCTTCGCTCATATCCATGGCGTGTGCTTTCATTTCGGCCAATAAACTTAGATGCGGGCCGGAATTGAGGAACATGGAGCTGACAATTTCGGCTAATATACCTTTGGCTGTACGGGTGATTCCTGTATAGTATAGCAAGTGGCAGTCGCGATAATCAGGATGAACAAAGAGCTGGTCGGGTAGCCATCGTACTAACGGTTTCTGCTCGAAACCTGCTTCGGATTGAAGCAGTTTGACACCAGAAAATACACCACCGTATTGGTCTTGCCAACCGCCGCCTGTGGTCAGGAGTTGCTCCAGTACTAATGTGTAACTGCAAATATCATTCTTGTCCCAGGCCAGTCCGCAGAAATCATTGATAGCCCCGAGAACGGTGGATGCCAAGATAGAACTGGTCCCCAAGCCGGAACCTGCCGGGATGGCAGCCAACAGTGTAATTTCTATTCCCGAACCGAAAGCTTTCAAATGTTCTTCCAATGAGGTGTAAGCTTCGGCGGAGAACACCGGTGCAAAACCTGCTAAGCTAAGCGCTGCTTTAGGAATGGAGAACGGAGAACCGACTTTCTTATAGTCTTGCAGTTCTTCATAGTTCCTGATAATCTCCATTGCGCCCATGTCGATAGAGCGGAGTACGATGTGATATTCTTTGCAGGGTTTCACATATACTTGTAATGGTGGCTGACCGTTCAATTCTATGGCAAGATTAACGACACTTCCACCGGAATAAAGAGAGTAGGGCGGAGTATCCGTCCATCCTCCGGCCACATCAATCCGCACGGGACTGCGTCCCCATACGATTTGGTCGGAATAGACGCTGAGTATAGGATGGTTTTTACGCTCCGGCATAACTCCCAGCAAACCGTCGCGAAGCAGTTGGAAAGCAGCCTGTTCTTCTTTTTGATAAGCATCTTCTCCACGTAACTTCATAATCCGTGCACGGAGCATGCGGTTGTGTATCCGAACCATTGGTGCGGCATCCTCTTTCAGTGTGTCGGGAGTATCTAAATCCAAACGTACAAATTCATGGGCTGCATCCTGCAAATCGAGTTGGTAGAACACGCTCTTTTCATAGTTGGCTGCCAATCCTTTCCAGTTCTCTTTGCGGAAACTGCTGCGTTGTGTATAAAGGCGTTTAAGATTAGCACCTGCCGAAATTTCATCAGCCGAAACTTTCTCCGCTTTCAGCCAAAGTTCTTTTCCTTTTTCCATTTGGGGTTCTGACGTCATCCAGCGTACTAATATCCCCAGTTCTTCTATTGAAGCAGTTTTAGGGAATATGGAAGCGGCCTGCAAATCGTCCGTGCGACCTTTGATGTCGTCCCACGTAATTCCCCTTTCTTCCATCCATTGCGGGAACGGGATATTGAGATAAGTAGTCGTTACTTTTTCCAACGCTCCTTTGAATACATCATCCAATCCATATGGGCGGGCTACGAAATCATGTTCACCGACAGGAATAATATCTACACAGATACCATCCGGCAGACAGACGTTCCAATAATTTTCCGGTACTCCGGTAATGATTTGCCGGGAACCCAGTTTCCAGCCTTTTCCTATATGGCTGTTCTCAATCCAAAGGTTGGCGTTATCGGGCGAAAGAGAAATCTGCGTGATAGAATTCTGAATAAAAATAGCCGGATTGGGTTTTACTTTCCGGTGCATGATTTTTCTCTGGTCGCGTACCTTATCCTGGATGGATAGTGTGGAAGAAATTAGTTCACGGCTTGTGCCATAGTGATAGAATTCTCCACCAGGTAAAGGTAATATGGCTACAGACAGTTGGTTGATTTCTTCATCTTCTGTCTTGGGATGCTCTCCTAGGGCCAATCCGTAGTCTGAATATAAATCATAATAATTAATATCGTTCGTTCCTTCTTTTAACGAGTGCTTCATCAATACTTCCACGGCACGGTCACTTAGAATCCAAATGCCGATGTCCATCAAGAAAAGATGTGTTTTGGATAAGCTCTCCAATTCTTCAAGCGAAGGTTTCTGCAACATGAAGTCGAGAACTTCCGGGCTTTTCCGGTCGGATACAAACACACCATGGTGTGTTGCCAGTGATGGGTTCACCCAAAGACCGTAGCACACGACGTCTACATTAGGAATGTCTTGTAACGGCTTTTCCGAACGGATATATACATCTCCGCTGGCTATCAGCGTGTTCAGTCCGGCAGGAGCTTGTTTCATGATTCTTTCGTATAGCGGAAGCTGCAATGACAGCAGGTTCTGCCCCAACTTCTGTCCTCGTTCCCAACTGAAAATGGGGATGGGAGTTAGTATCTTACCGGAAGGCCCGTAGCTTGGCAGACGGCGGCTTTGTCCGCCCGCATGAAGCAATATCCTCTTCTCGCGTCCTATCCAGTTGCTAAAAGTATCCTGAGGTGCAAATTCCTGATGGCAGGCTTGCAACAGCCAGGTAGTTCCACCGCCGGAACCCAGTTTGCTTCCAATAGGGTCTGACGTACAAAACCAGTCGGCGTGATTCACTTCTTCCAGTTCGTGAAAACACTGGATTAAGTTAGGGGGTAAGGATAATAACTTTTGCATAGTAGAATCGGTATTATAAAGATAAACATATTAATGAATAAAACGGATGTTTATATGTTCAGGGAGTCCCAGGCTTCACTAAGTGCTTGCATGGAAGGGAACAATAAATCAGCTCCTGCATCCAGTAAGACCTGTCCGTCCAGCGGTCCTGTGTTTACAGCAATCGTGAAGATGCCCGCTTTGTGTCCGGCTTCCACTCCCAACGGAGCGTTTTCTATGACAACGGCTTCGTCTGCGTTCAATCCGCCTTTTTTAAGTGCCATTAGATAAGGTTCCGGGTGTGGCTTTCCGTATTTTACATCGAAAGCCGTAACCATCAATTCTTTTTTGAACATGCCCGGAAAGTTGTGCTCCAATCGCTCGAGCAGCGATAACTGCCCCGAACCGGTCACTACCATAGGAACCAGTCCTTCACTCTTTATTTTTTGTAATAACTCCCATGCACCGGGCATACGTTCCGCTTCCGCATACGAATTGAACAGGACACTTTTCTCCTGATAGATACTTTCTATCTCTTCCTGGGTAGCTTCCCTGCCCAGTTCACGTTGGAACACGATGTTGATAGTAGCAGTTCCCGTCCGTCCTTCGTGCATATACGCTTCTTCGCGGCTGAGGGGGAGCCCGTGAGATTTCATTACTTTATGCCAGGCTTCGGAATGGTAGGGCATAGAGTTGAAAAGTACACCGTCCATGTCGAACAAGACGGCTTTCAGTTTCTTTTTCATACTTGGTACGTCGTAGAATCTTTTTTCGTAATACTTATTTTTCTATTATCATTTTCTTCAGTTCGGGCAGGGTGATGACTACATCATAATGATTGCCCGATTTCGTTCCGATATATCTGTAAGCTACGCTTTTATCATTGTTGATACAGGTTTTCAAGAATACCTGAGTTGCCGGGTCGGACTGTGCAGCCAAATTTGCAACAATTCCTTTCTTTACTTCTTCCGCATTTGCTTCAATCTGGTTGATGGGACATGCGTCTTCATCTACTTTGCAGATATAAACAACCGATTCATCACTAAGTTCGATTTTTTCTATAAGAATTTCCTCACTTGCCTGCATCGGGAATTGCAGATTTGCCATTTTCAGTTGTGCCTCAAGTTTGGCCCGCTCGCTTTGTGATGGGTCTGATTCTGCTTTGAGAACTTCTTTCACTTCCTCGGGAGTGAGTTCGCAGACTGCCTCTGCGCCGGAGTCTTTCCCTACAAACTTCATTTGAAGTCCTGCGTTACATTCGGCTACCAGTTTAAGCATCTCTTTGACATCCTTCGCCGGATTCCGGAACATAATCTTGATAGACTCTTTCATGCTTTCGGGGTTGTCCTTCAAGATGGCTATATCGGTAATACTTTCATTCATGTTGAGCGTGTACACCACATTGCTCCCGTCATAGGTGATGCTGGTAATCGTACCGACTTCTCCCATATCCATTGGGCATTGTTTGTTTGCAATAGCAACTACTGCTTTGAGTTTACTTTCCTGGCAACTGCTGATTGATACCATCAATAATAGCAAGCTACATAGCAACACGAATCCGTAGGATTTCTTTAGTACATTTTGTTTCATTCTATTCTTTTTTTTAAGTTGAGTCGTTTTAAATTATCCCCATATGCGAGGCAAAGATAACGATAAAAAATGAGAGATGGAGTAGAATGGCGAGATAGTTGTAAACAAGATCGTTGTGTGATTAACTACACAAATATTTGCTGTTTAGAAGATTATGTGTATTTTTGTAACGTTATAAACTCGACGATAGCATGAAAAAGAGAGTATTATTGTTGCTACCATTGTTTTTAGGCGCTTGTTCCAATAGTGGGGAAAGTCCTGTGATAAAGATCGAAAAGCTACATGTGAAGGTTGAATCGGATGGCGATAGTGCAAAAGAAGAAGACTATGCCAATAAAATGGATGAGTTGCCGGCTCTGAAAGTGGGAGACGAGGTAAAGGCTCTTTTACTTTTGGATGGAAATGGTGCCGAATTGAAAACTTTTACACTTCAGAATGATGAAGAAGTAAAAGCTAAACCCAAATTTTTGACGGAATCGGAAATCTCTACAGAAGGTAATTTGACTGATGAAAGTAAAGGGCAATATCGTTTTAAGGACGGAGTAAGGCAAACCAAAGTAGAGGTGGAGGCTACTGTTATTCATGTCAATGAAGATGGTGAAGTTAAGTTATCTTTTTATCTTTCTTCGAAGGCTGAATGTGAAGGAGCGCAAGAAGAAATCGGCTTAAAAACAAAGGTCGATGATGAAAAAGAAGAATAAAGGTGACGGAAAAGAATAAAAACAACTTCGGCACAGGATATAAAAAAGAAGCGGTTTTCTGTAAACCGCTTCTTTTTTATATATAGACTTTGTTCTATTACAATTTAGCGCGAATCGCTTTAGACTCTTCTTCATAACCCGGTTTGTCAAGCAAGGCAAACATATTTTTCTTGTATGCTTCTACACCTGGTTGGTTGAACGGGTTCACGCCCAGCAGATAACCGCTGATGCCGCAAGCCTTCTCAAAGAAATACAGCAAACCGCCGATATTGTATTCGTTCAATGAAGGAAGAACAATACGCATATTAGGTACGCCACCGTCTACGTGAGCCAACTGAGTACCGAGTTCCGCCATCTTGTTCACTTCGTCCACACGTTTGCCGGCTAAGAAATTCAGGCCGTCCAGGTTTGCTTCGTCAAAAGGAACTTCCAGTTTATGGTCTACCTTATCCAGTGAGATAACAGTTTCGAAGATAGAGCGTTCACCTTCTTGAATCCATTGTCCCATAGAGTGAAGGTCAGTAGAGAAGTCTACTGATGCGGGGAAAATACCCTTGTTGTCCTTACCTTCTGATTCTCCGTATAGCTGTTTCCACCATTCGCTTACATAATGCAGTTTCGGGCAGAAGTTGACGAGGATTTCGATTTTCTTTCCGCTTCTGTACAGTTCGTTACGGGTAGCAGCGTAGATAGCAGCAGGGTTTTCGGCAAACGGAACGTCTGCGCCACATGCCTTTTCCATGTCAGCAGCACCGGCAACCAGTTGCTCAATGTCGAATCCGGCAACAGCAATTGGCAGCAAACCAACCGGAGTCAGAACAGAGAAGCGTCCGCCTACGTTATCGGGGATGATGAATGTTTTGTATCCTTCCTTGTCGGCAGTAACACGTGCAGCACCTTTTTTAGCATCTGTAACGGCTACGATAACCTGTTTGGCGGTTTCCTTGCCACGTTGGTCTTCGCATTGTTTTTTCAACAGACGGAACGCAAGCGCAGTTTCGGTTGTCGTTCCTGATTTGGAGATATTGATAACACCGAACTTCTTGTCTTTCAGATATTCGGTGAGTTCATACAGATAATCTTCGCTGATGTTGTGTCCGGCATAAATCATGACAGGAGCCGTTTTCTTGTCCTGCAACCAAGTGAAGCTGTTAGACAAAGCCTCGATTACAGCACGGGCACCTAGGTAGCTACCACCGATACCGGCAATGATTACTACTTCGCAGTTGTCTCTCAAAACTTTTGCAGTAGCGTTCAATTCAGCCAAATGTTCTTTGCTGATAAAAGACGGCAAGTGCAGCCAACCTAAGAAGTCGTTGCCTTTTCCGGTTCCTTTTTCCAGCATTTCCTGTGCGGCTTTTACCTCTGCATCGTAGGCAGAAACCTTTTCTTTGGAGATAAATCCAAAAGTTTTTTCAATGTTCAAGCTAATCATATCTTTCTTGTTTAAAGGTTATCTAAAAGAATCAGTTAGTAATTTAATCTCAATCATAGGCGAGATGCGTTCGTACAAGATATTGTATACAGCGTCCAGTATTGGCATATTGACATGATGATGCTTGTTGATTTCCTTGATACATTTCGTACCGTAGTAACCTTCGGCAATCATTTCCATTTCAATCTGTGCGCTCTTTACGGAATATCCCTTGCCTATCATCGAACCGAATGTCCGGTTACGGCTGAAGTTGGAGTATCCCGTCACCAGCAAGTCTCCGAGATAAACAGATTCGTCTACGTTTCTGTTCAACGGGTGCACCGTATTCAGGAAACGGTTCATCTCCTGGATAGCGTTGGAAATCAGTACGGCTTGGAAGTTGTCACCGTATTTCAGTCCGCTGCAAATGCCGGCAGCGATAGCATACACGTTTTTGAGTACCGAACTATATTCGATACCTGATACGTCGTCACTAACAGATGTTTTGATAAAACTGCTTCCCAGACGGCGTGCAAAGATGCGTGCTTTGTCTTTGTCCGGGCAGGCAATGGTCAGATAAGAGAGGCGTTCCAAGGCTACTTCTTCTGCATGGCAGGGACCTGCCAGTACAGCTATGTTTTCGGGAGGAACACCGTATTCCTTGGTGAAGTATTCTGATACGATAACGTTGTCGTCGGGTACGATTCCTTTGATAGCGGTGATGATGAACTTATCCTTTATCTTGGTTTTCAACTTTTTCAAGTGAACTTTCAGATAAGGGGAAGGAGTGACGAAAATCAGCGTATCTGATTCTTTCACAACATCGTTGATGTTGGAACTGAAACAGATACGCTTTGTATCGAATTTTACTCCTGTCAGATAAGCCGGATTGTGCCCCAATCTCTTGAAATCGGCGATGCGGTCGTCGCGTCGCATATACCAATTGATAGAGTCTTCTTGAGCCAGACACATCTTTGCAATAGCTGTGGCCCAACTTCCACCGCCCATTATCGCTATCTTACCGGGTAATTTCATTTGTATGAATTTGGATGAAGAATTTATTTAATTTTCTGTATCCAATCAGTTACGTCGTTTACCGACGGGTTGGTCAGTGCTAATTTATATTTCTTGTTGATACCGCAGATGTCCTGGTGCAACTTCTGTGGATTGACATCTTTCATGTCAGCTACAGTGTTGTAACCGGCTTTTTGGATCACCGGAACCCAGTCTTCTGTGATTCCCAGTTCCATATATTTAGCGGCAGCGTCTTTTTTCACTACTTTTTCCGGACGCATTTGCGGGAAGAATAATACCTCCTGAATTGTGGTCTGTCCGGTCATTAACATTACCAGGCGGTCGATACCGATACCGATACCCGATGTAGGAGGCATACCATATTGTAAAGCACGCAGGAAGTCCTGGTCGATAATCATCGCTTCGTCGTCTCCCTTGTCGGCCAAACGCATTTGCTCTTTGAAACGTTCTTCCTGGTCGATCGGGTCGTTCAATTCCGAGTAGGCGTTGGCAAGTTCCTTGCCGTTTACCATCAATTCGAAACGTTCGGTCAGTCCCGGTTTAGAACGATGCATCTTGGTCAGCGGAGACATTTCAACCGGATAATCGGTGATGAAAGTCGGCTGGATATAAGTACCTTCGCAGAATTCTCCGAAGATTTCATCAATCAGCTTGCCTTTACCCATTGTTTCGTCGATTTCTTCCATTTTCAGTTCCTTGCAAACTTGGCGGATTTCTTCTTCGCTCTTGCCGTTCAGGTCGTAACTGGTCTTTTCCTTGATAGCATCGAGGATAGGCAGACGGCGGTAAGGAGCTTTGAAGCTGATAGTCTTTCCGTCAACAACGCTTTCCGTACAGCCGTTCACAGCGATACAGATACGTTCCAGCAGTTTTTCGGTGAAATTCATCATCCAGTTGTAATCCTTGTACTGAACATAAAGTTCCATACAGGTAAATTCCGGATTGTGAGTTTTATCCATACCCTCGTTGCGGAAGTTCTTACCTATTTCATATACACCTTCAAAACCACCTACAATCAGTCGTTTCAGATAAAGCTCCGTTGCGATGCGCAGGTAAAGGTCTATATCCAGTGAGTTATGGTGAGTGATGAACGGGCGTGCACTGGCTCCACCGGCAATAGATTGTAGGATAGGAGTTTCCACTTCCGTGTAGCCGGCTTCATCCAAAACGTTGCGCAAAGTTTTCACTACGGTGGCACGTTTCAGGAATGTTTCTTTGATGCCGTCGTTTACTACCAAGTCGACATAGCGTTGGCGATAACGGAGTTCGGGATCTTCAAAAGAGTCGTAAGCTACTCCGTCTTTGTATTTAACGATAGGCAACGGTTTGATAGACTTTGCCAGTACAGTCAGTTTTTTTGCATGGATACTGATTTCACCCATTTGTGTGCGGAACACAAAACCTTCAATACCGATAAAGTCACCTAAGTCGAGCAGGCGTTTGAATACAGCGTTGTACAGTTCCTTGTCTTCTCCCGGACAGATGTCGTCACGGGTAATGTACACCTGGATGCGACCTTTAGAGTCCTGCAATTCGATGAAAGATGCCTTACCCATCACGCGGCGGCTCATGATACGACCGGCTACAGAAACCTGGCGTGGCTCTTCGTCGTCTTTAAATTCAGCTTTAATATCTGTAGAGAAAGCATTGGTTACATACTCTGCTGCAGGGTATGGATCAATACCCATTGCACGAAGCTCATTCAGACTGTTACGTCGAATAATTTCCTGTTCACTTAGTTCTAATATATTCATTTCGTTACGTATTAACTCAATTTTGTGGGCAAAAATACGAAACTTTTCTCATATATCCTGTAATCTGTCTCTTTTTTGTATCTTTGCATCCTCAAACTAATAGGTATGACAGTACAAAAGACACCCACTGCGTTGGGTACGGAAAAGATTGGAAAGCTTTTAATGCAGTATGCCATTCCGGCAATTATCGCCATGACGGCGTCTTCTCTTTATAATATGGTAGATAGTATTTTCATTGGTCATGGAGTAGGGGCGATGGCTATCTCCGGATTGGCATTGACCTTTCCGCTGATGAATCTTGCCGCCGCCTTCGGCTCTTTGGTGGGGGTAGGTGCGGCTACATTGGTTTCGGTGAAACTGGGACAGAAAGATTACGACACCGCACAACGGGTGCTTGGCAATGTGCTGGTACTGAATATTATCATCGGACTTGCCTTTACAGTCGTCACATTGATGTTTCTAGATCCGATTCTATATTTCTTCGGGGGTAGTGACGCCACGGTAGGCTATGCTCGTGATTATATGGTCGTAATCTTATTGGGCAACGTTGTCACCCACCTTTATTTAGGGTTGAATGCCGTACTCCGTTCGGCGGGGCATCCGCAGAAGGCGATGTATGCCACGATTGCTACGGTGGTGATTAACACGATACTCGATCCTGTTTTTATTTACGGTTTTGGTTGGGGAATACAAGGAGCGGCAATCGCTACCATTACTGCACAGGTCATCGCATTGGCATGGCAGTTCAAACTATTCTCTAATAAAGAAGAACTGCTACACTTTCATAAAGGAATTTTCCGGTTGAAGAAGAAAATCGTAGCCGATTCTTTGGCTATCGGTATGGCGCCTTTTCTTATGAATCTGGCGGCCTGTTTTATTGTGATTCTTATAAATCAAGGCTTGCAGCATCACGGTGGCGACTTGGCTATCGGAGCATTTGGTATTGTCAATCGGCTGGTATTCCTTTTTGTCATGATTGTAATGGGGTTGAACCAAGGCATGCAGCCGATTGCCGGCTACAATTATGGGGCCAAGCAATATCTGCGCGTGACAAAAGTCTTGAAAATAACGATTTATGCCGCTACTATCGTAACCACTGCCGGATTTCTGATGGGAATGTTGATTCCCAAATTGGCAGTTTCTATCTTTACTACGCATCAAGAACTGGTGGATATTTCTGCCAAAGGATTGCGTATTGTAGTGATGTTCTTCCCTATTGTCGGTTTTCAGATGGTGACTTCCAATTTCTTCCAGAGCATCGGTATGGCAAGCAAAGCAATCTTCCTTTCGATATCCCGTCAGGTTCTTATCCTGATTCCCTGCCTGCTGATTCTTCCTCGTTATTATGGACAATTAGGAGTCTGGATAAGCATGCCGATTTCTGACTTGACAGCCAGTCTGATAGCGGGAACAATGCTTTGGTGGCAGTTCCGGCAATTCCGGAAGAAGCCTGTCTGACGACCGGTTTGCTGCACCAGGCTTTAATGAATACTAAGAGGCGTAGACAAACAGAGAGCCTGTTTAAATACTCTTCAGTCATAATCTTATAGCTGATATTTTAACTTACCCCAGCTTTTCTTGTCGCGTCCGTCTGTAGTTGGCGGAAGGGGTATTAAC
>CAMQVH010000068.1 GCA_947038155.1 uncultured Bacteroides sp. | reverse complement strand
TATGTGACGAATAAAAACTGGTCGGTAAAGCCTATCTAACATAATCTCAGGAAAAATTAAACAGGCTCTTAACTATTAAATCCACTTGCAGTTACCGTCTTTCGTTTCTAATATCCGGACAGCCGACCATTGCACATAAAAGCAACTTTCGTGCAAAAAGAGAACACTCTATTCAAAATTTATTTATCTTTGTCGCCGAAATGGTTCGGAATCCGTAGCCAACGGACAACGATTAATAGGGAATCGGGTGCAAATCCCGGACAGTCCCGCTGCTGTGAAACTCTGTTCAATGTCTTATAAAACAAACTAATATGACGCCACTGATATCCTATCGGGAAGGCCAATAAGACAAGAGTCAGTCAGAAGACCTGCCACTTCACGTAAAACGTTCTTCCGCCTCGTGGATTAGGAGAAAGGACATCGTTTGTTAAGCCCCAAATCAGGAAAATACAGTGTTTTCATCAGGTGGAGTATGTCCGCAAGGTGGGAAGACAAAGTATGTACTTAATTTAGAAAAGTATGATAAAAAGAATCTTAGTAGCCAATCGCGGTGAGATAGCCGTGAGGGTGATGCGCTCCTGCCGGGAGATGGAAATAACAAGTATCGCGATATTTTCCGAGGCAGACCGGACTGCAAAACATGTGCTCTACGCAGACGAAGCATATTGTATAGGTCCCGCCGCATCTAAAGAGAGTTATCTGAATATAGAAAAAATCATCGAAGTGGCGAAAGCGAACCACGCAGACGCCATTCATCCGGGATATGGCTTCCTGTCCGAGAATGCGGCTTTTGCACGACGCTGCCAGGAAGAAGGCATAATCTTTATCGGTCCCAATCCGGAAACAATGGAAGCAATGGGCGACAAGATTTCCGCCCGCATCAAGATGATTGAAGCCGGCGTGCCCGTTGTGCCCGGCACACAAGAAAACCTGAAAAGTGTGTCTGAAGCCGTGGAGCTTTGCAATAAAATCGGTTATCCGGTGATGCTGAAAGCCTCTATGGGTGGCGGTGGAAAAGGGATGCGCCTTATCCACAGCGCGGAAGAAGTGGAAGAGGCCTATACAACTGCCAAAAGCGAATCTCTTTCTTCTTTCGGTGACGATACGGTTTATCTGGAGAAGTTCGTGGAAGAGCCTCATCACATCGAGTTTCAGATTTTAGGTGACAAGCATGGAAACGTGATTCATCTTTGCGAACGCGAATGTTCCGTGCAACGCCGCAATCAGAAGATCGTGGAAGAAACTCCTTCGGTGTTCGTCACTCCGGAATTGCGGAAAGATATGGGAGAAAAGGCGGTGGCTGCCGCAAAAGCTGTCAATTATATCGGTGCGGGAACTATCGAGTTCCTGGTGGACAAACACCGCAACTATTACTTCCTCGAAATGAACACCCGCCTGCAAGTGGAACACCCCATCACAGAAGAAGTAATCGGCGTAGACCTCGTAAAAGAGCAGATAAAGGTAGCCGACGGACAGGTTCTCCAACTGAAACAGGAAGATATCAAGCAGCGCGGACACGCTATCGAATGCCGTATCTGTGCTGAGGATACGGAAATGAATTTCATGCCGAGCCCGGGAATTATCAGGCAGATTACAGAGCCGAACGGTATCGGAGTGCGTATCGACAGTTATGTGTACGAAGGATACGAGATTCCGATTTATTATGACCCGATGATTGGCAAACTGATAGTATGGGCTACCAACCGCGAATATGCTATTGAACGGATGCGCCGCGTGCTGCACGAATACAAGCTGACAGGAGTCAAGAATAATATCAGTTACCTGCGTGCCATTATGGATACGCCCGATTTCGTAGAAGGACATTATGATACCGGATTCATCGCCAAGAACGGTGAATACCTGCGTCAGTGCATCATGCGAACCAGCGAACGTGCCGAGAATATTGCGTTGATTGCCGCCTACATGGATTATCTGATGAATCTTGAAGAGAACAGCGGCGACGCCACCGACAACCGTCCTATCAGTAAATGGAAAGAATTCGGATTGCATAAAGGCGTACTTCGTATCTAATTAAGAAAAGCAGTTAATTATGGAAATTCATATAGGTGACCGGGTGGCCGAAGTGGAACTGGTCAGCAAAGAAAATAATAAAGTAGTACTTACTATTGATGGAAAGCCGTTTGAAGCGGACGTGGTAATGGCGGAAAACGGAACCTGCAACATCCTCATGGACGGTCGTAGCGCAAACGCGCAACTCATCCGCAAAGAGAATGGGAAAAGCTATAAAGTGAATACGCATTACAGCAGTTTCAATGTTGAAATCGTAGACAGCCAGACGAAATACCTGCGTATGCGCAAGAAAGGCGAGGACGAACAGAACGACCGCATCACTTCCCCCATGCCGGGCAAAGTAGTAAAAATCCCCGTAACGGCAGGACAGGAAGTAAAAGCGGGAGACACCGCTATCGTTATCGAAGCCATGAAGATGCAGAGCAACTATAAAGTGACTTCGGATTGCCGTATCAAAGAAATCCTGGTTCAGGAAGGTGATAACATTACCGGTGACCAGACATTAATAACATTAGAACCGATTGCATAACACTAAAAAAACGGATTGCATCATGGAAGAAATAGACAAAACATATGCCACGTTCCAGGAACGTGACCGCATCGCTTCCCTCGGCGGGGGCGTCGAGAAGATAGAGAAGCAACACGAAAGCGGCAAGATGACTGCCCGCGAACGTATCGGAATGTTGCTCGATAAAGGGACATTTGTCGAATTGGACAAGCTAATGGTTCACCGTTGCACCAACTACGGCATGGATAAGAACAAGATTCCGGGAGACGGCATCATATCCGGTTACGGAAAGATTGACGGTCGCCAGGTATTCGTTTACGCCTATGACTTCACCGTTTACGGCGGTTCACTTTCCGCTTCCAACGCGAAAAAGATTGTGAAGGTGCAACAGTTGGCTTTAAAGAACGGCGCTCCGATTATCGCATTGAACGATTCAGGCGGTGCACGTATACAAGAAGGTATCGAGAGCCTTTCGGGATATGCCGACATTTTCTATCAGAACACAATGGCAAGCGGTGTGATTCCTCAAATCTCCGCCATTCTCGGCCCCTGTGCCGGTGGTGCCTGCTACTCTCCCGCCCTCACGGACTTTATCTTTATGGTGAAAGAAAAGAGCCACATGTTTGTGACGGGGCCCGACGTAGTGAAGACCGTTATCCACGAGGAAGTAAGCAAGGAAGAACTGGGTGGAGCCATGACTCACAGCAGCAAAAGCGGAGTGACTCATTTTATGTGCAACACCGAAGAAGAACTGTTGATGAGTATCCGAGAACTGCTTTCGTTCCTGCCACAGAATAATATGGATGAAACTAAAAAGCAGAACTGTACGGATGAAACCAACCGTGAAGACGCCGCTTTGGACACTATCGTTCCGGCAGACCCGAACGTTCCTTATGATATGAAAGATATCATTGAGCGAGTGGTGGACAACGGCTATTTCTTTGAAGTTATGCCGAACTTTGCCAAGAATATCCTCATCGGTTTTGCACGACTGGCAGGTCGTTCGGTAGGTATCGTCGCCAATCAGCCTGCCTACCTTGCCGGAGTGCTCGATATTGATGCCAGCGACAAGGCGAGCCGTTTCATCCGTTTCTGCGACTGTTTCAACATTCCGTTGATTACTTTCGAAGATGTTCCGGGATTCCTTCCGGGATACACGCAGGAAAACAACGGTATCATCCGCCACGGCGCGAAAATCGTTTATGCATTTGCAGAAGCTACCGTTCCCAAATTGACCGTTATCACCCGTAAAGCTTATGGCGGCGCATATATCGTGATGAATTCCAAACAGACAGGAGCGGACGTAAACTTTGCCTATCCAAGTGCGGAAATCGCAGTAATGGGTGCGGAAGGTGCGGTAAATATCCTGTTCCGCAAGGCAGACGCAGAAACCAAAGCTAAAGAGCTGGAAGCTTACAAGGAAAAGTTCGCCACTCCGTATCAGGCTGCCGAACTGGGATTCATCGATGAAATCATCTATCCGAGACAAACCCGTAAACGTCTGATTCAAGCATTGGAAATGACAGAAAACAAGATGCAGACGAATCCGCCCAAGAAGCATGGAAATATGCCCTTATAACAACCAGATAGGTACTTGTCAAAGTACCACCACCCAAAACGGACTTACACAAATTCTGAAGAATGTCATTCTGAGAATCTACGTAAGCCCGTTTTTTTTATTACATTAAATAAGGAGTGAGATACTTCACCAGGAAATAACCGCCTACTACCAGCCAAATAAAAAGAAGAAGCGCAAGAACAAAAGGTTTCGCCCCCGCTTTCCTGAACTTGTCAATGCTTGTTTCCGTCCCAAGTGCAGTCATAGCCATTGTCAACAGAAAAGTATCCAGCGTATTGATTCCCTCAACCAACTGAGCAGGCAGCAAATCAAAAGAGTTAAAAGCGATAACTCCCATAAAGCCGATTGCAAACCAGGGAATGGCAATCTTCTGAGAATTCTGCCCTTTCTGTTCTTGTCTCTTTCTCGCCTTTGCCACCATATAAGTAGTAATCAGAAGTACCGGAACCAGCATCATCACCCGAATCATCTTCACGATAATTGCCGAATCTGATATACCATTACCCATTGCGTCACCTGCTCCCACCACGTGAGCCACTTCGTGGAGAGTAGAACCTGTATAGATTCCCATTTGGTCGGGAGTGAGCGCACAAATTCCGTTTCGGTAAAGGAAAGGATATAAGAACATGGAGACAGTACCGAAGATTACCACGGTAGAAACGGACACTGCTGTCTTATAAGGTTTTGCTTTAATCGTGGACTCCGCCCCGAGAATGGCGGCCGCCCCGCAAATACCGCTTCCGATAGAAGTGAGCAACGCAATGCCCCTGTCCATTTTCAATAATTTGCCGATATAAATACCACCACAGATAGTCACCACCACAATAATAACATCAATCAACATTGCAGGCAATCCGATAGCCAGCACATCCTGAAAAGTCAGTCTGAAACCATACAGAATAATACCTATACGCAGAATCTTTTTCGAACAGAACTGTATGCCCGGCACCCAAGTCTCGGGAAGATGATTCCGCAAGCTGTTAGCATAAAGCATACCCAAAATGATACCTACAATCATCGGACTGAAAGAGAGACTTCTCACGAAAGACATCTCACCAATGTAAAATGCCGCACAAGAAAACAATGCTATCAACAAGACACCGTGCAACATACTGCTTCTTTTTTCGTTGAACATAAATTACTAGATTTTAGTGATACTGATTTTATTACTCTGTTTATAACTCTACAAAGGAAACCATTTTTCATCAAACTGGTTCACAGTATTTTATTATACCGGATAATCTCCGGTTATACCTATCTGTAATAAAAAACGGCACCTCGATTCACATCGCAGTACCGTCACAACACAAACACAAAATAAAACACGACAAAACTACTATGCAATCTTCCTGTTATGCCGGGGAGGCATATCTTGCTTGGCTTATCTATATTCGCATACCCATAAGAAGCTTTATCAGGCGATTTGCATAATTAAAAACAGACGAATCAGGATTTTGTTCACGAAAGTTTAAAGAAAATAAGGCAGGAACGGGATTTTAACAAAAAAAACGATAACCATCCTCTTTATTCAGACAAACGAACATAACACAAAACAGCAATCAGTTCTTCTTATTCTCTTCCTTAAACCGGGTAGGCGTCATTCCTTTAACTTGTTTAAAGGAAGTGCTAAAATATCGGGGATAAGAGAAACCTACTTCATAGGATATTTCATTAATGTTCATATTAGTATTTGTAAGCAGAAAAACAGATCTCTCAATACGCAACCGATTAATATAATCATTAACTCCCAAACCAGTCAGCAACTTCACCTTATTATATAAAGAAGCTCTGCTCATAGCCATATTGTCCGTCAGGAATTTGATAGAAAGTTCTCCACCTGCCATATTCTCATTGATAAGTGTGTTAAGTTTATTAATGAAGTCTTCATCTTCCTTACTGTTTTTCTTTGGAGTTTGCTGCTCTATTTCCTCCATCCGATTATCATCCACTTCTTTTAATGTGACATCAGACAACGAAGGCTCCAAAAGATTATCCTCTTCACTCCTCTGTTTCTCTTCTTTGCTACTAAGCATATCATTTAATACAGCTTGCAAGAAGTGGTTCACATTACCTTTCATATTGCGTTCTTTCCGACGGTAATTAATGTAACCGATACCTGCCGTCATAGCAATAAACAAAACGGCAACCGTACTAATAAACCAGACTGTTTTATACCAAGGAGGAGTGACGATAATATGTATTAATTGTTTAGACGGGGTTCGATTTCCATTCTTTGTATTACACGAAACCCATATTGAATAATTACCTGCCGACAAGGAAGATAAATTCAATACCGGATCGTAGGTTTCAATCGACTGTTTACCCCTGCCTTCAATAGTATATTGTAATAAGTATTTCTGAAACACATCCCTGTTCCTGATGCGGAAGTGAACAGAAAGCGAATTATAATTCCACGGTATCTCTATGGTGTTTTCCTTTACTCTCTTCAAAGAAGGACTACCATTAAAAAGGATTTCGGACAGATATATTTCCGGTATTTGAGTTTCGGTAGATGGAATATCCGTATTAATTTTAACTAACCCTTCCGAACCTCCTAAATAAATATAATCCCTACTAGACTGTTTTTGGTATGCAAACAAGATTTCGTTAGGCGGGAAACCATCCGAACTGTTCCAAAGAATGAATCTATTCTCTTTAATGATATAAGAATATAAATGATTTTGGGCACAAATCCACAAACGCCCCTTTCCGTCAGCAATAAGGAAGGAAATACTATTGAAAAGTCTGGTACGGATACGATGATACTTTTGACTTTCCAGGTCAAAAAATCCAAGTCCTTTGTTGGTACTGGTCCATATCATACGATTGTTGTCGTAGGACATAGAAGTAATCATTTCATCTTTCTCCAACTCAAACAACAGCCGGATACTATCACTTTTCTGATCGACCCAAAAAGCCTGGTGCGCACACTTTAACAGGGAGAATCTATCATTGGAGTACGACAGACAAAGTGCATCATTGGAAAAATCATAATCACGGTCAGTTTGCATCCTCGAAAATGTACCGTCATGCGTATGGTATACGTAAGTGCCGCAACTGATAATATATATCTTACCGTCCGCCACCTGATTAGCTAAAGGAAGATAACCATAAAAACATTCTTTCTTATTAGTCTCTTCATCAACGATAGTGAAAGGTCGGTATTTATGTGTTTTCTTATTGAATAGGAAAATTCCTTTGGTATATAAAGACACCATCAGTTCAGTTTCAGATACTTCGGCGATAGAAACAACCTTATCACCATAAGTAGAAGGAAAATGGGTAAACTTGTCAGTAGACGGATCATATAGATTGATTCCTCCACCATCCGTTCCAATCCATACTTTGCCGTCCTTTTCTTCATAAAGGCTAATCACTGATTCCTCACTGAGTCCGTGGGTACTGTTCAGAATTGCCTCTTTATATGTTTTTATATACGTTTCTTTTATACTAAATATCCCACCGCGCACACTTCCCGCCCATAAATCGCCTTTCATGTCTTTGTACAACAAGGTAATGGAATTGACCGGCAAAGAAGAATAGTCCCCCACTATGTGTTGCAATTGCGAAAACTGAAAGGTCCGGGGAGTAAATAAATTGATTCCACCTCCATCTGTTGCCAACCATATGCTACCATTATATTCTGCCATGTCCAACACATAATTGTTTTTCAATCCGGAATTTTCTTTCGTGTAATGTTCCTTCATTCTTCCTGTCCGGTCATAGCAGTAGAATCCATCGCCATAAAAAGCAACGTAAATGTGTCGGTCTGCTGTTACATATAACGATGTCAACAGATTCTGACTGCTTGGTATCAACAGGGTAAATTGCCTGATGCGGCAGTCATATAAATAGATTCCTTTCTTCCGAGTGCCTATCAGAATCTTGCCATCTTCGAAATAAAGCATTTTCTGAATCCTGTAATCCACCAGATTAATATCTTTGCCTTCTTCTTTTCCGATATGAATTGTTTTCAATTTCTTACTTATATAATCATAGCAATGAATAGCATTCTCGCTACCAAACCATATTCCACCTTCAACTTCTACAGATGAATAGATAATGGAGGTGTTAACAATATTAAACCGGTCTTGTTCATCATCATACAGAGCTAGTCCCTTTGAAGTCGCTATCCAAAAATTCCCTAAAGAATCCTCAGCCAGATGATTGATATAGTTACCTGGGAGAGAATAAGGATCCCCCGAGTGATGCAAGTAAGTTTTTATCCCTTCCTGGGTATAGCTATTCAATCCACTTTTGGTACCTACCCACAGAGTACCTTTATGGTCCAACAAGATAGATTGGGCAGTAGTTTGAGAAAGTCCTTGCTCAATGGAAAGTTGAGTGAATGAATAATTAACACTGTGTTCAGAAGAAAGTAGTTTTACCTCTGTCAACAGAAATAATAGTATGATTAAGGCACGATACATTGTAATTTCATTTTTTGCAAAAATACTTTTTTTCTTATCATTAAGAATCTGTTCCTCATCTTTTTCATCAAGTATTCATAAAAAAAGGGGGATTTTTTAAAAAAAAGCACTGAAATCGTCTCAATTAGACAAGATTTGACTTGAATTATACGATTTCTGAGTCATTTACAAAAGAAAAAAAATACGTTTGCGTGTTAATTATTTAAAGTAAATTCTGTGAACCCAAATTAAAACGTATGAAAAAGGTTATACTTTTATTATTCTCGGTATGTAGTATGTTTTCTTGTACTCATACCCCTAACTGGGAACTGGTGTGGGAAGACAATTTTAATGGAACAGAACCCGACACTGCTATTTGGAGCCGTATCCCCCGCGGCAAACCAGACTGGCAAAACACCCAGTCATCGGACGACCGTTGTTATGAAATGCGTGACGGTCTTCTTATCTTAAAAGGTATTATCAATGACAACACTAAAACAGACACCGCCAAGTACCTGACCGGAGGATTGTGGACGAAAGGCAAGCATGCTTTCCACGGAGGACGCATCGAAGTGCGCGCCAGGCTGCATGGGGCAAAAGGAGCATGGCCTGCCATATGGACATTGCCTTATGAAACAGATAAATACTCATGGCCTATGGGAGGAGAAGTGGACATCATGGAACGTCTGAACCATGACTCTATTGTCTACCAAACCGTACACTCGCACTATACCTATACATTAGGAATAGAAAACAACCCGAAACACGGAAGTACTATTCCCATTAATCCCGAGGAATTCAATGTATATGGAGTGGATTTCTGGCCGGACAGTCTGGTGTTCCATGTCAACGGAAAGCGCAATTTTGTTTACCCCCGAATTGAAACCGAACAGGAAGGACAATTTCCTTTCAATATTCCTCAATATTTGCTAATCGACATGCAATTAGGAGGAACTTGGGTTGGCACAGTAGATCCAGCCGATTTACCCGTAGAGATGGAAGTAGACTGGGTACGCCATTATCAATGGAAATAAAAACACACTGACATCTTTTAGTTATGAAAACATCAGTATTATACAACAAAGAACCTATTAACTTAGTTAAATTTAAAATTATGAATGGACAAAAGCGAAATTTTTTACGTATGTTTTTAGCAGGCGTCCTCATGCTGTTATCTCTTACAGCATATGCACAGGAACGCACAGTGACAGGTAAAGTGTACGATGCAGCCGGCGAACCTATCATAGGAGCCAGTGTAGTGATTCAAGGTACAACACAAGGAACCATCACCGATATAGACGGTGCTTTTCAGCTGAAGGCACAACCTTCACAAACATTGGTCGTTAGTTTTTTGGGATATAAAGACGTAATTCTTCCCGTAGGAAACAAAAACGATTTTAAAATAACTTTGGAAGAAGACTCCAAAAAACTTGACGAAGTAGTCGTGGTGGGATATGCAACCCAAAAGAAAGTGAATCTAACCGGTTCTGTAGCTTCTGTATCCGCCAAAGATATTCAAGATATTCCGGTTGCCAATACAGCTACTTTGCTGCAAGGCCGTCTGCCGGGGTTGGTGCTGACTCAGAACGGCGCACAAGCCGGCAATGACAATCCAGAAATAAGAATTCGTGGTATCGGTACTTTTGGAAACAACAATCCGATGGTATTAATTGACGGCGTAGAGGGCAGCCTTTCACAAATATCCGAAATCCCCTCTGCGGATATCGACAATATCTCCGTATTGAAAGATGCAGCATCAGCGGCTATTTACGGTGTACGTGCCGCCAATGGTGTGATATTGATTACCACCAAGCGCGGACAAGCTTCCAGCAGAGTAAAAGTATCCTACTCGGGAAGCTATACACTACAGACTCCGGGCATCGTTCCCGACTATGTAGACAGTTATAACTGGGCTTTGATGAGAAACGAAGTGAACCCTGACACTTTCTCACCAGAAGCTCTACAAAAGCTGAAAGACGGTTCGGATCCCGACCATTATGCAAACACCAATTGGCTGGACGCAGTGCTACGCAATGCCAGCATGCACCAACACCATTTATCAGTGTCGGGAGGTAGTGAAAACACACACTTCATGACTTCAGTGGCGTACTCCAACCAAGAAGGTATCATGATGAAAACAGGAGTAGAACGCTTCTCTTTCCGTTCGAACCTTGACACACGCTACAAACGTTTCACATTCGGACTGAACTTGTCCGGTAACAAAAACAACGTGACAGCTCCTGCTGTTGCTCCTTCGGGCGAAGGCGGTATCATGCGTTTCGTATCCTGGTTCACCCGTCCAACCGTACCGGTGATGTACTCCAACGGACATTATGGCTATGTAGACGGTTCGTCAATGAACGCTGAAATGGTAAAAAACCCCGTAGAGTTAATGTCCTTAGGTCATCGCAGCAACGAATATTGGCGTTTCAACGGCAAGGCGTTTGCCGGTATTGAACTGTGGGACGGATTGAAGTTCCAGACAAGCCTCGCTTATGCTTTCGACCTGAATGCGACTAAGTCTTACACCCCAAAATCTCCTGCTCGCTATGATGCGGACGGAAACACCGTAAAAGCAGCAGGAGAGACTAATAAGGAAGAGGATTATTGGTATCGCAACGCAACATGGACAAACGAAAACCTGCTGACTTATAACAAGCAATTCGACAAGCACAGCATCAATGTGCTGTTGGGACATTCGGTCATCGGTTCACGTTTTTACAAAACAACAGCCTCCATACAAGGGTTCCCAACCGAGAATATTTATGAGCTCAAAGGAGGTACAATCAATCCGGGAGCAACAGGAGAATCAGAAGAATATAAGCTTCAATCATTCTTCGGTCGTGTAAACTATAGTTATGACGACCGGTATTTATTCGAATTCAATATTCGTCATGACGGTTCCTCACGTATGCCTAAAGCCAATCGTTATGCCACATTCCCTTCATTGTCTGCCGGATGGGTATTCTCAAACGAAGGTTTTATGAAAGATTACAGGAACTTCTCTCTCGGAAAGTTACGTCTGTCATGGGGTAAATTGGGTAATCAGGAAATCGGTAACTACGCTTATGCGGCTACTTTGGGTGCAAGCGGAAATTATTTCTTCGACCAAGGTGCAAACAAGCAGGCGGGTATGGTACAGACATCCGTCCCCAATGAAAACATTAAATGGGAAACGACCCGTTCTGTAAACGTCGCTATCGACCTTGGATTCTTCAACAACAGAATACAGACCTCCTTCGAATGGTTTGACAAAAAAACTTCCGATATTCTGATGCAGTTGGCTATGCCCGGCATTTTCCTGGGCTCTCTCTCAGCGCCTTATCAGAACGTAGGAGCAGTACGCAACCGCGGCTGGGAATGGAATGTGAACTACACGGATAGCAAAGGCGATTGGAGTTGGTATGCAG
>CAMQVH010000067.1 GCA_947038155.1 uncultured Bacteroides sp. | reverse complement strand
GAGCATTAGCCTTCCAAGCTGAGGGTCGCGGGTTTGAGCCCCGTCTTCCGCTCTCTAAAGAGAATCTGAGAAATTAGATTCTCTTTTTTTGTTTTACTTCAGACCGCTATGATTATGAAAGATTCTCTGACACAAACTCACGTGCTCCAGTTAGCGCATCCCCCTATCCCTACCGTTCATATAGGAATCATCGGATTGGGCAACCGGGGCTTACTCACCCTACAACGTTATCTGCAAATAGAAGGAGTAGAAATCAAAGCCCTTTGTGAAATTAGGGAAGGCAACCTTCACAAAGCACAGCAACAATTAAAAGAGGCGAACCGCCCCGAAGCCATCGGATATACCGGAACAGACGGCTGGAAGAAAATGTGCGAATCAGACGGAGTGGATTTAGTTTTCATCTGCACCGATTGGCTGATGCATACACCGATGGCTACCTTTGCCATGGAATGCAACAAACACGTAGCCATCGAAGTTCCGGCAGCTATGAGCGTGGAAGAGTGCTGGCAACTGGTCGATACGGCAGAGAAAACCCGACGCCACTGCATCATGCTAGAAAACTGCTGCTATGACCCTTTCGCACTGACTACTCTCAATATGGCCCGTCGAGGAATACTCGGAGAGATCATGCACGTAGAAGGTGCCTATATCCACGACCTTCGTTCGATGTATTTTGCCGAAGAAAGCGAAGGCGGCTATCACAACCACTGGGGAAAGAAGTACAGCATTGAACATACCGGCAATCCCTACCCCACTCATGGCTTGGGACCCGCCTGCCAGATTCTCAACATTCATCGTAGCGACCGGATGGAATATCTTGTTTCCATGTCTACCCACCAGGCAGGAATGACCGAATATGCCCGCCGGATGTTTGGTGAGTACTCACCGGAAGCCTGCCAGAAATATCAATTGGGAGATGTCAATACAACCCTTATCCATACGCTCAAGGGAAAAACAATCATGCTTCAATATGACGTATCTACCCCACGTCCTTACAGCCGCCTGCAAACAGTGTGCGGCACACTGGGTTTTGCACAAAAATATCCGGTTCCATGCATAGCGCTGGATCCGAACGGTGACACACCGCTTACAGGAGAAAGACTGGAGAAAACACTGGCACGCTACAAACACCCTTTCAGCGCGACTATCGGTGAAGAAGCGCACCGTAAAGGGTTGCCCAATGAAATGAATTATGTAATGGACTATCGCCTTATCTATTGCCTGCGCAACGGGCTTCCACTGGACATGGACGTATATGACGCAGCAGAATGGTCGTGCATCACAGAACTAAGCGAAAAATCCGTGTTGAATGGAAGCATGCCGATGAGTATACCCGACTTCACTCGGGGAGCATGGAAAACAAAATGAATAAAAGAAGATTCTTTTTCAAAAATTTCAAGGTGAGGTGAATATGCCGTTCTACGGCTTTTTCACCGATCCCGCAGCGGAGGGCAATCTCCCGATAAGTCATATTCTCCTCCCTGCTCATTAAAAATATCTCACGTTGTCTTTCTGGCAGAACAGCGATCAACCGGTCGATATATTCCTTCAAATCCTCAGCCACCATCCGGTCTTCTTGATTATACGGCTCTTCATTCTCAATGGAACGTAATACCGTCATTTTGAACATATCTTCACGCATCCTGCTACGTGCCTTATTAAAAATGATGTTCCGGGTAATAATAAATAAAAAGCCCTCCACCTTCCTGTTACTATCCAATAAATGGCGAGATTCCCAGAACTTCACAAAAACATCCTGTACAATTTCAGAAATACTATCAGAAGAAGTTACATATAGCTTGGTAAAATTATAGACTCTCTGCCAATAGTAATCATATAATGCAGCGAAAGCTATATTATTACCTTTTTTTACTTGCTCTATCAACTCTTCTTCCTTCATATTGTATAAAATCTTGCTATATACAAAGATAATATTTTTACCGAGAACTACATCTATAAAAAGCATGAAAAATGCCATAGATTAACACAGCCGTCACAGTTATCAGATAAAACAGCCTTGTATCAATCTATGGCAAAATTTATAACATCAGTCAATTGGCAACCGGAATCTCAGTCCGTTTGCCTGCTGCCGAAACAGCATAAAGTTTATAGCCATCATTCCAGTTGCCGGAAAGCGTAAACATATCGGTAGCAGAAGGTGTCGTTTCACCACTGGAAACAAAGACAAGATTATCCACCTCATCCCTCACTTCATAAACCACCACATTCTGCCAATTCTTTATTGTAATGGTATTGCCGCTTCGGGTTGCACTTACTCCAGGTATAACCTGTGACTTGGTCTTGTACAATTCCCATGTATTATCCGATATATATTCAAGGGCTGTATCCTGCAATTTACTATATCCCAGACTCTCCACTCTCTTCCTCAGTGCATCCACCATGCCTTCAGTCACTTTCAAAGTTTTCGTACCATAATCATCAATCAGCTTGTCTACCGGAGTCAGGAATCCCCATTTTTCAAAGAAATCAAGCAGATTCAGACGGGCTGCCACACAACAATTATAAACGAAATCCAACTGAATTTCTCCTTCACTCATGCCACCATAATCTTTTGCACGGGCATACTCGAAAACCTCCGGATAAAAGCCGCCACAATCCGACTGCTGAAGAGGAGTCAGTCCAAGTACCTTACCAAAGTAAAGTTCCAATTGCCAGAAAGGAACCAGTTTACAAAACACATCGTTCGAATCATCGATGTTGGTAAAGTTGGCGTGAGAAGCTTTCGGGACAATAATACCGTTCCAGGCCTTCGAATATCTGTTGCGGTAAACCGCCCCCATATCCTCGGTCTGTATTCGGGAGGGTTGGCCGAACACCGTGGTCTGCACATACTCGGACATGATATTATTAGTCACCTCCGTCAGTCCTATCCACTTGATCCCCGGACGAGTCTGGTTGCAATGCCCGATTTCGTGAGCAGGCCCCCAGCAACCGGTAGTTTTCAAGACATCAGGATCACACACATCTCCCATAGTTGTCTGATTATAAGCCGTATGATAAGCAGTTGCGTACATAAAAGAGTGATACATGACATTGAGATAGATTCTGTTTCCGAACATCTTGCCATATTTCTCCAAGCCAAGAAGTTGCATTTCACTGTGAGCAATCTTATCATAAAGATCAATCAATTCATTACCGTTTGTAGCAGCATACTTCCTGAAATCATTGGTCTCAAATGTCAGATGCGCATACCGTCCCACCACATCAAAATATTTATCCGTAGCTTTACCCAGCAATTCATTCCAACGCCCCCGATGCTCTACATTCTGCGAATCAAAATAACCGTTCACCGTACCCGAAGCAAAATGAATCTTTACAGGCCGTGCCGTTTCCGCCTCTACCAATGTCTTGGTATGATACATCACATACACCAGTCCCTTTCCAGTCATTGTCAACTTATTAATACCTTGATACAACGGATACGTAACTCCTCCGAAACCGTCACCTCCCGGCACGTCCAGATTCTGTACCTTCATTCCGACGTTCTTTCCGTATGTATCACCCACCATTACTACCAGAGTTTCTCCTTCTTTCACCAAGATTCCCGTCGGATTATCAAGAAGGCTGTACGGATTCGTCTTGTGGGTTTCCGACTGGATATCCGGATTTGGAAACGCCTTATAGTCTGCCACACGGAAATTTCTGTCATACTTATCCTTGAGCATGTAATACGCCAGATTCTTGAAAAAAGGATATTTACAATTCTCGATATCCGCTTCCGTGATTCCCACTTTCAGGTTGCTACACGTTTCATCCTCAAAAAGAGTGGAATAATCAAAAGCATTCAGATTCTTGGCATAAAACTCCATTTCGGCACAGGAAGCAAATCCCTGACCGTCTCCCGCACCGCTTTTCACGATAAAACGGAAAGACTTAGCCCGAACCGTATTGTCAAAAGTGACTCTGGCAGCTGTTGCCGCCCCCTCAAAATCCTTGTCAAGCAACTTCGTAAATACATTTCCATCTTCCGAATACTGAATTTCCACCTCCTTAAAATTACCATTATACCCTGACGGACGGGGATAATAAATCAGATAATCCACATCAAACGCTTCCGCAAAATTATAGGTCAGCGTAATTGGAAAATAATTCGCTCCACCATTAGACCAGTTCGAATGATACAACGTAGTATAATCACCGTCAAAAGACTTTCCGATAGCATCTTCCCCTTGATGGGAAGTATCAGTACCACTCACAACTTTCACTTTGATATCTCCTTCTATATCTTCTCCCGCACCGCCATTATATTCATTCAGACCCTGCTGTACAATCAAAACCGAAGCAGAAGCGGGAGTACTTTCTTCTGAAGCCCCTTCCGGCAAAACTTCCGTAAAAACAATAGTTCCCTCTCTCTTTTCATTCAATGTACTGATTTTCACCACATAAGCATGGGTTGATGTCACCATTTCCGGTGCACGGGATTTTACTTTTTCAGAAATCCAATCAGGAAATCCGGCATTTACCTCCACATTGGTAGTGACATTGAAAGAAATCTCTTTCCCGATGACTTCCACTTCAAATACGTTTGTATCAATCAATATAGCAGGCTCATATCCCAACTGACGAACTTTAACCGTCTTTTTCAGGCCCTCCGCCGTTATTGTTATGACAGCCTCACGCACCAATCTTTCTTCACTTTCGTCTACGAAAATTTTCAGGATCTTTCCTGCCACAGAAAGCGTACACCAGCTCTTATCCGCCGTAGCCTCCCAAATCGGAGCATTCGTCGAAACCGTTATGTTCTGCGTGCCGGCTTCACATTTGAAGTCCACCACTTCCTTATTAACAGACAACTCGACCACCTCCAATGCCTCATCATCACTTGTACAAGAGAAAGCAACCGCCCAATGTACAAGTATGAAAAAGACAAATAAACATTTTTTTATATGACTGTTTACCATTTACCGAAATCTTATTATTATGTAACTTTATTCAAAACACCCATAAAAAAGGCGGAAATCCAATATTATCCCTGAAAAGAAATATTCATATTTCCGCCTGATTTGTCTGCAAGACAAAATCTATCCGATTATTTCAATCTCTGCATACCACGCTTCCCACTAATCAGCTTCAGGATCAACAACACTTGCATTAACCTCAAATAATTTGAATTCCGCCATACTGAAAAAGACAGAACCGGTATTTGTATGGTTCACCGAATAGCGTATATAACGATAGGGCTTGGAATTATCTCCCAAAATAGGAGACATATATGGAGTTGTACTCATCAACATTCCATTCTTAGCCTTTGTGAGATTCTCAATCAATTCAAAATTGACTCCGTCATTGCTACCCATAATATCCACATCATCAGGAATATTGTTTCCATTGCGTGCCACCGACTCATACTTAAAGTAAGTGATTTCTTTTTTTGTATCTATCTGGAACCAGTGAGGAGACGCAGGAACAGTCCCGCTCCAGGCTGTATGAAAATAAGAGCCGGTGTTCCCGTCAATGAGATTCGCTATAGGTCCCTCCGAGGCTTCCTGAGCATTTGTCGACAACTGTTCCTCGGTCAATGCCAATTGTCTGGACTCTCCAAACACAATTTGCACCTTAGCCGGTTCCGAAACAGCCTTGATTGTCTGAACATTTCCCGCATCACCCGTTTCACTATAAGACTGTACCTTAAATTCATATTCTCCGAACTTTTTACGCGTATCCGGAATCAGCACACTATCCGCATAAACACTTGCCAGCCTTACCACATCCTGTTCCAATAAATAATCATAATAAGATACCTTTATATATCTGATTGTATTATCATCAGGCGTAACCCAACGAAGCACAATATAACCGGGCTTATCTTGAGTATCGGCACTTAAATCAATCACATCAGAAGGAACAACAGACTTTGTATCTTCGTCACTGCAACCTGCAAACCCAACCAAGAGTAGAGTGACAACCAATAAAAAAATATTTTTCTTCATAACAGTCATGCTAAAATTTAATTAATAATTAGGATTCTGCACCATATTAGGATTCTTGCTCACTTCTTCAGCCGGAATCGGCAACAAATACTGGCGCGGAGTATCGAAATTGCGCACATCGGGAAGTGTTTTCACCGTGGCAAATCCATTGATATCAGAAGCATTGATATTCATACCTCTTACCGGTACATCAAAGTATTGGGCTCCCAATTTCCAACGGCGGATATCCCAGAAGTTCTGTTGTTCCAAATAAAGTTCTATCATTCTTTCCTGTCTTACGATTTCTGTCAGTTTACCGTTCAGACCACCATTTCCCGCATAGCTCACTATCGGATTCTTCGCATTCTTCCAAGAGTCTTTCACAGAAGAAAGTCCGGCACGCTGACGCACTCTGTCCAGTTTTTCCATACCTTTCTCAAGATAGCCTTCCTTATTGTAAGCGATACACGCTTCTGCATAGCTCAGATACAATTCCGCCAGACGGATAACCGGCCACGGATAGTCCTTTGAGGGCGCCTTTTGCGATTTGGAAGCAGCTACTCCCGGATGAACTCCCTTTTTATTCAAGTATCCGGTTTTTGAATAGTTGTTATTTCTACCTTGCTTACCACAATTTCCCTGTAGTGTAAAATCCGTCAGCCATTTCTTGCCTCCCACACGCTCGGCACTCGCTACATATGCATTCTCTTTAGACTCTGTCTGGCATTCATAATAACCATTCTGAAATGCAATCCAAGCATAAAAACGGGGTTCACGGTCAATATTCATCTTCAAGGTCTGTCCTTCGCCATAGGTAACATCATCGGGGAAAGGAACTACCGAGAAGCGGTTCTGATAATCAAACTCAGGGTCTTCGTCAATAGGAAGCCCGTTTTTCGTATAAAAACGTTCCACCATAGTCAAAGTCGGCGCAACACCATTCCACGAGCCGTCACTCAAGAAAGGCAAGGATTTGGGCTGCAAGCCGTATGCACCCGCTTTACGCGTCTCGGCAAACAGCACTTCTGTCGAGTTCTCCTTGTCCATAAATGTAAAACGCATCGTGCGCTGTATCAAATCCTGAGGTTCGGGATAACCGCTCAAATCTCCTTCTTGCATTTCATATAAATTATATCCGTTGGACTCTGCCAGATTGATTGCCTCAAGTGCGGCGTCTGCTGCCTTTTTCCACTTATTTTCGTCGTAAGAGAGAGGCATCAACGCACTGCCGTCCGTATTGACAAATTCACTATAGTATTCCGTATTGCCGTTGAACAGAGGAGAAGCCGCATAAAGCAGCAATCGGGCTTTAAGGGCTTTTGCAGCCACGCTGGTTGCAAGTCCGTATTCCGAACCGGTACGAGTGGCCGGCAATTTTCCGGCAGCACTGTCAAACATATCGCAAGTCCACTGCACGCACTCGTCATAAGCGGTACGTCCCAACAGATTCTCTCTTGGAGTATCCAAAATCGGCAATTCTTTCACCAATACGACAGGGCCGTAGCATTTAATCAGCAACATATGGAAATAAGCAATCAGGAAATCAGCCTGAGCCACATAACTGTCTATCGTTTCCTGGTCAATGCGGGGAACCGAGTTGATGTTCTGCTTCAACAAATAGCATTGGCGAATACCCAAGAACAAATCGTTCCAATAGCTGATAATCAAGTTTCCCGAAGTATAGACGCCTTCGGCAAATTTCACGTACGATTCCTGAACAAACGGACTTATAATCTCATCTCCACTGAAGTCGAGACAGTTCTGCACCATATTAATCTGCGGGATATATCCATAGCAAGAGTATAGGAATCTTTCTGCCGCTTTAGGGCTGGAAAAAGCATCCTTATCGCTTGCTTTCTCCGCCGGAACCACATCCAAGAAATTGCAGGAAACCATTGTAACTCCTGCAAACAATGCCAAAAACAGATATTTTATTATATTTTTCATACTATGTAAATTTAATTATTGAAAGTCATCTGGAAACCTACATTAAAGACACGTTGTGTCGGGTATTTCAATCCGCTTCCGCCTCCCTGTTCCGGGTCCCATAAATCAAACTTAGAGAATGTCAGCAGATTGGAACCGCTCACATAGAAACGCATTCTCTTCAATGTATATCCGATTTCCATATTTTTCAGTTTCAAGAACGAACCGTCGCGCATCCAGTAATCGGATGTACGGGTGTTATTCAAACTTGTCTTACGTGTCAAGCGCGGATACTTCGCATCCACATTCTGATTGGTGGGCGACCATCTGTCGTTTGCCACAAATTGCAGTACGTTACGCAATGAGTTGTCGCCGAAAGGATGAAATCCGCTCATAAACAAGGAGGTTTTCGCCACACCCTGGAAGAAGAAAGAGAAGTCCCATTTCTTATATTTGAACGAAGGTCCGAAACCATATACGATTTCAGGTACAGACGGGTTTCCAATCCATGTCCAGTCGTCCACATCTACGATATCATCATCATATCCGTGCATTTTCGACACATTGATATATTTGATATCGCCTGCCCCCAATGTAGACCCCATCTGTTGATTGTAACGGTCTATCTCAGCCTCATCCAAGAACAATCCGTTCGACAAATATCCCGAGGTCACATTGGCACTCTGTCCGACTTTCGACTGAAAAGCATACTTAGGTGCTTCGTCGTATTTGGTAATCTCATTGTGGGCATACGTAAAGGTTCCTTTAAAGTTCATATAGAAATCTTTACTGAAGGCCTTGTTGTAGTCAATCGAAAGGTCGAATCCCTGATTCTTCATCTCGGCAAGGTTACCATACACATCCGTAGATCCGGTTCCCAAATAGGTAGGAATGGTTCCTTTCTTCTGAAAGATATTTCTACGGTTCTCACGGAAGATATCAACCACGATGTTGAGACTGTTCAACAGTTGCAAGTCAACTCCTAAATTGATTTTTTTTCCTACCTCCCAAGTGATATTATTGTTTTCGTAACGGGTGTAAACCGGTCCGTTCAGTCCATAGTTTTGGTCGATACCGGTAGTAAAGCCTTTGCCGGACAGATCGATTGTAGGCATATAGATAAATCTTTCGCCCCCAATCTGGTCATTACCGACCAATCCCCACGAACCACGCAGTTTCATATTAGTGACAACTTTACGAAGAGGTTCAAAAAAACTCTCTTCGCTGATATTATACCCCAACGCTACGGAAGGGAAAAAACCCCAACGGTGTCCTTTCGCAAAGTTCTCGGAACCGTTGTAACCCATATTGACTTCCGCCATATATTTGCCGTCGTATGCATACGAAAAACGTCCGGCAAGACCTTGTTTACGTTTGGGCAGCGAGCTGATAAGCCTTTGACTACCCGTATCGCCACTCGGCACATTATTGACAAGCTCGTCCTGATTATAAAGCAACATGGCATTCACATCATGCTTTCCGAATGTACGGTTATAATCAACCATTGCTTCCAGATAAATCCGGCGATCTCCCGCCGTTTCTATGGCATTGTTCAAGTCGGTTGTTACTTCGTTGCCTACCCTGCTTGTGGTGTAGCTGTACGAACCATCTTCGTTGAGTTGATACGAATCCAACAAATATTTATTCCAGCCGGCGCTATATTTGTTCACCGATTTCGACCAGTTCTTGAATGTTCCCAAAGCCTTGAAACGAAGTCCTTTAGTCAGCATATCCAATTTCTGTTCAAATTCAATTGCAGCAATAACCGTACTTTCAAACGTATCGTTATATCCTGTAGTCAGTTGGGCAACGGGATTACCCTGATAAGCTGTAATCAAACGGTCGGTAGTACCCCATTTCACATGATTGGTCACTCCATCAGGCTCATAGAAAACGGGAGATTCAACCGGACTTGTGTTCATTGCATCTGCAAAGATATCATCAACACCACGGTTAGGCTCACGCAAATCACGAAGTTGCACGTTCAATCTTACAGATAACTTTGATGACTTGCTAAGGTATGCATTAATATTGTTCTGGAAAGCATAACGCATCACGTCAATATTATTGTTGTAAGAGAAAAAATCTTTGGAACGGTTCTTCAACATACCTGATTCGTGATTGACCGAGATACTCGAAAAATAATCAATCTTCTTTCCTCCACCACGGATGTTAAAGTTCACTTTCTCATTAAAAGCTATATTATTAAACATCTCATCATACCAATTCACATCTGGGAAAACATATGGATTCAGTTTCATACGCGTACCGTTAATCTTATCCTGACTATACAGAACGTCCGAACTGCCATCATTCTTCACTGCTTCGTTGAACAGTTCCATATACGTAGCTCCATCCACAAACTTGGGAGTCTTGGTAGGCTGGCTCACCTGCCCTTCTACACGGAAATTGATAATCGGCTTATCCAAATTCTGTCCGGATTTAGTAGTGACAATCATTACACCGTTGGCACCGCGGGTTCCATACATTGCTGTAGCGGTAGCATCTTTCAGGATGGAGAATCCTTCGATTACTTCCGGGTCCAGGGCGTTCAAATCGGCCGAAGACACCTGTACACCATCAATAATAATCAGAGGAGATGTTGTTCCGCTCAGGGTTGAAATACCGCGAATCCAGAAATCCGAACCGTCAGCTCCGGGACGGCCGGTACGCTGAACGGCAACCACACCTGCCAGACGACCGGCAAATGAGTTGGAAAGATTCGTTGAAGGCACTTTCAGTTCTGCCGGACGGATGGCCTGTATCGAACCTACCATACTTGCCTTCTTCTGTCCTGTTCCGTAAGCCGTCACCACCACTTCTTCAAGTGCCTGCGCATCTTCCGCCAAATCGATGGTAAGCACTTTCCGATTGCCTACTTTCACTTCTTTGGTGGTATATCCCACATACGATACTTTCAGCACATCCTGCGGATTTGCCTGAATCACAAACTTACCGTCGATATCGGTGATAACACCTGTCGATGTTCCCACAATAGCGATACTTGCTCCAATGACAGGTTCTCCCGTCCGTGCGTCGGTAACCACACCCACAACTTCCGCTTTCTTAGCTTGTTGAACCGATTCCGTTTTATTCATTTTCAGAATCACATCATTGTCCTGAATCATCCAAGTAATTCCGGTATCGGCAAAGACTTCCTTTAACACCTTATCAATCGTACCCGAACAATTGATATTTTTCAATCGAATGTTTTTTAAATCCGCAGCATTGTAGAAAAAGACATAATTACTGTTCTTTTCAATGAGCTGAATAGCTTCTTTGATAGTAATAGACTGTCCTTTTACCGTAATATGCCCCTGGGCTCCAAGTGCTGTCAACGGATAAAAAAGCAAAACCAGCACGATACTCTTGAAATATCGTACACAACTTTGAAAACTGAGTGATTTTCTCATGCTTTAATTAAGTTTGATTAGACATATGGTTAATAAAAAAATAGGCTAGTATAAAATGAACCGGTCATCTACTTTTCGGATATTCAGATTCAAGCTGAAACGAATCTTATTGAGAACATTGTCCAAAGACTCATTATAATGAATACTGCCGCTAAACGAGACTTCATCCCGATGTACTCCCTCCATAAGAATATCAGTATGGTACATCCGGCTCACGATTTGAATCAATTGATCCAACGGGACATCCTTTAAGTTGTATCTCCCGTTTTCCCAACTGATATTGGCTATATTATCTATTTGTGTTTGTGAATCCATCGAGTTGTAAGTAAGTTTTTGCAAGGGAAGCATTGCCGTTTTTTGGCAGGTAGACGGAATATTAAATTCAATTTCACCTTCGAACAGAGTTACTTCGCTACAATATGCGTCTTCTTGCTTTACCAAAAAGCAAGTTCCTTTCACCTCTATAAATGCATCGTTTATATATACCTGAAATGTACTGCCCTTATGTTTTTGTACTTCAAACAAGGAATTTCCTACCAGCCACACCCTTCTGTCTTGCATAAATGCCTTTGCATACCGGATCGAACTGCCCGGCTGCATCCATACTTTTGTGCTGTCGGGCAGCACGTATAACTGATTCTTTTCTGCAATTATTTTAATGTTTTTTTCGCCCCCCATTTCATCCTGTACAGATAAAAACAGCAAACCGCCTATTATCAAGAGAATTGCAACGGCAGCAACCAACGGATGCCATAGTTCTATATGAACTAAAG
>CAMQVH010000066.1 GCA_947038155.1 uncultured Bacteroides sp. | reverse complement strand
GCATCGAGATTGCCGTCGCACAAAATAAGGAAGGGAAAGCGCTCGTACCGGAAGTATGTATCTTCTTTGAAAACCATCTGATGCGGGGAAACCGCACGACGAAAATGAATGCCGAGAACTTCAATGCGTTCCAGTCTTTCAATTATCCGGTGTTGGCAGAAGCGGGGATTCATATTAAATATAATAATGTACAGATTCACGTAAATGATAAAGAGCGGGAATTGAAGCCTCATTATCTGCTAGATACCAATGTTGTGGTACTGAAACTCTTCCCGGGCATCCAGGAAAATGTGATTGCCGCCATTCTGGAGATTGACGGACTCAAGGCTGTCGTGCTCGAAACGTACGGTTCGGGCAACGCTCCCCGGAAAGAATGGTTTATCCGTCGGCTTTGCCAGGCTAGCGCACGTGGTATCGTGATTGTCAACGTGACACAATGCAACGCGGGGACGGTAGAGATGGAACGTTACGAAACGGGATACCAGTTATTGCAGGCGGGCGTTGTCTCCGGTTATGACAGTACGACAGAATCGGCTGTCACTAAATTAATGTTCCTGTTAGGACATGGATATACACCGGATGAAGTGCGCGACCGGATGAACCGTTCGATGGCGGGAGAGATAACTCTATAGGGGTCATCTATTTCTATTAGGCAGGGATAACTTATTTCTAATAAATTATCCCTATTTTTGTACCCTACAAGAAGAAAGGAATTTCGATGGCAAAAGAGAAAACCGTATATGTATGCAGTAATTGCGGACAGGATTCACCGAAATGGGTGGGTAAATGTCCGTCGTGTGGAGAATGGAATACGTATGTTGAGGAAATCGTACGGAAAGAACCGACCAACCGCCGGCCGGTGTCGGGCATTGAAACACAGAAGCCCAAACCACTGGCACTTAGCGATATTGAAGTGGACGACGAGCCACGCATCAATATGCACGATGATGAATTGAATCGTGTATTGGGTGGCGGACTTGTGCCGGGTTCTCTTGTCCTGATAGGCGGCGAGCCGGGAATCGGCAAATCCACACTCGTCATGCAGACCGTACTGCACATGCCGGAAAAGAAGATTCTTTATGTGTCCGGCGAAGAAAGCGCGCGCCAACTGAAACTCCGTGCCGACCGCCTTTCCGGTGTTTCCAGCGATTGCCTGATTGTTTGTGAGACTTCGCTCGAACAGATTTATGTGCATATCAAGAATACAAATCCCGATTTAGTGATCATTGACTCTATACAGACTATTTCAACTGAGAGTATCGAATCGTCTCCCGGAAGCATTGCACAAGTCAGAGAGTGTTCGGCATCTATTCTTCGTTTCGCGAAAGAAACGCATACGCCTGTGTTGCTGATCGGACATATTAATAAGGAAGGAAGCATTGCAGGGCCTAAAGTATTGGAACATATCGTAGATACCGTCCTTCAATTTGAAGGCGATCAGCATTATATGTATCGTATTCTGCGCAGTATCAAGAATCGTTTCGGCAGTACGGCAGAGCTAGGTATTTATGAAATGCGTCAGGACGGGTTGCGTCAGGTAAGCAATCCATCGGAGCTATTGCTGAGTCAGGACCATGAGGGAATGAGCGGAGTAGCCATCGCTTCTGCCATTGAAGGAATACGCCCGTTCCTGATTGAGACACAGGCTTTGGTCAGCTCTGCTGTTTATGGAAATCCGCAGCGTTCGGCAACCGGTTTCGATTTGAGAAGAATGAATATGCTGCTGGCTGTTCTCGAAAAACGTGTCGGATTCAAACTGGCGCAAAAAGATGTGTTTCTGAATATTGCCGGAGGACTGAAGGTAAATGACCCGGCTATCGACTTGCCGGTTATCAGCGCTATCCTTTCGTCCAATATGGACGCAGCCATTGAACCGGAAGTTTGCATGGCGGGAGAAATCGGACTGTCGGGAGAGATTCGACCAGTGAACAGAATAGAGCAACGTATCGGTGAAGCCGAGAAATTAGGATTCAAACGTTTTCTGTTGCCGAAGTATAATTTACAAGGGATTGACACCAAGAAACTGAAGATTGAGTTAGTTCCGGTGAGAAAGGTGGAAGAAGCGTTCAGAGCTCTATTCGGATAGATTCACCACAGAGGACACTGAGGACACAGAGGAATAATGAACTAAATAATAAGTAATGATACAGGACATTAATGTCTTAACAAATAAAGTTTTAGGATTGGCTTTTGAAGTACATACCCAATTGGGAGCAGGTTTACTTGAAAGTACGTATGAGAGCTGTTTGTTTTACGAATTAAAAGAAAATAATATAAATGTGGAAAGACAAAAGAAACTACCCATAATCTATAAAGGAATTCAATTAGATACAGATTACAGAATAGATTTGTTGATAGACAATCAGCTCATTATAGAACTGAAAAGTGTTGAAGCACTACAACCTGTACATTCTGCACAATTACTAACGTACATGAAACTTAGTAACCTGAAATATGGATTATTACTAAATTTCAACGTACCTCATTTAAAACAAGGAATTAAACGTTTCATTCTATAAAATTAAACTCTGTGACCTCTGTGTCCTCTGTGGTGAAAAAATATGATACAAGAATACCAACTCCGAATCCTTCCCGAAATCGCAGCAAACGAACAGAAACTAAAGGAATATCTTTCTAAAGAAAAAGGTTTGAACCTGCGTGAAATCACCGCTACCCGAATCTTGAAACGGAGCATCGATGCACGGCAGCGGACTATCTTTGTCAATCTGAAAGTACGGGCTTATATCCGTGAAATGCCTAAGGATGACGAATACGAACATACTATATATAATAAGGTAGAGGGAAAGCCGCAAGTGATTGTTGTGGGCGCAGGTCCCGGCGGACTATTTGCAGCCCTGCGTCTTATCGAACTTGGTTTGCGCCCGATTATCGTAGAACGCGGAAAAGACGTGCGCGAGCGGAAAAAGGATTTGGCGCAAATCAGCAGGGAACACGCGGTTGACCCGGAATCGAATTACAGTTTTGGCGAAGGAGGTGCAGGAGCCTATTCGGACGGAAAACTCTATACCCGGAGCAAAAAGAGAGGGAACATAGATAAAATCTTGAATGTATTCTGCCAGCATGGGGCCTCTACGGCAATATTAGTAGACGCTCATCCGCATATCGGGACAGACAAGTTGCCGCGTGTCATCGAAAATATGCGGAACACCATCATCGAATGTGGCGGTGAAGTGCATTTCCAAACACGAATGGAAGCATTGATTATCGAGAATGAGGAAGTCAAAGGCATCGAAACAAATACAGGAAAAACTTTTCTCGGTCCTGTGATACTGGCAACCGGACATTCGGCAAGGGATGTATATCGTTGGCTGGCGGCAAACAATGTGGCGATTGAAGCGAAAGGCATTGCAGTCGGTGTCCGTTTGGAGCATCCGGCTATGTTGATCGATCAGATACAATATCATAATAAGGAAGGACGAGGCAAGTATCTGCCTGCCGCAGAATATAGCTTCGTCACGCAAGTTGAAGGCAGAGGAGTGTATAGCTTCTGTATGTGCCCCGGCGGTTTTATTGTTCCTGCTGCCAGCGGACCGGAGCAAGTGGTAGTGAACGGTATGTCTCCTTCCAATCGCGGCTCGCGTTGGAGCAACTCGGGAATGGTGGTGGAGATACAACCGGAAGATTTGACAAGCGCAGAGCGGAAAGCGGAGAACGGAGAGTTGACTACGCAACAAACCGAGCAGTTGTTAGCACTTAATCCATCTCTGAGCAATTCCCAACTCTCCATACTCAATACCCAACTTCTTCCCGTCCTTCATTTTCAGGAAGAATTGGAACGTCAGTGTTGGTTGCAAGGCGGCAGAAGGCAGACGGCTCCTGCACAACGCATGCTGGATTTCACCCATAAGAAACTAAGTTATGACTTACCCGAATCGTCATACGCACCGGGACTGATTGCTTCACCGCTTCACTTTTGGATGCCGGAGTTCATCAGCCGGAGGTTATCTCACGGTTTCCAGCAATTCGGACGCAGCAGTCAGGGTTTCCTCACCAATGAAGCGGTGATGATTGGGGTGGAGACACGCACTTCTTCTCCCGTCCGCATCGTACGCGACAAGGAGACGTTGCAACATGTGACTGTCCGCGGACTATTCCCTTGCGGGGAGGGCGCAGGCTACGCCGGAGGAATCGTTTCTGCCGGAGTGGACGGCGAGCGATGTGCGGAAGCGGCAGCACAGTATATCAACCGTTGATCATGACACACAGAGTTATGAATACATCACCCGAAATAGCCATTATAGAACCGAATACCCTCACCTGTCTCGGTCTGAAAGGAATCCTCGAAGAGATGATTCCAATGGCAACGATACGTATCTTCCGGCGTTTCAATGAGCTAATGGACGATACTCCGGATATGTATGCCCATTACTTCATCTCCGCACAGGTCTACGTGGAGCACAATGCCTTCTTCCTTCCGCGAAAACGCAAAACGATTGTGCTGGCAAGCGACAGTCCGCAGTTTCAGCTAAGCGGCGTGCCCGTGCTCAACATTTACGAAGGAGAAGAAGAATTGGTGAAGAGTATCCTAAAACTTCACCAACACGCCCACCACGGCGGCTATCCGATGAAGGACATGCCACCCGTGCCTGCGCAGCAACCTTGTCAGGAACTGCTGTCCGCACGCGAGATTGAAGTGCTCGTGCTCCTCTCCAAAGGACTGATTAATAAAGAGATTGCAGACAAACTGAACATCAGTCTGACCACTGTCATCACTCACCGGAAGAATATCACTGAGAAATTGGGCATCAAGTCCGTCTCAGGACTGACTATCTATGCCGTGATGAACGGATATATCGAGGTAGACCGCATCTGACGGCGACAAGAAATGCACACAGGCCGCCGCCACACAGATTCGTTTAATTGCCCCATGCTATGGCGCTGTATGTCATATCGGTAGCAGTATGGACAGGTGCTTGCCATTCGCCTTGGTTCCAGTCATAATCGGCAACCATATATGTGCCGTCCTCTTCGGACAATACGGTAAATGTGCCGGGGCGCTCAAAGTTGTGCGACACAGAGATTACCTTACCCCGCAAAAAGGCAAACGGCTCTTGCGTCCACCACTCGCTTTGGGGGACGTCCAACAAGTAAAAACGGCTGCCGCCTTTATCGGCAGAATCCGAAACCACATACCCTACCTTCGTGGCAAAAGTATCCCCGCTTTCTGTTGCCGGAAGGCGCACGCTGAAATAAAACGGGATAAGCGCATCGACCTCTACAGTTTCCTGTACATGAAATCTTGAGGGACTGTAAAGCACAGGCGCCCATTTTCCCTCACCGATTTTTGCCGACAATAGAATAAGCAACCGTTGGTCTTGCGCAAACACTCCGGGATAGTCGCCAAACTGCTCCGCACTCAATCCTTCAGGCAGCGGAGATGCACTACCCATAACAGAACCGGAACCGACATTCATCCGGGTCGGAACGGCATAGTTGCTTTGTTCCAAATCAGCGGAGATATTATCAAGGTAGTAGGAACCCTTTTGATTTCTCACAAAAGCAGAAACCATACTATGTTTTCCGGTAACCAATGCCAATGTACCATAACCAGTGGTATACAACGGCCTCCATTCACCGGTACAGAAATCGAGGAAGAAGGGTTGCTGTATGCCGTGCGCTTTCGAAAGTCCGCACAATCCATAGGTATATACGCAGTTGGCGATGGAATGGAAATCCGACCGTGTGCTGATGTCCCATGCATTTGCTGATGCATTCGCTGTGCCATCCGCCCCTATCCTGTCAATCGTGTGCCGTTGGCTGTCGAGTGCATAGAGCCGGAAATCTTTGGGTGTCTGCCCGTCTGATAGCAATATCTTGCCCATCAACATTCTGTCGCCTTCTCTACGCAAGAATATATCGACACGGGAAGGCGGCATGCGGTAAGGCATACGCACGTCTATCCCATCCGGACGGCTCTCTGCAATCTCGGCAGCGACAGGACCTCGAAATCCTTCGGGAAACATCTGCTCACCGGTGTCCCAACGGAAGTCGTACTCCACACAGTCGTTTGCCTGAAAGCCATTGCCGTAAATATGTACGATATCGCCCGGCCGGAGCGTTTGCCCGGCTTCCGTCACTCCGTAGTCGGTCACTAATTGTATTTGTGATGAATCGTCATCGTTGCCACATGCACTAAAAAGCCCGCAAAGAGAGAGGGTCAGGAGAATGGAGGAAAGAATAGATTTCATAGTTAATTTTATTTAGTGAATTAGTGAATAAGAATAATGGGTTGTAAATATAAGATAACCATGCAGTAAAGTATACGGTAGACGATTGCTTTTTATAAATTATTCACAAAGAATAGCCAGTCCTAATGGAATGAATGTGTCAAGCAGAATCAATGAATGCGTCAAACAGAATCAATGAATGCGTCAAACAGAATCGGAAACAAAAATCGGATGTGACGGAATAGAGCATACAACCGAAATCCTAATAAATGAGGATTGCCCGTTTCTCTTATTTGCCGTTACTTTGCATCCGGTAAATGAACAACAGATGAAGACAAAAAAGATTATGATTGCCCTCATGCTCCTGACAGCGGGGACAGCATGGGCGGAGAACTTCCCAAAAGACTCACTAAAAATAGTAGACATCGAAGAAGTGGTAGTGATTGCCACCCCGAAAGAGAACCGTAAATTGCGTGATCTGCCGATGGCAGCCACTGTTTTATCGCAAGAGAACATGCGTGCCAATCAGGTGAACTCTGTGAAAAAACTGACAGGCATCGTCCCCAATCTGTTTATCCCCGATTATGGTTCCAAACTGACCACTTCCATTTATATCCGCGGAATCGGCTCACGCATCAACACCCCGTCCGTAGGACTTTATGTAGACAATATCCCTTATATTGATAAATCTGCATTCGATTTTAACTATGCTGATATTGAACGTATCGACGTGCTTCGCGGGCCTCAAGCCACTCTCTACGGACGTAACACGATGGGCGGGCTTATCAAAGTGCATACCAAATCCCCCTTCACCTATCAGGGTACTGATATCCGCATGGGAGCGGCAACCTACAATGACTACAACATATCGTTGACCCACTATCACCGCCTGTCCGACCGTTTCGCATTCTCTACCGGTGGCTTTTACGAACACACGGGCGGTTTCTTTGAGAATTCGGCACGCGACAATGAGAAGGTAGACAAAAGCAATGCCGGAGGCGGACGTTTCCGGGGTATCTATCTGCCGACATCCAATCTGAAAATAGGTCTGGCACTTAGTTATGAATATAGCGATCAGGGTGGTTATCCTTATTATTACACCGGGATTACTCAAAATGCCATAGACAAAGCTAAAGAAAAAGGCAAAGAACTCACCGAAGACCGGGCTGATTACATCGGAAAGATTTCGTATAATGACCGTAGCAGTTACCGCCGTGGGTTACTCAACACGGGTGTTAATATCGAATATCAAGCTCAAAATTTTATATTAAGTGCTGTCACAGGGTATCAAAACTTGAACGACCGCATGTTTCTCGATCAGGATTTCACAGAAAAAGCAATCTATACACTGGAACAAAAACAGAAGTCTAACACTATTTCTGAAGAAATTGTATTCAAATCGAAGGCAAATAAAAGATACCAATGGGCAACAGGAGTTTTCGGTTTATACCAAACATTGAATACAAAAGGTCCTGTGACATTTTGGGAAGACGGGGTTAAAAATGTTATTGAAGGAAATGTAAACAACATTTTTGATGGCATGAAGCCTTCGGCTCCCAAATTACACTTGGCTGTCAACAACCCTACATTATTGGTAGGCGGAGACTTCAGTACTCCTATTTGGAATGCGGGAGTTTTCCATCAATCGACATTGAATGACCTCTTTGTAAAAGGATTGTCTTTTACTATCGGCTTACGTTTGGATTACGAAAAGATGAGTATGAAGTATACTTCTGTGAGCGACCCCACCGATTTCAACTTCAGCATGAAAATGATGGCTCCTCCCCCAATGCCATCTATGTCGTTAGAAGCTAAAAATCTGCTCGCAAATGCTGGTTATGACGGGAAAATATCAGACGATTATGTTCAGTTTCTCCCCAAATTCGCATTACAATATGAATGGGGAAAAAGAAACAATGTGTATGCAACCGTATCAAAAGGTTATCGTTCTGGCGGCTACAACGTACAAATGTTTTCTGACCTTATCAGTGGAGATTTAAAAAACTCAATGATAGATGCCATAAAAGAGAGTGACGAGTTCTCCAAATTTGCTGCTATGATTGACCAATATGTAGAGAAAGATGAAGTTCCTGAAGTAAAAGAAGCCACTCGCTATAAACCTGAATATTCATGGAACTATGAAGTAGGAAGCCATCTCACTCTTTGGGAAGGTAAACTTTGGGCAGACCTTTCCGCTTTCTACATGGATATGCATGACCAACAAATCTCTCAGTTCGCTGCAAGCGGTTTAGGACGTACAACCCTTAATGCCGGAAAAAGTCGCAGCTATGGTGCAGAAGCCTCTCTCCGTGCCAACCTGACTAATGAACTAAGCCTGAACGTAAGCTACGGATATACTTATGCTACCTTTACAGACTACGTTGAATATGAAAAGGATAAAGAGGGAAAACTTACTATAAAAGATGACTATAACGGCAAATACGTTCCTTTCGTTCCCAAACACACCTTGAATATCGGTGGGGAATATGCCATCACTTGCAGCCCACGCTCCATATTCGATCGTGTAGTATTCCAAGCGAATTATAACGCTGCCGGACGCATCTACTGGACAGAACAGAATGACGTAAGCCAATCTTTCTACGGCACACTGAACTGGAGAACGAATCTCGAAATCGGAGATGCCATGATTAGTTTTTGGGCACGCAATTTCCTGAATAAGGACTACGCAGCTTTCTATTTTGAAACAATGAATAAAGGATTCATGCAGAAAGGACGTCCGATGCAGTTCGGGATAGACCTCCGATGCCGGTTCTAAAATCCCTCAGCCCTCCACGAACATCATAGATGTGACTGCTGTTCATCGATTTCACCTGATTCTTGAAACACCGATGAATAAGGCGATAGCGGGTGAAAGCTAGGAATAAACAAAGGTGAAACCGTTCAATATCGGTTTCACCTTATTTTTCAAAATATTCCTTGAGCTAAAACAAATATCATTATAGCTAATCCCGATATGCTTATAGCTAATCGGAATATGCTTATAGCAAATTCACTGTCAGGTATTAATAGATAAACTGTCAGATATTAACAGTCTGGCCGTCAAGTATTAACTATCTGATGACAATATATTAATAGTTGAGTTACAGCATATATAGATTCAACACGTTGGACATATATAGCCAATACGTTGGAGCTATATACCGGCCACATTGGATCTATATGCCCAACAACCGATATAAACAACTCCAATAGATGAAAGCGATAACAAGGGGCTTCACCTTATTTCACCCCACGCTTTCACCCGTGACCTTCTTATTTACAAGGATTTCAGTTATAAGGTGAAATCGGTAGAACTTACGAATCAAAAGTTGATAGTACTTATACAAATCAGTAGGGAAAAACAAATTCTCATTCATTCCCGTACAACCATAGTCCGTATTTTCTGATAAGCAATACGCTCCGTACCATCCTTTACATAGATGATACCGCAACGCTGAAACCCATGCTTCTCCAAGATATGCTGCATGACCTTATTATCCCGATGTGTATCCACCCGGACATTCGGCATCCGTTGAAAACACCAGTCCAGACAAGCTGCCGCCACCCCTTTCCTTGTGCCGTTCGTTGCCAACCGGTGCACTACCCCATAAGGTTCGTCATTCAACCATGCTCCCTCATAAATATGCTGATAAGTAGGGTCATCACCCAATATAAAACAAAAAGTACCTGATATCACTCCTTGTTCATCCGCACAGACAAAGCTATGCCCCTCTTCAATCTCCTGACGAATCAATACTTCAGAAGGATAACCGTCAATCCATTGAGTAGTATTTCCGGTTGCACGCATAAAGGCACGGGCATAGTCATAAATCTCCATCACTAAAGGGAGATCTTTTATTTCGGTAGATCTGATTTCCATCATTTGAAAAGTTATTCAAGAATAAAACAGATAATAAAATTACTCATTGATAGCTCCACAATGGGGGCATACACCTTTTTGCTTCAACTTTTCCCCACAACGCCCACAACGATACTTATACCCAATGTTCCGATGGACTTTCTTCGCAAAAACCAGCATAAAAAAGGCAAGGAACAGATAACCGATATAAATGTGTGTCATCAGGATAAAGAAGAAATAGCAGAAAATACAACAAGACATCAACCCCAACAAATAAAAGATTGCCGCTGCAGGAGTCAACTGACGGAACAAATCATCAAGCACCGCCAATGCGACAATTAAGAACAGCCAGATACTCAGCAAAAAGACTGAAAGAATGAAAGGAACTTTAAAAGGCGACAAGGTGGGATTAAAGTAGAAATGTTCCCATGTTTCCGGTGTAAAAACCTGTATGGACTCATAAATCGTTGCACTGAAAGCCATCAACAAACAGAGAAATAACGGATAAACACTGTCTATATCATTAAAATAGACCATCTGCAACTGCTTTCGACGAAAGGCACGAAACAGATATACACCAACGAATAAAGCGAAGATGATAATGAAATAAGAAGCATGCGTATCACTGAAAAGATGAATGGCCTGCGAAATACTATCAGTCGGCACAAATGACTTCTTGAGTTCTTTTTCACGTATCCAGCCCTGTTCATCCTGTGTATGCGCCAGCTTCACCCAAACACTGTCTACACTATCGGCAGGGTGAACCGCAAACTCTGCCACCACTACCCTATCCCCTTTATTCAACTGAATAAAAGTATCTTTTATCGGAAGACATTCCAAAGAGATGTAATCATCGACTACTTCCAAGTTTGTATTCCATGTATAATGCCGTTCATACAAGTAAGTCAACGAGTCTTTTGTCTTCTTCGACAGTTCTTCCGAATCCAAAGCCGGTGCTTTATAATAACAAGATGAGAGCAAAAGTAAACATAGTAGGAGGTTCATCACTGTTTTCACCACAGAGGACGCAGAGGACACAGAGGATAAAGAGAGTAAAAAGGGTAAAGAGGGTAAAGAGAAAAACTTTCTACACTTTTTCCAAAAAACACTCAAACAGTCTGTATCAGAAGAATGAGTGAAGATGTCACCTCCACCATATCCTCTGTGTCCTCTGCGTCCTCTGTGGTGAAAACTGTGGTGAAAATTGTGAATAATGATTCTCATTGAGCCGCTTTTACTTTCATTTGACAATGCTTGCAATCAAATTCCAGACGGAAACGTTTGCCATCATTTGACACCAGATAATAAGGTTCTTTATAAGGTGAGCGCACCCGCTGATGAATGGGACACCATCCCATGCTATAACGCAAACAATGTTTGCAGAACATCAATACCGCATCTTCTACCGCCGCTTTCTCGTAAGCCATGGCGACACGCTGTACGCCATGCTCTTCATAGAAAGACACCGCACGGCTGTTCATCACATTCCCCAAATAGGTCAATGCCGTTTGCGGAAAAGCATGATCGGTCTGTTTCCACATTGCCAATTCCTGACGATAGTTTATCCGACGGGCAGTTATCAGCTTATCTGTTGCCTGCCGACGGAAGTCCGCCAACACGGAAGCAGGCAGAAACCAGTTTTCTGCAAACGATATTTTTATCTCTTTCGCTTCGAAAGGTGTATTCCCCAATTTGGCAAGCTGTGTTTTCAGATTCTCCGTCTGTGGCGTACGTGCCAATTCCTTTTCGCGGGAAAGGCTCAGCGTGACGCTGTTGTCATCTTCATCGGTCAACGTCAGCGAGAAGCCGAACTCATTATCGGCAAGCAATATGCTTACAGCAATCTTCCTTTCAGCCGACTTCCGTGAAAGCACTCGCTCAAATTCCTGGTCGAAATTACGATATAATGTGGTACGAGGCTTGATGCGAGGCATTTCCTGTGGATATAGTTTGTTGCTGTCCACCCGGTTGATGCGGAATCCCTGTAAACGTCCCTGTTCGTCGATATAGCAAACACCGTCTCCATTGCTAAAGGATTTAAGTCCCGCAACCGTCAGATAATTGCCGCGAATCTCCTTCACAGT
>CAMQVH010000065.1 GCA_947038155.1 uncultured Bacteroides sp. | reverse complement strand
CAGGTCGGTAAAGCCTATCTAACATAATCTCAGGAAAATTTAAACAGGCTCTTATGATTCCTTTCCGTCATTTAAAGTCATCTACAGCCTATTCGGAAAGGATTTTATTCCCATAGGGGTGAGAATTTTTTCTCATAAGGGTGAAATGGTTGAGAAAATGTTTGCGGGAATGGCAGCAATAAAAAAGGGGAACTTCATTTATTATGAGGTTCCCCTTTTTTATTTCGAATCGAAAGGTCCGGCGCTTAGCCGTTAACTCTTTTTTCTTTGATTCTAGCTTTCTTACCAGTAAGAGCACGCAGGTAGTACAATTTAGCGCGACGAACTTTACCTATCTTGTTCACCTCGATGCTGTCGATAGCCGGTGATTCGATTGGGAAAATTCTTTCTACGCCTATAGTTCCTGACATTTTACGTACAGTAAAACGTTTCTTGTCTCCGTGACCGGCGATTTTGATAACAACACCACGGTACAACTGTACACGTTCTTTGTTACCCTCGATAATACGATATGCCACTGTTACAGTGTCTCCTGCTTTGAAGCTCGGGTGCTGTTTTCCGGTAGCAAATGCTTCTTCTGCAATTTTAATTAAATCCATTGTTGTTTATTATTAAATTGTTTCATCGTTACAACGCAACATACCAAGTATCTCTTCTCTTGACAGCGATTGCGCGAAAGCGGTGCAAAGTAACGAATTATTTGCCAGATAGCCAAATGTTTTCGTATATTTGTAGCATATCTAAAAAAGAGCGAACATGAAACAGACTTATGTAAAGTATCTGATGGTGGTAGCGTTGACAGGAGGTTTTCTGTTTACTTCCTGTCGAACCGCACGCGAGAATACGGTACAGTACGAAGTAACCAAAGTAGAGGGTGGCATGATAACGATTGATTCTGTTTGGGACACCACTCCTGACGTGAAAGCTACCGAAATTTTAAAATCTTATAAGGAAAAGGTGGATGCGATGATGTATGAAGTCATCGGCACCAGTGCGATGAAAATGGACAAAGGAGGTCCCGAAAGTTTACTTTCCAACCTTGTTGCAGGTGTTTTGCAACAAGCGGCTGTTCAGGTGTTGGGGAAACCGGCTGATATGGGATTGGTAAATATGGGCGGTCTGCGTAATATCTTGCCTGAAGGAGATATCACAGTAGGAGATATTTTTGAAATTCTTCCTTTCGAGAATTCACTTTGTGTGTTGACTATGAAAGGGACAGATTTGAGACATCTGTTTGAAGCAATTGCATCTTTGCATGGCGAAGGAGTGAGCGGTGTCCGTCTCGAAATCACAAAAGACGGAAAGCTGCTGAATGCATTTATTGCCGGAAAACCGCTAAAAGATGACCAGCTTTATACAGTAGCTACTATCGACTATCTGGCAGACGGAAACGGACAGATGGATGCTTTCCTGCAGGCAGAAAAGAGAGTATGTCCCGAAAATGCTACCTTGCGTGGGCTATTTCTTGATTATGTACGCAAACAGACAGCCGAAGGCAAAGTGATTACCTCCAAACTGGACGGACGTATTACCATAAAATAAAAAGGAGAATCTAAAAATATTGAATATGAAAAGATTTCAGATATTATTCCTGCTATGTCTTGCATTGGGCTTCACTTTTTCAATCTTTGCGCAGGAAACCAAAGAAGTGATCATTTTACAAACCAGCGATGTGCATAGCCGTATCGAACCTGTCAATCAGAAAGGCGACCGATATTATGACAAAGGTGGTTTTGTCCGCCGGGCTGCTTTTCTCGAACAGTTCCGCAAAGATCATAAGAATGTCCTGCTGTTCGATTGCGGAGATATTTCTCAGGGAACACCTTATTATAATATGTTTCAGGGAGAAGTGGAAGTCAAGTTGATGAATGAAATGGGGTACGATGCTATGACTATCGGTAACCATGAATTTGATTTCGGTCTGGACAATATGGCCCGCATTTTCAAAATGGCAAACTTCCCGGTGGTCTGCGCCAATTACAATCTCGATGGTACCCCACTGAAAGACATCGTAAAGCCTTATGTAATTCTCGAAAGATATGGTTTGAAGATTGGCGTATTCGGATTAGGAGCCAGGCCCGAAGGCTTGATTCAGGCAGATAAATGTGAAGGAGTAGTTTATGAGAACCCTATTGAAGTATCGAACGAAATAGCCGCCTTGTTGAGAAAGAAGGGCTGTGACGTGGTGGTGTGCCTGTCTCATCTGGGCATTCAGATGGACGAACGTCTGGTTGCGAAAACGCGCAATATCGACGCCATTCTGGGCGGACATTCACATACCTTTATGAAAGGCCCGAAAATTTATTTGAATATGGACGGAAAAGAGATTCCCATCATGCATTCCGGAAAAAGTGGTGTGCGTGTAGGTCGTCTCGATTTGATTTTGAAACGTAAATGAAGATAATTCCCTCAATTTTAGCGATTTTATTTCTACTCTCAGCCGGACAAGTCACAGGTTCGGCTCAGAATGTTACCACTGACACTGTCGAACCACTGCTGGTGTCTAAAGCTCTTCAGGATGAAGATTGCCGTCACTGGGTAGACTCGGTGATGAACAAACTCTCCTTTAAAGAAAAGGTGGGACAGTTATTTATCTATACCATTGCGCCGATAGATACCAAACGGAACCTGGAACTGCTGCGCGAAGCCGTTGATACCTATAAGGTGGGCGGACTTCTCTTCTCCGGTGGGAAGATGCAAACTCAGGTCGCCTTGACAAACCGGGCGCAAAAACTGGCGAAAGTACCTGTTATGATTACCTTCGACGGAGAATGGGGGTTGGCGATGCGTTTGCGTGGAACACCTGTTTTCCCGAGAAATATGATATTGGGATGTATCCGTGACAATCAACTGATTTACGAATATGGGCGTGAAGTGGCCCGTCAATGCCGGCAGATTGGGGTACAGGTAAACTTTGCTCCGGTAGCGGATGTAAATATCAATCCCAAGAATCCGGTCATCAATACCCGTTCCTTCGGAGAAGATCCGATACAGGTAGCAGATAAGGTAATCGCTTACGCTTACGGTCTGGAAGGTGGGGGAGTATTGTCCGTATGTAAGCATTTTCCCGGTCATGGCGACACTGATGTCGATTCACATAAAGCACTTCCGGTGCTTCCTTTCACTCGCGAGCGTTTGGACAGTGTAGAGCTTTATCCCTTTAAAAGAGCGATTCGTGCAGGACTGGGTGGTATGATGGTGGGGCATCTGCAAGTGCCTGTTATCGAGCCGATAGGTGGAGCCCCTTCTTCCTTGTCACGTAATGTCGTGTCCGGTTTGCTAACGGACGAATTGGGTTTCAAAGGATTGATATTCACCGACGCACTTGCCATGAAAGGAGTGGCAGGCAGCGGTAATGTCAGCTTGCAAGCATTGAAAGCAGGTAATGATATGGTATTGGCTCCTCGCAACCTAAAAGACGAAGTTTCTGCCGTGCTCGAAGCCGTTGAAAAAGGAGAATTGGGTAAAGAGGATATTGAAAATAAATGCCGTAAAGTCCTGACTTATAAATATGTATTGGGACTCAAGAAAAAACCGTTTATACAACTGTCCGGTTTGGAACAGCGTGTCAACAGTCCTCAGGCACGTGATTTGGTTCGTCGGTTGAACCAGGCGGCAATTACTGTCCTGAACAACAAGAACCATATCCTGCCGCTTCATGCCGACAAAGCGCAGACAATTGCTCTGCTCGAAGTCGGAAAACCGGGAGAAACGGAAGCGTTAGCCAAACAAATGTCCCGCTATGTATCATTGGCGCGTTTTCGTCTCCGTCCCAATCAGACAGAAGAAGAGAGTCGGCGGTTGCGTGATTCGTTGGCTACTTATAAACGGATAATTATAGCCGTCAGCGAACAACGCTTGACTCCTTATCAGCCGTTCTTTGCAAAGTTCGCTCCCGAAAGTCCGGCTATTTACCTGTTCTTCACTCCCGGTAAAATGATGTTGCAGATTCACCGTTCGGTGTCTCACGCTTCGGCAGTGGTATTGGGACATAGTCACAACAGTGATGTACAGCGTCAGACGGCGGATATATTGTTTGCCAAAGCCACTGCCGACGGACGATTATCGGCAAGTTTAGGCGGATTGTTCCCGACAGGTGCGGGAGTGACTATTACGCCAAAAACTCCTTCACATTTCGTCCCCGAAGAATATGGTCTTTCGTCCGCCCTTCTCAAAAAGATTGACACTATTGCGTTAGACGGTATTCAGCAGGGCGCTTATCCCGGTTGTCAGGTGGTTGTCTTGAAAAACGGGCATGTCATGGTTGATAAGGCTTTCGGCACTTATGCGGGAAAAGGCAGTCCCCGTGTCGAATCGACGGACATCTACGACTTGGCCTCCCTTTCCAAAACAACGGGGACGCTGCTTGCGCTTATGAAACTCTACGATAAGGGACGTTTTAACCTGACCGATAAGATATCCGGTTATTTGCCGTTCCTGCAACGTACTGATAAGAAAGATATAACGATTCAGGAAATACTGTACCACCAGTCCGGACTGCCGTCCTGGCTTCCTTTCTATCAAGAAGTCATTGATAAAGAGAGTTACGACGGAAGATTGTTCAGCGTACGCAAAGATGCTCAGCATCCGGTGCGGATTGGAACAGCTACCTGGGCGAATCCGAAATTCAAGTTTAAAAGTGAATACATCTCTCCTATTAAAAAGGGTGACTATACAATTCAGATTTGCGACAATCTGTGGTTGAACCGTTCTTTCCGGAAAGTGATAGAAGAGAAAATAGTGGAAGCTCCGTTGAAACAGAAACGTTACGTATATAGCGATATAGGATTTATTCTGTTGGGAATGTTGGTAGAGCAGTTGGCGAGTATGCCTATGGAAGCCTATTTGCAACGTGAGTTTTACGGACCGATGGGGATGGAACGTACAGGTTACCTGCCATTGCGGCGTTTCTCTAAATCGGAAATCGTTCCTTCCAATAAGGATCGTTTCTTGCGGAAAGAAACCTTGCAAGGATTCGTACATGATGAGGCTTCCTCTTTCTTCGGCGGGCTGGCAGGCAATGCCGGACTTTTCTCTACCGCCCGTGAAGTGGCGCATCTCTATCAGATGTTGCTGAATGGGGGAGAGATAGACGGACAACGTTATTTGAGCAAAGAAACCTGCCAGTTATTTACGACAGGAGTGTCGAAGATAAGCCGTCGCGGTCTAGGATTTGATAAGCCGGATATGAAAGACCCGAAGAAAGGAAACTGTGCGTCCGTCGTGCCTGCCGAAACCTACGGTCATACCGGATTTACCGGTACGTGCGCATGGGTAGACCCTGTGAACGAATTGGTTTATGTCTTTTTGAGTAACCGTATCTATCCCGATGTCACCAACCGCAAACTCAATCAACTGCATGTTCGCGAACGGATACAGGAAGCGATTTATGGCGCAATGAAGAAAGAGTAATCATTCTGATAGAAAATAAAAAAGAAATGCCCTTCCACTTGCAACAGTAGAAGGGCATCTTTTTATTATTAACGTAATATTCTGATAGTTGCATCTCTTTTTAGAATGATACCCCCAAGCGGAAGCCGAAGTTGCCCAATCCGTCTACACTATAATGCAGTACATCAGCCTTGTTGGTACCATAGCTGTAGTATAAGGCAAAGTGCAAGCCCGGACCGTATACCCAGGGGAATACGTTGATACCCACTTCAGGAGAAGCATAGAAGCCCCAACTGTTCTCTCTTGCTTCAAGCATATTGAAGTTGGAGCGTACTTTCGCATATTCAGCACCTAGTTTAGCGCTGACATAAGGTTGGAAGGAACCGCCGCGGTTCCACTGGTAACGTGCAGCAGCACCGAAAGGCAACTGGAAAATAGCATGTTGCTGGTCGGTAGTCACATCACCGCCTGCCATTTTGAACGTTTCACGGCCTACATATTCGTGGTTGCTGTGGTAGTTAAGGAAAAGTCCCAAACCGATGTTCGGAGTTACGAAATAACCACCTTCGAAGTTCATACCCCAGCCACTTGCCTTGTCTGCAAAATTATTGCTTAGCGGGGCATTGAACTGCCAGTCGATATTGGCATATCCATTGTCTGATAACTGTGCCTTAGCCGGCATGGCGAAGGCGATGGCAATAGCCGCTAAGGCTACCACCTTGAAGTATATATTTTTTCTTGTTTTCATAACAGTTGTAGTTGATTATTTGTTAGTAAGATAAGGGGACTGAGCGAATGACTGGTTGACAGCTTCCACAGCAAGAGTGCGGTTGATAGCTTTAGAACCAGTGTCAAATCCGGTCAGGTAGCTTGTCCATACAACAGGTAGTTTTTTGTTTTCACCTTGGTCGGCATTCAAGTCCACCATTTCTGTCAGGAATGAGTTGGTGTTATAACTGTAAGTCACAGTGTACGGGTAGTACCATCCGCCACCCCAGTTTCCACCCCAGTAGCCGGGACCCCAGTAACCGGGATAACCCCACCACCATTCAGGTTGAGAGTAGCTGGTGAAATAATAAGTACTTGCGATGTAGCTTACTTGGATACCAAGATCAGCATCTTCTTTGGTATCAGCGGCTGTATAGCCTCTGGCTTCCATGTTTTCCGTGTAAGCGGCCAGAATTTGTTCAGCGCCTTCTCCTTCGAGATATTCAGGCTCTTTACTATCATTAATCACCAGGATTTGAGGTGCCAGAAAGAATGTAGGAACTTTGAAGTCAGCTTTCTCGTCGTAGTTAGTGTACACCAGATAGTTGTCATCCAGCTTACCCATGTCCGGGTCTTTTTCGCAAGAAGCGAGTGCAAAGACCGCCAATAAAATAGGAATTAATTTCTTCATATTTTTATAATGTTTAGGTTATATAAAAATCAAACCCTGGTACCTTGGGCTTTTGCAAGAAACAACAAGAAAAAAATAAAAAGGTTCGCTAGAAAAATAGTTTTGCCGGAAAATTAACATCTTACTTTTCGCTCCCGTCATCAAAAAAGATAAGCAATCTGCCGATGATTAGGCGGATTGCTCATCTTTTATAGTTTACTGGAATTTGTTTGGAAATCGGTTGTTAAAACAGAGGCTTTAATAATTCCGGTATTTCAACTTTATCAAGTTCCAGCTCGTTCACCCGTTGTTTGCCTGCCGGAGACAGGTGGAAATACATTTGTCGGCGGTCTTCATTTCCGAGTGTCCGGACAATCAGTTCTTTTTCTTCCAGTATCCGAAGCATCTTCGACGTATGCGATGGGCTCATGTCCGTTTGCTTTGACAGATTGGTGGCTGTCATTCTCTCCATAGAGCACTTGAGAGTGCACAATATCATGGCCTCATTCAGCGATATCTGGTAGACTTTTTCAAATGCTGTTTCAAAGCTTGTCATGGCTCTGAATACGTCTCGCATTGCACATATTGTTTTCATCTCTTATTTGAATATAATTTTATTAGTTATTTCCGTTAAATAAACAGATTAACGTTGGCATTATCCGCTCGTTCCATATACGTTGCTACACCGCCGATGGTCACGTCGTCCAGGAGTTCTTCTTTTTTCACTCCCATCACATCCATCGACATCTGGCAAGCGATAAATTCCACTCCATTCTCCAGAGCTTGCTGGCGCAGCGATTCAAGCGAGTCGATTCCCTTCTCCTTCATGATATACCGCATCATTTTTCCGCCTATTCCACCCATGCTCAGCTTCGAAAGTTTCAGCTTCTTAGAGCTTGAAGGCAGCATCATACCAAACATCTTTCCAAAAATATCTTTCTCTACTTTCGGCTTGTGCAACTTCTTGATAACGTTCAATCCCCAGAAGGTAAAGAAGATTGTAACCTTCTGTCCGGTGGCTGCCGCGCCATTAGCAAGCACAAAGGTGGCTAAAGCTTTGTCCAAATCATCACTAAACATGATAAAAGTTTTTCCTTTGCCATCATAAGAAGTAACAATATTACATGATTTTGGTTTTCCTTTTTCTATAATAACAACAGATTTTCCTCCGGATGCCTCTTTAGAAATCAACTGATTACCGGTCGAACTGCACCATGCAGCGGCATCACGCGGGAATCCCGGGTCGGTTGCCGTAATCTCTATCCGTTCGCCCGAAGCCAGTCCGTCCATTGTCTTTTTCATTTTCAGAATCGGACCGGGACATTGTAGTCCGCAAGCATCTACCCGGATGGTTTTGGCGGTTGCAACAGGGGAGGCAGGTACGACAGGTTGTCCGGTTTGTGCTGTTGGCTCTTGCTGTATAGGCGCTTTTCCCGTTTCATTTTCATTGTCTTCGTGCAAGATGATAGGAGAGGTGGCGGCACGGTAAGTTTTCAGTCCACCCGAAAGATTGCGTACCTTATCAAATCCGTGTTGGGTCAAAATACGGTAAGCAAGATACCCCCGCAGCCCGACAGCACAGAACGTATAAATCATCCGGTCTTTCGGCAGTTCCGCCAGTCGGTCGCGAAGTTCATCCAGCGGAATATTAACGGCGCCCGGCAAACTACCTAAAGCAAATTCATCCGGAGTGCGGACATCCAGCAGGAATTTGTTCTCCATTTCAATGTCTCGCAGCTCTCTCCAGTACACAGGGTTCGTTCTGCCTGTAATAATATCTTCTGCCACATATCCCGCCAGTGCTACCGGGTCTTTGGCGGAAGAAAACGGTGGTGCGTACGCCTGCTCCACTTTCATCAAGTCATAGATAGTTCCCTCATGTTTGATGACAAGAGCGAGTTCGTCAATTCGCTTGTCCACTCCGTCGTAGCCTACAATCTGTCCACCGTACAGTCGTCCCGTCTGCTTGTCGAAAGTGATTTTGATACTCATCGGCATAGCGTCCGGGTAATATCCGGCATGGGAAGACGGATGGATGGTAGATGACATATACTCAATACCTTCCACCCGCAGTCGTTTTCCGGGCAAACCGGTAGAAGCCACTGTCATGTCGAAAACCTTGGCGATGGAAGTGCCGATGGAACCTTCATAAGCAATCTTAGCTCCCAGTATATTGTCCGCGGCGATACGTCCCTGCCGGTTGGCAGGGCCGGCAAGATAATTGAGCCAAGGTTTTCCGGTAATCGGATGGCGGTATTCAATCGCGTCGCCAATCGCATAAATGGATTCGTCGGACGTTTGCAGATAAGCATTCACGGCGATTCCGCCGGCAGGGCCGATAGTCAGTTCGGCAGCCCGTGCCAGGTTCGTTTCCGGACGTACGCCAATAGATAAGATAACAATATCGGCAGCAATAGACTGACCGTTCTTAAAGTTGACCTTCAATCCTTTTCCGTTGCGCTCAAAAGAAGCTACGGCTTGTTCCAGATATAAATTCACTCCTTTATCCATCAGATGTTGGTGCACCAGTGAAGCCATTGAGAAATCAATAGGCGCCATCACCTGGTTGCCCATTTCCACAATCGACACTTTCGCCCCTTGCGCATGCAGGTTTTCCGCCATTTCGAGTCCGATAAATCCGGCTCCTACCACTACCGCTTTTCGCGGAGCATGGCTGTCGATATATGCTTTGATATTGTCCGTATCCGCAACGTTTCTCAACGTGAAGATTCCGCTCAGGTCTATTCCCGGCAGGGGCGGTCGTACAGGGGAAGCTCCGGTTGATATTAACAACTTGTCGTAACTTTCCTCATACGTATCTTCGCTGCTTTGCCGTACTGTGACCGTCTTTCTTTTCCGGTCGATGAAAATCACTTCATTTTCCGTGCGGACATCAACACGGAAGCGTGTAGAAAATGCTTCGGGAGTCTGAACGAACAGTTTTTCGCGCTCTTCGATGACTCCACCTATATAATAGGGTAAGCCGCAATTGGCATACGATATATATTTCCCTTTTTCCAGAAGAATGATTTCTGCTGATTCGTCTACTCGTCTGATTCGGGCAGCAGTGGTAGCTCCACCTGCAACGCCTCCAATAATGATTACTTTCATATATTTATTAATGTAAATAGTTTCCTAAGGAAATAACGAACTACATAGGTAAAATGTTCATGGATTTATTGAAAAAACTTATATTTACACACCCTGTTTTATGCGAACAGTCTCCTGGAGTGGGGGATAGTGGTGAAATAATTTATCAATCTTCTTACGTCGTTCATAATCCGTACGTCCTCATTTTCGGATATTTCTTTCCCATTTATCCTCATTCTTTAATTTTGAAATAGATATAGGACCGAATATTTCATCCGGAGTGGAGAAACGAGACATGAGGTATTCAAAGGACTTTGCCCCTTTGAACACCAACTTCAATCTGCGTGCGACCATACTTTTTGCAGTTCCTAGAGGACCAAGCAGGAAGATGCTTTCCCCTAGATGAGATACATATCCTTAGTTATTTCCATGTCGAGACCCTCATTTCAGTTATCCGACTCTTCCTGCAAATAGAGCATTTGGTTCTCAGATTCCTGCTCTTTTCGGCTGTCATACACATAGCCTCCCATCAGCACTCCATCACTATAAAACTGGACGTAATCATCAATTGAACCATTAAGGATAGCCCATATTTTCTTTGCTTGCATAGTTTGCACGGGATGAAGTTTGGAATAACGATAACCGAGGAAACACTTGCCTATGGCTTGAATCTCGCCTGTCACATCGGCATTCATTACACCATGTGCAGCCTTGATAGTTTCATGACGCATTCGAATAAGTTGCTGCTTCATGGTTTCGTTGAAGTCTGAGAGCAACCGCTTGTAATTCTCATCCATCACAAACATATCGGCAAGGAGATTGCGACGCAATCCAATTAGCACACGCATCATCTCCAGTCCACTCGGTTTGTCAACACGGTGTCGCTCAATGTTTTCCTCCAGACCAATCATTGCATTCTCAACCTTCTTGATAGCAGGAGTGTCGAATATCTCTTGTACTGTCATATTATATTTGTTTTTGAATCGTATGCTGCATAACGTATGATGACTTGATTGCCTAATGAGGTATCAACTCCAATTCTTCATATCTGGATACATCTCTGTTATGAATTCCTTACCATAAATCCTCGTTTATTGATTTTATGGTGCAAAAAAAACAACAGCCTATGCCGAATATGGGCACAGGCTGCAAGAAGTGATGTGTTTTCAAGAATTTCAGTGATATATTTCAAGTTCTTTGAATAATTCTTGGATTTCCGTACGTACGTGTTCGATAATCTCAGAATCCGTGTTGCCAAAATCAATTAACCTTTTTCGTCCTAACCAATTCTTTTCGCTAATATATCCTCTATCTTCCAGCGTCTTTTTCACTTTGCTGTCGGAAACTTTTGGCTGGGCAGTTTTTGATTTACCTTCAAAAGCCTGCCGCACCTCGATATAACCTTCAGCAATGGTAATGCCGTATGCAGCATTTTCATTACTTCTCACTCTTCTGTTATTATCGTATCTACAGGTAGGAAAGTTTTCAAGTACAGCAGATTCAATGTTTTTCACTCTGCTGGGGCTTATAGTATTTCTTGGTATGTTCAATATGGCATTATTTGTATCTGTAGGATAAAAAGTTTCTTGCTTGAATCGCAAAAGTGTTAGCAAACCATTATGATAGTTCTTGCCAAAAGGAATTAGCCATTGTGGGTGATAATAGAAATTCTCACAGAATTTGCATGAAAGATAGTTACACCCTTCAAGTTTTATTGCTGCATCAAAAATAAGTTTTGCTCTTTCTCCATATTCTTTGCTGTAAGCCAAACTTCCGAACCCCAAATACACAGGAGCAATCAAATGATCAATATCATATTGAGTCATTTGTAGAGCATCATTGAATAGTGGTGGAATACCATATTTTTCCGCTTTTTGCTTGGCTTTTGTCAAATCAGCATCCTTTATGTAAAAGAGGTTGAATATCTGTATTACGCCAGATAGTTGGGCTGGATCGTCAAGCCCATATTTATAAGCAAAAAGACTAGCCACCTATCTCATGGTAGGATCAATGGAGAATTCATACCAATTTAGTTCTTTGAATCTATAACGAGATAATCCTTCTAAGACTTCTTTCATCACAATACTACCTATGCAATCCCAAGAATTTCCGAAGTGTAATAGTGTTCTCCAGCGAAATCCTTCCGTTTCATTGATTTTGAAAAAATGAGTATATACTTTCATAGTTATAGTAATAAATAATAATTCAACCGTTATTTGCGATGATTTTATTCTTCGTTATATTTTCCATTGCTTTAGCCTACATTTCGGGGGGGATTCGCTCAGAATCCTAC
>CAMQVH010000064.1 GCA_947038155.1 uncultured Bacteroides sp. | reverse complement strand
CAAGAGCAAGAACGGTGGTCAGAGTGTTGACTAGTCCTACGAGAACTTGGTAAAACAAAGAATCTCCTCCTGAAAGTCCTGCGTTTTCGAAAATAGAAGGGCCATAATAAAGTACAGCATTCACACCCATGAACTGTCCCAGAATAGCAATGCATACACCAATGATGACCGCTTTAAAAATTCCGGGTTTCATTAACATAGCCCATTCAGATTTTGTTTCAGACGTCAATACAGATTTCGTTTCTTTTAATTGACTTGTAGCCTCTGAAACTGAGTTATATATATTTTCCAATATATTGACTGCTTTTTCTTCTTTACCTCTTACGATCAGCCAACGAGGACTCTCCGGAATAAAGAAGATAATGATGAAGAATAACACAGCCGGCAATGTTTCCATTCCCAACATTCCTCGCCAGACTTCAGTCACAAATATCTTATTCAACCAGTCCATACTTAACTGATTACCACTTTCAGCATAAGCCAGCAATTGATAGTTAATCAAATAAGCTCCTAAAAATCCAACTGTCACAGCCAATTGATATAAAGAGACCAAACGTCCTCTATATTGTGCTACAGACACTTCAGATATATACAAAGGAGAAACAATCGACACAACACCAATACCGACTCCACCAATAATACGATAGACTACCAATTGGGTAAAGTCTGCGGAGATCGCACAACCTAAAGCCGATGTAGAAAACAGAGTCGCTGAAATAATCATCGTCATTTTTCGTCCCAGCTTATCACTCAGGATACCGGCAAAAAGAACACCGACGATAGAACCTATTAAAGCACATCCCACATACCACCCCTGTTGCAACGTATCCAGTTGAAAAAGTTGAGTAACCTGAGCGATTGTTCCGGATATAACAGCAGTATCATATCCGAACAAAAATCCTCCCAAAGCTGCTACAACAGAAAGGAAAATAAGATAGCCAAAGTTAATTGTAGACTTCATATCACTCATTTAATTTCAAAATATTCTCTGTATCTATCATATAAATGTCCGGCCTGCAAGTAGGCAGATTGAGGACTCATAAAATGAGAAAATTCGAAAGTAATAGCCTTATCATACCCTGCACGTTTGGCAGCTTCCAGCTTCATCCGGAGCTTATCAAATTTAATGGGTAGAAAACGGATAGGCATATCACGGTCAAAAGACTCGGCGTTGGTCCAGCATTGCATACCATACTTATCTGCTAATTTTTTATTTACAGTAAAGAACGCATCCAACTCATCATAATCGATATGTCCATCCTGAAAAGCACAAGCATCTACCACTTCATGAATTCCATCAAAAATTTCATTCCATTCTTTTTCGTGTTGTTGTACAGAAACCGCATCTTCTCTTGTCAGTTTCCCTGTTCCCATAATAGCCTTTTTGCCATCAATCCACGGAGAGATAAAAGTCGGAAGTCCGTTCGATACATCTTTACATTGCTTTCCCATAGCGCGGAAAGCATCAATAGCCCCTTTCGTGGCACGGCTAATCTCGCCGCTGATGTACCAGCCTCCAAAACTTTTATACTTCTCTCCGTACATCTTCCAAACCTCATCAATCACATACTTGTTATCCTCAATCTCCCAACTTAAATCACCTGTATCCCAATACCGTCCTGAATCATACAAACCAAAATAAAATTTCATGTTATACTTCTCCGCCAGACGCAAATACATATCTACCAAATCAACCGACGGCATATAGCATCCTTTTTTTAGCAAATAGGGTGAAGGGTAAGTCATAAACTTACGATAACCGGAACGAATCATAATCACTGTATCGATACCGATTCTTTTCATATGCTGAAAATCCAAATCCCATTCTTTCTCACCCCAGTTCTGATGAGGAATATCATGAGATATTTCATCCAAAAAAGTTCCTGTAATTTTTAAGCCATTATTTTTGGGAACAATCAATTTGCTTTCCAAATCGCCAGCCTTGATCTTCGGGGAGAGTTCCCCTCTCCCCTCTCCGTCAGCTGCAAATAATGAAGGGGCAACCAAAGCGGAAGCTCCGGCCAAAGCTGCCTTCTTTAAGAAATCTCTACGATTATTAGTTTCCATAGTTTTAATTTTTTGTTTTTACTTAGATATATGTTAACCTATTGAATATACTTACCAGTGATATTGATCTGTTTTTTATTGAAAGGATCCAATACTTGATCAATCATTACAGCCATCTCCCCTCTCAAAATATTCCGTTTCAAATCCGGTTCTTGCATTCCGTATGCTTTCCAAAGCGCTTGCGGATCAACAGTAGTATGTAGTTTTTCCGTTTCCGCTATCTTCTGAACAAGTTGAACTGCCTCCTCAATACTTAATTTATCCGCTCCTGTTTTTTTGAATTCATCTTTGGCAGCCGGATACACTTCAAACAGGCCATCCAGTTCTGACGCCAACAATACCGTATCCGCTCTCAACCAAGTCTGATTGGACCAGTCCACATTCTTACCGACTCCTTTCAGAATCCCCGTAGAGCCAATCCGCTGATAAGGAGCAAACTTCACATCCGAGACAGGGACATCCAGATAAGGAAGCAAATATCCTTTAGCATCCAGAATAGCATTCTGAACATCACGAACGGAAACATCACTTATCTTCTGATTATTCTTCACAGCTAGTGCAGCCAGAGCTCCCGCCGCCTGACCGATCTGCAATACAACCGGCTGCAAACGAGTCGTTCCATTCATAATATTCGATACGGAAATAGATTTCTCTGCTACAATCAGCCCGTCCACCGCCTGGGGAATCAATGTACCTAACGGCAACCCATACGAAGGGATCGGATGAAAATACAGATTAGGCAACTCTTCATAACCATGATAACGAGTATGATGATGATCTACCGGATAATCTCCCACAGCAATACAAGTACGGTACAGTTTTTCATCCTGTGTATATGGATTGAGTGCATGATTCAAGTTAAAGCGGACTAATCCGTGAATTCTTCTGGACTCTCTATGATAAGGGATAAAGGGCAACTTATCCTCTGTCGGATATTCATCATCCGCCAATCCAAGTGTATTATATCCCAGCTCATGTTGCAGGAAGTAGACAAAGCACATCGTATAATGTTTCGCATATTCCAACGCTTTCAAGCGCTCTTCCGAAGTCATTTCAATCAGATTAATATAATAATCATTACCTTCTATCGGCCAATTAATCATATATTTATGATTCGGCAACCGCCCGTAGGTAATCATCATATCTTTAGACCAGACGCGATCCGGCTCTTTAGGAGTTATGCATACCGGACTGGCACAGGCACAGGCAAATTCTTTAGGATCGTATCCTTCAGGTTCCGGAATAGTCACATCCTTACCATAATCTTTTAATATGGCAACATAGGTAATATCCTGCACAATATTATTCTTCTTTTCCGGAGCAATATCCTCGTGCGTGTCGTCTCTGCTTTCCATACCAATATCGTACTTCACTCCACACATTTTTGCCACATCACCCAGTTCGGTGGCATCAATCATGACCTTCGCCCGAACCGTTTTCACACCTTGTCCTTCCACCTTCACTTTAGCAACCCACTCATCTCCCGTCCTTTTTACTTCTTCAAGGCAAGCCTGTTTCCAGACTTTCAGATTATTTTCCGCCGCTACCATTTCGTGAAGAATCTTATTTCCAACTGACGGTTCAAACAACACGTTACTTACCCAACCCGTCTTCAAAGAATCCAGCCCGCCATAATAATCAGACAATCTATTCTTAAATTCTCCCCAAAGTCCGGCAGGCAATCTGTAATTTCCATCCACAGCACTCACACCGGCAGAAGTCAGCATCCCACCCAACCAGGTGCTTTCTTCGAGAATCAGTGTATTGGCTCCCATACGAGCAGACTGGATGCCGGATGTTACACCACTGGCACCTCCACCTATAATAAATACATCTACCTTATATTCCTCTGAGTGCATACAAGAAGAGTATGATACTACCAGAAACAGCCCACAGAGTATTTGGAATAAGTTTTTCATCATAATACGATTTGGTTACGATACATCTTAATTAATATCACGGTACAAATATAGCTATATTTATTAAATAAACAATAGATAATAAAATATTTTATTAATAAAGTTGATTTTTGCTTCTTTATTCATTAATAAGACTGTAAATATGAAGCTATTCAGATACCAATACCCTTATTACCTTATTATATAAGAAGATTTCAAATAACTATCAATGAGAGAATTCACTTCCTATAAGGAATCAGCACAGCATCATCTCAGATTCAATTCTAATTTTTTCGTCAAGAACCTTATTAGTTAATAAAAAAATTAATTATCTTTGTAGATATTACAAAATATAAGAGACGTATGAACCAACAATTCTTGAAAGAAATAGAAATGGGCTCTAAAAATGCCCTCGTTAAAAAGAGGATCATTACACATTATATATATAATGGTAGTTCCACTATTCCCGATCTTTCAAAAGAACTAGATCTAAGCGTGCCCACAGTCACCAAGTTTATCGGTGAGATGTGTGAGGACGGATATATCAATGATTACGGAAAACTGGAAACCAGCGGTGGACGCCACCCGAATCTCTATGGATTGAATCCGGAATCCGGTTATTTTATAGGTGTAGACATCAAAAGATTTGCAGTCAATATCGGACTGATCAATTTTAAAGGTGATATGGTAGAGTTAAAGATGAATATCCCCTATAAATTTGAGAATTCGATAGAAGGGATGAACGAGTTGTGCAAACTCATTCTCAACTTCATCAAAAAACTTCCTATTAATAAAGAGAAGATTTTAAATATCAATGTAAATGTATCGGGACGGGTAAATCCGGAATCCGGATATAGTTTCAGCCAGTTCAATTTTGAGGAACGCCCGTTGGCGGATGTCCTGTCGGAAAAGCTGGGTCATAAAGTAACCATCGACAACGACACCCGTGCCATGACTTACGGAGAGTATATGCAAGGGTGTGTAAAAGGAGAAAAAGATATTATTTTCGTCAACGTCAGCTGGGGAGTCGGCATCGGAATTATTATCGATGGCAAAGTCTACACAGGAAAATCCGGTTTCTCGGGAGAGTTCGGTCACGTCAATGCATACGACAATGAGATCATCTGCCATTGCGGCAAAAAAGGATGTCTGGAAACAGAAGCATCCGGTTCTGCCCTTCATCGTATTCTTCTGGAACGTATCAAAAGTGGAGAAAGTTCTATTCTTTCCACTCGAATATCCGGCGAAGAAGATCCCATCACGCTTGACGAAATTATCACAGCCGTCAATAAGGAAGATCTGCTTTGCATTGAAATTGTTGAAGAAATAGGGCAAAAGCTGGGAAAACAGATTGCAGGATTAATCAATATCTTCAATCCGGAACTGGTAATTATAGGCGGAACTTTATCTTTAACAGGAGATTATATCACCCAACCCATCAAAACAGCAGTACGGAAGTATTCACTCAATCTGGTCAACAAAGACTCTGCCATCATTACATCCAAATTGAAGGATAAAGCAGGTATTGTAGGCGCATGTATGCTGGCACGCAGCAGAATGTTCGAAAGTTAAACTACCGTTACTTTATGCAAAGAGTTATGGTAAAGGAAGATTTTAAATTAAAGCTCAAAAAATATTCAGAATCCTTTTGTTTTCTCAAATAAAGCTGTAATTTTGCACGCCGTAAACGAGAAACAAACCGCCGCTATAGCTCAGTTGGTAGAGCAACGCATTCGTAACGCGTAGGTCGCCAGTTCAAGTCTGGCTAGCGGCTCTTGACAATAAAGCGCTAACTACAGAATAGTTAGCGCTTTTCTTATTAACCCCCAAAGCAAATCGCATGAAACGAGGTAAGAGCAGGAGATTATTTAAGAAAAAAAAGTCACATTCCAATCAAAGATTAGGGTGTATCATCGCTATCATCGTACTTATTCCCATTTGTTACGGGCTTTATCTGTATTATCAGCAATACAGTGTCCAGCACAGTAGCAAACCGCAGATAGAGACTTCCGTTTCCCTCCCCACTCCATCCGGCAAAGATTTAGAGATTCCCGTTTCATTGATTCCCCGTCAGGAGCAGATCATTCGTCATAAAGGCTATACAGTTTCCTACAATAAAGACCTGAAGATTCCGAATTGGGTTTCTTACGAACTGACCCGTCAGGAAACCAAAGGAAAAGAAAAGAGAGGTGACAACTTCATCGCCGATCCTTTAGTAAAAGGCGCCATTGCGACCAATGCGGATTATGCACGCTCAGGATATGACAAAGGACATATGGCACCGGCCGCCGACATGAAATGGAGTCCGGATGTCATGAAAGAATCCTTCTATTTCAGCAATATGTGTCCGCAGCATCCTCAGCTGAACAGAAGAGGCTGGAAAAATCTGGAAGAAAAAATAAGAGACTGGGCGGTAGCCGATAGTGCCATCATCATCATATGCGGTCCTATCATCGACAAGCCGTCCAAGACCATCGGAAAAAATAAGGTGGCAGTGCCCGAACGATTCTTCAAAGTAATCCTCTCTCCTTTTGTCAAACCGGTTCGCGGCATCGGGTTCTTATTCAACAACAGGCAGGCGGTAGAGCCCCTTTCCACCTATGCGGTATCAATCGACAGCATCGAGCAACTTACCCATATGGACTTCTTCTCTCCCCTGCCCGATGAAATAGAAAATGCGATAGAAGCCAATGCCGATTACTACCAATGGCCACGCTAATAGTTGACAAAATCAGCCGGATTTCAACTATTCATCGTTGAAAGGAATCGCTCCTATCCAAAATCTTCCTATCTTTGACGCAATTTTTAAAGTTACGTCATAAGATGAAAAAGAAAACAAGAAATATCTTATTATCCGTTCTGACCGGAGCTCTCCTTCTTTGCGCCATTGCCGGAGGAACAGTCTATTATTATCTCTTTGCTCCGCAGTTTCATCCCTCCAAAACCGTTTATGTATATGTAGACCGGGATGACACGGCAGATTCTATCTACAATAAGATCAGACAAACCGGTCATGTCAACAAATTCACCGGATTTCAATGGATGGCAAAATACAGAAAATTCGACCAGAATATACATACCGGACGTTATGCCATCCGTCCCAACGAAAACGTATACCATGTATTCAGCCGCTTCTTCAGAGGTTATCAAGAACCGATGAATCTCACTATCGGAAGCGTACGGACACTAGACCGGCTGGCGCGAAGCATCGGCAAGCAACTGATGATCGACTCCGCCGAAATAGCCCGCCAACTATTCGATTCCGCTTTTCAGGCCGAAATGGGGTATACGCTGGTCACCATGCCCTGTCTTTTCATCCCCGAGACCTATCAAGTATATTGGGATATGAGTGTCGACGACTTCTTCAAACGTATGCAGACAGAACACAAACGATTCTGGAATGACGAACGTCTTGCCCAGGCAACCGCTATCGGCATGACATCGGAAGAAGTCTGCACCCTCGCCTCCATTGTTGAAGAAGAAACCAACAACAATGAAGAAAAGCCGATGGTAGCCGGACTATACATCAACCGCCTGCACACAGGTATGCCCCTGCAGGCAGACCCTACCATCAAGTTCGCTTTACAGGATTTCGGCCTGCGACGCATCACCAATGAGCATCTGAAAGTCAACTCGCCCTACAACACTTATATCAACAGCGGTTTACCTCCAGGACCTATCCGAATCCCCTCTAAGAAAGGCTTAGACAGTGTATTAAACTACACGAAACACAATTACATTTACATGTGTGCGAAAGAAGATTTTTCAGGTACTCACAATTTCGCATCTAATTATGCCGACCACATGGCAAATGCAAGAAAATATTGGAAAGTACTTAATGAAAGAAAGATTTTCAAGTAATTTTGTGATAAAACGAGCCAAAAAGGCTATCTTTGCCCGATATAATAACAAACTGTGATCAACACTAATAAAGGAAATATATGAGCAAGCAACTCTTACTTGGCGATGAAGCCATTGCACAAGCTGCACTGGATGCCGGACTTTCAGGTGTATATGCCTACCCCGGTACTCCTTCAACTGAGATTACTGAATATATCCAAATGGCGCCTATAACCACTGAGCAGAATATACATAATCGTTGGTGTGCCAACGAAAAAACTGCCATGGAAGCCGCACTGGGTATGTCATTTGTAGGCAAACGCGCCTTAGTATGTATGAAGCATGTAGGCATGAATGTGGCTGCAGACTGTTTCGTCAATTCTGCCATCACGGGTGTGAAGGGAGGACTGATTGTGATAGCGGCAGACGACCCCAGCATGCACTCTTCACAGAATGAACAGGACAGCCGCTTCTACGGAGACTTCTCCCTGATACCGATGTACGAACCCAGCAACCAGCAGGAAGCGTACGACATGGTATACAACGGATTCGAATTCTCTGAGAAAACAGGCGAACCGATCTTAATGCGTATGGTCACCCGCCTCGCACACTCCCGTTCCGGAGTAGAGCGCAAAGAGCAGAAGCCACAGAACAGCATTTCATTCAGTGAAGATCCCCGTCAGTTTATCCTGTTGCCGGGAAATGCCCGCAAACGCTATAAAGTATTGCTTGCCCGTCAGGACGAATTCATCAAGGCTTCCGAGGAATCTCCTTACAACAAATACATAGACGGCCCTAACAAAAAACTGGGAATCGTCGCTTGCGGTATCGGCTACAATTATCTGATGGAAAACTATCCAGAAGGTTGTGAATACCCGGTACTTAAGATCGGTCAATATCCATTGCCTAAAAAGCAATTGCTGCAATTGGTTGAATCCTGCGACGAGATTCTGGTACTGGAAGACGGACAGCCATTCGTTGAAAAACATCTGAAAGGCTATCTGGGCATTGGTATCAAAGTAAAAGGACGTCTGGACGGCACACTGTCACAAGACGGAGAATTAAATCCGGACTCTGTAGCACGCGCGGTCGGCAAAGAAAACAAATCGGAATTCGGCGTCCCTTCTGTAGTCGAAATGCGTCCTCCCGCACTGTGTGAAGGATGCGGACACCGTGATATGTACATCACACTGACAGAAGTACTCAAAGAAGAATATCCTTCCCATAAAGTATTCAGCGACATCGGTTGCTATACGCTGGGAGCCAACGCTCCGTTCAACGCCATCAATTCATGCGTAGACATGGGAGCTTCCATCACAATGGCGAAAGGTGCGGCCGACGGAGGCCTTCACCCGTCCGTAGCCGTAATCGGTGACTCTACATTTACTCACTCCGGAATGACCGGTTTGCTGGATTGCGTCAACGAAAATGCCAATGTCGTTATTGTCATTTCAGACAATGAGACAACAGCAATGACTGGTGGTCAGGACTCTGCGGGCACAGGACGTATTGAATCCATCTGTATCGGTTTAGGAGTCGACCCTGCCCATATCCGTGTCGTTGTTCCATTGAAGAAGAACCACGAGGAAATGAGACAGATCATACGCGAAGAAATCGAATACAACGGCGTATCCGTTATCATCCCACGCAGAGAGTGTATCCAAACATTAGCACGCAAAAAAAGAAGTAAGTAAGCCATGAAAAAAGACATTATATTATCAGGAGTAGGTGGACAGGGTATTTTGTCCATCGCTACAGTTATTGGTAAAGCTGCTTTGAAAGAAGGACTTTACATGAAGCAAGCAGAAGTACACGGAATGAGCCAGCGTGGCGGAGACGTTCAGTCCAACCTCCGCATCAGCGACAAACCGATTGCTTCGGATCTGATACCATCCGGCAAATGTGACCTTATCATTTCGCTCGAACCGATGGAAGGTCTGCGCTATCTCCCCTATCTCAGTCCGGAAGGATGGCTGGTAACCAACGAAACTCCGTTTGTCAACATCCCCAATTATCCGGAAGAAGACAAAGTAATGGCTGAAATCAACAAATTGCCGCATAAGATCGTACTGAACGTGGATAAAGTAGCCAAAGAAGTAGGTTCTGCACGAGTTGCCAATATCGTTTTGCTGGGCGCAACCATTCCATTCCTCGGCATCGATTACGAGAAAGTACAAGACAGTATCCGCGAAATCTTCCTGCGCAAAGGAGAAGCTATTGTCGAAATGAATCTTAAAGCACTGGCTGCCGGCAAGGAAATTGCGGAAAAGCTAATGCAATAACTATCACAATCATGAGTACACAATACTGGGAAGAAGAAATTGAAATCATGAGTCGCGAGAAGTTGCAGGAACTGCAACTTCAGCGACTCAAAAAAACGATTAACATAGCCGCAAACTCACCTTATTACAAAGAGGTTTTCAGCAAAAACGGCATCACCGGAGATAGTATCCAGTCACTGGACGACATCCGCAAAATTCCTTTCACCACTAAATCGGACATGCGTGCCAACTATCCCTTCGGACTAGTGGCCGGCGACATGAAAAGAGACGGTGTACGTATCCACTCTTCCAGTGGAACTACAGGAAACCCTACAGTCATCGTACATTCACAACATGACCTCGACTCATGGGCAAATCTGGTAGCCCGTTGCCTTTACATGGTGGGGATCCGCAAGACAGATGTCTTCCAGAACAGCTCCGGATATGGAATGTTTACAGGTGGATTAGGTTTCCAATATGGTGCAGAACGCCTTGGCTGCCTTACCGTACCTGCCGCAGCCGGAAACAGTAAACGGCAAATTAAATTCATCAGTGACTTTAAGACTACCGCCTTACACGCCATCCCAAGCTACGCTATCCGTCTTGCCGAAGTATTTCAGGAAGAAGGTATCGACCCGAGAGAAACAACCCTGAAAACCTTGGTGATCGGCGCCGAACCGCATACTGACGAACAGCGCCGTAAAATAGAACGGATGCTCAATGTGAAAGCATATAATAGTTTCGGTATGACGGAAATGAACGGCCCCGGTGTTGCCTTCGAATGCCAGGAGCAGAACGGAATGCACTTCTGGGAAGATTGCTATCTGGTAGAAATCATCGATCCTGAAACAGGAGAACCCGTTCCCGAAGGAGAAATCGGTGAATTGGTACTCACTACACTTGATCGTGAAATGATGCCGCTTATCCGCTACCGCACCCGCGACCTTACCCGTATACTACCCGGAAAATGTCCGTGCGGCCGCACCCATCTCCGCATCGACCGGATCAAGGGACGCAGCGACGATATGTTTATCATCAAGGGAGTCAACATCTTCCCCATGCAAGTCGAAAAGATTCTGGTTCAGTTCCCCGAATTAGGCAGCAATTATCTGATTACGCTGGAGACAGTCAACAATCAGGATGAGATGATCGTCGAAGTGGAATTAAGCGATCTTTCTACAGACAACTATATCGAACTGGAAAAGATCCGCAGAGATATTATCCGTCAATTAAAAGATGAAATACTGGTTACCCCGAAAGTAAAACTGGTAAAGAAAGGGTCTCTCCCGCAGAGCGAGGGAAAAGCCGTCAGAGTGAAGGACTTAAGAGACAACAAATAAATATTCAAATGCCCGATGTGCTAATATGCCAACCCAATACTGTATGATATCAGTAACAAATGGCATATTAGCACATTATTTAATTATCAGATTATAATGCAATTACTAAAAAAAAGAATTCTGCAGGACGGAAAATGCTACGAAGGAGGCATCCTTAAAGTAGATGGTTTTATCAATCACCAGATGGATCCTGTCCTGATGAAATCCATCGGAGTAGAATTTGTCCGCCGCTTTGCAGCCACAAACGTAAACAAGATCATGACTATAGAAGCAAGCGGTATCGCTCCCGCCATCATGACGGGCTATCTCATGGACTTACCGGTTGTATTCGCCAAAAAGAAATCACCCAAAACCATTCAGAACGCACTAAGCACTACCGTACACTCGTTCACCAAAGACCGTGATTATGAAGTAGTGATCAGTGCCGATTTTCTGACCCCAAATGACAATGTTCTTTTTGTTGATGATTTCCTTGCCTACGGAAATGCCGCATTAGGCATTCTCGACCTCATAGAGCAATCCGGAGCAAAATTGGTAGGCATGGGGTTCATTATCGAAAAAGCCTTCCAAAATGGACGTAAAATACTGGAAGAGAAAGGTGTCAGAGTAGAAAGCCTTGCCATAATCGAAGACTTATCCAACTGCTGTATTAAAATAAAAGATCAATAAGCTGAGTCGGGGTTAAAATAATGCCCCTTGCCTTTTGTCTTTTTACCATATTGCACCGCATGCTGAGGGCACACATGATAACATGCCAGGCAGGCGGTGCAATTCTTTCCCCAAACCGGTCTTCTTTCCTTCATCGTTATATTCCCTACCGGACAACTTTTTTCACAGCGCTTGCACCCGATGCACTCACTCGTTGCATGGAAAGGTTTGGGAGACATCTGATAACGAACAAATAACGGATTGATGATCCTCGTCTTGATAAAAGGCAAACTCCCCTCCTTGCATGCAAAGACAGTTTCTCTCCCGGTTATCAGTCTACTGACTTTTTCAAGAGCCGGAACCGCTTCTGCCAGTTTTTTCTTTTCCAGTTCCTTGCTATCCACATCAAATCCGGGGAACAACACATAGTTATTGGGCATAATTACAGAAAAGCCCGCATTACATCTCCATCCCCTCGCAGCCAATGCCTTTTCCATCACCTGCCGGGTCAGCCCCGTATCGTCTCCACACGAACACACAAAGAACAGATATTGCTGCTGATACCCCTTCAGAACCAGCTTCCGAATAAACTCCTGTACAATCACGGGAGGCGCCCACGAATAGACCGGAAAGACAAAACCGATCTTCTCATCCTCCCGCAAAGAGAACTCCCATGTGTCATTCTTCCATGCGTCCGGGATAAAAAACAAATCTTCCTGTTGTTCTTTAGAAAGCTGATTAGCAATCCATTTAGAGTTACCTGTACCTGAAAAATAAAATATCATAGAAGAGTATATAAAAAAGCCGCATCGACGATGTGATGAAACTCTGATAGAACAAGATTTGAGCGCTCGCCCTCTTTGTAATCCACCGGCTTAAAGCTGTCCCGAAGGATGTGGCCCGCCATTGAAGAACGAAGCTTTCTCGGTGCATCAGATTAATTTGAAGAGTTTCCCGATCCAGTCGATACGGCTAATATTTTTCTATCACAAATGTAATAAGATTCTCTGAGAATAGCAAGAAAAAGAAAGAATTTGTTCGTCCACTAACATTTTTTTTCATCCTTTCTCTCCGCCTAACAAAAGAAAAGTGCCAGTTATCGGATCGATAACTGACACTTTGTAAATCCTAAACTATTGAAACTTAAGCAGCTTTTGCTTTAGCAACTACAGCTTTGAAAGCTTCCGGATGATTCATAGCTAAATCAGCCAAAACCTTACGATTTATTTCAATACCGGCTTTGTGCAAACCGCCCATCAATTTAGAATAAGACATTCCTTCAAGACGTGCAGCAGCGTTGATA
>CAMQVH010000063.1 GCA_947038155.1 uncultured Bacteroides sp. | reverse complement strand
AACTACAGACGGACGCGACAAGAAGAGCCGGGGTAAGTTGAAATATCAGCTATAATATTATGACTGAAGAGAATTTAAATAGGCTCATAATGCTATGACTGAAAAAGATGCTATAAAAGTATTTGAAGCTAAAAAGATTCGTGCTGTTTGGGATGAGCAAAAAGAGAATGGTATTGCAAGTTGGCGATGGACGGAAAAAATGAAAGTTTGGGAGAGGATGTGGAATAATCAACTATGATAGATACCCCATTTTGATGGTCTAAGTATGATAGATACCAGAAATAAATGTTATCTATCATATTTATTGCTCTAGTAATAAGTGATTTATGAAAATGAATGAGAGCATGATAGTTGTTTTTTACTCATAGAGAAGATATTTTGTTCTCATCTCTTTGTAATCCTGTAATTCCTTTTGCCAGCTATTTCTTATTTTTTCTTCCGAATCCCCTCTAAGGATAGCTTTACGTACACTATCCGTGCCCAAAAGCAAATCAAACCACCGGGTACGGGAGAAGAAGGCTGCGCCTTCACCGGACAAACGGTAGAAATGCAGGAGGTAGCGAAGCGTAAATCCGTTCACGTCGTCCGCGTTCCGAAGGTCTTCTCCATAGCAAGCAACATTCTTGTGCATCGGATTTTTGTCAAAACCGGGGAGAGAGCGGGGAGTAAAGGTAAAATCTCCATATATCTTGTTGGGTGCCCCCAGTACTTGAAAAGGAAATGTAGTTCCCCGGCCTACGCTGACGCGGGTTGCTTCGAAAGGGCAAAGTGAGGCGTATAGACGGATGGACTGGTCATTCGGTAGATTGGGAGAGGGTTTTATGGGAAGTGAATAAGGTTCTCCGTGTTTCCATCCGGTCATTGGGATTATTTTTAATGGGCAAGGATTTTTCTTGTTGGCAATCCATCCTTCCCCGTTTATCATTTGTGCCAGTTCACCGATGGTGCATCCGTGAAGCACCGGAATAGGAAGCATGCCGACAAAACTTCGATAAGCCGGTTTGAGTATCGGTCCTTCTACGTAATCACATGGATTGGGACGGTCCAGTACAATCATCTCCTTGTTATTTTCTGCGCAGGCTTCCATCACATAATACATCGTACTGATATAAGTATAGAAGCGCGCTCCCACATCCTGAATATCAAATAAGATAACGTCGATGTCTTTTAGTTGGGCGGCAGTCGGCTTTTTGTTGTTGCCGTAAAGGGAAACGATGGGAACTCTGGTGCGCGAATCTTTTCCGTCTTTCACAGTCTCCCCTGCATCTGCATTTCCCCGGAATCCATGTTCGGGGGCAAATACTTTGATTACGTTGATGTTTTGTTTTAGCAGGGTATCGAGCAAGTGAGTCTGTTCCGTTCCGACAACAGAGGTGTGGTTTACAACCATTCCGACACGTTTCCCCCGGATAAACGGCAGGTATTGTTCGAAGCGTTCGGCACCTGTAGCAACTTTGCCGCTGACGCACTCGGGAAAGAGCGCGATAAATAGAAAATAAAGAATAAGGGAAAGTCTATTTCTCATGTCGGTGATTTTTTGTAATATTGCACAAAAATATTAATTTCTCATCAAGAGAGCAAAAAAAACAAGCACATGAATCCATACGAAATCATTGATAAATATTATTCGGAGAATACGCAGCAGAGACAAATCTTAGTAATACATAGTCTGGCTGTGGCCGGAAAAGCAATGAAAATGCTGGATGCTCATCCCGAATTGCGTTTAAACCGGAGTTTTGTGAAAGAAGCCGCTCTGTTGCATGATATTGGTATTTTTCAGACGGACGCTCCAGCCATTCAGTGCTTTGGCACTCATCCTTATATCGCGCACGGATATTTGGGAGCCGAAATCTTGCGGGCGGAAGGTTTCCCTCAACACGCATTGGTGTGCGAACGTCATACGGGAGCCGGACTTTCGTTGGAGGATATCATTGCCCAGCAACTTCCCGTTCCTCATCGCGAGATGCTGCCCATCACCCTAGAAGAGCAATTGATTTGCTTTGCAGATAAATTCTTTTCTAAAACCCATCTGGATGAAGAGAAAACAGTGGAGAAAGCGCGGCGAAGTATTGCAAAATATGGTGAGGAAGGTCTGAGTCGCTTTGATAGATGGTGTTCTCTCTTTTTATAGCACTAAAAAATAATTAAATAACGAAGTTTCTGGCTCATAATTGGTGAAGTTTGTGTACTTTTGCCACTTCAAGCGTAAACTATTAGTTAATGGCGCCATTGAAAGCAAAAATACTTATATCATTCATACTGCTGATTGTCTTACTGATGCTTCCCGATGAGGCTACGTCTCAGCGTCGAAGAAGAGGAATGATTGCCTCCAATACTGCACAGAAGGACTCCCTGCAAGGGAAAGATTCTTTGAAGGCGGATACGGTTACGGTACGCATTGATTCCGTCGCACCCGTTCAGAAGAAGCAACCGCTTGATGCACCGGTTGTATATGAATCTAACGACTCCACCGTATTTACTTTGGGCGGGTCTGCTACGCTTTACGGTAGCGGAAAGGTCAATTATCAGAATATCGAACTGGCTGCCGAAGTCATTTCGATGAACCTGGACAGCAGTACTGTTCATGCCTATGGCATCAAAGACTCCACCGGAGTGGAAAAAGGCAAACCGGTATTCAAAGAAGGAGATACCTCGTATGATACGGAAACAATCCGATATAACTTTAAAACCAAGAAAGCGGGAATTACCGATATCGTCACCCAGCAGGGAGAAGGATACGTGACCGGTAGTAAGGCAAAGAAAGGGGCGAATGATGAAATCTTTATGGAGCATGGACGTTATACGACTTGCGACCACCACGATCATCCTCACTTTTATATGCAATTGACGCGTGCGAAAGTACGTCCTAAAAAGAATGTGGTAACAGGGCCCGCCTATCTGGTAGTGGAAGACGTCCCCTTGCCATTGGCTGTTCCGTTCTTTTTCTTCCCGTTCTCCAGCAGTTATTCTTCCGGTTTCATTATGCCGACTTATATGGACGACTCCAGTCGTGGTTTCGGTCTGGCCGAAGGGGGATATTATTTTGCCATCAGTGATATAATGGACTTGAAGATAACGGGGGATATTTTCACGAAAGGTTCATGGAGACTGTCCGGATTAACAAATTATAATAAGCGCTATAAATACTCCGGTACACTGCAAGCGGATTATCAGGTCACCAAGACGGGAGATAAAGGGATGCCGGACTATGCAGTTGCCAAGGATTTTAAGGTAGTATGGAATCATCGTCAGGATGCCAAGGCCAGCCCGAACAGCACTTTTTCTGCCAGTGTGAACTTCTCAACCAGTAGTTACGAACGTTCCAATATCAACAACCTCTATAACTCCCAGTTGTTGACTCAGAATACCAAAACATCAAGTATCAGTTACTCGCGAAGTTTCCCCGATATCGGTTTGACGCTGTCCGGAACGACCAATATCGCCCAGACAATGAGTGACTCTTCGATTGCAGTGACATTACCCGACCTTAATATTACATTAAGCCGTCTGTTCCCGTTCAAACGTAAGAAAGCGGCAGGTGCCGAACGTTGGTATGAGAAGATTTCTCTTAGCTATACCGGACGTCTGACAAACAGTATCCGTACGAAGGATGACCGTTTATTCAAAGCCGGACTGAGCGAATGGGAAAATGCAATGAATCATAATATTCCTATCAGCGCTACTTTTACGCTGTTCAAATATTTACAGGTTTCACCTTCGGTCAATTATACGGAACGCTGGTATACTCGTAAGATTAATCAGCAATACAATGAGGTAGAGCATAAATTGGAAGCATTGCCGGGTGATACGCTGAATGGCTTTTACCGGGTATCCAATTATTCGGCAAGTTTGAGCTTGAGTACGAAGCTGTATGGTATGTACAAACCTCTTTTTGCAAAGAAGAAGGAGATACAGATTCGTCACGTACTCACCCCGCAGGTTAGTTTAAGCGGTGCACCCGGGTTCAGTAAGTATTGGGAAGAATATACAGATTATAATGGCAATACGCAATATTATTCTCCTTTCACGGGACAGCCTTATGGAGTACCTTCGCGTGAGGGGTCGGGAACAGTCAGTTTCTCTATTTCCAATAATTTGGAGATGAAGTATTACGATGCCAAAAAAGATACGCTTAAGAAAGTGAGCCTGATTGATGAATTGGGAGCGAACATGTCCTATAATATGGCTGCCAAGGAACGGCCGTGGAGTGATTTGAACATGAACTTGCGTCTGAAACTGACTAAAAGCTATACTTTCAACATGAACGCGTCGTTTGCTACATATGCTTATACGTTCGATAAGAATGGTGATGTGGTGACCGGTAATCGTACGGAATGGTCGTATGGACGTTTCGGACGTTTCCAAGGATATGGCTCTTCTTTCAACTATACCTTTAATAATGACACCTGGAAGAAATGGTTCGGTCCGAAAGAGGATGAACAAGGCAAGGATAAGAAGTCGGAGGATGGAGAGGATGAAGATGCTGACGGAACGGAAGGAGATGGCACTACGCCTAAGAAGGTAGAGAAAGCACAAGCTGACTCGGATGGCTATCAGGTGTTTAAGATGCCTTGGTCGTTGAGTCTTAGCTATTCGTTTAATATCCGTGAAGATAGGTCTAAGCCTATTAACCGCTATTCCATGCGATATCCTTATACGTATACGCATAACATTAATGCAAACGGAAATATAAAGATTTCTAACAACTGGTCGCTCTCGTTCAACTCCGGTTATGATTTTCAGGCAAAAGAGATTACGCAGACTTCTTGTACAATCTCCCGTGACTTGCACTGTTTCAACCTGTCCGCCAGCCTTTCTCCTTTCGGACGTTGGAAATATTACAATGTTACCATCCGTGCGAATGCAAGCATCTTGCAAGACTTGAAGTATGAGCAGAGAAGCCAGACGCAAAGTAACATTCAGTGGTACTAGGATAAGTGGAGAATTAATAATTGAGAGTTGAGAGTAGAAATTCGGGCGTGTAATTGTTTTGCTACAATATAGAAAAAGAAAAATGGCTGCGCTATCATTCGACGAATAGTGCAGCCATTTTTTTGCTTTTTGCTCTTTTTTACTCTTTGCTTTTTCTCTTTATTCTTAACTCTCCATTCTCGACTTCTCCAACTACCATGCGATTTCTGTTTTTCCATGTGCTTTCAGGTAATCGTTTGTACGGCTGAAATGTTTATTTCCGAAGAAGCCGTTGTAGGCGGAAAGAGGAGAAGGATGGGCAGAAGTAAGCACCAAGTGTTTGTTGCGGTCGATAAATGCTCCTTTCTTTTGAGCATATGAGCCCCACAGGATAAATACCAGATTTTCTTTTTCTTCTGCCAGGGCACGGATGGCAGCATCGGTAAATGTTTCCCAGCCCTTATTCTGATGTGAACCTGCCTGGCGGGCACGTACGGTCAGGGTTGCGTTGAGTAATAGAACTCCTTGTTCTGCCCAGCGAGTCAGGTTTCCCGTGGTCGGGGCGTCTGAACCGATATCGGCTTTGATTTCTTTGAATATGTTCACTAATGAAGGGGGAAAAGGCACTCCGTCATTCACAGAGAAACAGAGGCCGTGTGCTTGTCCCGGGCCGTGGTAAGGGTCTTGCCCTATAATTACAACTTTCACTTTGTCAAAGGGGCAAAGATTGAAAGCATTGAATATCAGTTTTCCCGGTGGAAATATCTGATATTGGCTATATTCGCTTTTGACGAAATCGGTCAGTGTGCGAAAGTAGTCTTTGTCGAATTCAGGTGCCAGATGTGTCTTCCAGCTTTCTTCAATCTGTACGTTCATAGTAATTATATAAGATGTATTTCAAGTTCCTCACATTCCTTGCGCATATCTTCGGGCCAGATACTGGCTTGTATTTCTCCAATATGGGCTTTGCGCAGGTAGAACATACACAAGCGGGATTGTCCGATACCACCACCGATAGATAATGGAAGGGTGTCGTTCATCAGTCGCTTGTGGAAATAAAGTTCCAGTCGTTTCTCTTCTTTCTCTTCTTTCAACTGACGTTGAAGGGCTTCTTTGTCTACACGGATACCCATGGATGACAGTTCAATGGAACGTTGCAGTACATCGTCCCACAGAAGGAGGTCGCCGTTCAGTCCGGGTAGGTCGTTGAGTCCTTTGGATGTGTAGTCATCGTAGTCCGGTGCACGTCCGTCGTGCTTCTTACCGTCGCTTAGTTTGCAACCGATACCTATAATAAACACGGCTCCGTATTTCTGGCAGATAGCATGTTCGCGGCATTTAGGTTTCAGGTCGGGATAGAGTTGGCGTAGCTCTTCCGAATGAATAAAGTGTAGCTTTTGTGGTAAGCATGGCTTGATTTGAGGATACATTTCATATACCATATATTCCGTGCGGATCATGGCTGCATAGATGCGGTTTACGATTTCCTTCAGAAAGTTTATGTTTCTGTCTTCGTTGGTGATGACACGTTCCCAGTCCCATTGGTCTACATAAAGGGAGTGGAGATTGCCCAGTTCTTCATCGGAGCGGATGGCGTTCATATCTGTATAAATGCCATAACCGGGTTCGATATGGTAATCGGCTAATGTCAGTCTTTTCCATTTAGCCAATGAATGAACTACTTCGGCTTGTGCATCGCCCAAGTCTTTAATAGGGAAGGAAACGGGGCGTTCTATTCCGTTCAAATCATCATTGATACCCATTCCTTTCAATACGAAAAGAGGGGCAGTCACACGTCTAAGGCGTAGCTCGGATGACAAGTTTAATTGGAAGAACTCTTTTATTTGCTTGATTCCCAGCTCGGTCTGTTTGAGGTCGAGTAGCGGATTATAGTTCTTAGGTTTTATCAAGTAACTCATAGGTCTGTTAAATGTTAATTGTCGGCAAAGATAGGAATAAAATTGATATATGTAATGAATATTCTCTAAAAGATTGTCAATTTGATAAAGTAAATACTCTAAAACATTTCAAAATAACAGTGGTTCAACATGGGGAAGTACCTTAAGAACGATAAAAAAAGAAGAATCATTAGGAAGATGAGAAGATTTTTTATACTTTTGTCCTCGCATTTAGAAAGAATGGCCCCGTAGCTTAGTGAATAGAGCGTCAGATTCCGGTTCTGAAGGTCGTGCGTTTGAATCGCACCGGGGTCACAGATGAATCCCTTGATAGTCAGTAGATTGTTGAGGGATTTCTTTTGTTTAGTGGTGTTGCTTAAGAGTGGATTTATAATTCTTAACTTTAATAAGTAAGTAAAGAGGTCATTTTATACCTGTTATTACTCATATTAAGAGAGGGTATAATTTGACCTCTGACTGTAATATATAGTCTTTATATACTTATGAAGTTGAATTAATAGTGACAGAGATAGCACTTAATAAGAATATTACCTTATAATGAAATCCGTACAGCACATTGTTGGGAACAGCGTCAAACACTTCATATTGGTCGTTATGGAACTCGTCTATGTAATCCGTTTCAAAGCCAAGCGCTTCCATGTATTCAACAATTTCATCTTCTGTTGCTTCCCGTTCTGCCAATATGTAAGGTTGTGTGAGCACTGCACTGAACTCTTGGCGGCTGTTATAAGAGAAGCCAATCATCTGATAGGGTACATTACTAAAGAACTTATTGTGTGCGTTAATGCGAATGAAGAAGTTCTCCAAATCATCTCCTGCATACTCAAAGTTGTTCAGTTTGATAACAGACGATTTACCGTCATGGAACACTTCATTCTCACCGCCCTTATCCATGTAGGTAATATTGAGGGGTGACAAGTCAATCCATAAATTGTTGGCGTTGGCAAATTCTATCAGTTTTTTAATTTGCCTTCCCTTATAGCCCTCTGTTGGTTCAACTTCTCCTGTTGCTTCCTTACTTCTTCCGGTGATACAGGCTGTTTGCTCCAAGAGATTATTGATTGGCGGGTACGCTCTATCCATTGCTTGTGAAATTCATTAATATATTCCATAATTCATATAATTATGAGTTTATGCAAATGTAGCCAATCTATTTGAATCTGACAATATAAAGATGTATTAGTGTACTACCTTTTAATGAGATTTATTTATATTATATACCTCAACTCAAATTTGGTAGTATCTAAAATCATACCCCCGCCCTTTAGATTTAGGTCGTGTTTCTATTTAGACTTTATGCAGTGATAGAGTGAAATATTTGATTTGTCAGTGAGCGTATCAGATGTATATCGTGCATAATCCCCCTCTATTACCCCTAATACCCCTCACCAATCATTAGGAAAAATGAGAGGATAACATGAATTGCTATTCAGCCCACAAACGCTTTGAACTTCTGAAATATGCGGACTTATCAACGATTTGTATATGTCTACATATAAAGATGCACAAAGATAAGTGAATGAATAGAACTTCATGTTAAGCCCTCATTTTGTCCTCAAATGCAGTATTTACTAATCATATTAACTTAATAATTTATCAGATTATGGAATCAACATTACAGATTATGCCAGTGCAGAGAATTAGTAGAAACTTTGGTAAATATGCAGAAGAAGCGGTAATAATTGAAGAGCCAATTATTAAGCAGAAACGCCCGTTATTTATTGAAGCCAATACGATTGAAGCCAGTTTGGAACATCTAAGGAATGATTGCATTATCCCTGTATTTGCCAAAGATAACGAAGCTACATTATCTCATGTGGCTTTTATCGAAGCAGTACAGGATGCAACCAATACATTCTTTAGCGGTGAACAAATTGAATCGCCAGATATTCGTGTTTCTCATGTAATCAAAGGCAGGATTCCCGAAGCCATACATAAGCCCGCCAATCAGTTATTAGAGAGTGACAAGACTATCTACTACGAGAGGTGCGCTTTTGTTATTGAAGTTCCTACTATCTATGAGACAGTACACGGTAACAGGCTAACACTTACTATTGGTGGTGTCAGAGCTTATAACCACACCAATCTTTATTCAAAGAAGGGTGCGGAGCGGTTTAAAGTGTTTATTGGCTTTACTTGTAAGGTTTGCACAAATCTATGTGTATCTACAGACGGTTATCTTAGTTGCTTGGAAGTTACCAATACAAGGGATTTATATCAAGCGGTATTGGAGATGTTCCACAAATACGATGCAGCCAAGCACATACATTTGATGCAGTCTTTAGGCAATACCAGTATGACGGAGCATCAGTTCTGCCAACTACTTGGAAGAATGAGACTTTATCAGTCATTACCGCAAGGTTATCAAAAAGACATACCAAGAATGTTGCTCACTGATACACAGGTTAACAATGTGGCTAAAGCGTATATCAATGACGAGAACTTTGGCAGCTTAGGAAATGACTTGTCTATGTGGAAGTTCTACAACTTGCTCACAGGTGCAAATAAGAGTAGCTATATAGATTCATTCTTGGATAGAGCCTATAATGCTACAGAACTTGCAACGGGGATATGTTCCGCTTTACACGGTGATGACAAATACCAATGGTTTCTTAGTTAGTGGTTTAACAGGGGCATCCATATAATAAGGGTGTCCCTTAATTTATTCATTACTTAATTAATAATTAAAGATTTATGTTAGTAGCATTATTCGCTGTTATATTTTGGACTATTATGTTCTTTATTGCATGTGCAGTTTCACCTATTGTATTCTTCTTGATGATTATTTGGACTATATATCAATATTTCAAATTATTATGTTGAGGTAGTACATGAAGTACTAATAAGGGTATCTATATACTATATATAGGTACTCTTTATTAGCTATAGCCAGTAGTATAATATTCACTTTGATAATTAGTGAATGTTTAGCTAATAATCAATAGGTTAGATATTCCAGTTTAAAATTAATATTCACTTATATTAGTTTCACTATAAAACAGAACATTATGTCACTTAAATATTCAAGTACAACAGCAGATTATCTGCAATGGAGCGAAGCAATGAACTTAGTAAGAAAGTTGGCAAGGGATAGTAATTATAAGATGTCACTTCTTATCGCTTTGGGTTGCTTCACAGGTCTAAGAATTTCTGATATTCTTGCTTTAAGATGGAATCAGATATTAGATGCAGAAGAATTTACCATTACAGAGATTAAAACAGGGAAGCAAAGGACAATTAGGATTAATATGCAGCTACAGCAACATATCAGAGATTGTTATGAGCATATAAATCCAGTTGGCATAAATGCGCCTGCATTGATAAGTCAGAAGGGGACAGTGTACACAGTTCAGAGAATCAATGTCATGTTGAAGGAGATTAAGAAGAAGTACAGGTTGCATATAGGCAATTTCAGTTGCCATTCTCTTAGGAAGACCTTTGGCAGACAGGTTTACAACATGAATAATGATAATTCAGAGCTTGCACTTGTCAAGCTCATGGAGCTATTCAATCATTCCAGTGTATCAATTACTAAGAGATACTTGGGATTAAGGCAAGAGGAACTACTTAATACTTATGATTGTCTTAGCTTCTAAAATTGGGTTGGTATGGAAGTTCAGAATTTCTACTTATATGGGGATTTGGCAAGTTTCATACCAACCTTGAATTATTGAGTAGAGACAGCTCTCAACTTTTAATAAACAATAGTTCTTGCAAATTAAACAGCTTTTAGTAACTTTGTAGCAATTTCAGACTTCTATGGAGATAGTTCTGAAAGGACATAGTTAACAAAGGTGTTATTAAAATTATCTTCTACATTCAAACTTCGCAACTTTGATATTGGCACGAAGATGATAGCAATAGCACCACATCATTTGATATATACCTACCTTATGTATCCTGTAAGGCTGTTCGATATTGTCAGATTGGTGTGGGCTATTGTTTTATCCGTGCCATAGGTAATGCGAAGACCTGAATGTAGGATAAGACAATATAGTTCCCACACCTTTTTGTATTGTATAACAGTCAGCAGGGAACACTGACTACAATACATATCTACAAGAAACAGATAGTACTATCCTTTAATGTAGCCATTTATTAAAACGGTATGCAGCTATTGCTGTGTTCTCCATACCTCTAAGAGAATTATTAATTATTTACTATTGATTATATAGTAAGTATCATAAAAGAATTAATAACGTTATCATATATGAAAAATTTTAAATTGATTTTACTTCTTATCGCATTTTCCGTATCACATGTTGTGTCTTTAGGACAAGAAATTGATACCCTTAATCAATTATTAGACTCTGCAAATCAAGGCTATAGTAGTGCACAAAACAAAATAGGAGTTGAGTATGAGAAACAAAAAAAACATACAGAAGCCATTAAATGGTTTTTGAAAGCTGCTGAACAAAACAATGTTGATGCTTTTCTTAATTTAGCAAAAAAATACTATTCAGGTGAAGGGGTTGAGAAAGATATGAAAATAGCTTTTGATTATTATCTTAAAGCTGCTAATCTAGGACATCCAAAAGCAGAACATAATATAGGCATATTGTATTGTTATGGCATAGGTGTAGCAGCTGATGAGAATGAAGGTATAAAATGGATAAGGAAAGCGGCCTTAAAGTTTACTCCTTCTCAACATTGGTTAGGAAGTTATTATTGGGAACGAGCTATACAAGCAGGGAAAAGTAAGTACAATGATGAACGAAACAAAACCTATGAATATTATGAGGAAGCAATAAAATGGTTAACTTTAGCAGCTGATAATGGAGATGTAGAAGCAGCTATTAATGTTGCAAATTATCTTTATAAAAAAGAGAATAATCCACGTAAAGCAATGAGATATATTTTAATTGCATGTGAACAAAAAGATGCAAATGCTTTAAAAATGTATGAAGAAATAACAGGTACGTCTTATTCTAGTCTTGGCAAAGATTTTAAAAATAAAGTCAAAACTTATACAGGTAATTATCCATTAGGTGGTCATCTCACTAATAGATACAAAAATAATGATACAACTTATGAATATTATGAGCTTGGAAATATGAGAATGTTCCATGGGAAATTTTCTGTAATAGCATCAAATGCAGAAGGAGTTATAAGCGGAAGTACTTTATCAATAGTTGGACAGTTTAAAGATGATTATAGAGAAGGTGAGTGGAAAGTGAAATATATCAATAATACTTTTAAGCGAGAATATGATATAACAATGAACTATCAAAACGGGAAATTGAATGGAGCATTTGAATGTGTTACAAAAGATGTTAAAACAGGAAATGTATTAATAGCAGAACAGACATTTTATAAAAACAATATTATTGTTAAGAAATTCACACGAAAGGATATAGATGGATATTATGAAGAAGCGGGAATAGATGATGAGGGTAATGCGCATGGAAAATTTATTATAAACAGTGCTACAGGTAAAATACAAGGAGATTTCTTGCATGGAACTTGTAACAACTTTCGATATATAAATTTGCAAACAGGAGATACAGAAAAACGGACTCCTAAGAATAAGTGCCCTATTTCTGCGTCATGGGTATATAATGATGAACATATTATGTACTCACTACATTATATAAGAGATTTTAGTAGAGGGCTATCAGATCCTTGGAGATGGTTTAAATAGATTATGGGATATATGATAATTAACAAGTTTAAAACAGGGAAATGGAGTAAAAAAGCCAAACAGTATATAGAGCACCCCGATAAACTCAAAGAACTATTAATAGCATTAGGACAAATTATACATAAAAAAGGACTTAAAAATGTACAAGAACAATTACAATTTATGTATAAATATATTCTTGATGTATATAATGGAAATTATACTAATTATAATTTAACGTCTTTGATTATTGCTATTGCTGCTATCATATATGTAGTAACTCCAATAGATATACTTCCAGATGTGTTACCAATAATTGGTTGGACTGATGATGTGACAGTGATACTTTACGTGTTCGATATTATAAATGCTGAATTAGAACAATACAAGCAATTTATAACAACGAATAAACAAAAATAAGAATATAAATTTATTTATGAAAACAAGTAAAAAGGCAGCATTTGAAGCAACATTCACTTGCTGCCTTTTTAGTTCATTTCCTTCTCTTCTTAACCAATCTATGCTTATTCTTCTTAGCTGAATTTGAGAATAGTTGTTCTAACATTTCCCTTGTAATAGGTAAGTATGTTACTTCTGTGAGTTTGGTTTCTTTAATCTCTTGTGGTAAATAATGAATTGTGTTATTCTTCTTTGGTGTTACTTGCATATTTGTGTAGCAATAAATAGGTTGGTAATTGATTTATCTACAGTAAAGATACTAAGAAGCAGGGGAAGAACATAATACATAGAGCGAAGTTTTAAATATTGCAGGGCAGGTACACACATAAATAAAATTCTGCATTTGGGTATAATAAGAAACAGTGATTTAATTCTTGATATGAGGAATTATTATTACCTTTGCAAGGTAAGTTCAATGTTGACCTATTGTTGACCTCTGGACTTACATAGAGATAATTAGAGTTTCCTGAATAATATCAGTTAACTGATTTTCATCGAAATAGCTCTA
>CAMQVH010000062.1 GCA_947038155.1 uncultured Bacteroides sp. | reverse complement strand
GTTGCGAGTTTTGATTTATATTGAGGGCGTTTTTGAGCTTTTGACACACCCTCATTTTTATATGTCTCATTGTTTGTATCTCTTGGCAAGTGTGAGTCTGACTTCATCGTTCATGTCCTGCGAGCCGATTCTTACAATCTGTTCGCCTGTCACGTTGGCGATGTCTTTAATCTCAGGAACGGTATCGGGCAATGCACCGATAGCAATCTGTCCTGCTGTGTAACAGGTTCCGGTAGCGGAACTTCTTGTGCCGGCAATAGTTCCACCGGTGGCAAGAATGTGAATATTCGGTTTTGCGGCAAAAGCCATCGTTGCAGTAAGTAGCAGGGCGGTTACTATCAGACCAAATCTTTTGGATTGTTTCATAACAATATATTATTAGAATGTTTGTATAAAAAGCAGTCCCAACGCAATAGCAACGGCTGTGGACACCAGTCCGGGCATCATGAACGAATGATTCAACACATATTTGCCGATTTTGGTTGTTCCTGTCCGGTCGAAATTGATGGCGGCTACCACGGTGGGATAGTTCGGGATAAAGAAATATCCATTAACGGCGGGGAACAGGGCAATCAGCATATATGGAGAGATACCCAGCGCAATACCCAGTGGTACGAGTGCCCGCACGGTGGCTGCCTGGCTGTAAAGCAGGATAGACATCACGAACAGCGCAATCCCGAAAAGCCACGGCATCTCGCGGACAATGTCTTCGATAGAGAAAGTAAGTTGTGCCATATTCCCTTGAAGGAACGTATCACCCATCCAGGCAATACCGAAGATAGCGATAACCGCCTGCATCCCGGCAAGGAATACGGAACCCTGCGTTGCCTTGATTCCGTCTGTCTTTGTCACTAATAAGATGATGGCCGCAGCCGATAACATGACAATTTCGATGATGGACGACATTCCCAATGTAACGATTTCACCGTCGATAAGAAAAGACGGGCGTATGCCTTCGAAAGAACCGAAGAGTACGATAAAAGCGGTTGCCAATATGAAGATGATGACAGAGAGCATTGCCGGACGTTTGTTCTTGACATCTTTAATTTCTGCTTTCTTGTCGCTGAAAAGACCTTCTTTCAACCTTTTCTGATATTCGGGGTCGTCTGCGAGGTCTTTCCCCACTTTCATGGAGAATAAAGCGCCTACCCAAACACCAACAATCGTAGCGGGAATTGTGATTTTAAGAATATCGAAGAGGGTAATGTCAAATCCCGTTAGCAGTCCGAGCAAAGCGACGGTGGCAGCGGAGATAGGACTTGCCGTGATGGCTTGTTGAGAAGCGATGACTGCAATGCCGAGCGGACGTTCCGGGCGGATTTTTGTTTCGGTGGCAACTTCCGCTATCACGGGCAATATGGAATAAGCCACATGTCCGGTTCCTGCCACGAAAGTAAACAGATAAGTCACCAGCGGGCTTAACAGGGTGACGTGTGACGGATTTTTTCGCAGTAAATGTTCTGCCAGCTTTACCATGTAATCGAGTCCGCCGGCTGCTTGCATACAAGCGGCTGCCGAGATGACAGCGGCAATCATCAGCATGACGTCGATAGGCGGGGCAGTGGGCTGTAAACCAAAAACGAACGTGAGTATCGCCAATCCAACGCCTCCCATAACGCCAAGACCGATGCCGCCCAGACGTGCGCCAATAATAATGGCGGTCAGAACAAATGCTAATTGTAATATCATAGATTGTTGCTTATTTTTAGTTTGAACACAAAGATAGCAATTTTCGTTCTTTGTATTTTCTTTTTCTTCTATTAACAACAAAAAAAAACTTGTTGGATATTTTCTGCGTATTTATAAAAAAAAACAATAACCTCGCTGGTTGGTTATATAAGTACTAACCGTCGAGTTGACAGCATCTTTTCGCAGGAAAGGAAGTTTATGAATTTGTACTGGAGCATAATATCCTTTCCAAAGAAGATTTGGATACCATTCTGAAACCGGAGAATATGATAAAACCGGTGAAGTTGGACATTCATCCGAATAGTTGATTGATGTTATAGTAAGTGGAAATAGAATCAATAGGGAAATCGCTGGGGTGGATAAATATCTGCTCCGGTGATTTTAATTATACTTACTTTGGTTTCAAAGGCTTGAAACTAAATGTTTCAACGTATAAAAACACTCCGTTTCACTATATAGAAACACTCCGTTTCACTGCATGAAACAGAAATAGCCCTTAGTCGCTGATTTCGTTTACCGTAGGCTTATTCTATATAAGGCGGTGATAGATGTGGTGACAGGTTGAAAGAGGATTCTCATTTTTTATATGAGAGAGTAGTCAGAAAACTTCTTTATCATATTCATATGCTTTCAGTTCATTATAAGGATATGGGGCAGGATGGGATGAACGACAGTTACTTTGAACAAACAAAAAACCGATAAATTGTGTTTGTTTATTCTAATTATATATCTTTGTCCCGAATTATAAACACGTAAATTTATGAAAAAGATTTTTGGTGCTTTAATGATTGCTGTATGTATCGGTATGGCAATGCCTGTTCAGGCGCAAATACACTTTGGTGTAAAGGGAGGTTTGAACTTGTCAAAAGCAAGTTTGTCCGATATCCCCGGCAACTTTAAGAAGGATAACTTTACCGGTTTCTTTATCGGGCCGATGGCTGAGGTTAATATTCCAATCGTAGGATTGGGGGTAGATGCTTCTCTGCTTTTTGCCCAAAGAGGTGTGAAAGTAACTCCAGAAGGAGCTGATGAATATACTGTTAAGCAAAACGGTCTTGATATTCCGGTAAACTTGAAGTATAACATCGGTTTAGGGAGTCTGTTGGGACTTTATATTGCTGCCGGCCCTGATTTTTATTTCGATTTTGAGAAGAAGTCAGGAATTGACAAGAAGAAAGCCGAAGTCGGCATTAACGTCGGCGCAGGTGTGAAATTGCTCAATCATTTGCAGGTGGGTGCCAATTATAACATCCCGTTGGGTGACACTGCCAAGATTGAAGGAACAGACGGTTCATACAAAACCAAGACCTGGCAAGTATCCGTTGCTTATATCTTTTGACAAAACATTTACTTTAACATAGTAGAACTGGAGGCTTTCGACTGTCGGAAGCCTCTTTTTTTATATCTTTGTGCCTGCAATGAAAAAATATGTAGATGTCATATTACCGCTTCCGCTTCCGAAGAGCTTTACTTACTCCTTGCCGGACGAGTATGCGGAAGAAGTGAAGATAGGCTGCCGCGTGGTGGTTCCTTTCGGGCGAAAGAAGTTCTATACAGCTATCGTCCGTAACGTTCATTATTGTGCTCCGACAGAATATGAAGTGAAAGACATATCGACATTACTGGATGCTTCTCCTATTTTATTGCCGAATCAGTTCAAATTCTGGGAATGGATAGCCGATTACTTCCTCTGTACGCAGGGCGATGTATATAAAGCGGCACTACCTTCGGGGTTGAAACTGGAGAGTGAAACGATTGTGGAATATAATCCCGACTTTGAAGCGGATGCGCCATTGCCGGAACGTGAACAGCGCATTCTGGATTTGCTGGCTGTCGATTCGCAGCAATGCGTCACCAAACTGGAGAAGGATAGCGGTGTCAAGAATATCCTCACCGCCATTAAATCCCTGCTCGATAAAGAAGCGATTTTCGTAAAGGAAGAATTGCGGCGTACTTACAAACCCAAGACAGAGGCTCGGGTACGGCTGGCAGGAACGGCTGATGAGAAGCAACTTCATATCTTGTTTGATATACTGTCCCGTGCCCCGAAGCAACTGGCGCTTCTCATGAAATATGTAGAATGTTCGGGTATTTGGGGAGATGGCGCTCCAAAAGAAATCTCCAAGAAAGAATTACTGCAACGGGCTAATGTCGCTCCGGCAGTACTGAATGGGTTGGTAGATAAGAAGATATTCGAGATCTACTACCATGAAATCGGCCGATTGGACAAGCAGGAGAAAGAGGTGGTTGGATTGAATCCCCTGAATGAATTTCAGCAACGGGCACATGATGAGATTGTACAATCTTTCCAAGAGAAAAATGTCTGCCTGCTTTATGGGGTAACGTCCAGCGGCAAGACGGAAATATATATTCATCTGATAGAAGAAGCTGTCCGTCAGGGCAAGCAAGTATTATACTTGCTGCCGGAAATTGCGCTGACTACTCAGATAACGGAACGCTTGCAGCGTGTCTTCGGTTCGCGCCTGGGTATTTATCATTCCAAATTTCCTGATGCCGAACGGGTTGAAATATGGCGGAAGCAACTCGGAGAGAATGGATATGATATAATTTTGGGTGTCCGTTCATCCGTATTTCTGCCTTTCCGGAATCTGGGACTGGTGATTGTGGACGAAGAGCATGAAAATACTTATAAGCAGCAAGACCCGGCACCCCGTTACCATGCCCGTAGTGCGGCGATTGTGTTGGCAGCCATGTATGGAGCCAAGACTCTGTTGGGAACGGCTACGCCGTCCATCGAGTCATGGCAGAATGCGATGGATGGAAAATACGGCTTTGTACAACTGAAAGAACGGTATAAAGAAATCCAGTTGCCGGAGATTATTCCGGTCGATATAAAGGAATTGCATCGCAAGAAGAGGATGGTGGGACAGTTCTCACCGCTTCTGATACAATATATGAAAGAGGCTTTGGAGCAGAAGGAACAGGTGATTCTTTTTCAGAACCGTCGTGGCTTTGCTCCGATGATAGAATGTCGTACTTGCGGTTGGGTGCCGAAGTGTAAGAACTGTGATGTCAGCCTTACCTATCATAAAGGAATCAATCAACTGACCTGCCACTATTGCGGCTATACCTACCAACTTCCGAAGGCTTGTCCTGCTTGTGAAGGGACGGAACTGGTAAACCGCGGGTTTGGTACGGAAAAGATTGAAGATGATATTAAAGTCCTTTTTCCGGAAGCTGCCGTAGCAAGGATGGACTTGGATACTACCCGTACCCGTTCCGCCTACGAGAAGATTATCGCGGACTTTGAGCAGGGAAAGACGGACATACTCATCGGGACGCAAATGGTATCCAAAGGACTGGACTTCGACCATGTAAGTGTCGTTGGAATACTGAATGCGGATACCATGCTGAACTATCCCGATTTCCGTTCTTACGAGCGCGCCTTCCAACTGATGGCGCAAGTAGCGGGACGTGCCGGACGTAAAAACAAGCGCGGACGAGTGGTGCTGCAAACCAAAAGCATCGAGCATCCGATTATTCATCAGGTCATTGCCAATGATTATGAGGATATGGTGAACGGACAATTGGCGGAACGTCAGATGTTCCATTATCCGCCTTATTACCGCTTGGTATATGTCTATCTTAAAAATCATAATGAAGCTTTGCTCGACCAGATGGCGGCAGTGATGGCAAACAAACTGAGAGCTGTATTCGGTAACCGTGTGTTGGGGCCGGATAAACCGCCGGTTGCCCGTATCCAAACATTATTTATTAAAAAGATAGTGGTGAAGATTGAGCAGAATGCACCGATGGGACGTGCACGGGAACTATTGTTGCGCATCCAGCGTGAGATGATTGAAGAGGAACATTACAAGTCCTTGATTATCTATTATGATGTAGACCCTATGTGATGAAAGAAATTATTCCCCCTTATAAATAACCTTTATTCATTAAATTAACTAACTAACTAACCATGAAACGACTTACTATTATTTCTTTAGCCAGTTTATTTGGTATGAGTGCTCTGTTTGCCCAGCAAGGAGTTACTCAGTGTGGAACTCCGACCGGACAACCGAAATTCCCTCTAGGGACTTATCAGGAATTGCCTGACCTTGCGACACCTTCCGAGAAGGAGTGGGCGGCAGTTACAGCAGCACAAGTCTCTTGGGGGACAACAGACACCCGCTATGCGAAACATCAACTTCCCTCATTGAAAAATCAAAAGAATATTTCTTTGAAAGGTTGGCGCGGTGAACGTGTAAATGCCCAGGCGGTTGTATGGACAGGAACAGAATTGCAAGACCTGAACTTCAGCTTTTCCGACTTTAAAGACAAGAAAGGAAACATGCTTCCAAAAGAGGCATTGACTGCCGGCTTTGTACGTTATGTGATGACAGACGAACTGAACAAAGATGGGAGAGGGGCTTGCGGTTACCGCAAATCGGTGGACTTCGATTCGCTGCTGGTAGCCGACCCGATTGACTCGAACCTGAAGTCAATGACATTGCCTGCCCGCACCGTTCAACCTATCTGGGTGCAATGTTGGATTCCACAATCTGCTGCTTCCGGAATTTATAAAGGAGAGTTATTGGTCAACGACGGTTCACACTTGTTGCAACGTCTGAATCTTGAAATAAATGTTTCTTCCCGCGAACTTCCTCAGCCGTCGGAATGGGCTTTTCATCTGGATTTGTGGCAAAATCCGTATGCCGTAGCCCGTTATTATCAGGTCCCTCTATGGAGCCAAGAGCATCTGGACGCTATGCGTCCTTTGATGAAAATGTTGGCAAATGCCGGACAGAAGGTTATCACGGCTACTTTGATGCATAAGCCTTGGAACGGGCAGACGGAAGATTATTTCGATACAATGGTGACCTGGATGAAGCGTGCGGACGGAACATGGGCCTTTGACTATACTATCTTCGACCGTTGGGTGGAATTTATGATGAGCGTTGGCATTGACAAGCAGATTAACTGTTACTCAATGGTGCCCTGGGAGTTGTCTTTCCAATACTACGACCAAGCAACGAACTCTCTGAAATCGGTAAAGACTGCTCCGGGCGAACAGGCTTATGAAGAAATGTGGGTGGCAATGCTTGCTTCTTTCTCCAAGCATCTGAAAGAAAAAGGCTGGTTTGATATTTGCACTATTGCAATGGACGAACGTCCGATGGACGTGATGCAGAAAACATTGAAAGTGATTCGCAAGGCTGATCCGGGGTTTAAAGTTTCGTTGGCGGGAAATTATCATGCGGAGATTGAACCGGATTTATATGATTATTGCATTGTAATCGGTCAGAACTACCCCGAAGATGTACGTATCCGCCGTAAAGCCGAGAATAAGCGCACCACCTATTATACTTGTTGCACGGAAGCGCATCCTAATACGTTTACTTTCTCCGACCCGGCAGAAGCTGCCTGGATGAGTTTCTATTCTTCAAAGAAACATTTGGACGGTTATCTGCGTTGGGCATATAATAGTTGGCCGTTGGAACCGTTGCTCGATTCACGTTTCCGTACGTGGGCTGCCGGAGATACGTATTTGGTATACCCCGGAGCACGTAGCTGTATCCGCTTCGAACGTCTGATAGAAGGAGTACAGGCACATGAGAAAATAAATATTCTCCGCCGGGAATTTGAGAAGAAAGGAGACAAAGCCGGATTAAAGAAAATAGAAAAGATGCTGGCTCCGTTCAATTTGGGAGATATGCCGGAGATTCCGGCAGCGGTCACCGTGAATAGAGCGAATAGGATATTAAACTCATTCTAGTACGGAAACGAATCAAACTGTAACTGCGTATAAAGTATATAGTTTGCTGCGTTATGTCGGCGCTATACGGCAACTTTGAAGTAACACATGTTACAAAGAGAGAAGACATCTAAGCTTTTGTTTTGCAGAGACTGCTTTCTTAAGAGTGTGAATAATGTGAAGGAAGTGAAAGATTGAAAAAAGAACAATGAATCATCATAAATATCTGTCACACTCCAACTTATGAGCCTGTGATACTTATGAAGGATAGAATTGTTAAAGAAATGAATTTATGAAGAAAATACTATTCGTTTGCCTGGGAAATATTTGCCGTAGCTCTACGGCAGAAGGTGTAATGCTTCATTTGATAAAAGAAGCGGGACTGGAAAAAGAATTTGTGATAGACTCTGCCGGAATCCTGTCTTATCATCAGGGCGAATTGCCGGATAGCCGAATGCGTGCCCATGCGGCACGGCGCGGTTATGAACTGGTGCACCGTTCGCGTCCTGTCCGTACGGAAGATTTTTATAATTTCGATTTAATCATCGGTATGGACGACCGTAATATAGATGATTTGAAGGATAAAGCCCCTTCTCCCGAAGAGTGGAAGAAGATTCGTCGCATGACGGAATATTGCACCCGTATTACTGCGGATCATGTCCCCGACCCCTACTACGGTGGGGCCGAAGGATTTGAGTACGTGCTCGATGTGCTTGAAGATGCCTGTGCGGGGCTGCTTACTTCTTTAACTCAGGATAGCTGATTCGGGTATGATAAGCAATCTTTAATTTTTCCTTGAATACAGCTTTTACGGTTGCGATGTCTTTGAAAGTGATGGGACATTCCTTGAAATAACCTTCAGTAACCTGGGAATCGATAATCTTGTCGACCAGGTTGCTGATGCTTTCTTCAGTATACTCCGGCAGGCTGCGTGACGCGGCTTCCACAGCATCCGCCATCATCAGGATAGCCTGTTCTTTGGTGAATGGATTCGGTCCGGGATAAGTGAACAATTCTTCGTTCGGCTCTTCGTCCGGATGCTCGTTCTTCCATGAAATATAGAAATATTTGGTTTTTCCCCGTCCGTGATGGGTGCTGATAAAGTCTTTGACGGCTTTAGGCAGGTTATGCTTATCAGCCAACTTTAATCCGTCTGTGACATGGTTGATAACCACCTGCGCACTTTGTTCGTAACCCAGGTTTTTGTGCGGATTGACTCCGCCCGACTGGTTCTCTGTAAAGAATGCCGGGTTTTCCATCTTCCCTATATCGTGATACAACGCTCCTGTACGTACCAACTGGCTTTTGGCGCCGATGCGGATAGCTGCCTCTGCCGCCAGGTTGGCTACCTGCATGGAATGTTGGAACGTTCCGGGGACTGTCTCGGACATTTGTCTCAACAGGTCATTATTGATGTTCGAAAGTTCCACCAACGTCACATTCGAGGTAAATCCGAACGTTTTTTCGAGTAAGAATAATAACGGATAAGCGAATAACAGTAAAATCCCATTAATAAAGAAATAGGTGTACATCCGTATATTCAACTTTGAGAAGTCATTCGAAAGCCCGTTCTCCGTCATTAGCTCAAAAGCAAAATAAACAGCGGCATAAGTCAGTATGACTAACAAGGCTGTGCGGAAAAGCTGTGACCTCTGCGAGAGTTCCCTTAAACTGAATATCGCCACCATTCCTGCTGCTAGCTGGGTGAGGATAAACTCATGCGGGAAACGCAGGGATATGGAACAAATCAATATTGTGATGACATGGGTAAGGAACGCTGTCCTCGAATCGAGGAACACGCGTATAATAATAGGTAGCATCGCATAAGGGATGATATACACATTGAATACATTATGTGTCACCATAAAAGCTGTGACGATGCTATAAAATACAATCAATGTAAAGAGTAACGATAAACTGCCTTTCCGCTGGTAATAATCTTTCCTGAACAGGTCGAGATAGAGCATGAAGCAGAGCATCAGCATGCCGACAAACAGGATTTGCCCGCCAAGAATCAGCCGGCTTTGTCCCATGGATTCATTGCGCTTGATGGATTCTTTGCGTAGCGACTCCAGTATGTTGTAAGTTTCAGTGCTGATGATTTCGCCTCGGTCGATAATCTTTTGTCCGCTGACTACAAGCCCTTTTGCCCAAGAATAGCTGTTCAGCATCTCTTCTTTGGCTGTCTGGGTTCTCTGTTCGTCAAAGGTGAGGTTAGGGGCGATGTATTCGTTCAACGAACATTGCCTGAGAATCTCCCGGTTGAAGTGGACGGAATCTGCCGAAAGCAGGTATTCATATGCTTTTTTTACAGTATAAATATCGTCTGTCGGATGTGAATTGGCAAGTTTGTCGTCAATGACCATGATAGACGAGGTGCTGTCTTTCTTCAGTTGCTGGATGTTTTCCGTAGATACAATCCCGGCTTGGTAGATTGTTTTTAGGGTGCGCTCAATGTAGCGCAGGTAATCTATGGAAGGAAGTATTCCTTTCAGATTCGTGTAGTAGTTCTCTTTCAGTTTGGCTATCGCGTCCTTTTCAATTTTCTTGTCAATCTCGTAATAAGGCTGGAAAAGAGCTAACAGACTGTCCTGTTCTTTCTGCACCACTGCGTCGTCCTTATAAACAGGAAAGTCGAAAGTGGCTATCAGTTGTCCGTATTTCCAGGGCTTGTTTATGTCAAACTGATAGTTGAACTTGCCGTCACGCGGGAGGAAATAGACTATCAGTGCCACAGTGCTCACAAACAGCAGTGATTTATATAGCAAATCTCTCCATGAAAAACTCTTTTTATTCTTCAAATGTTCCATATCCACTGAAATTTTTGCGAAAAGTACAAAAAAAAACAATAGTGTGGAAAAAAAGGTTTAATTTTGCCACGATTTACCTATACTAACCCAAATTATGGCAGAAAGAAAAGTAAGAGTTCGTTTTGCTCCAAGTCCTACTGGAGCATTGCACATCGGTGGTGTGCGTACAGCTTTGTATAATTATCTATTTGCACGTCAACACAACGGAGACCTGATATTTCGTATTGAAGATACTGACTCTCACCGGTTTGTTCCGGGAGCGGAAGAGTACATACTCGAATCTTTCAAGTGGTTGGGTATCCATTTTGATGAAGGTGTGAGTTTCGGTGGCGAACATGGTCCGTACCGTCAGTCCGAACGCCGTGAAATCTACAAGAAATACGTGCAGGTTTTGCTGGAAAATGGAAAGGCATACATCGCTTTTGATACTCCGGAGGAACTGGATGCTAAACGCGCGGAAATTGCTAACTTCCAATATGACGCATCTACACGTGGAATGATGCGCAATTCACTGACTATGCCGAAAGAAGAAGTGGACGCACTGATTGCTGAAGGCAAGCAATATGTAGTCCGTTTCAAAATAGAACCGAATGAGGATGTGCGTGTGAACGACCTGATTCGTGGTGAAGTGATTATCAATTCATCTATCCTTGATGACAAGGTGCTTTATAAATCGGCTGATGAACTGCCTACTTACCATCTGGCAAATATTGTAGACGACCATTTGATGGAAGTGTCTCATGTGATTCGCGGTGAAGAGTGGTTGCCTTCCGCTCCCTTGCACGTGTTGTTGTATCGCGCTTTCGGCTGGGAAGACACCATGCCCGAATTTGCCCATCTGCCTTTGTTGCTCAAACCGGAAGGCAATGGAAAACTGAGCAAGCGCGACGGCGACCGTTTGGGATTCCCTGTATTCCCGTTGGAATGGCACGACCCGAAATCGGGCGACGTCTCCTCGGGCTACCGCGAATCGGGTTACCTGCCCGAAGCCGTTATCAATTTCCTCGCTTTGCTAGGATGGAATCCGGGCAACGACCAGGAAGTGATGTCGATGGACGAATTGGTGAAACTGTTCGACCTGAATCATTGTAGCAAGTCGGGTGCTAAATTCGACTATAAGAAAGGAACATGGTTCAACCACGAATATATCATGATGAAGCCCGATGCCGAACTTGCCCAACTGTTCAAGCCGGTATTGGCTGCAAATGGAGTGGACGCGGCGGCTTATAGCGATGCTTATTTGGCTAAAGTCGTATCATTAGTGAAAGGCCGTGTCAACTTTGTGAAAGAACTGTGGGACCAAAGCCGCTTCTTCTTTGCAGCTCCTACGCAGTATGCCGAAAAGGATGTGAAAAAGCGTTGGTCGGAAGATACTCCCCGCATCATGGGCGAACTGATAACCGTGCTGGAAGGTATAGCGGACTTCTCGTCCAAACCTTCGGAAGACATCGTTATCGGCTGGATTACGGAAAAGGGTTATCATATGGGTAATGTAATGAATGCTTTCCGCCTGGCAGTGGTAGGAGAGTGCAAGGGACCTCATATGTTCGACATAACCGAATTGCTGGGTAAGGACGAAACCATCAGCCGCATCCGCAGTGCAGTGGAAAAACTGGGATAATCTCCCGGCTTTTCTTCTGTGTGTTAGTGTTTTAATCATATATTTGTTTGTTATGCTTTACAATCTGGCGATTATCCTCTACGATTTCGCAGTGCATCTGGCTGCTCCTTTCAGTCGCAAACCCCGCAAGATGATGAAAGGGCATTGGGTAGTGTATGAATTGTTGCGTCAGCAGGTAGAGAAGGGAGAGAGGTACATTTGGTTTCATGCAGCCTCGTTGGGCGAATTTGAGCAGGGACGTCCGTTGATAGAAAAAATCCGTTCCACCTATCCCGGCTATAAGATACTGCTGACTTTCTTTTCACCTTCCGGTTACGAAGTGCGCAAGCATTACCGGGGAGCCGATATCGTCTGCTACCTTCCGTTCGACAAACCTCGTAATGTGAAGAAGTTTTTGGATATCACCACTCCTTGTATGGCGTTCTTCATCAAATACGAATTTTGGAAGAACTATTTGGACGAGTTGCATAAACGCCGCATTCCGGTCTATAGCGTCTCTTCCATTTTCCGTCGCGACCAGGTTTTCTTCAAGTGGTACGGCGGCACGTATCGTCACGTGCTGAGAAACTTCGACTATCTGTTTGTGCAGAACGAGGCTTCCAAGCGTTATTTGTCGAAGATTGGCATCAACCGTGTGACGGTGGTCGGCGATACGCGTTTCGACCGTGTGTTGCAGATTCGCGAAGAGGCGAAAGAACTTCCGTTGGTAGCGAAGTTTAAGGGCGACAACCGTTTCACATTTGTGGCAGGCAGTTCGTGGGGACCCGATGAAGACTTGTTCATTGAATACTTCAACAATCATCCGGAGATGAAATTGATAATCGCTCCTCATGTGATAGACGAAAACCACCTGGTGGAGATTATCGGAAAGTTGAAGCGTCCTTACGTGCGCTACACCCGTGCCGATGAAAAGAACGTGTTGAAAGCCGATTGCTTGATTATCGACTGTTTCGGGTTGCTCTCTTCCATTTACCGATATGGCGAGATAGCTTATATCGGCGGTGGCTTTGGAGTGGGTATCCACAATACATTAGAAGCTGCTGTATATGGCATTCCTGTCATATTTGGACCTAAGTATCAAAAATTTATGGAAGCCATACAATTGCTCGAAACGAAAGGTGCCTATTCCATCAAGGACTACACCGAATTGGATACATTGCTGAACCGATTCCATACCGATGTCGCTTTCCTGAATGAAACAGGAGAGAAAGCCGGCAATTATGTAACCGGTAATGCTGGAGCAACGGAGAAGATTATGCACATGATTAACTTCTAACTTCCTTTTATTGATTTAAGGTTTAGGCTCAAGTTAAAAAGAATGGCTGAAAGTGTTTGTAAAAGAACGCTTTCAGCCATTCTTTTTATGCTTCGTGCTGAAACCATCCGGTTTCTTTATGTGAAATATTAAAAGTGTATAATAACACTGTGTTTGATGTGGGCTTAGAGCCTTCTTATGCATATTTATATGCAAAGCCCTTATAATACAATGAAATATGATAAATTGGGACATAGGAGTTTTCGCAGAGTAAGGGTAAGAGCCTGTTTAAATTCTCTTCAGTCATAATATTATAGCTCTTACCCCAGCTT
>CAMQVH010000061.1 GCA_947038155.1 uncultured Bacteroides sp. | reverse complement strand
ACTGGTCGGTAAAGCCTATCTAACATAATCTCAGGAAAATTTAAACAGGCTCTTACTTCGTTACACTATAGTTATCCGCAAGGGATACTATAGTGTAACGAAATAAAAGTGCCTGGCGGAATATATCCTGATAGGTAAGCGGTGAAAAAGAAATGCCTGTAGCTTACATTAATACAGTTTGGACATTCATTGTGATTCTGCAAACTTTTTTGTTCCTTTGCATTGAATTCCTAAAGCCGCAGTTTATGAACCTGTTTGATTTTAATTTAACCTTGCCGATAACCGACCCGACCTGGGTATTCTTTCTGGTATTGATTATCATTCTGTTTGCTCCTATGATTTTGGGGCGTCTCCATATACCTCATATTATAGGCATGATTCTGGCAGGTGTCCTGATTGGCGAACATGGTTTCCATGTGCTCGACCGTGACAGCAGTTTCGAACTCTTCGGCAAAGTGGGATTGTACTATATCATGTTTCTTGCCGGACTTGAAATGGATATGGAAGACTTCAAGAAGAACCGGACGAAAAGTATTGTGTTCGGCTGGCTTACCTTTCTTATTCCGATGGGACTGGGCATATGGAGCAGCATGAGTATGCTGGGCTATGGCTTTCTCACCGCTGTGCTGCTGGCGAGTATGTATGCTTCCCATACGTTGATTGCTTATCCTATTATAAGTAGGTACGGATTGTCTCGTCTGCGCAGTGTCAATATAACTATCGGTGGCACGGCAGTGACCGTAACGTTGGCCCTGATTATCCTTGCCGTGATAGGGGGGATGTTCAAAGGAAACGTCGACGGCTGGTTCTGGGGCTTTCTTGTGGCAAAAGTGGCTTTCCTCGGATTTCTGATTGTTTTCTTCTTCCCTCGTATAGGCCGTTGGTTTTTCCGGAAGTACGATGACAGTGTGATGCAGTTCGTATTCGTATTGGCGATGGTCTTCCTCGGTGGCGGATTGATGGAGTTTGTGGGAATGGAAGGCATTCTGGGAGCTTTCCTTGCCGGACTGGTCTTGAACCGTCTGGTTCCTCATGTATCTCCTTTGATGAATCGTCTGGAGTTTGTAGGAAACGCGTTGTTTATACCTTATTTCCTTATTGGCGTGGGGATGATTATTGATGTAAGAAGCCTGTTTGCCGGTGGGGAAGCGCTGAAAGTGGCGGTTGTGATGACGGTGGTGGCTACTTTCAGCAAATGGCTGGCTGCATGGGTTACGCAGAAGATTTATGGTATGCACTCCAATGAGCGGAGTATGATATTCGGTCTGAGTAATGCGCAGGCGGCGGCTACGTTGGCGGCAGTATTGATTGGGCACGAAATTATTATGGAGAATGGCGAACGGTTGTTGAATGATGATGTGCTGAATGGTACAGTGGTGATGATTCTCTTTACTTGCGTCATCAGTTCGTTGGTGACGGAGCGTGCGGCACGTCGTTTTGCGCTGGATGAAACTACACAATCGGAGGAGGAAGGAACAAGGAAAAGCAACGAACAGATATTGATTCCGGTCGCTAACCCGGATACGATTGAAGATCTAATCAACCTTGCGTTGGTGATAAAGGACGCTAAACAGAAAAATGCGTTGATAGCGTTGAATGTCATCAATGACAATAACAGTTCGGAGAAGAAGGAGTTGCAGGGAAAACGTAATTTGGAGAAGGCTGCAATGATTGCCGCCGCTGCCGATGTGCCTGTCACTATGGTGAGTCGTTATGATTTGAATATTGCTTCGGGAATTATCCATACAATCAAGGAATATGAAGCTACGGATGTTGTCATCGGTCTGCACCGGAAAGCCAATATTGTGGATTCTTTCTTCGGGCATCTGGCGGAAAGCCTGCTGAAAGGCACGCACCGCGAAGTGATGATTGCCAAATTCCTGATGCCGGTGAATACTTTGCGGCGAATCAATATTGCCGTTCCGCCGAAAGCCGAATATGAGACGGGTTTTGCGAAGTGGGTGGAACACTTCTGCCGGATGGGGAGCATCCTGGGATGCCGCGTGCATTTCTTTGCGAATGAACGGACATTGATGAGGCTTCAGCAGCTTGTGAAGAAAAAGTATGCAGGAACGCCGACGGAGTTCTCTATGATGGAAGAATGGGAAGACCTTCTTTTATTAACAGGACAAGTGAATTACGACCATCTGCTGGTGGTTATCTCCGCCCGTAGCGGTTCTATCTCTTATGATTCTTCTTTCGACCGCCTGCCCGCGCAACTTGGAAAATATTTCTCTAATAATAGTTTGATTATTTTATATCCCGACCAATTCGGCGAGCCGCAGGAGATTGTTTCTTTCTCCGACCCTCGTGGGCATAACGAGTCGCAGCATTATGAAAAGGTTGGTAAATGGTTCTATAAATGGCTAAAGAAAAACTGATGGAAGAAAATGATTGGCAGCAAAGGACGGAACTCCTTCTCGGTGAGGAAAAGATGAACCGCATCCGGAATTCCCACGTGTTGGTAGTAGGTCTGGGCGGGGTAGGAGCTTATGCCGCCGAGATGATTTGCCGTGCGGGAGTGGGACGAATGACGATTGTAGATGCCGATACGGTGCAGCCTACCAATATAAACAGGCAGTTGCCTGCCGTGCATTCTACCTTAGGGCTGACGAAGGCGGAAGTATTGGCTGCCCGCTATAAAGATATTAATCCGGATATTGAGTTGGCTGTTCTGCCGGTCTATCTCAAAGATGAAAATATACCGGACCTGTTGGACGCCGCCAAGTATGACTTTATAGTAGACGCCATAGATACTATCAGTCCGAAATGCTATCTGATTAGCGAAGCGATGAAGCGGCGCATCAGGATTGTTTCCAGTATGGGGGCGGGAGCGAAGAGTGATATTACCCAAGTACGTTTTGCCGACCTTTGGGACACCTACCATTGCGGATTAAGCAAAGCGGTGCGTAAACGCTTGCAGAAGATGGGAATGAAGCGGAAGCTCCCGGTTGTATTCAGTACCGAACAGGCCGACCCGAAAGCGGTACTGTTGACCGATGATGAACAAAATAAGAAATCGACCTGTGGAACGGTCAGTTATATGCCGGCGGTGTTTGGATGCTACTTGGCGGAATATGTCATTAAACGATTATAAAAGGCTGTTATGATAAAACTAGAAGGAATTACGAAGAGTTTCGGTTCGTTGCAGGTGCTGAAAGGGATTGATTTGGAAATCAATAAGAGCGAGATTGTCAGTATTGTAGGCCCGAGTGGGGCAGGTAAAACTACACTGTTGCAGATAATGGGTACTTTGGACGAGCCGGATGCAGGTGTGGTCGAGATTGACGGAACCGTGGTCAGCCGGATGAAAGAGAAGGCGTTGTCTGCTTTCCGTAATAAGAATATCGGTTTCGTGTTCCAGTTTCATCAACTTCTGCCTGAATTTACGGCATTGGAGAATGTGATGATTCCAGCGTTTATTGCAGGTGTCTCTTCGAAAGAGGCAAATGACCGTGCGGTGAAGATTCTGGAGTTTATGGGGCTTGCCGGCCGTGCTTCTCACAAGCCGAACGAGTTGTCGGGCGGAGAGAAACAACGGGTGGCTGTGGCGCGTGCCTTAATCAACGACCCGGCTGTTATTCTGGCAGACGAACCGTCCGGTAGCTTGGATACGCATAATAAAGAAGAATTACATCAACTGTTCTTCGATTTGAGGGATAGGTTGGGGCAGACATTTGTCATTGTCACCCATGACGAGGGACTGGCCAAAATCACCGACCGGACGGTGCATATGGTCGATGGCATGATTAAAAAAGATTAATTAGAAAAACTTATTTTTAAAAAAGCATAGCTAAAAGGCAGAACTTTGCAGAAGTTCTGCCTTTTAGCTATATATTTATAGTCGCTTCTCTACGGAAGTCTGTGAAGATGATAGTAGAGTGTTTGTTTTGTTTGTGTGTGATGCATTCTTGTCTGGTGTGATAGGAATGCATCTTTTTTATAAATCACAACAAACGTAAGGCTCGAGCCTTTCCAAATCTGCCGGAGTGAACTCTTCATAGAGCGATAGCTGCTTCAGGCTTTTTATGCTTCCTTTCTTTTTCCGGTATTCTACGATGACTTTCGCTTGATAGAAGTTGATGTACGGGTGATATGTCATCCGTTCCAGGCTTGCTTTATTTAAGTTGATACGATGTATCTGTCCGGCGTCAATGGAAAACCAGGGACGGAGTTTCTCTGCTTTTAGCTGAATCTCCTGCAATTGCTCTATCCGGCAGAAGGCTCCCAGCCGCTTGCGATAGTTTACAATTTTACGGGCGATGACGCTTCCGATTCCGGGAATCTTCTTGAGTTCGGTGGTATCGGCAGAATTGAGACTGATGACAGTGCCGGGTTGATACTTGAATATGGTATCCCGCTGTGTGCTTTGTGCTGTTAATAACTGTACTGTATCCCTTGTTTCTTCTGGTTCGGAACTTTTCGCAATCTGAATATAAGGAAGCAGTGTCTTATATTGTTCTTCTGTCAGTCCGTATATTTTCCGGAAGTCTTCCGGGCGGTGGAATCGTCCCTGTTTGCTACGATAACGCAGGATGTTCTTAGCCATCCATGACGGTAGCCCAAGAGACAGAAAAGTCATGGAGTCGGCCGTATTCGGGTCAAAGACAGTAAGCCTTGTTTCTCTTTTGGGAGATGACCGGAAGGAGGTGCCGGCAGGTTTTCTGTGTGGTCTTGTCTCTTCGAGGGAAGAGATAAATTCATTTAATTCTTTTTCGAACCTCTCTTGTTCTGCGGCATCCATCTCTTTGGGATGGACGAAAAGCGTGAAGAGCTTAGGAGTTGCGAATGCTCCTAAAATAAGAACGACAAGGACAATAATACCTTGTCGTTCGGTTTTAGTGAAATAAAAAAAGTCTTTCCACATTATAGTTTGATGAATCCTAATTCGTTGGTAAATATCAGTGTGATGGCAACCGGGGCGATATATTTCAAGATGAAGATGATTAGTTTATACACGGGAACTTTCAATGAACCGTCATTCGTAATCTCCGACCATACTACTTTCTTGTCGAGATACCATCCTGTGAAAAGGGAGATACACAATCCGCCGAGCGGCAACATGATTTTAGCTGTAACAAAGTCGAAGAGGTCGAACGTGCCTAGTCCAAAGACTGTGAACCCTTTTGTGACTCCCAATGACAAGGAACAGAATATTCCCAGGAATATGCATCCGCCGGTGACCAATCTTGCCGCTTTTCCCCGGGAGAACTTGAACTCTTCGTGCAAATAAGCTGTCACTACTTCGTGCAGTGAAATGGTGGAGGTCAATGCGGCCATTGCCAGCAGGGTATAGAACATCACAGAGAATATGTATGCTAATACGGGTACTCCGCTAAATGCCTGTTGGAATACATTAGGCAGCGTAATGAAGATAAGACTCGGTCCTGAACCGGGTTGGATGCCTACGGAGAAAGCTGCCGGAAAGATGATAAAGCCCGCCAATATGGCTACAAGAGTGTCAATGATGCCTACGCTGAATGCGGTTTTAGCCAGATTGGTTTCTTTATTGAAATAGGAAGCGTAAGTGCAAAGGCAACCCATTCCCAAGCTAAGAGAGAAGAAGGCTTGTCCCATCGCGCTAAGGAATACATTCCCGTTCACTTTGCTGAAATCCGGTTTCAGCAGAAACTCGATGCCTGCACCGGCTCCCGGCAGAGAGACTGAACAGACTACCAGTATGAGTATAATAATAAATAAGGTAGGCATCATAATCTTGGAAGATTTCTCGATGCCTTTTTCTACTCCTTTTACGATGATAAAATGAGTAACCAGCAAGAAAGCCACCAACCATGCTACGGGACGCCAGGGGTTACTGGAAAAATCTTGGAAAAAAGTGATGAACTCATTGGGCGTTTTACCGGCAAAGCCATTCGTGACGGCCTCAAAGATATATTCAAGCGTCCATCCTGCCACTACTGAATAATAACTGAGTATCAGGAAGCCGGCCAATACCCCCATGCGCCCTACCCAACGCCAATGTGTGCCGGGAGCGAGTTTTTGATAAGCGCCTGCGGTGTTTGCTCTTGAACGGCGTCCTATAAGAAACTCGGCAATCAAAATGGGAAGTCCGAGAAGAAGCACACAGCCTAAATAAATCAAAATAAAAGCCGCACCCCCATGATTTCCTGTTTCATAAGGGAATCTCCATATATTGCCCAATCCTACTGCCGACCCGGCGGAAGCAAGTATTACACCTAATTTACTGCCGAAGTTCGCTCTATCATTTTTCGTCATAAATCTTGTTTTATCTTACAAATCGTTATAAATGCACGCATGCAAGTGCAAATATAAAAAATGATACTTATATTTGCATCGAATCTGTAATTTTATTTAGATATGCTATCTTATATTAAGAAATATCCCGTTTCGCTTTTTATCATATTGACTGTGATTTACCTGTCGTTCTTCAAGCCGCCCAAGACGGATTTGAGCGAGATTTCCAACTTGGACAAGTTAGTTCATATCTGTATGTATTTCGGTATGTCGGGAATGTTATGGTTGGAATTTTTGCGGGCGCACCGCAGGGATAATGCTCCTATGTGGCATGCTTGGGTAGGTGCCTTCATCAGCCCTGTGCTTTTCAGTGGTTGTGTGGAGTTGTTGCAGGAATACTGTACCAGTTATCGTGGTGGGGATTGGATGGACTTTGCAGCCAATTCTACGGGAGCGATTCTGGCGAGTTTACTTGCCTGTTATGTGGTACGACCGAGAATGAATAAAAAAGAGAGTGCGTCAAAAAGATAGTATTTACTTCTTTTTGACGCATTCTCTTTTCATTTTATAGTATTTTGCTTCTAATTATTCCACTGTTTATAAGTGTTCTACTGTCGAACTGAGTTTGATGCCGTTGGAACCTTTGATGAGAATGGTGTATCCTTTCGGTTTATTAGTTTCCAGTTCTTTGATGACTTCCTGCACATTGGCATAGGTCTTGAAGGAATGTTGTGCGGCTGCGAACTGTTCGCCTACAAGCCAGACTTTCTCAAAACCGTTCTCCTTGATATAATCTACAATCTTTTGGTGCTCGGCTGCACTTTCGGCACCGAGTTCCCTCATATCTCCCAATAGGAGCATCTTATGGGGAACAGTCATATTGCGGAAGTTCTGTAAGGCAGCCATCATGCTGGTCGGATTTGCATTGTATGCGTCAATAATCAACGTGTTGTCTTCTGTCTTTTTGAGTTGGGAGCGGTTGTTTTGTGGTGTATATTCTGCCAGGGCTTCGTCAATCTGTTGTGCTTCTACTCCGAAGAAACGCCCGATAGTAATGGCAGCCAGGGCATTCGGGAAGTTATATTCTCCGATTAACTGCGTGCGTACCTGGTGAACCTCTCCGTCTTTTCCTGCCTTCCATTCGAAAGTAAGATAAGGGGAATTGTCCGTAATGCGTCCGTTGATATACAATCCGTCTTCCGTACCGTAAGAAACCAGGTTTAGTCCGCCGGCTATATTCATTAAATAGGAATTGTCGTGATGGATGAAAACGGTGGAATCGCTTTTGGGACGAAGGAAGTCATAGAGTTCTCCTTTCGTCTTGATAACTCCCTCGAACGAGCCGAATCCTTCCAGATGGGCTTTGCCTACATTGGTGATGATGCCATAATCCGGTTCGGCTATTCCGCAAAGGAACTTGATTTCTTCCAGGTGGTTGGCTCCCATTTCGATGACGGCAAGGTCGTGTTCCGGTTTCAACCGGAGCAGGGTAGCCGGCACGCCGATATGATTATTGAGGTTGCCTAAGGTATAGAGCACATTATGGGCTTTGCAAAGGACGGAGGAAATCAATTCCTTGGTAGTTGTCTTGCCATTCGTACCGGTGATGCCGATAATCTGTGTGCCGAGCTGGCGGCGGTGGTAATTGGCAAGTTGTTGCATGGTTTGCAGGCAGTCGTCTACAAGTATATAGCGTCTGTCGCCTTCTACGGCATATCCGGCCTCATCGACGATGGCGTACGCGCACCCGGAATTTAACGCCTTTTCGGCAAATGCATTGCCGTTGAACGACTCGCCTTTCAGGGCGATAAACAAAGAACCGTCCGGGCAGTTCCGGCTGTCGGTCGTGACCGATTGACACTCTTGGAATACTTGGTAAAGAGCTGTGAGTTCCATATCCTGAACTTATTAATTAAAAAACGTTGCAAAGATAGGAGATTCTTTCGGATTATTTCTCTACATTTGCAACAATCTATAAAGGAATAATGTCAATGATAAAACCTGTATCTCCTATTTACATAAACGTAAAAGGGCAGTTGCTCGACCTCGCCGTTCCGCAGGTGATGGGTATCTTGAATGTGACTCCCGATTCTTTTTATTCCGGCAGCCGGATGCAGACCGAAGAAGATATTGCAGCCCGTGCCCGGCAAATCATTGACGAAGGTGCTGCCATTATTGATATAGGGGCTTATTCTTCGCGTCCCAATGCCGAACATATTTCTGCCGAAGAGGAAATGCGCAGGCTGCGCACCGGACTGGAGATCCTGAACCGTAACCATCCGGACGCTGTCATCTCCGTGGATACTTTCCGTGCTGATGTGGCGGAACAATGTGTGAGGGAATATGGAGTAGCCATTATCAATGACATCGCTGCCGGTGAGATGGACGACCGTATGTTCCGTACGGTAGCCGAATTGGGAGTGCCATATATCATGATGCATATGCAGGGAACCCCGCAGAGTATGCAGAAAGAACCTCATTATAACAATCTGATAAAAGAAGTTTTCCTGTATTTCGCCCGTAAAGTGCAGCAACTCCGTGATTTGGGAGTAAAAGATATTATTCTCGACCCGGGATTCGGATTCGGTAAGACATTGGAACATAATTATGAGCTGATGGCACACTTGGAAGAGTTCAGCATTTTCGAACTTCCGCTCTTGGTAGGAGTATCCCGGAAGTCCATGATTTATAAGTTATTGGGCGGAACCCCGCAGGATTCGCTGAACGGGACAACCATATTGGATACCGTCGCGTTAATGAAAGGTGCACATATCCTTCGCGTACATGATGTACGCGAAGCCGTGGAAGCCGTCCGAATCATGGAAAAGATAAAAGAAGAGAGTTCATGTAGCAAATAAAAGGAAGATAGCATGTTTTTTGAATTTGGCATAAAAGATTTTATTGATATTCTGCTGGTAGCTTTGCTGTTGTACTATACCTACAAACTGATGAAAGCATCCGGTTCCATCAAGGTTTTCACCGGCATCCTTGTTTTTATCCTGATTTGGCTCGTAGTGACACAAGTGCTGGAAATGAAACTGTTGGGCTCTATTTTCGACACCTTGATGAATGTGGGTGTGATAGCCTTGATTGTTCTTTTCCAGGATGAGATACGCCGTTTCTTACTGACCTTGGGCTCTCACCGTCACGTCAGTGCATTGGCACGTCTTTTCAACGGCTCAAAGAAAGAGGCTCTGAAGCACGACGACATCATGCCGGTAGTTATGGCTTGTCTGAGTATGGGAAAACAAAAAGTCGGCGCGTTGATTGTCATTGAACATAATGCTCCTTTGGATGAAATCGTCCGTACAGGCGAAGTGATTGATGCGGCTGTCAACCAACGCTTGATTGAAAACATCTTTTTCAAGAACAGCCCTCTGCATGACGGCGCAATGGTCATCAGCAAGAAACGTATCAAAGCGGCCGGATGTATTCTTCCCGTATCTCATGACTTGAATATTCCCAAAGAATTAGGATTGCGCCACCGTGCGGCTATGGGAATCTCGCAGCAGTCGGACGCCCATGCCATCATTGTCTCCGAAGAAACGGGCGGAATCTCCGTGGCTTATCGCGGACAATTCTATCTCCGCCTGAATGCGGAAGAGCTGGAAAGCCTGTTGACAAAAGAAAACTGATTTTAGTTATAGTAATAATGCAATGGTCAAAAGATGATGGTCATTTTGTGACCATCATCTTTTGACCATTGCATTATGAATTCATTATCTTTGGAGCAGAAACCAGTGTAATATAGGTATGAACAATCCTTTTGTAACTAATGGCTATGTTTCTGCAAAGTACTTCTGTGATAGGGAAAAGAGACAGAGAACGTGATAACGATGCTGCTTAACGGAAATAATATAGCTTTGATTTCTCCGCGACGATATGGAAAGACGGATTTAATCAGGCATTGTTTTTCCTGTCCGGAAATAAACGAGCGTTTTTATACGTTTATTGTGGACATTTATGCGACCCGTTCATTGCGTGATTTGGTAAATAAGCTCGGGAAAGCTATTTTGCTTTATTTTCAACCCTTTTTGAATGATAATTATCCCCTCCTTTTTAGGTGAATCACCTATCTTTGCCGTATACTATTAAAATTCTATTTTTGAATAAACCATGAAAAACAGATTGATTGCTTTACTGTTGCTTTTTACAGTCATTATCTTTAGTAGTGCACAGGCGCAAACCACTGCCCACAAATTTGAGGCGGGCAAGAACACATTCCTACTTGATGGAAAACCATTTGTAGTGAAGGCGGCGGAGTTGCATTACACCCGTATCCCACAGGCTTACTGGAGTCATCGCATAGAGATGTGCAAAGCATTGGGAATGAATACGATTTGCATTTATATTTTCTGGAATATCCACGAACAGGAAGAAGGAAAGTTCGACTTCTCCGGTCAGAATGATATTGCTGCTTTCTGTAAACTTGCGCAGCTACATGGAATGTATGTTATTGTCCGCCCCGGCCCGTATGTGTGTGCGGAATGGGAGATGGGAGGACTTCCCTGGTGGCTGTTAAAGAAAAAAGATGTGGCCTTGCGCACGCTCGATCCTTATTATATGGAACGTGTCGGCATCTTTATGAAAGAGGTCGGCAAACAACTGGCTCCGTTGCAAGTGGATAAAGGAGGAAACATTATCATGGTTCAGGTGGAGAACGAGTATGGCTCTTACGGAACCGATAAACCATACGTTTCTGCCGTGCGTGATTTGGTACGTGAATCCGGTTTTACCGATGTGCCTCTGTTTCAATGCGACTGGAGCAGTAACTTTACCAATAACGCACTCGACGACCTGATTTGGACTGTGAATTTCGGAACTGGGGCTAATATCGACCAGCAGTTTAAGAAACTGAAAGAGCTTCGTCCCGAAACTCCGCTGATGTGCAGTGAGTTCTGGAGCGGATGGTTCGACCACTGGGGACGGAAACATGAAACACGTCCTGCCAAAGATATGGTACAGGGCATCAAAGAAATGCTCGACCGCAACATCTCCTTCAGCCTTTATATGACTCACGGAGGAACGACTTTCGGACATTGGGGTGGTGCCAACAATCCTGCCTACTCCGCTATGTGCAGTTCTTACGACTATGATGCCCCGATCAGCGAAGCCGGATGGACGACAGAGAAATACTTTCTCCTTCGCGATCTGCTGAAAACATATCTTCCTGCCGGTGAAGCGCTGCCGGAAGTTCCTGCTGCACTGCCTGTCATTGAAGTGCCCGAATTTCATTTCACCAAAATAGCTCCGCTTTTCTCCAACTTGCCGGATGCCAAACAGTCGGTGGATATCCAGCCGATGGAACAATTCAACCAAGGGTGGGGAACGATCCTGTATCGTACCACATTGCCCGAAGCAGTAACCTCAGGCACTACATTGAAAATCACCGAAGTGCACGACTGGGCACAAATCTACGCTGATGGCAAGCTGCTGGCCCGTCTCGACCGCCGCAAAGGAGAATTTACCACTATCTTGCCGGCCTTGAAGAAAGGTACGCAACTGGATATTCTGGTAGAGGCAATGGGACGTGTCAACTTTGATAAGTCCATCCACGACCGGAAGGGAATCACCGAAAAGGTAGAACTCCTTTCGGGCAATCAGGTGAAAGAACTGAAGAACTGGACTGTATATAACTTCCCCGTAGACTACTCATTTATCAAGAACAAGAACTACAAGGATACGAAGATATTACCGACTATGCCCGCTTACTATCGATCATCTTTCAAACTCGATAAAGTAGGCGACACTTTCCTCGACATGAGCACATGGGGTAAAGGTATGGTATGGGTGAACGGTCATGCGATGGGGCGTTTCTGGGAGATCGGCCCCCAACAGACACTCTTCATACCGGGCTGCTGGTTGAAAGAAGGAGAGAATGAAATCCTCGTCCTCGACCTGAAAGGGCCTGCCAAAGCCTCTATCAAAGGTTTGAAGAAACCTATTCTTGATGTGCTTCGTGAAAAAGTTCCCGAAACACACCGCAAGGATGGAGAAAAACTGAAACTGGCAGGTGAGAAAGTAATACATGAAGGTGCTTTCACTCCGGGCAACGGCTGGCAGGAAGTACGATTTGCTGCTCCGGCGAAAGGACGTTATTTCTGTTTGGAAGCGCTTTCTCCGCAAGCCAATGATAACATCGCAGCAGTGGCAGAGTTCGATGTCCTGGGAGCTGATGGCAAACCGGTATCTCGTGAGCATTGGAAGATTCGTTATGCCGATAGCGAAGAAACGCGTAGCGGCAACCGTACAGCCGACAAAATATTTGATTTGCAGGAATCTACTTTCTGGATGACCGTGGACAATGTTCCTTATCCTCATCAATTGGTGATTGACTTGAGTAAAGTGGAAACAGTGACCGGCTTCCGCTATCTGCCCCGTGCCGAAAAAGAATATCCGGGCATGATTAAAGAATATCGGGTGTATGTGAAATCTGCTGACTTTAACTACTAAACAATTGATGTACAAGCATTGAAATGATAATAGATATGAAGAAAAATATAATCCTTTTCGCACTCCTCTTTGTAGGAGTGTTGACTGGATATTGCCAACAATCTGCTTACCTGTTCGTTTATTTCACCGGCAATCGCATGAGTGAAGAAGCCGTCAGGATGGCTGTTAGTCTCGACGGATATAATTATAAAGCCTTGAATGGAAATCAACCGGTACTTGATTCCCGTGTGATTAGTTCAACAGGCGGAGTGCGCGATCCTCATATTTTACGTTGTGAAGATGGGAAGACATTTTATATGGTAGTTACAGACATGGTATCTGCCAATGGATGGAGTTCTAATCGCGCCATGGTATTGCTGAAATCGAAAGACCTTGTACACTGGACTTCCAATATCGTAAATATCCAGAAGAAATATCCCGATCAGGAAAACCTGAAACGTGTGTGGGCGCCACAAACGATTTATGACAAGGAAGCCGGAAAATACATGATCTATTGGTCCATGCAACATGGCAATGGTCCGGACAGTGGACGGAATCAGATGACTATAAGTAGCAGACGAAGGATGCAGTAGAGGGTGCGGGCATCTTTCCATTGATTGGCTCGGATAAGTATATCTTGATGTATGATGTGTATATGAAAGGCAAATGCCAGTTTACGGAAAGTGCTGATTTAGAACACTTCAAAGTGATTGACCATGCCGTTAGTATGGATTTCCATCCACGCCACAGTTTCTTGTCGCGAAGATGATTTCATTGAAAGGAAATTTGGGCACCTCTCATCTACAAATTCAATGAATTTCAAGCGGGTAGTCTTCATTTCCAGATAAATACATTCATTCTTTCGTCTTTTTCTGAGTTATTAAGATAAGGTGGATTCACTAGTGTAATCCAGGAAAATAGTATACGATATTGGAAAAAGTGTATATTTTACTCTTGTTTACTTGTTTCTTATATATTTTTAAGTGTAAAATAACCAATTATAGCTTGAAATATATCAGTTAGAATAATGAAAATCTTAACTTTGCGATTGATAATCTTAAAGCGATAGATACCATGTAACCATTCTATTTTCCGCCTTGACACGCATCGCAACCCAGCATATCTTTGC
>CAMQVH010000060.1 GCA_947038155.1 uncultured Bacteroides sp. | reverse complement strand
TCGGGGCTTTGTTTATACAAAAAAGAGGATGCATCGTTTCGACACACCCTCATTTGGTTACAATGCTTTCGTAGGCGTTCTTCTTGTACGTCTAAACTAGCTCCTAATGTTTGTTCATCAGAACTTACTCTACAATATATTATAACATTCATAATTTTATTTATTATTTTTTGTGTTCTTCTTCACTTTCTATTTGTAGCTCTGCTAATAGATATAGATATTCTCTTAGTAGCTTTATTTCTTCATTATTGAATTTTTCATATTCTTGGTTTAGTATTTGTTTACATTTTTCTAATGTAATCATTAAATTAAGATATTACCGTCTGCTCATTGGCAGTTATTTCTGCATTTTAACCTTATCGAGATGAATTTACATTTTAGTTGTGTGCAGATTAATTCATCCCATCTTTCTACAATGTATGTAGAGTAAGACTACTCATGGATGAGGTTATAGATATATTTATATCATAGTTTTTAATTTCCTTAATGTGTTAATACTAGTATTTGTTAATGTATGTATATTTCTAAGACTGTAGTTCTTTTTGAACAGTCTAATTTCTTCTTTATATTCTTCTCGCATAGTTTCTTTATCCTTACGATATCCAATTTTACGGCCTACGACGCCACCATTGATACGATAATTTTTGTAACCACTTTCTATCCGTTCATGGATAGTTTTTCGCTCCATTCTTGCTACTTCGGCTAAGATTGTAATAAGAAATTGGGACATAGGATTTATTGCTCCTTCTGGTGTAAGTGTTTCGATAGCATAATTTTGAATGTATATGGAGACTTTTTTGCTGTTTAAAAGTTCTATAACTTCTAATACTCCTAGTGTATTCCGCCCTAGACGGGATAACTCCGTTACAAGTACTTTGTCTATTGCATTATTTGTAACATATTCAACCATACGTAACAGTTCTATTCTTTCTGTGTTTGCTTTTGCCCCACTAATTTTTTCCGTAAAGCAAGCACATACCTTCCAATTATTATTAGCGGCTAGAGCTGTTAATTCACTCACCTGTCTATCATAATCTTGGACAATTGTTGAAACTCTTGCAAATATCACTACTTTTTTACCCATACTTCTATATTTATCTTATACATCAATTAGTCACAATACAAACATACATATAAAACAATTAAAAAACAAATTTAAATTGACTTATTTCACAATTATATAAGTGAAACTTGTTTTTTGTGATAATTAGATATATTTTTGAAGAAAAATAAAATGAAAGAATGGAAAAAATACTAGCTGAAAATGTGAAACGAATTTGCAAAGAACAAGGTAAACAACTAAAAGACCTAGCAAATGATATGGGAATAGACCCAGGCAGCTTAACACGTGCAATTTATGGAAATGCACGTTTGGACACTATTGAAAGAATGGCGATAGCTTTAGGTGTTTCAGTCAAAACTCTATTTGAACCCATTGAAAAAAATAGCGTAGAAGGCTATATTAAAATAAATGGTAAAATATATCAATTTAACAGTAGGGAAGAACTAAATCAAATACTACAATAAATTATAGAATATGGAAATCCTAATTCCAATCAGATTTATGTAACATTTGAACATTAGGAATATAAATTAAGCCACATCCAAATATTAATATAACAAGTATGGAAGAAGCCTGTTTCTCTAATATAAAAACTAAACTTATAGAAAAAATAAGTAAAGCTCAAAATGAAATATCTATTGCTGTTGCATGGTTTACCAATCAAGACCTATTTAATGCTATCATTGAATGTTTAAATAAAAATATCAGAATTGATATCATATTAATAGATGACTATATAAACAAAAATGAATATGGATTAAACTTTTCTTATTTCATAGAAAAAGGTGGAAACCTATTTTTCTCTACAAACGTAAAAATTATGCATAATAAATTTTGCATAATTGACAACCAAATAGTAATAACAGGCTCATACAATTGGACATATTATGCAGAGAATAAAAATTGGGAAAATATTCTAATAACAAAGAATTCTGCAATCATCAATCAATACAGAGTCGAGTTTAATAAAATTAAAACAACATTACAAAAAGTAGAACAATATAAACCATATACTTTTTGCAATATAGAATCAGATATATTCTCAAACAATTATAATTATTTAATTGAAGATTTGTCATTAAAAGAAAAAATAACAGGGAACAACATTACAGAGCATATTTCTCAACTAAAAAATAAAATAAAAATTATGGAGTCAATATCCATATCACACAAAGCAGCAACATCTTCTTCTAATGCCCCTCATGAGTATCCATCACAACTTAAATATTCTTTGGGAATTAGATGTATAATCAATAATATAAACGATTGCGTTCTAAAGGTTCTTGAGAAAGGCACCTCCGTCCCATGTAAAAACTCTGTTATAACATCCACAGTGAGTGATTATCAAACCTTAGCACGTATTGAAGTTCTAGGAGGTGAATGCTTAAAAGCCAATTCAAACATAAGTTTTGGATGGCTCGATATAACAGATTTACCATCATTAAAAGCTGGATTGGCTAAAATAGAAACAACAATTTCAGTAGACAAAAATGGTCGCATAGATGTTATTGCCAAAAATATTGAAAAAGGAAGTAGCTACAAAGACACATATTGTGCCAAAGATTTAGTTATATAATCTTTTAGATTAGAGTAATACAAGAAAAAGTGTATCAATAGGTCTTTTCATAGATTATATTGATACACTTTTTGTTTTGATACACAAGCCTCATCAAACTGGCAAATATTGGTTTGTCTGTCTATTTCTAATAGTCATAAAATAAGCATTCAACGAGAACGGAATTTTTCTCTTTCGAGTAAGATATTTGAGGATGTTATAAAGGGAAAGATTGTCCGTTCCGTTTTCACTAGCTTTTGGGGATTGTCGAATTTTGACGCTCTCATAATCAATGGATATGATTTGTTATTCCTTTCCTTTTTTATCATTATCCTTATAATGAGTAAACCCTATAGGTCTACGTTCCGTTTGTTTATTAACCAGCTTTTGTTTCTCTGCCAACTGTGACAGTGCCAAGTAAATATCGTCAAGCTCTTTTCGAGTATCTTCGCTGAGGTCGTTTATTGCGGCTATTGTATCTTCATTGCCTTCTTCCAGCATTTTCATGTGTTGCTTTAATTCTTCAATTTCCTTAGTTGCGCTATTTACGGAAGACAAGTATTGGCGTACAGTAACGAAAGCACGCATGATTGATATGTTTATTTCAATAGCAGCTTCGCTATTTAATACAGATGAAAGCATGGCTACACCTTGTTCTGTAAAGGCAAAAGGCATATAACGTGTACCACCTCTTTTGTTTGAGGACGCAATTTGCGACCTCAAACTTTCAAACTCTTCCTTGGTTAGTTCAAACATGAAATCGCTGGGAAAGCGTTTGAGGTTTCTTCTTACTGCCTCTTTTAGTCGTTTGGTTTCGCTTCCATAAAGCTCTGCTAAATCAAAATCGAGCATCACTTTTTGCCCTCTTATTTCATATATTTTATTCTGAATGACTTGTAGTTCCATGATTTATAGGATGTTTTGTGAAATAATAGATTAATCTCTAATCTGTCTAGAATTCGGCAGATGCCATCCGCCAAATTGAAGGTTGCAAATTTGGCGGTTAATGACCGCCGAATTTCTATATTCATATTAAACGCTATACACATTAATACAATTTGATTGACTAACGATTCAAAGTTCATGTTTTGGTACTCTGGGCAAAGTTACTATTTTTATTATCAAAGTTTTAATTCCGGCAAGCTATTTATAGCTTCCTCTTTTAATTTATACACTGCACGGGTGTACCAAGTTCTGCAATCTTCAACAGGACACTTTTTATCTTATCATTTATCTTATCATCATCTGCGGAAATAAAATCATCCCCAATCAATACTCTATCCCCAAAACCTTCTCTACAAGGAATCTCAATCAAGAAATAACTTCTCTCTTCGTTTGTCTCAATCACAGCAGGACCAGGCCTATTTCTTCTTAACTCGTCTTGTATGGTTGGAATACCAGTTCCTCTACCTTATCTTTCAATCTTTCACCTTCTTCTTGAAACTCTTTATTCACCGGCGTTTTATGACGGTGAAAGATGAAAATACGAACAATCAGCATCTGTCATCTTTCACCGGATGTAGCGTTCATCTAAATCATTCTTTTCCCGGCTTGATTCGTACCACTTTATAGAAATTCCCACGTTTGGTATGCACAGAAGGGATTTTGTTCTTCTGCAATATCCTTCCGAACTGCACGATACTGCAAATGGATACATGAATTTTGCTGTCACGTTGTAATTGTTCCAAAATCTCAATAGCGAGCAACTGCTCATATTCTTCTTCCTCTTCGGCTGCTCGGAAATACTCGTGAAATAACTGTTCGGCAATAGGCATCACTTGAAATTCCTGATTATTCATGGTCATCACTTTTTCATCTTCCGTGTCGAACCAGTATCGTTCTCCTTTATGCAAATCGTGCATGGCTTGTGCATACAGTTGTTCATAATCAATAGGCGAGCAGTCAATCGGTCCGGTCAGGGAAATGACAATATAACGTCGGCTGCCGGAAGTATCGGTCAACAAGTCTTTGTGATTGCTTGTTCCGATGAAGGATGCGTAGCGGCGCATCTCCATGGTAGCTGTCCCGTGCGGACGGCGGATGTTGATAACCGGTTTTTGTATAATATGTTTCAAGAATGCCTGTTGGCTGACTCCGTTCTGGTCAAACTCATCCATATTGATGAGCGCAAACCTGTTGAGGGATAATTCCGCATCCCGTTTGTTGCTGAAATCAATGCGGTCGGTATAGTATGATTGTAACTCGGGTGGAAGCAGGCTCCGGCAGAATGTCGATTTTCGGTATGCTTGCGGGCCGACAAGCAGCGGCACGGTGCAGTTTGCATATTTCCGGTCAGTCTGACGCCAATGCGCCACCATATTCAGAAACCAGCGATAAAACAAGTTGGGCCAATGGGGATTGTCGCAGGGAACACGGGTGGCCAGTTCCCGAATCCGGTCGCGTCCGTCCCAACGAATATCCAACCCGAATAGAAAATCTTCAATAGGATTGAAAATAGGAACACGGTCGGAATCCAGGTAGCGGATAATGTCCCTGTCCCAAAGGTTGAGCCCTTCCTGTCTCGCATTCATGGCAATGCTGTTGCGTACCCGGGTACTCAAGGGGCGGAAATAAAAGCAAAACGCATTTCGCTCGCGAAATTCCGTGACCGTCGTCATCGTATTATAGCGGAATTCATACCTTCGTTGCATAAACTCTTCCGTCCGGAATTCTAGTACCTGTTCTGCCGACAAGGGAGATTTCTTTCCGAAGCCCTTTTCGCATGTGTATACGTTCTGTACTGTTTGCCGGATAAGGAATTCTTTTTTTCTGGTATAGAAATGAGCGGTCGCCCAACGGATGGTTTCTTCTTCCGGTATCCCCGCCTGAAAGCAATTTTTCGCTACCTGAACCAACAAAGGTTTTAGGTCTTCGTCCGAACGTGCATGAACTCTCGGCGATAACTCGCTTAATGATTGGTATGCATTATTCAAGGCTGCCTCGAAGAGTGCGGACAATGTGTCGAAACTGTCGTATCCCGGAATCAGCCGTTTGAATGGCGATGTTTCTGCCTGTACGGCTTCCTTGTAGGTTGTTTCCGAAGGCATTTCCAACGGCTGCCGCATATAAAATACGGTAGACTCGGGATTATAATAAAGTTCCGGGTCATAAGTCTGTCTGCAGAACTGTTCCAGTGTCGGATTTTTCAGCTCGATGGGATAGGAAAGGACGGGTTGGTACAGGCTGACTGCCTTCCTGTAGGCATGTGCCTGAAAGATTTCCGCTTCTTCTCGTTTTTGGGGAAGTGACTCGTCCGGTCGTGTAAATCGTATCCATATCTTTACGGAATGTCCTCCGGAACCCATGAAGGCTGCGAATGTTTGCGAAAGTTCGGCAGCTTCCTGTTTTACACGGTTCACTTCCATATGGTTTGCCAGGTGATTCACTTCTATTTGTATGATTCCGTTGTATCCGGTCATCTGTATGCCGTTGACTGTCTTGCGGAAGGTTGCGGCGGGGATGACTTTTGTCAGTTTCTTGGCTTCCTCCAGCCGGTAGCCCGGTGACGCGTAACGAATGCTTGTTCGTAGATTGCTGACAGGTTGGGCTTTCGTTTCATGTTTCATCGCTTCCATTTGCAAGTTTATGTCCAGCGTTCGCATGGTTGAGGTATCCCCGTTGTCTCGTGTTAGGGTAAGCTTCATAATAAATATGTTTTTTGTTGATGCCTTTTGCTTAAAAAGGCGAGTAAAGGTATGTTTTATTATCGGGCTCTGCAAATAAATGTCCTGTATTCTTGACTTAGGGCCTTGGATATACTACTTTCCCCGCAGTCTATTAATAGATAACTTCCTTTCTATTAGATGTAAAGTTGCTTTTGATTAATAGCAAAGTTGTTCTTGACTAATTAAAAACTATAAATGAAGGCTTTGATTATAAAATTGCAAGCTTTGTTTTTATAATCAAAGCCTGCGTTTATAAAAACGGAACTTGCATTTAAAGTTTGTAATTAATAGAGAGGAAGTTTATAATCAATGGAAAGGAAGTTTGCTTCTAATAGAACGGAACTTATTTATTAATACTTTGGGCGGAAAGTAGCGGTAGTTTTGAGTGTGGCAAGTAGTGATAGATGAATGATGTGGTGAAAGATTGGGAATGAACTATTAACGTTTGGAAAGTACGATAAACAGACGGTTTTATACAAATCGGTGAAAGATGAAAGATTGTATCCAACTTGCATGTATATAGTCTGGGCTGTTTTTCATTGGTTATTACAAGGATGATGCTTTGTGCTCGTGATGTGAGGCAAGTGGAAGAAAAATATGAAATGATTTGCCATGATGAGGCGAGTGATGATCTTTTCATAAATTTTATTCAAAAGAAGGGAAAAGAATAAAATAAACAAGAACAAATGTAACAGCCTATCCATAAAAATACTATATTTATTGCAGCTAGAGAGCACTTTAAGTAATGCTTTAAGAAGAAAAACGAAAAGTAGTATATATACTATATATTTTCTATTATTAATTACTTAAACACATTTTTTATGGAAGCCAAGAAATCAAAAAAGGCTGCAATTGAGAATCAACGAGGTTCTTGGTTGTTGATGGGTTTGGTTGTTGCGCTTGCTTTCATGTTCGTTTCGTTCGAATGGACACAACATGATGTCAGGATTGCAGCATTATCACCAGATGATGAATCCATCTATGTTACAGAGTTAGTTCCAATCACATTCCCGGAAGAGAGACTGGAACCGCCTCCACCTCCCGAAACTAAGGTCGTGGATATATTAGAAATAGTAAAAAACGATATAGAGGTGGCGGATGATGTTTCTACGGTAGGAGAGGACATGGACGCGGCTCCTAACATTGTTTGGATACCACCAGTTGTGGAAGCAGAAGAGGTGGCAGAAGATGTAATACATGAACATGTAGAAATCATGCCGGACTTCCCCGGTGGCATGGCTGCTTTGATGAAGTATTTGGGTACAAATATCAAGTATCCGACTATTTCTCAAGAAATGGGTTCGGCAGGAAAAGTGATTGTTCAGTTTGTTGTTGACAAAGACGGAACGATTACGAATCCGGCAGTGGTACGAGGGGTGGATGCTTATTTGGACAAAGAAGCTATCCGTGTGATAAGCTCTATGCCGAAATGGAAGCCCGGAGTACAGAATGGCAAGAAAGTTCGAGTGAAATATACTGTGCCTGTGGTATTCAGACTACAGTAGTAACTTGGAATGGATGAGTAATGAGGGTTGGTCCCGTAAGGAACCAACCCTTTTCTAATGAAATCCGTTTTCTTTAATTGCCGAGTATTTATAACATTTCTTTCCTGGTTTGTTTCCGTGAAATAAAAAAACATATCTTTGCGTTACGAATAAAAAACGAATGATGGTTTTATGAATTTTCTACTCTGTATAAAAAGACCTTTTATCTGGCTTTCCCGTTTCCGTTATCGTTGCGGATATGGTGTACATTCTCCTTTTGCTTTCAGTCTGATAACAGATGTGATATATGAAAAGATGCCTTATTATGCTTATGCTTCTTTGGAGAAGGAACAAAAAAGGTTGGTAAGAGAACGTGGGTACAGTAGAGGTTCACAAAAGGTAAACCGTTTCTTGTTCCGGCTGGTGAATAAGGTACAGCCTGCTACTATTGTCGAAGTGGGACGTCCTTCAGTGGCTTCACTTTACCTTCAATCCGCTAAACCTTCTGCTGAATATCTTTTTGCTTCCGACTTGTCGGAACTATTCTTGGATACAGACGTTCCGGTCGATTTCCTCTATCTGAATGATTACCGTAATCCTGAGTTATTGGAAAAAGTGTTTGATATCTGTGTGCGGCGGACTACTTTGAAAAGTGTATTTGTCGTACACGGAATCTGTTACTCGAAAGAAATGAAAGCACTCTGGAAGCGGCTGCAAGAGGACGAACGGGTAGGGATTACCTTTGACTTATACGACCTCGGTCTGCTCTTTTTTGATAAAACAAAAATAAAACAGCATTATATCGTCAACTTCTGAGAACCTTTGTACGTTTATCTTATATCGATGACTAAAAAAGAACATTATGAAAAAGAGCCTTGTATATACAAGAACCGGTGATAAAGGGACTACCAGCCTGGTCGGCGGTAGCCGTGTACCGAAAACACATATCCGTCTGGAAGCCTATGGAACAGTGGATGAACTGAATTCCCATTTGGGATGGTTGCATACTTATCTGCTGGATGAATCAGACCGTGATTTTATTCTGAGTATTCAGCATAAGCTATTTGCTATCGGTTCGCATCTAGCCACCGACCAGGAGAAAACGCAACTGAAGCCTGCCAGTATAATCTCTTCGGAAGATGTGGAAAGTATCGAACAGGAGATTGATAAACTGGACGAGCAACTGCCGGAACTTTGCGCGTTTATTATCCCGGGCGGAAGTCGGGGGGCATCTGTTTGCCACATCTGCCGTACTGTTTGCCGGAGAGCGGAAAGACGTATTCTGGCTTTATCCGAAACTTGTACAATTTCGCCTGAAGTATTAGCTTTTGTCAACAGATTATCAGATTATTTGTTTGTTTTATCCCGAAAAATTAATTTTGATGAACAAAACAACGAAATATTTTGGGATAATGGTTGGAAATGATAGATTTTATTATACTTTTGCCGAAAATTAGAAAGCAAGACAAATTAAGTATTCACTTTAAATACTCAAAATTATGTATTGGACATTGGAACTAGCATCAAAACTGGAAGATGCTCCCTGGCCGGCAACCAAGGACGAATTGATTGATTATGCCATGCGTTCGGGTGCTCCTCTTGAAGTTATCGAGAATCTCCAAGAGATGGAAGATGAGGGCGAAATCTATGAGAGTATAGAAGATATTTGGCCGGATTATCCTAGTAAGGAAGATTTTTTCTTCAACGAGGAAGAATATTAACAGTCTTTGAATAGGCTAAATAATTAAATGTCAGCGCGATAAGCAATAATAATTTGTTTGTCGCGCTGGTGTTTTATGGTGCTGAATGGTACGGTTTATTTGTCTAAATTGCGGTTTTTCTTCTCAAAAACGGAGTTTGTTTGTCTAAAATTCCATATCTTTGTTTCTCCTCAGGAATATTGCTAAAAGGAGGATGATATATGGGAAGACCGAAAAGACTATATCCGTTGGGCAAATACCGCCTTCGTACACCAAAGGAGGTTGATAAAGATAAAGCCTATCCTGTCGAGTTGGAATATACTTGGAACAGGCAAATAATCCGTAAGACTACAAATGTCTTTGTCAAGGTTGCAGACTGGAATCAGAACGGCAATCAGGGACGGGGTGAAATCCGTGCAAGCTATGGTGTGGAGTTCAAACGGCTGAACCAACTTCTGCTTGTACGTGTCGAACGCATAGATTCGCAACTTGCCGAGTATAACGAAAAGCATCCTAACCAAATCACAGCGGATGTCGTTTCCGGTTTTCTTGCAGACAAGCCTTTGGCACGTCGTGATCAGGGAAAAGATTTTGTGGAGTTCACATTGGAACGCCTTTCTTCGGATTATTCGAGAAACAGAATCGGGAGAAGCCGATATGAGAACGGAAAGAGTTGTATGAACATTTTTCAGACTTTTTTACGTGCAACAAAACAAGGCACATACCGGTCGGACGCAATATATGTGAGTGATATAACTCCGGAACTTTTAGATAGTTATATTGTCTGGCGCAAGGAAATCAAACAGAATAGCGATGCGACAATCAATCATGCTTTGACTCCGATATTGAAAGCGTGTGCATACGCGAGTGAAATGAGCATGATAGATCCGGCCGTGAATGCAAGGATTCAGGATATGCGGATCGTTACAAAAGTTTCACTTTCAGAGGAAGAGGCTGAGTTTGACGGAAAGAGCCTGACCAAAGAACAGATGTCTGCTCTTTTAGAATATTACAAGACTTGTCAGGAACCACGTAGAAGGGAATTTATAGAGATGTTCTTCTTTGCGTTTCATGCTTGCGGACTTCGTGTGGTGGATGTGATGACCCTGCAATGGAAGCATATCGATTTTGCCCGGAAAGAGTTACGGAAGATTATGATAAAGACAAACAAACGTCATGTGATTCCACTTACGGAACCGGCACTGCACATATTGCAGCAATGGCAGGAAAAGCGTGAAGGGTGTAAATATGTTTTCAATCTTGTGAAGGAATCTTTGGATTTGGATGATGCGGAAGCTCTCTATAAAGCGCGCAACAATGCGACCAAATGTATCAATCAGTCGTTGGCCGTTGTCGGCGAACAAATCGGTCTGCCTTTCAGCCTGTCAATGCATGTGGCAAGACACTCTTTTGCGGTCTTCGCTTTGAACAAAGGTTTGTCAATGTCTGTGGTCAGCCGCTTGCTCGGTCATGGAAGTACGGATGTCACAGAAAAGGTCTATGCTAAATTCCTACCTGAAACACTGTCGGCAGAGGTTGCAAAACTAAGCGGAGAATTAATCAACTTGGCTATATAATCACCGCGAAAAGATAAAGAAATATGATATCATTGCCATTTCGAATTGCATGTATCCTGATTGCAGGATTCTTCATAGTGTTGGTTGTAACCTATACATACAAGCTCAATAACCGTAAAGTGTTCTGGGGTGTAGGGCTCACCACCATTATAAGTATTCTTATCCTTCTTGGTTTAGGGATACTTCGTCCATCTTGGGGGACAGAAACCGGTATGGCAGTCATTGTCGGAATCAGTACTGCCATAGGATGTGCAATAACGCTGATATACGCAGCCGAGGACCTGCATCAAAAGAAGCGAAGTAAGGGAAAAAACATTGCGGCAGTTGGGGCTGAGTCTGCACAAGGAATGACAGATTCAGAACGCAACAAAATAACTTTACCCCCTCGTCTTGATACAGAATTGGCAAGAAAGGTCTTTGATAAAGCCATTGAAGAAGGATATATCATTATCAACGATCATCATTATGAGTGGACTTTGAACAAAGTCCTTCTTGCATATATGTGCGGACGTATCTATTGCGAAGATTATCCTGAAAAAACAATATATGATGAGAAGATGTACTGGATGCCTGGCAAAGTGGAACTATTTCCGGGTGCTGAATTGGATAAGTTATTTAACATGAAAGATCTGACTCAATCAAGACATTCAAGAAAAAACAAAGCTGCCCCTATAGGATCCGAGAAAATTGACAAGTTATTTGAGTAGCCAATGTGCTACTCTTTTTTTGTTTGACAAGCAGCAGGTTATAAGCTCATCACCTCCGTGTTATATACAACTCTAACACGTCTCTAACACAATTCTAACTTGCTGTCTAATTCATTCTAACACCAAATCTCCTAAGGAGTTTGAACCTTTGCATTGTGCTTCTGGTACGATGTGCACAGTCGTATCATAGCATGTAAACCCGGCTTACAGTCCGAGTGTGCATAAGGAAGGTTAAGCCATAATACGATAAACTATGGCTCAAAAATTAAATGGAGAAAAGAAACTATGCGACCGGGAATTGCTTGAAAAGATTCTCAGCATAGTGGAGAGACAAGAGAAACTGCCGCCTCCGGCTCATGAAGGCGGACACCGTCTATATGACAACAAGTCTTTGATGGAGAAATTGAACATCAAAGAAAAGTATCTGAAAAAGTTGCGAGACAACGGCTATCTCGGCTACTCGCGTGAAGGTGATAAATACTGGTACACGCAGGAAGATGTGGACCGCTTTCTGCGTCGTTTTCACTATGAAGCTTTCGCTATTGGTGATGAACTTCCCAAACAGGAAGGAGGTGGCTATGTTTGACACCGTTCATTTGACCAACATGCTTCGTTCTGAAGTGGAAGGCATTCCGGAAACAGGTCTTCCGTTAGATGCCTTCCCGGACAAGATACAGGAGATTATCCTCAATCTTGCCAGATACGAAAATTTCAATGTGGAATATACTGCGTCTATTGTTCTTTCTGCTGTTGCTACTGCAATAGGCAACTCTTGTCATATCCGTATAAAGGGCGAGTGGAAAACTTGCCCATCCCTTTATATGATGCTGGTCGGACGTCCCGGGCTCGGAAAGACTCCTCCCCTCGGTTTTATCTATAAGCCGATTAATGAGTATGATGACCGGCTGCATGAGAAATACAACGAGGAATATGACGAATATGAAAGAGCCATGTCTGCAGGCAAGCACGGAAGTGACGGGGAAGAACAACTGCTCAAGAAACCGAATTTTGTAACGACGGTCATTTATGATTCCACCCCGGAGGCGATGATGAATATTCATCAGCATAATCAGCGTGGGATAACATTGGTCGTCGATGAGATCCTGGCTTTGTTCAATTCCGTCAAAAGGTACAACAGCAAGAACAACCTCATTGAAGATCTGCTGACTGCTTATAGCGGACAGCCGTTAAAGATTATCCGCAAATCAGAATCTCGTCCTGTTCTAATCAAGAATCCATGTATAAATGTCATCGGTTCAGTACAGACGAATATGCTGCAGGAAGTCTTCCGTGCAGAATTCCTTGCCAACGGATTACTTGACCGTTTTCTGTTTGTCTATCCCAAAAACAGGAAGATATCCGGATGGAGACTGGAAGAACGGAATACAGCCCGTCCTGACATCATGAATCAATGGAGGACAATAATCAACAGAATCTTAAGCATCCCCTGTATCCTTGATGACAAGGGTACAACGGTCAATCCCCGTATCCTTACAATGTCTGACGATGCGGAAGAATACTTTTATGAATGGTACAATGGAATTATCGATGCTGTAAACGCCATTGAGGATGATGCGGATGTTGAAAGCCGGAAGATGAAACTCAACGGCCATGTAGCACGTCTTGCCCTGTTGTTTCAGGTAATGAAATGGGCTACTGATAATGGAGATATGCAATATATTGAGCGGGACTCCGTAGAATCGGCAATCCGTATGATTGATTATTATGAGGAAACATACAGGAGGATTCAGGAAACCATTGTCATAAACAGTATCGGCGAAACTAAGGAAACGTGGCTTTCTCTGTTGGAAGATCGGTTCACTTCCGGGGATGCTGTTATTGCCGGTAGAAAAGTTGATATGTCCCGACGTACCGTCTATTATGCGCTTGACCAATTATGCCGGCTTAAACACCCTCTTATTGAAAAGCTTCAGCATGGAGTCTATCGCAAACTTATGACAGAAAATACTGATGCACCTTGCAGTGTGCCGTGAGAATGTGGTATGGCTGTCACATTCGTAACTGCG
>CAMQVH010000059.1 GCA_947038155.1 uncultured Bacteroides sp. | reverse complement strand
GTAAGTTGAAATATCAGCTATAAAATTATGACTGAAGAGAATTTAAACAGGCTCTAAGTATTATACGGGGAAAAACAAAAATGTGGCAAATCTAATAACGGCAAGGATATGGGTTATCTGGTGAAAAACGACTGTTGTATTTCTCTCTATCCGGCAGAAAACAAATACCGACACAGGCACTTTCTTCGATGCGACATCTTTCAACGGAAAGACTTATATCGAACTGATGTTACTTATATATACGAAGAAACCGGCAAGAAGATGCAAACTTCCATGTATCCTCTCCAGTTCTGCAACCTAAATTATCAAGTAGAGTATAGGCCGAAAACAATAGGAAAATAAGTTTGCCTAACCTCTATTAAACCTGTGACATAAGTTTGCCTAGTTTGTCAAGCGATTGCACATGATACTTCTCAATACACTCAATGCATTGGTGAAGATAATCTTCGGATATTTCCACTCCATTCCACTTATACCAACGCTTCACCATTTCAAAACCTGCATGGTGCTTCTTTGCGATATTCCAGATTGTGATGATATCATCCTGTTGTTTTCTCAATTTTAACCGTTTCAGTTCAAGTACCCCTTTATAGATTCCGATTTCTTCATCATAGATAAGCTGTTTCCTCAGAGTCAGTTCATCATCTCCCAGAAAAGTGATATGGGTCATGAGCTGTCGTTCGTTACTGAACTCGGCTACAGCGATGCCATGGTCGGAAACAATGAAATAACCGCCATTGTTCTTGCGAGTATACAAGACATCCGTATTATTATACACAAAGTAATTGAACAAACTTTCCCCTTTGAGGTCTATTTGATAATGATCAATGTAGCGCTCTTTGTATCGTTGCATGAAGTGTGCCGTGTAATGCATTATTATATTTGAGGACTTGAAACCTGTTATTTGGATATAGCCATTGCTTGAAGCACCAATGACAGGAGCGTAAGCTTGAAATGCCAAAGCATGCATATATGAATTGTATCTCCCCTCCAGCGTCCATACATTTTTTCGGGTGGTGGTGACAGTTATACGCTGGGGCGCCACAGGAAACGGACTCGTCATCGCTGCTCTCTTACGGACTTTATCTATGAACATGTTCGCTTTGGTCGATATTGCAATGAGGTCTTTATGCGCTTCGGCATACAGTTCCTCCCGGCTCATACTTGTCAGAAACATACTTGTTTTTTTTATAGGAGACAAAGATAGTGTTTATTTTCAAACGGGACATCATCCGCCGGAGAACTTTTGCGCGAAAGGGAGTATCAGACGGATGAAATCTGTTACATTGTAGGATTTAACAATCCTTCGTACTTCGCCCGTTACTTCCAGAAACAATTCGGGATATTGTCGAAAGATTATGTGAAAAATTTATCAACACAGACAATCTGACCATTTTGTACACTGATGCCACCATTGGAAAGGAAATATGGCGGATCGGCAAAAATGCAATTAAACTTGAAATTGAATTGTCGAAGCAACTCACGGCAATCCCCATGTAGAAGCGTAAAATTGCGGTTAGGAGATTTGAAATAAGATTCAATCATTATCAGTATCAAACACGCTGTTTATAATTTCCTCTAACATACCATGTTTCAGCATATAAAAGTTGAGAAGATAGTCTAAGTGCCGGAATCCTTTTAATAACTGATTGGTAGCTGATAACCAACATTTACCATCTGTTACCAGAGCAAAATCTATTCCTGAAGATTTTAAATCATTTTGGCAATAAAATACATAATACCCTGATAAGATTCAAAAGACATAACACTATTTAACTTGTTTATTTCTGAATCGTATCAACTACATTCTTTTAAAAATAAACATAATTTAACTATGTGTGTTTAGCCAACTACGTATTTTACTTATATACAACCTCAAAATGCATCAATAACACAATGAATAATACTTTTAAAATAATAAGAAATTTCGTTGCTACCATTGCAAGCAAAGAGCTTAAACTCAAATTCTGGAGTTGGCTGGTATATCCATCCATGCAAAAGGAAAAAGAAGAAGCTCTTTTGGATATATGGAATACACAGCAATTTGAAGCGGATAAAAGCACCTACGAGGCATTTTGCAAGTTTAAAAAAAGCATCCGAAAAAATAAATCACATCTAGTTATATCAATTCATAGAAAAATTATACGCATAGCTGCAATTATATTGATTCCTTTATTAGGGATGGCAACAGTATACTATTATTTAAACACAAAAACTACAGATATTGAAATTTTAGAATGTATTGCTCCAGAAGGAGAGACAAGAGAACTCATTTTACCGGATGGTTCTAAAGTTATATTAAATTCTGGTACAGTGCTGGTATATCCATCCAAGTTCACTGAAACAGCAAGAACAGTATACTTATCAGGAGAAGGATATTTCAATGTAACTAAAAAAACACACAATCCGTTTATTGTGAAAACACAACATCTGAATATACAAGTCTTAGGAACCAGCTTCAACTTGCAGGCATACCCTCTAAACTCAAAAACGACGACTACTCTCGTGACAGGAGCCGTAAAAGTAGAAAAGACGGGTGAACCGGACTGTTATGTTACATTAACGCCCAATCAACAGCTAAACTACGACAATCACACAGGAGAATTCCATAAAAAAGATACTAACGCAACACTCTATTGCGAGTGGACAAAAGGAAAGTTAAACTTCATTACAATGCCTCTAAAAGAGATTTTCAAAATATTGGAAAGAACCTATGCAATAAACTTTCAAATATCATCCAGCATATTGAAATCAGACTTGTTTAATACCGATTTGTATACTATAAGATTCAAGCAGAAAGACGAGATAACCAATATTATGAACATAGTGACAAAGACTGTGGGAAATATAACTTATAAACTGGAGGATGAACAGACAATTGTGGTTTATCCTATAAAAAAAGAAAGGAGGTAAACATAAAAAAAAGGGAACCGAATAGTAAGTGGCATTATTCTCGATTCCCCAAATCAACCAATTAACAATAGCTACATTTTAAGACCTTAAAAAGAGTATCAATTGATTAATACACAAAATTATGAAATTTAAAGTTAAACCTAGGAGTAATGTCCCCGTAAAAATCTATAAAACAATTGGTTTATTATTTGCTTTATGCTTTTATAACAATATTTATGGACAAAACCAACTAGTAACAATCTATGGGAATAACCAGACATTAATTAAAATCTTCCAGCAGATAGAAAAACAAACATCTCTAAGCATTTCCTATAACGCAACCAGATTGGACGTGAAGAGAAAGATAAAAGAGAATTATGTGAATAAAACTCTCTCTTTTGTTATGGATAATCTGTTAAAAAACACCGGTAATGTATGGCAGATAGAACAAGAACATATTGTTATCAGTCCCGTCATTCAAGACAAAAAACAAGATGCTACAAAATCTGGCCAAAAGAGAAAAATAACAGGAAAGGTCAGCGGGCAGGCAGGTGAGCCGCTGATTGGAGCAAATATTACGGTTTTAGACTCACCCAACTTAGCTACTATCACCGATGTAGATGGAAATTTTGTATTAGAAATTCCGGATAACTCAACACTCAATGTTTCATATATAGGTTATTTGGGGCAGAAAATCAAAATAGCAGGTAAATCATACTTGAATATTGTATTGGAAGAAGACTCACAAACCTTAAACGAAATAGTGGTGGTAGGCTACGGTTCTCAAAAGAAAGCCAACCTGACAGGCTCCATCGCAACCGTGAAGATGGACGACATCGCATCCAACCGGCCGCTCCTCAACGTCTCAGACGCCTTGCAGGGAGTCGTACCCGGATTAATGGTGTCGAGCAATGGGAACGACCCGGGCAATTCCAAGAAGTTTCAGATTCGCGGAGCCTATTCCGTCGGTATCAAGAACGACGACGGAACCTATGGCAATACCATCAGCCCGCTCATCCTGATAGACAACGTAGAGGGCAACATCGATATGCTGAATCCCGAAGACATCGAATCGGTCACTGTGCTGAAAGATGCCGCCTCGGCTGCCATCTACGGCGCACGTGCGGCAGGCGGAGTTATCCTCATCACCACCAAACAGGCCAAATCGGGCACGGCTTTCCAACTGAATTACAACAATAACATCGGCTTCTCACGCGCCATCAACCTCCCGCGGCAGGCACCGCTCATGGATTACCTGAAAGCCTACTCCGACGCCGCCGGAGATGAATTCTGGACCGGAAGGGCAAGTGTAAGCAAATGGATGCAGTATTTGAGCGAATACCAGAAAGACCCCTCGTCAATCTCCACCGTGGGCGACGGAATTTTCAAAGACTCGGACGGGGCACTGTATTACCTGAATGAAAAAGACCTGATAAAAAATATGTTGGACAACGGCTTCCAGATGACGCACAACCTATCCGCAAGCGGAGGAACCGACAAACTGCGCTACCGCCTTTCGGGTTCCTACGTAACGAGCGACGGAGTGCTCATTACGGACAAGGATAAATATAAAAGATTGAACATCAATGCCTTCATATCGGCCGATATCACCAAATGGTTCACACAAGAAGCCAACATCAGTTATGCACACAGCCACAAGAGCCTGCCCGAATCAACCCTCTTCGAAGGATTCTACTCCTTACGGTTAGCTTCCTTTTATCCGGAAGGGAATATGCCCAAAGAGATATCGGGAGCATCCCAAGACTTGCCCCTTTTCACCCCGCGCAACCAGATACTATGGGCCAACTCCTCCAAAACTCTCAATGATAATCCGAGAATATTCCTGAAGTCAATCATAAAGCCCTTTAAAGGGTTCGAAGCCGTTTTCGAATATACATTCGACAAACACATCTACGATTATCACTGGTACACCGGCAGCACCACCTATGCTACCATCGAATCGGGCAACAACATCACACCGGCCAAAGGCGAAGATTACCTGAGGAAGAAGAAGCAATATACCGACTACAACTCATTCAACATCTACGGAACATACAACCTGGACATCGGAAACCATAAACTGAAATTCATGGCAGGATTCAACCAAGAATCCAGTTATCTGGAGCTGCTGGATGTTTACTCCTATGGCCAGGCAGCCGTCGAAGTGCCCGCAATGGGTTCGGGAACCTCAACCATAAAAGCCACCGACTCTTACAGCGAATATGCCATACGGGGAGGTTACTTCCGGGCAAACTACAGCTACCTCGACAAATACCTGCTGGAAATAAACGGACGGTACGACGGTTCTTCCAAATTCCCCAAAAACTCCCGTTTCAGTTTCAACCCCTCCATCTCCGGAGGATGGCAGATTGCCGAAGAAAAATTCATGGAGCCTGCCCGAAACTGGCTCGACGGACTGAAACTACGTGCTTCCTACGGCGTCATCGGAAACCAGAACGTGCCGCCCTACGCATTTATCCCCACGATGGATGTCAACAACAAGTTTTCGGGATGGTTGGCAAACGGCACTTACGTCACCGCCGTCACTACCCTGCCTGCCCTTGTCAGCAGTAGCTTTACCTGGGAGAAAGTGCATAATCTGGACCTCGGCCTGGACGTTACTTTATTCCAAAACCGCCTGAACGCAACGTTAGGCTGGTATCAGCGCCAAACCTTAGGTATGCTTGCTCCGGGCATCGATTTACCCGCCATCGTAGGAGCCAGCGCCCCTTACCAAAACACTGCCGATATGCGCACAAGAGGCTGGGAAGCGGCACTCAACTGGAGAGACCGCATCGGAAAAGTATCTTACTCCATCGGATTCAACCTAACCGACAATCAGTCGGAAATAACAAAGTACGACGCCAATACATCCAAGATACTGACCGATAGCAACGGCAGGGCACTGTTTTACAAAGGGCAGCAATTAGGAGAAATATGGGGATACGTAGCCGACGGATTCTATACGGTGAACGATTTTGAAAGCACTTCCACTTGGAAACTGAACGACGGTATCGCCCGATTAGACGGATACAACCCGCGTCCGGGCGATCTCAAATTCAAGAATTTACGGGACGACGAGCGGGGAAACAACGTCATCTCATCGGGCGACAATACTGCCGACAACCCGGGCGACCGGAAAATCATCGGCAACAACACTCCGCGCTATCTGTATGGTATAAACCTGGGAGGAAGCTATGCCGGATTCGATTTGAACATCTTTATGCAGGGTACAGGCAAACGGGATACGTGGATTAGCAATGTATTGGTCTTTCCCCTTTACAATGATTTCAAATTCATCCCGCTCTACGAAGGTTTGAACGACTACTGGCAACCCATAGACGCAGCCAACAATAACTATGAGGCTGTAAATCCCAACGCCAAATACCCGCGCATTTACGAAAACTATGGAAACAGTGCCTCCAATTACCGCCAATCGGACAAATACCTGATGAATGCCTCGTATTTCAGAATAAAGAACGTCACTTTATCATATACAGTGCCCAAGCGCTGGATAAATAGCATCTCGCTCAAGCAGTTGAAAGGCTTCGTGAGTGTCGAAAACCTGGCTACCTTCTCCTCGCTGCCCAAAGGAATCGACCCCGAAACACTGATATGGAAATATCCCGCGTTCAGAACCGTGTCATTTGGTATCAACCTTACACTCTAACCATTCATTCGATGACATTATGAAAAATATATTTATATACACAGCTATTTTATCAGGGCTTATCTTTTCAGGATGCAACGACAGTTTCCTCGACAGATACCCCAAGACAAGCCTTACGGAGCAAAACGCTTTCACGTCGTACGACAACTTCAAAACTTTCATGTGGCCCTGTTACAACATATTCACCAACAATACTATCGGTACCTCGGTAGGCCACAGAGGCCAGGAGTCTCACTATCTGGGCGATGTATATGCAGGATATCTCGAAAACAAGAATGTGAACGGGTTCAATAAATATGCCTTCCAGACGGTAGGCAGCGTGGCTTCGGGCAATGGTTGGGATTTCTCCGCCTTTATCCGCCGTACGAACCTGATGCTGTCGCACATCGACGACTCAACGATGTCGCCCGAAGAGAAAGACCATTGGAAGGCAGTCGGCTACTTTTTCCATTCCTACTGGTATATGGAGCTGATAGACCGGTTTGGAGACGTTCCCTGGGTAGACAAGCTATTGAATGAAAACTCGGAAGAGTTGCAAGGCAAGCGGGAGCCCAGAAAAACAGTGGCCGACAAAGTACTCGAACGGCTGAAGTGGGCCGAAGAGCATATCGGGGATTTCAGTGCCAAAGATGGCCCCAACACCATCAGCCAAGACTGCATCAGAGCGGCCTTGTCGCGCTTTGCCCTGCGCGAAGCCACATGGCGCAAATATCACGAGATGGGCGACTACGACGCATACCTCGACGAATGCATCCGCGTCTCCGCCCTCTTGATGGACGACTATCCTACGCTGTACGAAGGCACCGACGGCCAACCCGCAGCAGGATATGGCGAAATGTGGACAACGGAAGACCTCGGCAAAGTTCCGGGAATCATCTTGTACAAAGAGTATGCGCCCAATATTAACGCCACACAACTCAATTATTACGAGCATACCTCGGCGCATTGGGTGGAGATGAACCAGGCAACGGTCGACCTCTATCTGATGAAAAACGGAAAACCCATCACGAATGGCGACTCCGAATACGAAGGCGACCGAGATATGTACTCGACTTTCCGCAACAGAGACCCTCGTCTCTACCATACGGTCATCCCGCCCTACAAAATCAAAGAGGGCAAAGGAGAGTATCCGACATGGTCGTACACGGGCAACCTTGCCGACCGGGAATACATCGACATCATGGGAGCTAACACCACTTGCAGCAATCCCGGAGTAGGTATGAAACGCCTGCCGGCACAGAACTGGTCGGCCTCAATCGTACCCGAAATTCCCCGCTTAGGAACAGGCTCGTTCATTTCCTGCCGTTCGGGCTACTATGTATGGAAGAACTACGACAGTTGGGAAAACAACCCGGCACTGAACACCGCCGACAAGCCCATTTTCAAGATAGAAGAAGTATTGCTGAACTATGCCGAAGCAATGTGGGAAAAAGGCGAATTTGACCAGACTGTAGCGAATCAGACAATCAACAAACTGCGCAAACGGGCAGGAGTAGCCGAAATGCAAGTAGATGAGATAGACGGGAATTTCGATACGGAACGGGGAAAATACTATCCGAAAGGAAATACGGAAGGCGTGAAGGTGGACCCCGTGCTATGGGAAATCCGCAGAGAGCGTATCGTCGAGTTGATGGGCGAGGGCTTCGGTTTTTACGACGTGCGGCGTTGGCGGATGGCTCCCTGGTTTATCAACAAGACTGCCAAAGGGTTGTGGATGAAGAAAGCCGACCTGCCTGCCGATATGAAACTTCTGAATGAGGAGACAGGAACGGCCGACCCGTCCGGCACAATGACCGAAGGGTATGTATTTCTGTTCAACAACCCCATCGTAGAGGGGAAGGGCTGGCTGGATAAATATTATCTTTACCAAATACCTACCAACGAAATCCTGCTCAATCCCAATCTGGCTCCCAACAATCCCGGTTGGGATTAAGCGCATCGCCGGTGACGCATTCATTTTTTAATGTTTATAATATAACAATGAAAACAACAAATCTATTAATCGGACTATCAACATTCGCGCTGGCTACCCATGTACAAGCGAAAAAGGACAATCCCCCCAACATCATCTACATCATTATGGATGATTTGGGCTATGGCGACATAGGATGTTACGGACAGGAAAAAATCGAAACGCCCAATATCGACCTGCTGTATCAAAACGGGATGCACTTCACCCAGCATTACAGTGGTTCGCCGGTATCTGCCCCCGCACGCTGTGTACTGATGACGGGTATGCACTCCGGACACGCGCAGATACGTGCCAACGACGAGATGGCCTCTCGGGGCAGTGTCAGCAATTGCGATTCGATGTACGTGCACCCTTATCTGGAAGGGCAGTTCCCGCTCAAGCACAACACCATGACCTTAGGACGCATGATGCAAAGCGCCGGATACAAAACCGGATGTTTCGGCAAATGGGGACTGGGATATCCGGGGTCGGACGGAACGCCCAACAAACAGGGTTTCGACAGCTTCTACGGGTATAACTGCCAGCGCCAGGCGCACAATTACTACCCCGCCTTCCTCTATAAGAACGAAAACAGAGTTTACCTCGACAACCCGGTGATAGACCCGCATTCCTGCAAGCTGACTTCCGATGCCGACCCCCGGGATGCAGGCAATTACGCGCGGTTTACACAGAAAGAGTATGCCAACGACCTGATTTTCGACGAACTGATTACGTTTGTCGATGAGAACAGGAAAACACCGTTCTTTCTGATGTGGACTACTCCGCTACCGCACGTCTCCTTGCAGGCTCCCGAACGTTGGGTAGAGTACTACGTGAAGAAGTTCGGCGACGAAAAACCCTACACAGGAACAGCCGGATACCTGCCTTGCAGGTATCCGCACGCAACGTATGCGGCAATGATAAGCTATTTCGACGAGCAAATAGGCAAGTTGGTTGAAAAGCTGAAAGCAGAGGGGATATACGACAACACCCTTATCATGTTTACTTCCGACAACGGCCCCACATTCAACGGCGGTTCGGATTCACCGTGGTTCAACAGTGGCGGCCCGTTCAAATCGCAATACGGATGGGGAAAGAACTTCGTGCACGAAGGCGGGATACGCGTACCTGCCATTGTCTGCTGGCCGGGCAAAATCAAACCGGGAACCGCTACGGACCACATCTCGGGCTTTCAGGATATGATGCCTACGCTGGCGGAGATAGCAAAGATTCCGTGCCCGCCGACCGATGGAATCAGTTTCCTGCCCACCCTCTTAGGAGAGCGGAAGAAGCAAAAGCAACACGAATATCTCTATTGGGAGTATCCGGACCCGTCGGTAGGCTCAAAAGCCATCCGTATGGGAAAATGGAAAGGAATCATCGACAACATCCGGAAAGGCAATGACAAAATGAAACTTTACAACCTGGAAACAGACCTCAAAGAAGAAAATGACATTGCACAGCAACATCCCGATATCGTGATGAAACTGGCAGAGTTAATCAAACAGGCTCATACGGAGCCGGAAAACCCGAAATTCAGGTTCTAACCTTAGGTATTCTCCGAAAGGATGTAGCTCATTTTCGGAGAATACTTTAATTTCCATAAAGTTATTTTCTATCTTCATTCATATAATACATAATATTATGAAAATCAACTCTCTTTCAAAACTTCTGGTAATCACAGGACTTTTTCTTATTGCAAATTTTATTTCAGCCAAGACGCTGGACAGCAGATTCCAAATCCTGCCACTTCCCCAAAAGATAGAAATCATCTCCGAAAGCGGACTGAAAGGAAGCGAGCTTTCCTTCATCACCGCGGAAGGGGATTTCGCCCTGCCGGTGCTCGGAACGCTGACCGACTGCCTGCCCCGGCACAAGAGCGCCGGAAAAGGGGTTGTGCTGCGTCTGACAACCGACAGCACCCCCGAATCCGAAGAAGGCTACCTGTTGGAAGTGGGAAAGAAAGGGGTCGTCATTTCGGCCCGGACAGCAGCCGGTCTCTTCTATGGCTGCCAGACGTTGGAACAACTGATGGAGGACAGCCGCGACTTCAATCTGACAATCCCGCAAATGAAAATAACGGATTATCCGCAGATTGACTACCGTGCAGTCCACTTCGACAACAAACATCATCTCGACCGAACCGAATATTATTACCGTATGATAGACAAACTGGCACGGTATAAGATAAACGCCGTCATATGGGAGATAGACGACAAATTACGTTTCAGCCGACATCCGGAAATAGGCGCTCCCAATGCACTGAGCAAACAGGAGGTGAGGGCAATCAGCCGGTACGCCAAAGAGAGAAACATCGAAATTACTCCCTTAGTGCAAGGACTGGGCCACGCAGGATACATTCTGAAACATCACTGGGAACTGCGTGAGAATCCGGCAAGCGACTGGGAGTTCTGCCCGTCGGACCCCCGCACGTACGACCTGCAATTTGATTTGTACAAAGACGCGCTCGAAGCCATGCCCGACGGCAAATACCTGCATATCGGGGGCGACGAAATCACCGCCATCGGTATCGACGAACGCTGCAAGGCAACAGGAAAGAGTGCGTTCGAATTGCAAATGGAATGGTTGAAGAAGGTGTGCGACTTTGCCGTGGCACACGGCAAGACACCCATCTTTTGGGATGACATGCCCATTAAATATGCAGGGCTTTGGGGATTAGTAAACAACTCCAATCTCACAGATGAAGAGGTCAGGAAACAATGGAATACTGAAAAACTGGATAAGGCCATCGAGATGTTTCCCAAAAACTGCATCTATATGCGATGGCGGTATGAAGACCCCACTACACCAGCACACCGCCTGCTGTTGGAATGGTATCAGAAGACAGGGCTCCAGGTGATGGCGGCAACCGCCGCAGCCACAGGCAATTCCTGTTTCATGCCCAGAAAGAATTCGAGGGCGCAATACATAAAAGACTTCAGCACCTTAGTGGCGGAAAACCGGCTTTGCGGTATATTGGCCACTGCATGGGACGACGGTTCGCCACACCTGGAAACAATCATGCGGGGCTATATAGCGCAGGGAGAATACGGATGGAACTATCACGGCAGAAATGTGGAAGCGTTCATAACGGCACACGGACAGAGAGAGTTTGCCTTATCGCGCAAGCATATGGAATTCTTAAAAGAGCTGGAACAGTCGGCTTTCTTCTTTGACAAAGCCTTGATTACATCAGGCTCGCGAAATCCGGCCTGGGGGGTAAAAAAGACATTTACCCTGCTGGAACTGCCCGATGCCGGCAAGCCGGGCGAATGGTGCAGGAAATATGCGGAGAAAATCCGTGAAGCGGCGACCGAAAACGAGAGGTATCAAAGCATTGAAGCTGGAATCAAAGAGGCCCTGACCGCTTCACGAAGAAACAGATATACGCTGGAAGTATATCGGCAGACGAATCATCTCTTCCATTATCCCGCACAAGTCATCCTGGGCCTCGAAGCATACGACAAAGCGGCTACGGACGAAGCGCGCAAACAGGCTCTCGGCGAACTTGAAAGCATATGCCAAGACTTCACCCGGATGCGGTCGGAGCTGGAAAACGTGTACTCACAGACACGATTCATGCAAAATGCCGCCGGATACATAGCCGACCACAACCATCATAACCATCTGGCAGCACTGACGGACAACAGCGATTGGTGGTTTCTCTATGAATTGCCCATGACACAGAAAGTTAAAAAATGGTTGACCTCTTTAAAACCATAGTAAATAAAATCATCAATAATAAAGAAATGCCACTATTTCTTCATATGAGTCATAGTGGTATTCTTATTATATAATTTTGTATCAAGAAAAGAATATCTTTGCTTACAAAATAAAAGTATAATTAATATTTTTCACAAATCATAGAGTCCATTTAGTAGGAATTTTACAGAAATTATATCATTTTTATTCCTCTAATCTACGCTATAAAATGAAAATACAATTAATAAGCTAACAACAATTAATATCTACGTGATGACTATCAATGAAAAATATGAAACAGAAAAAGAACAACTGAAAGCTTTTGAAACATTTTTCATACAATATTATCCACGGATAAAAGGGTTCATAAATAATCTATTGCAAGACGTTAAGGAAGCAGAGGATATTTCACAAGATATATTTTTGTATCTATGGAATAATAAGACAACATTGCAACATTTAGACAATAGAGAGGGATACTTATTTCGTATTGCTAAGAACGCAGTATACCGCCATGTCGAGCGTCTGGTACTATTTGAGAAATATCAACTTAATGTTTCATCTGAGAATACTCGTTCTCAATATTACGAAATAGAAGAAGAAATAAATGCTCAAGAATTAGAAGTGTTGCTATCTATAGCTATAGAGAAAATGCCTCCACAAAGAAAACGAATATTTCAAATGAGCAGAAAAAAAGGAATGAACAATGAAGAAATAGCAAATGAATTACATATCAGTAAACGTACAGTGGAAAACCATTTAACCCAAGCATTAAAAGACATCCGAAAAATAATATCTCTACTAATCTTGATTATCCATTAAGATATATTGAGCCAAGTCGGAATAGAGAATCTAAAGTTTTAAATAGGCATCCAGATAATTCTTCTTAAAAAAGAATCCGGATGCGTTTAACTCATTAGAGTACGGTACTGAATCATTACAGGAATCGAATACTTTTTTCACACTGGATATCTATTCCCAATCTTTCTATCTCCCCCCCTTTCACTTTTTTTCTGTTTCTCTGATAAATAATGGGGTTACGGGGAAAGAGTAATAACTTCACCAGTATGCGGTTAGTTTCAAGAATAGTTTCAATCTTACTTGAAACTAACAACGAAATAGCTTTACTTGTCATGCTCAATTGTGAAAGCAGTAAGCATCAACTTATTATTCATTTCCGTACAGTTACAAACAAATAATCAGAAGTTACTAACACTAATAAGAAGCTGTTGTAGGAATACCCTCCTTTTCCAGTAAAGCGACAATCCGGTCCAACTCTTCATGAGTGGCTTTCTGCAAATCATGGTCGGGCGTTTCACGGTCAATCGTATATATCATCACTTGTCTAGGAGCAATTTCTTTGACTGCTTCTATCCAGGGAAGTACATATTTATCAGATGTATTATCCATATCTTTTCCCTGATGACCACCTTTCAGGAACATTGTCTGTACGATACAGTTTCCCTTGAATTCTTTCATTTTCTCAATAACCTTCTTCACGGAATATTTTCCATTCGGACGGTCTAATTGACGGATATATTCTTCGTCCACCGTATCCAGTTTCAGAATATTATTATCAATCTTATTAAGCGCATTAAAGACTGCGGGACGGTCGATAAACGTAGAATTGCTTAAAACACTTACTTTCGCTTTTGGGAAATACCTGTCGCGAAGCGCAAGTGTATCTTCTATGATTTCCGGGAAATGGGGATGCGCAGTCGGCTCACCGTTTCCGG
>CAMQVH010000058.1 GCA_947038155.1 uncultured Bacteroides sp. | reverse complement strand
ATAACGCCTTGTCCCATCATTGCGTGAGCTACTTTCATAAATCCGGCAATGTTGGCACCCTTCACATAATTAATGTATCCGTCGGGTTCCGTGCCGTACTTCACGCATTGCGTATGGATACCGTGCATGATTGTGTGGAGTTTTTCATCCACTTCGGCGGCACTCCAGCTCAGGTGCATGGCGTTTTGAGACATTTCCAATCCGGAAGTGGCAACACCACCTGCATTGACTGCCTTACCCGGTGCGTACATCTTCTTATGTTCGATGAAAAGGTCGATGGCTTCCGGCGTACAGCCCATGTTGGAAATTTCTCCGATACAAAGTACGTCATTTTTTATGAGATTTTGAGCATCTTCTCCATTTAATTCGTTCTGGGTCGCGCAAGGGAGTGCAATATCCGCTTTTACTTCCCACGGACGCTTGCCTTCTACAAAGGTTGCGTTCGGATATTTTTCTGCATAAGGAGCAACGATATCATTACCCGAAGAACGTAGTTCGAGCATATAGTCTATCTTTTCACCGCTGATGCCGTCCGGGTCATAGATATATCCGTCCGGGCCTGAGATGGTGATTACTTTGGCACCCAGTTCGGTAGCTTTGGTTGCTGCGCCCCAGGCAACGTTTCCGAATCCGGAGATGGCTACTGTCTTGCCTTTAATATCAATGTTTTTTGCCTGCAACATTTGATTGACAAAGTACAGGCCGCCGAAACCGGTAGCTTCGGGACGAATCAGGGAACCGCCGAATTCCAGTCCCTTTCCGGTGAAAGTGCCTGTAAATTCACGGGTCAGTTTCTTGTACATTCCGAACATATAGCCTACTTCACGTCCGCCTACGCCGATGTCACCGGCAGGCACGTCCATGTCGGGACCGAGATGACGCCATAATTCCAGCATGAATGCCTGGCAGAAACGCATGATTTCAGCGTCACTCTTTCCACGTGGAGAGAAATCGGAACCGCCTTTGCCGCCGCCCATAGGAAGGGTAGTGAGTGCGTTCTTGAAAGTCTGTTCGAAACCGAGGAATTTCAGGATGGAAAGGTTCACGGAAGCATGGAAACGGATACCGCCTTTGTACGGGCCGATAGCGTTGTTGAATTGTACGCGATAGCCGAGGTTGGTTTGCACTTCACCTTTATCGTCTACCCACGTCACACGGAAAGTAAAGATGCGGTCGGGTTCCACCAATCTTTCTATGATTTTAGCTTTTTCAAATTCTGGATGTTGATTGTATATATCTTCAATGGAGAGAAGAACTTCTTTTACTGCTTGAAGATACTCAGATTCACCGGGGTGCTTTGCCTCTAGAGAGGACATGATTTTTTGGATATTCATGATACTATATTTTAAAAGGTTAATTCTGATAAAATGTCAACTAACTCACTGCAAATATAGGAATTTTTTTCAAAGTTGCTTATTCTGATACTTATATTTTGATTAAATAATGATAAAATGTAAGGTTTCTCTGGCAGATGTCTGCTTGTTCTTCCACCACTTTCGCCATCGGTTTGTAGGCACCGTGCCGGTTTTCACCGTATTCGCTGCCATCGCGAAGGGAATAAATCTACAAAATGATAAGAGATAAACAAGTAAACTTTATAAAGAAGATGATGGAAAATGAGATTTAAAGAATTAACTTTGCAAAATGTGATTTTGAAGAATGACGACTTGAATAAGAAAGGAGAATATTTTTTATGCTCAGTAAATATAAATTAAACCAGCTTTACTTCAAAGATACGCAATTCGCTAATTTAATGACCCGGCGAATTTTTAACGTGTTGTTAATAGCCAACCCTTATGATGCTTTCATGCTCGAAGATGACGGACGCATTGACGAGAAGATTTTCAATGAATATACTTCATTGTCTCTGCGTTATCCGCCCCGGTTCTCGCAGGTGTCTACGGAAGAGGAAGCGTTGGCTCAGTTGGAGAATATGTCATTCGACCTGGTGATTTGTATGCCGGGTACGGGGGATAACGACAGTTTTGACATCGGCCGGCATATCAAGGAGAAATACGAGCATATTCCTATCGTTATTTTGACTCCTTTTAGTCATGGTATCACGAAACGAATCATCAACGAGGATTTGAGCGCGTTTGAATACGTGTTCTGCTGGTTGGGCAATACCGACCTGTTGGTGTCTATCATCAAGTTGATGGAAGATAAGATGAATCTGGAACATGATGTGCAGGAAGTGGGCGTGCAGTTGATTCTGCTGGTAGAAGATGGTATACGCTTCTATTCTTCCATTCTGCCGAATCTGTATAAGTTCGTGTTGCAGCAAAGCCAGGAATTCTCTACGGAAGCTCTGAATGCGCATCAACGTACGCTTCGTATGCGCGGGCGTCCTAAAATCGTGTTGGCGCGTACATATCAGGAAGCGATGGAGATTTATCACAAATATCAGAATAATATATTAGGTGTAATCACCGACGTGCGTTTCCCGAAAGTGGAACGGGGGGAGAAAGACGGTCTGGCAGGTATCAAGTTATGTGCCGAGATTCGCAAGAATGATCCGTTTGTTCCTTTGATTATCCAGTCGTCCGAATCGGAAAACTCCTCTTATGCAGCGAAATATGGTGCGAGCTTTATTGATAAGAACTCGAAGAAGATGGACGTCGATTTGCGCCGTATCGTTTCTGACAATTTCGGTTTCGGTGATTTTGTTTTCCGCAATCCTGAGACGGGTGAGGAGATAGCGCACGTTCGTAATCTGAAGGAGTTGCAGAATATCCTGTTTGCCGTGCCTGCCGAATCTTTCCTATATCATATCAGCCGCAATCACGTGTCCCGTTGGCTTTATTCGCGGGCTATGTTTCCTGTGGCGGAATTCTTGAAGCCTATCACCTGGAGCAGTCTTCAAGATGTGGATGCTCATCGCCGCATTATCTTCGAGGCTATCGTAAAATACCGCAAAATGAAGAATCAAGGGGTCGTGGCGGTGTTCAAGCGCGACCGTTTCGACCGCTACTCCAATTTTGCCCGTATCGGCGACGGTTCATTAGGTGGAAAAGGACGCGGACTGGCTTTTATAGACAATATGGTGAAGCGTCATCCGGAGTTTGACGAGTTCGAGAATGCACGGGTTGCTATTCCCAAGACGGTGGTGCTCTGTACGGATGTGTTCGATGAATTTATGGATGCCAATAATCTGTATCAGATTGCCCTTTCGGATGCGGACGACGATACGATTCTGAGATATTTCCTGAAAGCAAAATTGCCGGACAGACTGGTAGAGGATTTCTTCACTTTCTTTGATGTAGTGAAGTCTCCGATTGCCATCCGCTCTTCTTCTTTATTAGAGGATTCTCACTATCAGCCTTTTGCCGGAATCTACAATACATATATGGTTCCTTATCTGGACGACCGCTATGAGATGTTGCGTATGCTTTCCGATGCTATCAAGGGGGTATATGCTTCGGTCTATTTCCGCGATAGTAAGGCGTATATGCAGGCTACCTCGAATGTAATCGACCAGGAGAAAATGGCTGTAATCTTGCAGGAAGTGGTGGGTAATCAGTATGGTGACCGCTATTATCCTTCCATGTCCGGTGTAGCCCGTTCATTGAATTATTATCCGTTGGGCGATGAAAAGGCGGAAGAAGGAACGGTAAACCTGGCTTTAGGATTAGGGAAATATATTGTGGATGGTGGCATGACGCTCCGTTTCTCTCCTTATCACCCGAACCAGGTATTGCAAACCAGCGAAATGGAAATAGCTCTGAAAGAAACGCAAACCCGTTTCTATGCTTTGGACTTGAAGAACGCAGGGCATGATTTCTCTATCGACGACGGCTTCAACCTCTTGAAGCTTCACGTGAAAGAGGCGGAAAATGACGGTGCTTTGCGCTACATCGCTTCCACATACGACCCGTATGACCAAATTATCCGGGATGGCTTGTATCCGGGAGGACGTAAAGTAATCACGTTTGCCAATATTCTGCAACATGATGTTTTCCCGTTGGCACGTATTCTTCAATTAGTGTTGAAGTACAGTGAACAAGAGATGCGCCGTCCTGTTGAAATCGAATTTGCAGCTACGCTAAGCCGTGAGCAGGATAAGACGGGTACGTTCTATCTGCTGCAAATCCGTCCCATCGTAGACAGCAAGGAAATTTTGGATGAAGATTTGAACGAGATACCGGACGAGGATGTAGTGCTTCGTTCTTATAACTCACTGGGACATGGCATTATGAATGACATTTGTGATGTTGTCTATGTCAAGACCGACGGTTACAGTGCTTCGAATAATCAAACTATTGCCTGGGAGATAGAAAAGATCAACCAGCAATTCCTGAACGAAGGCAAGAATTATGTGCTTGTCGGGCCGGGACGTTGGGGAAGTAGTGACACATGGCTGGGTATCCCGGTGAAGTGGCCGCACATCTCCGCCGCCCGTGTAATCGTGGAAGCCGGATTGACCAACTATCGCGTAGACCCCAGCCAAGGCACGCACTTCTTCCAGAACTTGACTTCTTTTGGTGTGGGTTATTTCACCATCAATGCCTTTATGAATGATGGGGTTTATAATCAGGAATTCCTCAACGCACAGCCGGCAGTGGAAGAAACAAAATACCTTCGTCACGTCCGTTTTGAAAAACCGATGATTGTCAAGATGGACGGGAAGAAAAAGCTCGGAGTCGTCCTGATGCCGGGTATCGACAAATAAGTTCAGTTAACGCTCTCAACTAGAATAAGAAAAGTTCTGTTTTTCATATGAAAAACAGAACTTTTGTGTTTTCCCTCCTTAAAGTGGTCTGTTTTTTAGATGTAATATGCTAATTGTGTTCCTATTTTCATATTTGGAAATAAAACTTTCTTTGGATACTTTATTATAAAAAAGTAAAACTGTATTTTTGTGTCCAGTTTTATATATTTTAGAGATTCTAGAGAGATGAGTAACAGACAACTAGTGAAACTAGCTTTTTGTATATGTCTTTTGCCTCTGTTTTTTTCTTGTTCTTCAGAACGTGACGAAGGTAGTGAAGGAAGTGGGACATTACATGTACAGGTTAATGCAAATCCCGAGGTGGTAGTGGGAACCAATACCCGGGTGGGTGACGGAACAGAACAGGGAGTTCCTGATGTAAATGATTTCTCTTTTTCCATATTTAAAGGAGAAACTCTTCGTGGAAAATGGGCTACTTTGGCGGATTTTTTTGCGGATGATGAACTGACACTTCGTTCGGGAAATTATACAGCGGTTGCTTCGTATAGTGATGTCGAAAATGAAGGATTTGAATTACCATATTTTGAAGGTAATCAATCGTTTACTATATCGAAAGGAAAAACGACTAATGTGAAAGTGACTTGCTATTTAGCGAATGCAAAACTAAAGATTACTTATACGGATGCTTTCAAAGAATTCTTTTCTTCCTACTCTTCCGAAGTTACTTCTTCTTTAAATAACATAGTAAAGTTTGAACAGTCGGAAGAACGCTATGGATATTTTAAACCGGGAGAGCTGCAAGTCCGTACCACATTTCGCAAAAAGCAAGGTAGCAGTCAGGAAGTGACTGTGCAAGCAAAAACTTTTTTAGCAGAAGCCCGTCATGCTTATATTTTGACGCTTGATGTGGATGCAGGTTCATCAATGGTAAATATATCGTTCAGTGACGATATTCCAAATCAGGAACCAATAACAATTGATGTTTCTGACGAAGCGTTAAGTGCTCCGGCTCCTTATCTGAAAGCGAATGGATTTGGGACAGAAGCATTGTCTGTTGTTGAAGGTAAAAGTGCCGAATCATCACAGATTTACGCATATTTGAATGCGGCTGGTGGGATTGCCCATTGTAATTTGACAACTCGCTCCAATACTTTGATTGAGCAAGGATGGCCAGAATCGGTGGACTTGGCTAATGTGCCTGCCGATATTTTAGAAAAAATGCAAGAGTTAGGATTGAAAATCGTAGGCCTAAGTGACAAGAAGGATAAGATAGCGATGATTGATTTTACGGATGTTATCCCTTTCTTGGAATATAAAGAAGGGGACGCAGAACATCTTTTCACTTTAAATGCGGTTGATATACTTTCAAAAACCAATGAAGAACCGTTGACTCTCAAAGTGAATAGTCTGGATAATAAGTTTGCAATTACTACTGGACCTACAATTGCTTATGGTACGACCAAAGTGAATGTGAATATGACGCTTGATGGAGATCCATTAAAAGTTAATTATTGGTTGAAGGTAGGTGATAGCAAGCAAGCTATTACTCCAAAGAAAATAAACTCTGATAAGGAACAACATCAACTGACTTTTGTTTTGCCTGAGTCACAGACTTCCATAATGCAAATAGAGGCTAACTACCTTCGTCGGATGAAGTCGGTAGAAAGTACTGTTGAAGCTCCATTGTATACACTTAGTCTGGCTTATCCTGGTGATGTTTGGACAAAGAAAGCAACAGTACAAGTGGACAAAAGTATTGAGGACGGTTGGGAATTTTTATGTTTTAATGACGGGAAAGAGATAAATCCGGTTTATAGTGTTGATAATACTTCTGTGTCCATGACCGGATTGCCTGCAGGGGAGAAAATAGATCTTCGTATTGTGAAAAAGGATTTGGAAGGAGATATTGTTGCAGCTTCTGATGAATTGGAAATTAATACGGAAAGTGAATTACAGATACCTAATTCAAACTTTGAACAATGGTATGAGAAGTTTGTATGGAAATCAGATAAAATAAGTGGTATTAGTAATGGAAATCAGGAAATATATACTGCATATCCTTATTTAGAAGGTGAAAATGAGCCGTGGTGGGCAACACGCAACGATTTGAGTACAGCTGAATCCGATGATCAATCTTATTTTTATAGATATCATCTGAGTACTACCTATGTTAATTCTAACCATTCTGCTAGCTCAAAAATAGGAATTTCGAATAAACCGTGTAACGGTGAGTATTCTGCAGAAATAGCTGTTGTAGGCTGGGGGGCAGGAAGTACTTGTTCTAAAAAGAATTCTCCTAATTGTAGAAAGAAAACATCAGGTTGTTTGTTTATAGGTCAATATGATAAACAATCAGGAGAACAATATGGACATATATTTAGTTCTCGTCCTACTCAGATGTCATTTATTTATCGTTTTCATTCTATAAATGGTGAATCTGCTTCTGCTGTTGTGAAAATAGAACATCGTGAAGACGATGGAAGTATTGTTGTATTAGGTGAAGGTATGTTGGAATTGACGAGTTCAATGGCTACTCCTGTTGACACTCAGGGAATAGTTGGTATTGAATATAAGAATATTCAACTTTCACCGACACACATATCTGTTGAGTTTTTGGCAAGTACTGCTTCTACGCCATCAGTGAACGGATATAGTGGCAGTTTAGGACTCTTTGCTGGATATGGAGATACTAGAGCTATAGGTAATGTTTTGGTTATCGATGATCTGGTTTTAGAATATGCAAACTAATTTACATTAAATAAAAATGATATGAAAAAAATAATTCATCCGACATATTTGTTGCTGACTGTTTTGATAATATTAATGTCAGCTTGTGATCGCGAAAACATGGATTTTGGAAAAGAGTCCAATGATTATGGACAAGTGAATTTGGCTTCTATGGGACTGTCGGTAAATGTAAATGCTACTCCGGTATCTCGTGCTGAAACAGTAGATCCCAGTAATTATATAGTAGGCATCTATAATGCAGAAGATGAAACTTTGGTTTCGGAATGGAAATATAGTGAGCTTCCTGAGATTTTTCAGTTAAAGGTGGGAAAATATAAAGTGATAGCTCATGCTCCTAATGTTGATACAGCTTTATTTGATGAACCCTATTGTGAAGGATCGAAGAATTTTGAGATTCAGAAAGATCAGATTACTAATCTTGAAACGGTTAACTGTACATTGAATTGTATCATGGTGACTATCCAATATGATGAGAATTTCAGGAAATTGTTGGGGGATGAGGCTAATATTAAAGTTACTGTTAATAATAAATACTCTCTTAATTTTGAAAAAGATGAAACTCGTGCCGGTTATTTTCCTGCGGAAGTGAGTGGTAATGTAATTGATGCGAACTTTATAGGTGAGCTTGATGATGAACTAGATGTGCCGATTAATAAATCTTTTTCCAATATAAATATGGGTTCTCAATTGATTATTACTTATACATTGCGGGATGCCAATGGTGATCCGGGAACAGGAGGAGCTGCCAATCCGTCTGTTGAGTATGATGTTACTTGTGATATTGTAGAGTTGGATGGTTCTGTTCATCCCGGAGAGGAAGAGGGAATAGACGACTTTCCATCAGGAGGAGATAAGGAAGGTACTGACCCTACTGTGACAAGTGGTAATAAGAATTTTGATTTGAATACTCCAATTGATGCAAATGACTATAATGAAGAGGTTGATGGTCCTGTTGTTGTGAATTTGTTGGCTTCCAGAGGAATAAAGAATGTGATTGTGGAGATTACAAGTTCTGATAACGATTTTGTGGCGGCTGTAGTAGAATTATTTGGTGCTACATCCTTTGATTTGGCAAACCCGCCGGCAGATGAGGACCATAAAAATAACTTGATTTCATTAGGTTTCCCGGTTGGGGATGAAGTGAAAACAACAGAGACGGTACCTTTCAATATTACAAAATTTGTTCCACTGTTGCAGGTGTATCATGGCACGCATCAATTTAAGATTACGGTGAAAGATGTAACAAATGCATCTGCTACAGCTACCTTGACATTGAATACCAAGTAAAAGTGAGGCAAAGGAGTATGATGAAAAAGATTAATAAATATATCATTTTATCTCTGTTGGCTTTAAGTGGTTGTCAGAGTGATGAAAATGTAGGCTATGGTGGAGAAGGTACGCTTCGTTTGGGGGTACAGATGAAAAATGACTTGCAGGTAGTTGTTACTCGTTCTCTGACTGCCGATGAAGAAAGTGCCTTGGTAAAAGATTGTAAAATTCGAATTTATGATACGGATAAGTTGATTCGTAAATACTTGGGTACGGCAGAACTTCCGGAAGAAGGGATAACATTGCCTTCCGGCGAATACCGTGTACGGGTGACTGCCGGGGATTCTGTGGCTGCATCGTTTACCAAAAAGTTCTATGAGGGAGTTGAACCTTTCACTGTAGAGAGAGCAAAAGTAACCCCGGTAGATGTGATATGTAATATTGCGAACACAGTAACAAAAGTTGCTTTCGGTGAATCTTTGAAAACTGTTTTTAAAGAAGAATATGCTGTGTCAATAGCCGTAAAGGCAGAAAATGGAATATTGGATTTTAATGCGGATAATTTGGAAGCAATGGGATATTTCTCTCTTCCAGCCGATTGCGATACTTTGTTTTGCACATTTTCGGCAACTGATATTGCAGGACGTCCGTACACACAAGTTGATACTATTCCACAAGCGAAAGCAGCCACTCTTTATCAGTTGACTTATGAATATAAGGATATTGAGGTGGGAAATCCTGATACCGGAGGGGCTATTTTACATTTACGAGTGGATGCCACTCCGTTGGAAATCATTGAAGAAGAGGTTGTGTATTACCGTCGCCCGGTATTTACTGCTGCATATGGAGATGAAATCTTCAATCTGGATGCCACAAGTTATGTCGCTACTGAAAGTGGTTCGGATGTTACTATAAATATTACCGGCTCTTCTGCTTTGCAACAAGTGCTTCTTTCATCTGAACAGTTTCCTGAATTTTTGGCAACAAGTGAAAACTCTTTTGACTTGAAAAATCTGACAGAGGAACAAAAAACTCAGTTGACAGAAGGTGGAATACTGATTGATGAAAAAGCAGAATCCAAAGGATATGCATTGAATCTGATTCTGTCTGCTGATTTGATTCGGAAATATACGGTTAACGAAGGTACTTATGCAATTAGCCTGACTGCGACAGATGCAAATAATAAGATGCGTACAGCAAACTGGAAGATGGTAGTTTCGGATGCTACCGTACAAACAGAACCTGTTCCGGTCTATGAAGTGTGGGCAACAAAAGCTACTCTGTATGGTACTGTTCTTCCCGGTCGTGAGCCACAAGGTGCATTGGCCTTCCGCTATCGTAAGGCGGATGAGCAAGATTGGAAAATAGTAGATGCTGTTCGTGACGGGCAGAATGTTCAGAGCGCGTCTGCTGTGACGGGATTGCTTTCTGACACGAAATATGAATATCAATTAATGGATGGTGATGTGCTATCTACAGTTGTCTGTACGTTTACTACGGAAAAAGCATTGCAACTGGAAAATAGTAGTTTTGAATATTGGTCGGGAAGTATGCCTGCCTATATTGCGACTTCATCTGCCGAAAGTGATATTTTTTGGGATTCAGGAAATCATGGTTCCAAATCTGCGAGTGTCGATATTACGGTTGCTGATGCTTCTATTAAACATAGTGGAACATATTCTGCTAAGTTAACTTCAACAGATGCCAAAGTTTTGGGAATCGGACAGTTTGCAGCAGGTAATCTGTTTGCCGGAAGATATTTGAAAACCATAATGGATGGATTGAAAGGAAATGGTGTCTTAGGTTGGGGGCGTCCTTTTACAGCCCGTCCGTCAGCTTTACGTGTCTATGTTAAGTATCGTCCTGAAGTAGTAACTAACAACGCCTTGCCTGAACAAGGACTTATTTCAGGGGAGCCGGATCAGGGAATCATTTATGTGGCTGTAGGTGATTGGCCTGGAACGGGTAGTGAATATATTTCGGGATATGAATGGGCTGTCGTTGCACAGACGGATTTTAATCATCCGGAAAACACACGCACTTTTGATCCGAATGATGAGAATATAATTGCCTATGGAGAGCGTATTTTTACGGAGGATGTTGGCGGAGACACTGAAATGGCGGAGATTATCATTCCTTTGGATTATCGAGATAACACCCGTTTGCCCAAATATATCGTGATGGTTGCTTCTTCTAGTCGCTATGGAGATTATTTTGCCGGAGCTGTGGGGAGTATAATGTGGATAGATGATGTAGAACTAGTGTATTAACCATTGATTATCAAATAAATATTGCACGTGAAAAAGTTTTTAATATATCTCTTGTTGATAGTGGGTATGACTGCTCAGGCACAAGAGTTTAAACGTAATATAGAGGCTCACACCTTTGTTCCGAAAGGGCAATGGATTGTTGGCAGTTCGGTTTCTTATTCCGAACATAACGAGCAGAACTATCAGTTTCTGGTAATTGATGGTTTCAATTCAGATGGATATACCTTTAAGGTGAGTCCGATGTTTTGTTATGCATTTAAAGATAATGTGGCTGCTGGAGGACGTTTCTCTTATGGACGTACATTAACAAAATTGGATGGAGTGACTCTGAATCTTGACGAAGATACCAAGTTTGATGTGAATGATATGTATCAATTGAAGCACACGTACAGTGCCATTGGAATTCTTCGAAATTATATCAACATAGGGACGAGCAAACGTTTTGCTCTTTTCGCTGAAACCAGATTGGAGGTTGGTGGAAGCCAGTCTAAAGTAGTCACAAAGGATAATACTTCACTAAGCGGAACGTATTCAAAAACTACAGATTTTGGCTTGGGAGTCGCTCCCGGTATTGTTGCGTTTATAAATAATTTTACGGCAGTTGAGGTCAGTGTTGGGGTTCTTGGATTGGATTTTAGTAAGGTAAAACAAACTACAGATCAAGTGTATGTCGGAGAGCGTTCGTCGAGTGCGGCAAACTTTAAAATTAACCTATTCTCTATTGGATTAGGTATAGCATTCTACTTATAAGAAAGAAATAATGAGTCGATTAATCTATATATGTGTAATGGTTGTGTTGGCTGGAGTACAGACACTTTCGGCACAACAACGGGATACAGTTATAATACGTGATACCATTTATTTGGATAAAGCGGAATTGGAGAGGAAGAAAGATGTTGTAGAGAACACTAACTTGATTCATATCAAACCAATCGGACGCTTTGATCGTGGAATTGTAAGTTATCGTTTTATTCCTAAGAAAAAATGGATTGGTGGTCTTACTTTCTCCTATGTTAATTTTGATAGTGATGACAGCCGTTTGCTGTTTTCTATGCTGAAGGATTTTGATTGTAACTTTAAAATGTTTTCAGTTAAGCCTTTTGTTGGTTATGCAGTGAAGGATAATGTTGTAGTCGGAATGAAGCTCGGATATAATCATACAATTGCTGATTTAGGAAATATATCGCTTAATATTGATGAAGAGTCGGATTTCTCATTGAGTAATATGAGATATGCGGAAGACTTGTATTCCTTTGGCTTGTTCCACCGTTCGTATGTCGGGCTTGATAGGGGAAAATTATTCGGATTATTTAATGAGACGACATTAACGTATTTGAATGGGACATCGAGTTTTGCCAGAGGAGAAGGAGCGGAATATAAGCGGACGGATACAACGATAAATGAATTGCATCTGGGTATCAATCCGGGCATTTCTGTTTTTATAACACAGAATGTTTGTGCGGAGCTTTCTTTTGGAGTAGTGGGTTTCAAATATAGATTGGAGAAACAAAGCAATAATTTGGGAGAAACTGGAAAACGACGGTCTAGCGGTGCTGATTTTAAGATCAATCTGTTTAATATAAATATTGGTTTAACTTTTTGCATGTAATGGTGATGCGTATTATATATAATTTATCTCTTAGTGCAGTAATCGTATGTTTACTGCAAAGCTGTATCAAAAATGATATAGGATATCCGCAGATTGTATTATCTATTATAGAAATGCAAGTGACTGGACAGCAAGGGAATGCTCTTGTTTCCGAAGAAAACCGTACAGTCACACTTAATATAGAAGAGACGCAGGATTTGAAAAAAGTTCAGGTTACTGCTTTCACTGTGACGGAAGGTGCTGAAAGTACACTTGCGGTGAACGATATTATTGATTTGACGAGTCCTTATAAAGTAACATTGTCACTTTATCAAAATTATCAGTGGAGTATCCTTGCCAAGCGTAATATAGATCGAACTTATAAACTCCAAAATCAAGTTGGGGTATCTGATATTAATGAAGAACAGCGGTTGGCTGTGGCATATGTGACAAAAGACACAAAGTGGAAAGAGCTGCAATTGCTTGAACTGAAGTTGGGACCGGTAGGAGCTACTTATAATGGAAGTACTGAAATACCTTCTTTGAATTGGACTGTATATTCCAATTACGCTTCTGCCAAAATCTTGGTGAAATATAAAGATTCCTTTGAAGAAGAATGGGAAGTGCGTGCTTATCGTAAAGATAAAAATGCTGAAACGAAGCAGGCCGATGGATGGGTGAATGTAGCATGGTTATATGGTGAAGGGCTTGAAGGAGAGGATAATGGGTTTGAAATCCGTGAGACTTCCGCACTTGAATGGCAAAAAGTAGATAAATCTTATATAACATTTGATGGAGCGGCATTTACGGCTTGTGTTCCACACCTAAAGGCGGAGACAGAATATATTTGCCGAGCTTATTCTGGAACTGACTATGGTACAGAACTTTCTTTTACAACAGGAAAGGCGGTAGAAATTCCGGGCGGTTTGTTCGAGGATTGGAGTAAAGAGGATAAGGGCAATAACAAGATACTTTGGAAACCATGGGCAGAAGGGATGGAGAAAGGGTATTGGGATACGGGTAACAAAGGTGCTACTACTGTTGGCACCAGTAATACGATTCCGGTGTTTGATACATGGAATGGCTCGGGTAAGGCTGCACAGTTGAAATCTGTTTATATTGTATTGAAATTTGCTGCTGGTAACTTGTTTGTCGGAGATTATTTGAGAACAGATGTTACTGATGGAGTGCTTAGTTTTGGCAAGCCATTTACAGAACGTCCCACTCGTCTGAAAGGACATATTAAATATACAAGCGTAATTATCGACAAATCAACTTCTGAATTCAGTTATTTGAAAGGTCGACCTGATTCTTGTTATATTTATGTAGCTTTAGGTGATTGGGATGAACCTGTGGAAATTCGAACTAAGAAGAGTGAGCGTAAATTATTCGATAAGAATGACCCGAATATCATTGCTTATGCGGAATTCATTTCCGGAAAAACTATACCTCAATACACAGAGTTGGATTTACCTTTAGTTTATCGTTCTACTAGTCGTGTTCCTAAATATCTGGTGTTAGTATGTACGGCAAGTAAGTATGGTGACTACTTTACCGGGGGAGATGGCAGTACTTTATGGGTAGATGATTTTAGTTTGAAATACGATTATGATGATTAGTTTCAAAATTGTGTCCTTCTAATGAAACAAAGCGTTGTAAGCGTCCGACATGACGTATTGCTCCCAACCATAATAACACTGACTTTCGCTGCTGTAATCCAAAACTAAAAACATATGTATAGCAGCAGTGATTTCGAAAGGCTGTTCATCCGCTACAAAGCGGAAGCCATGCCACAAGGCGAGTCCATACTGGAGTTCTGTTTGAAGAACAAAGTACCCCTCGTGGTGTAGGATCAGTAGTATAGCTACCGCCCTCAATGTGAGCCGCAACAGCGTGGCGGATTATTGTCTTTATATTGAAGAAGCCGGGCTGATAGCCCAGCTTCGTGATGATACGGAAGGAATACGCGGATTGGGGAAAGTAGATAAGATATATCTTGATAATACCAATCTGATATACAATCTTGGAGGAGAACAGTCGGAGATTGGGAATGTTCGTGAAACTTTCTTTTTCAACCAAATGAGGGTCAATCATGATGTTGTGACTTCCTCTGTTTCGGATTTTAGTATGGATGGTTATACGTTTGAAATGAAATCAGTCGATACCAATCGGTTAAATATAGGTTTGTCTTGAAAAAACTATCTCATTTTGGGGTTAAAAATGGGAAGTCTGGCATACAAATCTTAAAAATAGAACATAAAATACAAAGGTAACCATTCTATTTTCCGCCTTGACACGCATCGTAACCCAGCATATCTTTGC
>CAMQVH010000057.1 GCA_947038155.1 uncultured Bacteroides sp. | reverse complement strand
CCAGCATTACATCATTGGCAATATACTTCTCGCCTATCGGAAGTTGTTTTTCTATCACCGGGTGACGCCCCTGACGAATATCCAGTACGTCATTATCCTCAATAATCGGACGGATATAACGATTCTCACAAGCCACGTTGGCAAATGACAGCAGACAGTCCAGACGTGCAATCTGATTCGCGTTAATCTGTATCTGTGGAATAAACTCCATCAATGCCTGTACCAAATCCGTGTATAGCTGCGTTTCCAGTACCAGAATCTTATCTTCCGCCCCTAAAATCTTCTCTTCATACTCTTTCAATTCCTGCGTGATATAACGCTCTGCGTTGACCAACGTCTGTTTGCGAATCCATTCGGGTGGAACCTTATCCTTATGTACATTACGGACTTCAATATAATAACCGAATACGTTATTGTAAGCCACTTTCAAACTCGGAATACCCGTCCGTTCACTTTCGCGCTGCTGTATCTGAAGCAGATAATCCTTTCCCGAATACGAAATCCGGCGTAGTTCGTCCAAATCTGCATTCACCCCGTCTTGAATCACTCCTCCCTTATTGACAGCCAACGGCGGGTCATTCTTAATCTCTTTGGCAATCCGGTCACGAATAGTGACACAGAGGTTCAACTGCTCCCCTATCCAGTTCAGACTTGCGTTATCTGCCTGGATACATGCCAACTTTATCGGCTCGATAGCCTGCAGAGCCACCTTTAGCTGCACCACCTCACGAGGTGATACACGACCTACGGCCACTTTGGAAATGATACGCTCCAAATCGCCTATCAGATGCAACTGCTCTTCAATCAATGTCTTAAAGTCCGGTTGGCGGAAGAAATACTCCACGACATTCAACCGTTCGTCAATCGGCTTCTTATCTTTCAGAGGAAAGACCATCCAGCGTTTCAACAGACGCGCTCCCATCGGGCTGATGGTCCGGTCGATGACATTGAGCAGGCTACTTCCGCCATCATTCATATTACCAATCAGCTCAAGGCTACGCACCGTAAACTTATCCAGACGGACGTATTTGTCTTCCTCAATACGGGCCAAAGAGGTGATATGCCCAATCTGTGTATGCTGCGTCATCGTGAGATATTGCAGGATGGCACCGGAAGCAATGATGCCGTTCTTCAAGTGCTCCACGCCGAAACCTTTCAGGTTCTTCGTTTCAAAATGCTTCATCAGCTTCTCACGGGCAGTGGTCTCCGTAAATACCCAGTCGTCCAACTCGAAGGTAAAGAACTTGCTGCCGAAATTTCCCTCAAACATCAGGCGCTTGCCACGTTCAAAAAGAATCTCTTTCGGAGCGAAGTTATTCAGCAGTTTGTCCACATAGTCAAAAGGACCTTCCGCCGTAAGAAATTCACCGGTAGATATATCAAGAAAGGCAACTCCACAGGAAGACTTTCCGAAATGGACGGCAGCCAGGAAGTTGTTCTCCTTATAATTTAATACATTGTCATTGATGGAAACTCCCGGAGTCACCAGTTCGGTAATCCCCCGTTTCACTAATTTCTTGGTCATTTTCGGGTCTTCAAGCTGGTCGCAGATAGCGACACGCTTTCCGGCACGAACCAGTTTCGGGAGATATGTATCGAGAGCATGATGCGGGAAACCCGCCATCTCAATAGTTTTTCCTTTTCCGTTGGCACGTTTTGTCAGTGTGATTCCTAAAATTTCGGATGCGACGATGGCATCCGTAGAATATGTTTCATAAAAGTCGCCGCAACGAAACAGCATCACTGCATCAGGATGTTGTGCTTTCAAATCCAGAAACTGTTTCATCATCGGGGTGAGGACGATTTCTTCTTCGTTCACGGTTCTCTCCTTTTCTTTTTATTGAGTACATACTGCGATTGTCGGAGCAAAGATAACGGTTTTTCGGTAGAGAATCAACGCTATCCCCCGTTTCAATTTTCAAAATAAGTGTTGCATAGATTTAAAAAGAAGCCACATTTTTCTTAACAAACCGAAGAAAATTATTAAAACGTGTTATAAAACATACTATTTTACTTGGATAATTTGCTACTTTCACAAAAGTACGTACCTTTGCAATGTGTTTTTCATAGTATTAGATTTAAGGTTAACAAAGGTTGGAGCAAGGCGTTGCTCCTTTTTTTATGCCCGTACGTCTCGTTTTTCACCATCCGGCATGCTCCTTCTTTCTTCATCATTTCCTTTATTTCCGTTTTGCGAAAGGGCTTATCCTGCGCCTGTATGCTGACAGTCCGATATCCGGACGGTCAAATACAAATATATGCCAAATACCGGATATAATTAAGATGTTTGTTGGATATATATACCCAGCGTGGTGAATATATAGATCCAGCATGGTGGGCATATATATCCACCAGGGTGGATATATATGCCCAATAAACGATTCTATTTTTTCTCCGCCAGATAAACGCCCAAAATGATACAGCCTGCTCCCATCAAAGTAATCCATGTAATTTGTTCGTGGAGAATGAGCACCGACGCCACCATTGTAACCAACGGATTCAAATAGATATAATTGGAAGCCCTCATCGTCCCCAACTGTTTCAAAACCACGTTCCAAAGGATATAGCAGATTAAGGAAGCAAGAACTGCCAGGAACAGTAGATTGGACAACACTATCGGTTGCAGAAGCACATCAAAATCCGGTCGCAACGGATGAAGGAGAAAAGCAGGGAGAATAGTCAACACTCCATAAAAGAATATCTTGCGGGTAACGAATACGGTAGGATAACGTCCCGTCATCTTTCTTATGACCAGACTGTAAAAAGCCCATGACAGAGCGGCAAGCAATGTGAGCAAATCACCTGCAGGAGAAAGCTTCAGTACCACACTGCCGTTAAAAACCACCAGCCCTACTCCAACCAAAGCCAGCAATGAGCCATAGATTAATCCCTTCGTAGCCTTCTCATTCTTATAAAAAAGCAGAGAAAGAATAGTAGTGAGCAAGGGAGCCGTGCAGATGATAAAAGCAACATTCGAAGCCTGTGTGATGCCTAAAGCGGTGTTCTCAGTAAAGAAATAAAGCGAACCACCAAAGAGCCCTCCAGTTAGCAGCCAAAGTTCGTCTTTCAGGTCAGCGGCAAACAAACGTTTGGGAGAAATAGCCCAAATACCTATATAAGCAATCAAAAAGCGGTAAAAGAATATTTCCTGAGGAGTGAGTCTGTGATTAATCAATACTTTCGTCGCGACGAAGGTCAGTCCCCAAATAGCCACCGTCAGTATAGCAATTAGATGATAGTATCCGTGCTTTAGTTTCATACCTATATTTTTAAGAATGCACAAAGATACAGGGAAACATGAATATATACACAGACTTTTTCAGATATATTTCAAGCGAGAATTCGTTGAAGTAAAACCAATCCGATTCTATAATAATGAATCGCTTTTTGATGAATGAATGATAATTCAGCGGGGAGTCTAAAGGGAGATTTATATATCTGTAGAATAAACGGTTTACAGCTATTAGTCTGACAATTTTATCATATTAGAAAGTAAAATGAAATATATCAGCTCCGTCAAGATTTCTTCTTTACACTTTATCTCCGATATTGCATAAACCAACTTCAAGTTTATTATAAACTATTTTATTATAAGCTATTTGGGGGATACTTCCGACAGCTAAAATAGAATTTTCGCAACAAAAATAGGCAAGAATCTTCACAGTTTCTTGCCTATTCGTTATCCCTGTAGTGCATTACGCACCCCTAACCTATTGAACACATGTAATAATATTTATATGTTTCATCTTTTATTTTCTGTTTTAATTTCTCCAAATATACGAAATAAAAACGAGAAAGTCAATAAGGAAAGCGTGGTTATCTGAAAATAAACATGTAAATTTGTGCCTCAAATCAGAAATAACAGTATAAATCACTATAAATAAAAACTTTATCACTATGGAGTACAATTTCAGAGAAATTGAAAAGAAGTGGCAGAAAAGGTGGGTGGAAGAGAAAACCTACCAGGTTACGGAAGACGATTCGAAGCAAAAATTCTATGTGCTGAATATGTTCCCCTATCCGTCCGGTGCCGGATTGCACGTAGGACACCCCTTGGGATACATCGCTTCGGACATTTACGCCCGCTACAAACGACTGCAAGGCTTCAACGTACTCAACCCGATGGGATATGACGCATACGGACTGCCCGCCGAACAATATGCCATCCAAACCGGACAACATCCGGCAATCACCACCGACGCCAACATCAAACGCTATAAAGAACAACTGGACAACATCGGATTCTCCTTCGACTGGAACCGCGAAATACGTACATGCGACCCCGAATACTACCACTGGACCCAATGGGCTTTCCAAAAAATGTTCAATAGCTACTATTGCAACGACACACAGCAGGCACGCCCCATCGAAGAACTGGAAAAAGCATTCGCCCTCTACGGCAACGAAGGACTGAACGCCGCCTGCAGCGAAGAAATCCGCTTCACCGCCGACGAATGGAACGCCAAGAACGAAAAAGAAAAACAGGAAATACTGATGAACTACCGCATCGCCTACTTGGGAGAAACGATGGTGAACTGGTGTGCCGAATTAGGAACAGTGCTGGCAAACGACGAAGTAGTGGACGGAGTGAGCGAACGCGGCGGTTTCCCCGTTGTGCAGAAAAAAATGCGCCAATGGTGCCTGCGTGTATCCGCCTATGCCCAACGACTGCTCGACGGACTGGATACCATCGACTGGACAGACTCGCTGAAAGAGACACAAAAGAACTGGATAGGACGTTCGGAAGGTGCCGAAGTGCAGTTCAAGGTGAAAGACAGTGATATCGAATTTACTATCTTTACGACCCGTGCAGACACGATGTTCGGTGTCACCTTTATGGTATTGGCGCCTGAAAGCGAACTGGTGGCGCAATTAACCACTCCCGAACAGAAAGCGGAGGTAAACGCTTATCTCGACCGCACCAAAAAACGTACGGAACGCGAACGCATCGCCGACCGCAGCGTGACAGGCGTATTCAGCGGCTCATACGCCATCAATCCCTTCACAGGCGAAGCGGTGCCCGTATGGATTAGCGACTACGTACTTGCCGGATACGGAACGGGAGCCATCATGGCAGTACCCGCCCACGACAGCCGCGACTATGCATTTGCCAAGCATTTCGGATTGGAAATCCGCCCGTTGGTAGAAGGTTGTGATGTCAGCGAAGAAAGTTTCGATGCCAAAGAAGGTATCGTCTGCAACTCTCCGCGTCCGGACGCAACTCCCTATTGCGACCTCTCGCTCAACGGTCTGACTATCAAAGAAGCGATTGAAACAACCAAGAAATATGTGAAAGAACATAACCTGGGACGTGTAAAAGTGAACTACCGCCTGCGCGATGCCATCTTCTCACGTCAACGCTACTGGGGCGAGCCGTTCCCTGTTTACTACAAAGACGGAATGCCTTATATGATTGATGAAGCCAGCCTGCCGCTCGAACTTCCGGAAGTAGCCAAGTTCCTGCCCACCGAAACAGGCGAGCCGCCGTTGGGACACGCCACCAGATGGGCTTGGGATACAGCAAACAAGTGTGTCGTAGAAAACGAGAAAATCGACAACGCGACTATCTTCCCGTTGGAACTGAACACGATGCCGGGATTCGCCGGTTCTTCCGCCTACTACCTGCGCTATATGGACCCGCGCAACCACCAGGCATTGGTTGGCCCGAAAACAGACCGGTACTGGAAAAACGTAGACCTCTACGTAGGTGGTACAGAACATGCAACCGGACACTTGATTTACTCCCGTTTCTGGAACAAGTTCCTCCACGACCTCGGAGTTTCCACCGTAGAAGAACCGTTCCAAAAGTTAGTGAACCAGGGAATGATTCAAGGACGCAGCAACTTTGTGTACCGCATCAAAGACACCAACACATTCGTTTCGCTGAATCTCAAAGACCAATACGACGTAACTCCGCTCCATGTAGACGTGAACATCGTATCCAACGACATACTCGACCTGGAAGCCTTCAAAGCCTGGCGTCCCGAATACGCAACGGCAGAATTTATCCTCGAAGACGGAAAATACATCTGCGGATGGGCAGTGGAAAAGATGAGCAAGTCTATGTTCAACGTTGTCAATCCGGATATGATTGTTGAGAAATACGGAGCAGACACATTGCGTATGTACGAAATGTTCCTCGGCCCGGTAGAACAGTCCAAACCGTGGGACACCAACGGTATCGACGGCGTGCATCGTTTCCTCAAGAAATTCTGGTCGCTGTTCTACAGCCGCACGGACGAATACCTCGTAAAAGAAGAACCGGCAACAAAGGACGAGCTCAAGAGCCTGCACAAGCTGATTAAGAAAGTGACTGGAGACATCGAACAGTTCTCTTACAACACCTCCGTCAGTGCCTTCATGATTTGCGTCAACGAACTCTCCACCCTCAAGTGCAATAAGAAAGAAGTGCTGGAACAATTCATCATCCTCCTCACTCCTTTCGCCCCGCACATCTGCGAAGAGTTGTGGCACACACTCGGACACGATACTTCCGTATGCGATGCCGTATGGCCCGCATACAACGAAGAGTATCTGAAAGAAGATACCGTCAACTACACCATTTCTTTCAACGGAAAGGCACGCTTTAACATGGAGTTTGCAGCAGACGAATCCTCGGAAGCCATTCAAGCAGCTGTGCTTGCCGATGAACGTTCGCAGAAATGGATAGAAGGCAAGACTCCGAAGAAGATTATCGTCGTTCCGAAGAAAATTGTAAACGTTGTAGTATAAAACAAATGAGGCACGGATTACACAGATAACACCGTTTGGAATTAATCAGAACCACGAAATCCGTGTTATCCGTGCCTCGACAAATTATAAACCCTATGTATAAACTGGCAAAAGCGGAAATAATGAGAGAAGTGAAAGATTATATCTACATCACTCTCGGATTGATAAGCTATTCTTTGGGATGGGCAGCATTCCTTTTACCCTATCAGATAACTACCGGAGGAACTACCGGTATCAGCGCTATCATTTACTATTCTACCGGATTTCCCATCCAATGGTCATATTTCGTCATCAATGCGATACTGATGACGTTTGCTTTCCGAATATTGGGTCCACGGTTCAGCATCAAAACGACATACGCCATCTTCAGCCTTACTTTCCTGCTTTGGTTATTCCAACTGTTGGTCAACAATTACGTTGTGGCGCCGGACATGACTCCCGAAGGTCAACCGTTGCTACTCGGACCGGGACAGGACTTCATGGCGTGCATCATCGGTGCAGTCATGTGTGGCATAGGACTGGGTATTGTATTCAACTATAACGGAAGTACCGGCGGAACGGATATCATCGCTGCCATCGTCAACAAATACAAAGATGTGACGTTAGGACGTATGATTATGCTGTGCGATATTATCATCATCACTTCCTGCTACTTCATATTCCACGACTGGCGCCGGGTTATTTTCGGCTTCGTCACGCTGTTTATCATCGGCATCGTGCTCGACTGGATTATCAACAGCGCCCGGCAATCGGTTCAGTTTCTCATCTTCTCCAAGAAATATGATGAAATAGCCGACAGCATCATCAAAGATGCCGACCGTGGGGTGACGGTGCTCGACGGAACGGGATGGTACAGCAAGAAAGACGTAAAAGTACTTGTCGTATTGGCGAAAAAACGCCAGTCGCTCGACATCTTCCGTTTGGTAAAACGCATTGATCCGAATGCTTTTATCTCTCAAAGTTCCGTTATCGGTGTGTATGGCGAAGGATTCGATAAGCTGAAAGTGAAATAATAATCGGTTGATAAGTAGTGAACAACCTTGTTAAAACAAAAAATAAGATGATGAAACGCAAACTTGTATTTGCTACCAATAATGCTCATAAACTGGAAGAAGTGGCCGCCATATTAGGTGAACAAGTGGAACTGTTAAGCCTGAATGATATCGACTGTCGTACGGATATTCCCGAGACGGCTGCCACACTGGAAGGGAACGCCCTGCTGAAATCTTCCTTTATCTTCAAAAACTACGGCTTGGATTGCTTTGCCGACGACACCGGACTGGAAGTAGAGGCACTGGACGGAGCTCCCGGAGTTTATTCCGCACGCTACGCAGGTGGAGAAGGACACGACTCACAAGCCAATATGCTTAAACTACTCCACGACCTTGAAGGAAAGGAAAACCGCAAAGCGCAATTCCGCACCGCCATTTCATTGATACTCGATGGAAAAGAATATCTTTTTGAAGGAGTGATAAAAGGCGAAATAATCAAAGAAAAACGTGGTGATTCCGGATTTGGCTACGATCCTGTATTCATGCCTGAAGGTTACGACCGGACTTTTGCCGAATTGGGAAATGATATCAAAAACCAAATCAGCCATCGCGCACTGGCTATACAGAAACTTTGTGAGTTTCTGCAAAGCTGATTATACATACCCACTTAAAATATAAAACACAATGAAGAAAATTACTTTATTTACTTTACTTACGCTCCTATTCTGTACTTCGTGTGTAACAAAGAAGAAGTTCATGCTTGCAGAGATGGCAGCCACCGCAAGCAAAGACAGTCTGCAAGCGTTGTTGAATAACTCTCGCGAAGTTGGTAACCAGCTATCGGCACAAGTCAAAGACCTCTTGCGTGATACAACCAAGATGGGGAACAGTATCCGCCAGTATCAGAGTATGTTGAATGTCAACATGACTGAACAGGAAAAACTGAATGCACTGTTGATCCAGAAGAAAAATGAGCTGAACGAAAGAGAACGCACGATCAATGAATTGCAGAACATGATTAAGGCGCAGAATGATAAGGTACAAAATCTCTTGAGTAATGTAAAAGACGCATTACTTGGTTTTAGCACTGACGAGCTGACCGTTCGCGAGAAAGACGGAAAAGTATATGTAGCGATGTCCGACAAATTATTATTCCAGTCAGGAAGTGCCCGCCTTGACAAACGCGGTGAGGAAGCTCTCGGCAAACTGGCCGAAGTATTGAACAAACAGACGGACATCGACGTATTCATCGAAGGACATACGGATAACAAGCCTATCAATACGGTACAGTTTAAGGATAACTGGGATTTGAGCGTGATTCGCGCCACCTCTGTTGTCCGTATTCTCATCAAGAATTACAATGTAAATCCTTTGCAGATTCAGCCTAGCGGCCGCGGTGAATATATGCCTGTTGATGACAACGAAACAGTAGAAGGCAGAAGTAAGAATCGCCGTACGGAGATTATTATGGCTCCGAAGTTGGATAAGTTGTTCCAGATGCTTCAAAGTTCGGAAGAAGCAAAATAAAAACAATCTTATTTAATATAAAACTCGAGCGTCTTCATTTTAATGTGGAGACGCTCGAGTTTTATTATAACGTCAGTTCGATGTAACTTCGTCCGTATGGTTGCCCCTCCTTCGGGAAGACGGAGAATAGAAATAGTACAAATTATTAACCGAATACTTTTAATTCAATAACAGAAACTACTTTAAAGCTGATTATAATCCCAATTTAGCCGAAATCTCCAACATCCGTTGAATCGGCTTCACTGCTTTCTTCGCCACTTCCGGATCTACCGTTATTTCCGGTGACTCATTCTTCAGACACTCATACAGCTTCTCCAACGTATTCAACCGCATGAAGCTACACTCATTGCATCCGCACGTACTGTCGTTCGGAGGAGCAGGGATAAACGTCGTCTGCGGACACTTCTTCTGCATCTCATGCAAGATACCCGATTCGGTAGCCACAATATACGTGTTTTCCGGATGGTTCACGGCATACTTCAACAATGCAGCTGTAGACCCTACCACATCCGCCAGCTTCAAAACCGTACTCTTACATTCGGGATGTGCCAGCACCAATGCTTCCGGATGCTGCGTCTTCAATTCCACAATCTTTTCAACAGAGAATTGTTCATGCACATGACAAGCTCCGTTCCAAAGCAACATATTACGGTTCGTAACTGAGTTGATATAATTTCCGAGATTCCGGTCCGGACCAAAGATTATTTTCTCATCTTTGGGAAAGCTTTCCACAATCTGCTTCGCATTGGTGGAAGTCACCACCACATCCGTCACTGCTTTCACGGCAGCTGTCGTGTTGACGTACGATATAACGGTGTATCCCGGGTGTTCTTTGACAAACTGTGCAAACTGATCCGCCGGACAACTGTCTGCCAACGAACAACCTGCCGCCATGTCGGGAACCAACACTTTCTTGTCCGGACAAAGCACCTTTGCCGTTTCCCCCATAAAGTGAACGCCACACATCACAATAATGTCCGCTTCCGTCTTGGCTGCCCATTGAGCCAATGCCAAACTGTCGCCAACATAATCGGCGATGTCTTGTATTTCTCCCTTCTGGTAGTAGTGACCCAGAATGATTGCATTCTTTTCTTTCTTCAGCTCGTTAATAGCCTTTATGAGTTCATTCATAATAATATTCTTATTTCTTTCCTTTTAAAAAAAATCCTTTGTTAGTGATGATAGCCTGTTAATAGTGTTAGCAAATAAATACGATTTTTCTTGCCGGATAAGTTATTAGTCCATACTTCTGCTTTATGAGTCGGTTATGAACTGATGTAAAGGGCAAGATGTCCTATCCTACTTGCTTCATTATCAATGAAAGCATCGTTAAATGCCGTCAAATGGAAGTTTGCTATTAACTCCCTGTTGATAAAGTGCAAAGTTAAAAACTTTATGGATATAAACAGGCAGATAAGTGCTGAAAAATATGTTTATGTCTGTGTAGAAAGTTTTGGGTTAGTTTTTTGGAATGTTCATAACGAAGGCCTCTTATACCTTCTTTTGAATAATGCAAGAATTATTTTTCAAAATCTTTGCCGATAGTTTTGACAGGTTTTAAACCGTTATCAACACCTTGTTAACTGAAAAGAATTACCTTTGTGGACGAGAACATAATAAAAGAAAAGACGTATGCGTAAACTGAAAATAACAGAGCTGAACCGTATCAGTGCCGAAGAGTTTAAACAGGTTGAAAAACTGCCTCTGGTGGTAGTGTTGGATGATATTCGTAGTTTGCACAATATAGGTTCTGTGTTCCGTACTTCGGATGCTTTCCGTATTGAATGTATCTATCTGTGTGGTATAACGGCTACCCCTCCTCATCCTGAAATGCATAAGACTGCGTTGGGTGCAGAGTTCACTGTCGACTGGAAGTATGTTAATAACGCTGTTGATGCTGTTGATAACCTCCGGAAAGAAGGATATATCGTGTATTCCGTAGAACAGGCGGAAGGAAGCATCATGTTGGACGAACTGGAACTGGATAAAACCAAGAAATACGCCATCGTAATGGGAAACGAAGTGAAAGGGGTACAACAAGAGGTTATTGACCATTCGGATGGCTGCATAGAGATTCCTCAATATGGTACCAAACACTCTCTGAATGTTTCCGTAACAACTGGTATTGTGATTTGGGATTTGTTCAAAAAGTTACGTTCATAGTCATGATACAGGATTGGTTAATAAGTTGTTTATAACAGGTTGATAGCTTAGTTAATTTGTTCATAATCAATAGTTGTTTGCTGTTTATAACTATACGTAGCCGTATAGAACCATAGAGTGGAATGATAGTGTCGGGCGGGCAGTTGTTATCGCTGTTAATAATCCGTTTGCAGGCTGTTAATACTTGAGTTGTCAGGTATTAACAGCCTGCATGATAAGTATTAATAGCTGGGAACTCAAGTATTAACTTCTGAGAAAGCGGCAATTAACACCTTGCGGGAAGCCTGTTAATTGCTGAAATGATAACCGGTAACTGGTAATGGTAACTGATAATGAAAACTGATATACCTGAGTAGTTGATAAATTAGTTTATTTAAGTTTCGCAAGTGCACTTGCGAAACTTCAGTAAGTTTATGTAGGAGAGAGAGTGATAAACTTATCAATCCGCTATTGTTTTTTCAGATTTGCCCGTTCTCCACCATCAACACCACGCGTTCTGTTAGTTTATCCTCACCCTGCGGGTCATATTCTTTTTTCAGACTGGCACCGAACAGCGCAGCGAATGTCTGATAGAATCCCGCTTTGAAAGGTCCCATAAATGCTTTCACCAGTTCATAACTGGTAGAATTGCTTTGGCGGTCTATTAATTTAATCAACAGTTTTCCCTGTGCAAAAGAGAGCTTTTTCATTCGGGGAGTATATTGCTCTTTCAAACCTTTTTCCATCCGTTTGATATGTTTCTGGCGGGCTTTCTCATTGGGCAAAGTCTGAAGATATTCGTAAGTTTCGATGATAGCCTGGTTAATTTCCTTGGAGATAGGATATACCTTTTTTACATTCCGCACCAGTCGGTAATATTCCTGGCGTTCCTTTTCGTTCTTGAACTTTAGTGGGCGGAAGATATACACAGTTCTTAACTGGACACATGGAATCGTATCTCCATTGTAGATACACATCGGAACCAAGTATCCATTCATGCTTTGCTTCTCCTGAGCCTGTACAGACAGTGTACAGCAAACAATAGCAAACAGTGTTGTTACTACTATGTTAAGCCTCCTTTTCACGATACAAAAATAGGATTAAAATTTTATTATTCAGACATTTCTCTTCGATGTTAACCTATTTAAAGTATCTTTGCGGCCTTGCTCGTAAGGATACAACAAGATAATATACATTTTATTGATGAAAACGACTCAACTTATCCGGTTGATAAGTATTATAAACAGCCTGTTCATAATTCCTGCTTGTAGTGCTCAAAAACCTTCTGAAAGTCTTTTAGAAGATATTCTTGAAGATTTGTCTGTTAATAACGATATTGATAACTCTGTTAATGCCTTGAATTGGGAGAATGAACTGGAAGAACTTTCCACCCGTCTGCAAGAACCGGTTAATCTGAATACCGCTACCCGTGAACAACTGGAACAATTTCCTTTTTTGAGCGATATTCAGATTGAACATTTGCTGGCTTATATCTATATACACGGACAGATGAAAACCATCTATGAACTTCAACTGGTAGAAGAGATGGATAAGCAAACAATCCAGTATTTACTGCCTTTTGTCTGTATAAAAGCTATTAACAACGAACCTGCTTTTCGGTGGAAAAGCCTGTTGAAAAGCGCAGCCAAGTATGGAAAGAATGAAGTGCTAACTCGCACGGATATACCTTTTTATAAGCGAAAAGGTTATGAACATACCTATTTAGGAGCTTCTGTTTATAACTCTGTGAAATACAGTTTCCGATACAGTGACCGACTCTATGCAGGAGTTGTAGCCGAAAAAGACGCTGGAGAACCTTTTGGAGCTTTACACAATCGCTATGGCTACGATTATTATTCCTTTTATTTGTTATTGAAAAACTGTGGACGGTTGAAAGCATTGGCTGTCGGCAACTATCGGCTTAGTTTCGGACAAGGATTGGTGATTAGTACGGATTATCTGATGGGAAAGACAATTTATGCTTCTTCTTTCAACAATCGCAGCAGTGGGATAAAGAAACACTCTTCTACGGATGAATACAATTATTTCCGAGGGCTGGCCGCCACTGTTGCCTTATCTAAAGATTGGGACGTTTCCGGCTTCTATTCACACCGTTCATTAGATGGAGTAATCACTGACGAAGCAATCACCTCTATCCATAAAACCGGACTGCACCGAAGTCAAAAAGAAGCAGATAAAAAGAACCTGTTCACCATGCAACTGACAGGTGGAAACGTGAGTTATCAACACAACCGTATCCACCTGGGTATCACCGGTATTTACTACCTTTTCAACCGACCATACGAACCGGAATTAACAGGCTATTCCAAATACAATCTTCATGGAAACAACTTCTATAATCTGGGGATAGATTATGCTTACCGCTGGCGTCGTTTTTCTTTTCAGGGAGAAACAGCCATCGGAAAACAAGGCTGGGCATCTTTGAACCGTCTGCAATATTCACCGGTTCAAAACACTCAAATCATGTTGATACATCGGTTTTATTCTTATCACTATTGGGCCATGTTCGCCCATTCCTTTGGGGAAGGAAGCACGACCCAAAATGAACAAGGCTATTATTTAGGATTGGAGACCTCTCCTTTTGCCTATTGGAAATTCTTCGCTTCATTCGATTTATTTTCTTTTCCTTGGAAAAGATACCGGGTCAGTAAATCTTCCCGTGGAACAGACGGACTGCTCCAAGCTACTTTTACCCCGCGCGCTAATCTCTCAATGGATTTGAGATATCGTTATAAACAAAAAGAGCGTGACCTGACAGGAAGTAAAGAAACACTAACACTTCCTATTTTTCACCATCAACTTCGTTACCGTTTGAACTATTCTTTAGGAGATGTGTTAAGCAGTCGTACAACCTTAGATTATAATCATTTTCATTCTCAGGACAGAGCTGCTGATAAAGGATATCAGGTTACACAAATGATATCCTCCCGACTGCCTTGGACCAGGCTGTTTGCTGACGTTCAGGGCAGTTACTTTTCTACAGACAGTTATGATTCGCGTACGTATGCATCCGAAAAAGGATTGCTCTATACATTTTATACTCCTTCATTCCAGGGTCACGGGTTCCGGTGTAGCATCCGTTTGAGGTATGAACTGAACAAACACTGGTTGTTCATAACCAAGTTCGGGGAAACCGTTTATTTGGACCGGAAGGAAATAGGTTCCGGCAATGATTTAATCCGGGGAAATAAAAAAGCAGATATACAAATGCAACTGCGTATCAAGTTTTAATGTATCCTTTTTATACAATCATCCGTACACATTGCATTGACTATCTGCACAAGCAAAATATTCATGGAGGATATGTAGAGTTGACTTCGCAATTAACTGATAAAATGATAGGAGTCGATTCGCAACTTCTTGATTCCCGTATTCTGCGTATTCGTGAAGCTATGAAAGAGCTTGGCGCAACGCCCCCCCAAGTAGAAGTATGTGATATGTATACTTTGACTTATGAAGAGAATCAAGTAATATATCTTCTGTTTCTTGAGTATTGTTGGATAGCGGTAATTTGTTTTGAGATGATGAAAAAATGGTTGTACAGATAGGGTAACCTGTAAGTTTTGGGTTATCTTTGCTGTAATTTATGATTAAATGACGATAATAATATGACTGTTATTTTTCCTTCGCCCATCTTCGGCCCTATTCATTCCCGCCGTTTGGGCGTTTCTTTGGGAATCAACCTATTGCCGGACGACGGTAAGGTTTGTTCATTCGACTGCATTTATTGTGAGTGTGGTTTCAATGCCGAACGCCGTACGAAGAAACTTCTTCCTACCCGTGAAGAAGTCCGCACAGCTCTCGAAGAGAAACTAAAAGATATGCAGGCCAATGGTCCCGCCCCCGATGTATTGACATTTGCCGGAAACGGTGAGCCGACTGCGCATCCCCATTTCCCGGAAATCATAGAAGATAC
>CAMQVH010000056.1 GCA_947038155.1 uncultured Bacteroides sp. | reverse complement strand
CAAATACTCGGATAATGGTACGACGTTCACGGCTAACAATGGCGAGACTCCGGGTGCATACATCGGACAATACACCGACTTTACGGCTACGGACAGCACGACGTTCTCCGCTTATACTTGGACGAAGGTGAAGGGCGACAAAGGGGATAAGGGAGAACAAGGAACACAAGGAGCAACAGGATTGCCCGGTGCTCTTATTCGTCCGCGTGGTGAATGGAAAGCGAGTACGGCATACGTGAATAATTCCCAATACCGGGATACGGTCATTTATAATGGAAATACTTATTCCTGTAAAACGAGTCATACATCTTCCAGTTCCTTCGACTCAACAAAATGGACTCTATTTAATGAGTTTATTAATGTCGCTACGCAGTTACTAGTAGCCCAAAATGCTACGATTGACATACTAGGTACATCCGGCTTGTTTGTTGGTAATCTGTCAAAGACGCAAGGATGGTTAATGAAAGGCGGATCGATTAAGCACAATGTTACGGGAGTAGAATTGACAGCAGAAGGAAAGTTCTCACTTCCTGCAACGGGTGCGATGTTGGTTGGTGGTAAAACGTTTATTACTAGTGGTAAAATCGTGACTGATTTTATTGACGTAGATAATTTAAAAGTTAAGAAGTTAGATGGAGCTACAGGTACATTTAAAGAATTACAAGCGGTTGACAATAACGGGAAAATACAGGGAAAAATAGCTTTTAATGTTTCCGGTTCTGGGGACAATGTTTCATCTTCGTTTAATATTAATTTTTCAAAAACATGGGTTTCGGGTGACTTATATCATCAAGGATATAATGCTACAGAAAAGCGATCATTTCGTTTTTATACATCAGATTTGTGGTGTAGGGGTGAATTTGGACACAGTAAAATGACAAAAATGGAGTATTATGGTTATGATACAGGTGAAATATACTTCCATGTATACGGAGTTGGAAATGCAGGAGTCAGACATGTATATCCGGTAGATAATGGACAACCTGTAGACTGTATCATATTATCCGGAAATACTAATTATATCGCTTGTGTCTGCGATGCTAGTACACAAAAAATGATAGTATTGATCAATAACTCAAGTTACACAAAAAGAATAAGTCTCAATTATGCTAGTCAAGCTAAAACTGAAATTTCTCCTTGGTCTTTTAAGATCTTTATAACAGGAGCTATGCAAAGCGGAGTAAATAATTTATTTGGTATGGGTTAATAACAAAATATAATGAAAATAGACTTTAGAAAAATCGAAGTAACAGATATCGAAGGGAATAAGAGTACTTTCGATATAAGTAAGGAGTTAGGTAATACTATCTACCAGAAAACCGCCGATCTGGGGGAATTGGAGTTAGCGCAGAGAATCTATAAAAATGGTGAGGTCGAATTGTCAACAGACGAAGCGGAACGCATCAAGGAATACGTGAGAACTAACTTTGTCGCAGTCGTGCAGATAGCGGTTAATGAAGCGCTTGCGAAAGAATGATTTAGCACAAAAAATATATTATAGAACTATATATTATTAATCACTTTAAAAACAGAATTTATGAAAACAAAGTATTTAACAGAGAATTTGAGAACTACACAGGTCGAATCTACTGCAAAAGGCGGTGAGTATGAGTATCATGTTTCTTACGTGTATAATGGAAAGAACCTACTCCGCATGTCATGTAACATCTATAAGGGTAATGCCGAGAATCAATCCTATTCAGGTTGTATGTCATTCGAAAATGGCAATAAGTCGATGAACTTTCCTGTGGATAGTGATATTATCCCGCATCTTACTATGTTTGAAAATATTTTGAAGGAAGTAAATGAGTCGTTGACTGCCGAATAGAGCTACCTAAAACAGACGAACAAGGCTACAAATAAAAGACATGGATGAATGGCTAAAAATCATAGGTGCATTAGGAGGATTAGAGGCGATCCGCTTTACTGTTACTTTTCTAGCAAATCGAAAAACGAACGCTCGAAAGGAAAAGGCTACGGCAGACTCGATGGAGTTGCAAAACTTGCTTTCTATCATTGATAATCTGAACAAGCAGATCGAGCGATACGACGAGCGATTAAAACAACGGGACGAAAAAGTAGACACGATTTATCGCGAATGGAGAACATCGCAAGCAGACTGTCAGAATTGGATGCGCAAATACTACGAACTTGAATTAGTCCTAAAGGATGCAGAACACAACCGATGTGACAGACCGGACAGTGAATGCAGCCGGAGAACTCCGCCGCGTAGACCGATAACTATTAACCAAAACAATAAGGAGACAACAGAATGAAACACTTCACAATTAAGGAGCTTTCTCACTCCGATATGGCATTAGCAAAAGGAATTGATAATTTCCCAACGGCGGAAGCTATTAGTAATTTAACAAAGCTAGTAGACAATGTACTCGACCCGCTACGCGAGAAATACGGTAAGCCGATCCGCGTTAGTTCCGGCTATCGTAGTGTAATTCTTAATCGTAGCGTTAACGGAGCTACATCAAGCCAACATCGACTAGGAGAAGCCGCCGATATAACAACCGGAAGTAAAGACGAGAACCGGAAGCTATTCGAAATAATCAAAAACGAATTGCTTTTCGATCAGTTGATAGACGAAAAGAACTTTTCGTGGGTACACGTATCTTTCAGAGAAGGACGTAATCGGAAGCAAGTATTAAAGCTATGAAACGGCTAATTTATATTACCATGTTGTTAACGTTAGCAACATGTTTTGTATCCTGCAGGACTCAATACGTTCCTGTTGAGACAGTTCGCACCGAATACAAAACGCGTGATAGCATCCGGTTTGATAGCGTCTATCAACGAGACAGTATTTATATGCTCGTGAAGGGTGATACGGTTTATCAATACAAATATAAGTATTTGTATCGCTACCTAACAATGAATCGTACTGACACGATTGTTAAAACCGATTCTATTCAAACTCCCTACCCGGTCGAAAAACAGTTAAGCCGATGGCAATCTATTAAAATGGAGTTGGGCGGGTGGGCGTTCGGAATTATAATCTTGTTTACTCTGATAATAATCGGTCAGATAATATTTAAATCTAAAAAATAATTAGTATATTTGTGCATGGACGTGGGTGTCCATTGCATCATCTCTCTACGGAAAGTTGCTAGTTTTCGAAATCGAGAGGTAATACGTTATTTATTCCAAAAGAATGAGCCTCGACTAAGTGTAGTCGGGGCTTTTTATATATTATTGTTAGGTGGTGATTTTCGCAGATAATATATTTTCTAGTATTTTTGTGGATAACAATAAAAAAAAGAATGTATGGACGAATTTTATACTGAATTGAAGAAACTAGTACCTTTAAAATATGATAAAGGAGATTTTAGAGATGTTTTAGTGGGTGCTTTAGAATCTTATGTAGATTTATTAGAGTTACATAAGAAAGAGTTATGTCCTGATATTGATGATGTAATAATCTATGTAAAATCATGTAATATAAAAATAGAGACATGTATAGAGGCGTATTTTGAAGGCATGTATAGTGTTGCATATCAATGTATAGAAGAAATATTATCAGATGTTTTATATAGTGATGGTTATTTAACAATTCTACCAGATTCTTTGTTTTATCGAGCTAGAGTTTTTAAAACTAATGGGCGAAAATCTTATACAGAGATGTTTCATATTCCTCTTGATAAAAGAGGGATAGTTGAGACGCAGCGTTATAGTGCTCCCGGATATCCATGTCTATATTTGGGATCAAGTATCAACGCTTGTTGGGAAGAGCTTAGGAAACCTCGATTTGATGATATGATGGTATCCCTATTTGTCGTTAATGAGAAGTTTCCTGTTTTAGATTTAAGAATACCTAAAAAAGAAGATTTGAAAGATGGTAGGCTTAGTATGGTATTGAAAAAAATACCTCTTATTCTCAGCTCTTCTGTATATGTATTGAATCGTGATTCTTTCTTCAAACCAGAATACATAATTCCTCAACTTATAATTGAATATATTATTACCCAAAATAGAAATAGGTATAAAGATAAAGAGTATGACTTGTTCGAGTTTATTTTAGGTGTTTATTATACTTCTGTTCATATAAATGATGATTGGGAATTTCCTTGTAGCACATTTGATAATTTGGCATTACCTGTTGTTTTTGTAAATGAAAAAGAAAACTATTGTCAGTTGTTGGCTTCCTGTTTTAAATGGACTGATCCTACTTCGTATAGTTATGAAGATATAAGAGGAAAATTTGATATGCAAAAGACTGAGATTGATAAAGATATACATTTAACAGAAAAAGAAAAGAACTATAAATATTCAAAAATGGGAAAGTTAGAACGTCGATTATTCGAACTAGAACGTTATCAAATGGCTTATCTTGTGGTAAATAAGAGAGCGCTATCTTTCTCTAATGAGGGTGAAGAGAAAAAAATAGGAATCCGTTCAAGTAGTCCTTGGATTATTACATAGATGGAGAAATATGAAGGTTGTCGATACTAGTTTTTATAAGACTGTATAAAATCTTATTGATATTTTCTAGATAACTGTTAATTATGATGGGTATGAGAAAGCCCCGCAACGGCTCGCATGCGGGGCTAGTGTCAAATTAAAACGCATTAGAGTATGCGGATCGAGCCTAATAAGTTAGATATATCCGATAAAGCATAGTTTAAACGCTCTTTTTCTTCCTCACTAAACTTGCAGGGTTTCCCATTGACGATACATCCGTTTATCCTGTTATTTAGCCATTGCCGGGACTTTCCGAAATATTTCTTAGCGATATACGACAAAGATATAACGTCTTTAACTTCTTCTAATTGTTTGCGCACACTGATTTCGTGCTCTATCTCCTTTAATTCTTCATTGACTTCTTTATATCCGTTAAGGATAAAATCAGCTATAATATTTGCATCCTCTTTAGAGGTAAATTTATTCTTTATTTCGATAAACTTACTTTGATACATAGCCTCATTCTCCGGTGTCGGATTGTTTAGAAGCTCCTGTAGTTTTTTTAATTCATCTTTTAAATTTTCCATATTTATAGTTTTTATTCCTCCCATTTCTGGGAGGAAGATTTTTACTTTTCTAGTTCTTTCAATGCTTTCTCAATGTTTTCGATGTTCTTTTCAACTCTTAATTTCTCATCGAGAATAGCGTTCATTTTCTTTTCGTCCGCATCGCTGTTATTTTCAAAAACAAAGTCGAGCATTTTCTTTTTTGCTTTGTTCTGCATTAACAAGCTGATTAGATAATCTGTTTCGTTACTCATTGTTATTATGTGTTTTAATTTGACTCTACAAAGATAATATACATTTGTATATTGCGCAAGTTTTAAGCGAATTATTTTCGATAAATCATGCGCTGATCTTAGAAAACTCATTTATTAAGGTTGTTAGTATATAGTTTAGTTTGTTCCATTTATCAACATTGTTAACGTGATCAATAACTTTTCTTATTGTTTCGTCTGCGTGTTTGCGCATAAACTTCACATAGTTAAAAATGGGGCGATTCTTTTTAACCGATTGCCCAATGCAATACTCTAAAAGTTCTAAAGGTATATTTAACTCGTATCCGTGCTGCACAAACGATTTTCGAGCCGAATAGTACACTACTTTTTTATTTATTCCTAGATGATCGGCAAGCCTTTGAATTTGCTTTGTCACATAGTTGCGGAAATTATCATAAGAGTAATTATATGCAAAATCTAGCTTCCCATTTTTCCCAATCCATCTTTTTATTATTGGTTTAGCTTCATCGGGGATTGATATGCTTATTCTTTTCTCCCCTCTCTTGGTATGAGTTGTTTTGGTTCTGATATACTCTAGTACTTCGATGTTTCTAAAATCTACTTTCATTAAGTCTATCAGATTTATTCCTCCTAGATAGTAGGAAAGCATAAAAATATCTCGCGCCATTCGCAAAGGTTTTTCCTGTACGTCGCAATTCCTTATTTTATTAAATTCCTCGATAGTAATATCTAGCTCCCGTACACTAGATTCCGGCATATTATAAAAAGCGAATGGATCAATCTCATACCGCACTATATTCTCCTTTTTAGCTGCATTTATGACAGCTTTAAAGCGCTTCATGTGCATACTTACTGTTGTATCCCCTAATCCTTTTTTGGTGCGTAGAAATTTCTCGAAATCAATTATCGTGTTAGGAGATAATGTTTCGAATTGAACTGCATCTGAAAATTTCTTTTCAAAGTATTTTTTAGAACGTTCGTGTAGTCCGGCTGTTCCTTCCCTTCCTTCTTCTCTTAAATCGTCTATATATTCCTGCCAACGCTCGGACACGGTTGTTCCTGCCGATTTATAGCGTGAAAGATATTCGCGAATTTGGGTACACGAAAAAGCATCAGTGTTGATTCTGTCTATTGCTTCTTGATATTCGTCTAATAAAGTTCTGAGTTTTTTGTTAATGAGCACCGCGTCGTCTCTACCTACTACGCGCCCTTTTTTAAATTGTTTGGTGTTCTCTACTATGAAACGCGTTGCTATATAACGTGTTTCGTGTTTGTGATTAATCGCTACGCGAATTTTGTGTGTTCCGTCTACTAAGACCTTCGCCGGAACAACGGCTAAAGATAGTGAAATCATGATGTAAAAATTTCTTGGGACAAGCATCCGACAAGCATAAATACCCAAATTTGGGACAAAATACACTTTTTTTGAAATTCTTACTTTTTTGACGAGATTCTGAAACCCTTTATTCATCGGTATTTCAGCTCTAGAAAGGGAGTGGAGCGTATCGGACTCGAACCGATCACCTCGACACTGCCAGTGTCGCGCTCTAGCCAGATGAGCTAACGCCCCGTTTTTACGTCACTGATATAACGTTTGTCAACGTTTTGCTTTTGTTGGCGCAAATATAATGGAATATTCTGAAATAATTGCTATGTTTGCGGAAAATAATTTATTGAAAGGACAGATGATATGCTGATTTATAATACAACTTTTCAAGTGGACGATGCTGTTCACGATAATTTTTTGATTTGGATAAAGGAAAGCTATATACCTGAAGTACAGAAACACGGGACGTTGAGAGCACCGCGTATCTGTCGGATACTGAGCCATCGGGACGACGGAAGTTCTTATTCTCTGCAATGGGAAGTAGAAAGTAGTGGATTGCTGCATCGCTGGCACATGGAACAGGGAGTACGACTGAATGATGAACTGACGAAAATATTCAAGGATAAAGTAGTCGGTTTTCCGACATTGATGGAGATAGTAGAGTGATTCAGCCGGTAAAAGAAAAGATTATTTTGGGTATCGACCCCGGTACGACCATCATGGGATATGGAGTCCTGCGCGTGAAAGGGACTAAGCCTGAGATGATCGCGATGGGAATTATTGATTTACGTAAATTTGCCAATCATTATCTGAAGCTGCGGCATATTCACGAGCGGGTATTAAGTATCATCGAAAGCTATCTGCCTGACGAACTGGCTATCGAAGCTCCTTTTTTCGGCAAGAACGTACAGTCCATGTTGAAGTTGGGGCGTGCTCAGGGAGTGGCGATGGCAGTGGCATTGAGCCGTGATATTCCGATCACAGAATATGCTCCTTTGAAGATAAAGATGGCTATAACCGGAAACGGACAGGCATCAAAGGAACAAGTAGCGGATATGCTGCAGCGTATGCTGCATTTTCCCAAAGAAGAGATGCCTACCTTTATGGATGCGACGGACGGTTTGGCGGCAGCCTATTGTCATTTTCTGCAAATGGGACGTCCGGCAATGGAAAAAGGATATAGCAGTTGGAAAGATTTTATTGCGAAAAATCCCGATAAAGTAAAATAAACCCGCAATGAAAGAGGCTGGGAGTGAGAAAAGTAATAAACAAGTAAGTGCGAAGGTAGTGTGAGTACCGCAGGGGAGGTTTAGTATGAAAATGGGAACCAATTATTTAGCGATATTAGGGGTGACTACGGTGACGACAGTAATGAGTTGTACTACTGCGAAAAAGGAATATATGTCTTATGAATTATATCCGGTCCGTACAGGAAGTCTGATTGAAATGGAGTATACACCGGAGGCAACGAAATTTACTCTTTGGTCGCCTACGGCAGATGAAGTACGTCTGATGCTTTATGAGGCAGGCGAGGGCGGACATGCCTATGAAACGGTAAAGATGCAGTCGGGGGAAGAAGGAACCTGGACAGCTGTGGTAAGTAAGGACCTCATTGGCAAGTTCTATACTTTCAATGTGAAGATCAATGACAAGTGGCAGGGAGATACTCCCGGAATAAACGCCCGTGCTGTCGGAGTAAACGGGAAGCGGGCCGCCATTATCGACTGGCAATCCACCAATCCGGACGGTTGGGAGAGTGATACCCGACCTCCTTTGAAGTCTCCCGCCGATATGATTATTTATGAGATGCACCACCGTGACTTTTCGGTGGATTCCACTTCAGGAGTGAAAAATAAAGGAAAATACCTGGCACTGACCGAACATGGAACGATGAACTCCGACAAGTTGTTGACAGGTATCGATCATCTGATCGAACTGGGCGTGACCCACGTGCATCTGCTTCCTTCTTTTGATTACGCTTCGGTAGATGAAACCAGGCTGAATGAAAATTCGTACAACTGGGGATATGATCCGCAAAACTATAATGTACCCGATGGTTCCTATGCCACTGATCCCTATCAACCCGCCACTCGTGTGAAAGAATTCAAGCAGATGGTACAGGCATTGCATAAAGCAGGTATCCGTGTGATAATGGATGTGGTGTACAATCATACATTCAATACCGATGAGAGTAACTTCGAACGCACCGTTCCCGGTTATTTCTATCGCCAGAAAGAAGATAAAACGTTAGCGAATGGCTCAGGATGTGGTAACGAGACTGCCAGCGAACGTCCTATGATGCGTAAGTTTATGGTAGAATCCGTCCTTTATTGGATAAAAGAATATCATGTTGACGGCTTCCGGTTCGACTTGATGGGAATTCATGACATCGAAACGATGAACGAGATACGGAAGGCTGTGAATGCGGTCGATCCCACCATTTGCATTTACGGAGAGGGGTGGGCTGCCGAAGCGCCTCAGTATCCGGCCGACTCCCTGGCAATGAAGGGAAATATAGCACAGATACCCGGAGTCGCTGTCTTCTCTGACGAGTTGCGTGACGGGCTTTGCGGACCTGTGGGCGATAAGCGCAAAGGAGCTTTTCTTGCCGGAATTCCGGGAGGGGAGATGAGCGTAAAGTTCGGCATAGCAGGAGCTATCGAGCATCCGCAAGTACAGTGTGATTCGGTTAATTATACTCAAAAGCCGTGGGCGAAACAGCCTGTGCAAATGATCAGTTACGTTTCCTGTCACGACGGGCTGTGTTTGGTAGACCGACTGAAGGCAAGCATGCCGGACATCACTCCCGAACAACTTATACGTCTCGATAAACTGGCACAGACTGTGGTTTTTACTTCACAAGGTATTCCGTTTATTTACGCCGGAGAAGAAATCATGCGTGATAAGCAAGGTGTGGACAATAGTTATAAGAGCCCGGATGCAGTGAATGCCATCGACTGGCGGCGCAAAACCACCAACGCAGATGTTTTCATGTATTATAAACGATTGATCGATCTGCGTAAATCTCATCCGGCTTTCCGTATGGGAGATGCAGGACAGGTTCGGAAACATCTGGAATTTCTTCCTGTGGAAGGAAGCAACCTGATTGCTTTTCGCCTGAAAGATCATGCAAATGGAGATCATTGGGAAGATATCATCGTCGCATTTAATTCTCGTCCTACTCCTGCCAGGCTGACTATTCCGGTTGGCAAATATACAGTGGTATGTAAAGACGGAGTGATAGATGTACGTGGATTAGGCATACAAAACGGGCCGGAAGTTATTATTCCCGGTCAGTCGGCTTTGATTTTATATAAGTAAATTCAGTCTTTTGATAATCAAACAGAATAGAAGAATATGATTCAAAATACATTCAACATAGCGGGGGGCGTGGCACGCAACCCGCTTGTGCGTTTAGCTGCTCCCATCACGGCAACGATTTCGGCCGGAGAACACATTGCAATCGTAGGTCCCAACGGAGGAGGAAAAAGTCTTTTTGTCGATACGCTGATCGGTAAATACCCATTGCGTGAAGGGACGCTGCAATATGACTTTTCTCCTTCTGCCACCCAGACCGTCTATGATAATGTGAAGTATATCGCTTTCCGTGACACTTACGGGGCTGCGGATGCTAATTATTACTATCAGCAACGCTGGAACGCCCACGATCAGGACGAAGCACCCGATGTTCGTGAAACGCTGGGAGAAGTCAAGGACGAACAACTGAAACAAGAACTGTTTGAGCTTTTTCGCATAGAACCGATGCTCGATAAGAAAATAATTCTTCTCTCCAGTGGCGAACTGCGTAAATTCCAGCTGGCCAAAACTCTGCTGACAGCTCCCCGCGTATTGATTATGGACAATCCGTTTATCGGGCTGGATGCACCTACCCGCGAGTTGCTGTTCTCTTTACTTGATCGCTTGACAAAAATGTCGTCCGTACAGATTATTCTGGTATTGTCAATGCTGGATGATATTCCTTCATTTATTACCCACGTAATCCCTGTGGATAAAATGACGGTGTACCCCAAAATGGAACGTGAGGCCTATCTGGAAGCTTTTCGTTCCAGAGATGCAGCCGTTTCTTTTGATGAGTTACAGCAGCGTATCATTGCTTTACCCTATGATGGCAATAATTACGATTCTGACGAAGTGGTCAAACTGAATAAAGTCAGCATCCGTTATGATGACCGCACTATTCTGAAAGAACTCGACTGGACGGTGCGACGTGGTGAGAAATGGGCATTGAGCGGTGAAAACGGGGCCGGAAAATCTACTTTGTTAAGCCTTGTCTGTGCGGATAATCCGCAATCATATGCTTGTGACATCAGCCTTTTCGGGCGGAAGCGGGGGACAGGGGAGAGTATTTGGGAAATTAAAAAGCATATTGGCTATGTAAGTCCGGAGATGCATCGTGCCTATCTCAAAAATCTGCCAGCTATTGAAATCGTGGCCAGTGGGCTTCATGACAGCATCGGGCTGTACAAACGTCCCCAGCCGGAACAAATGGCCATCTGCGAATGGTGGATGGATATATTTGGTATTGCGGAATTGAAAGACAAACCTTTTTTGCAACTTTCCAGTGGAGAACAACGGCTGGCATTGCTGGCACGTGCTTTTGTGAAGGACCCGGAGCTGCTGATTCTGGATGAACCGCTTCACGGTCTGGATACTTACAACCGTCGTCGGGTAAAGAAGATTATTGAGGCTTTCTGCCATCGCAAAGACAAGACGATGATTATGGTGACTCACTACGAATCAGAGTTGCCGGGCACTATTACAGACCGTATTTTCCTGAAGAGAAACCGATGAAAATGGACTGTTGTCTGAAAAATAATGTTTAGCTCTGCCATTCCGAACTTAGTGAGGGATGACAGAGCAATTTAAAAGAGATTTTTCTTTAATTAATTGGATGGGTGAACCAAAAGCAAGACCCTCTTCCCGGTTCCGATTCCACACCGATTTTCCCTCCCAGTTGCGTGACGATACTTTGGCAGATAGGCAGTCCGAGTCCCGTACCGGGAATAAAACTGTTGAGTTTTACAAATCGGGTGAAGATAGCTTCCTGTTTTTCCGGCTCTACCCCCATTCCCGTATCTTGAACGGAGAATTTTACTTCGTTTCCGTCTATCTTGTAGTCGATGGTGATGCTTCCTTCGGAAGTGAATTTTAATGCGTTAGTCACAAAGTTCAGCAATACCTGATACAGTCTGTTCTTGTCACTGATGAACGTCAGTTCGGGTAAATTATCTTTCAGGCGGAGTTCTACTTGCGGACTAGTTTTCATTTGCATAGCCTGAAACAGATCGTTACAAAGCTGTTTCGCATTCACCCTTTCAGGAATAATGTCGAAAGTTTCCGCTTCGATTTTCGATAAGTCGAGGATATCGGAAATAAGCTGAAGCAACAACTTGTTATTATCTTCTATGATCGTGATATACTGATGCTTTTCTTCCTGATCCTCCGCCTCTTCCAGCATACTTGAGAAACCGACGATCGCATTGAGCGGAGTACGTATCTCGTGACTCATGTTGGCAAGGAAGGCCGATTTTAAACGATCCGCTTCTTCGGCTTTCTCTTTGGCTTTGATAAGCATTTGTTCGGTTTCTTTTAGTTGGGTAATATCAAAGTTGATACACAGCATTTCGATGACATTATCCTGCGGTCGGTAGTTGCGGACCAACACATTCACCCGTGTCCACGTATAACTTCCGTCGGCTCTGCGGATACGTACATCCCTGCATAATTTCGTACTTTCGCCTTTGACCACTTTCGCCAGAAAGTCGAGCATAACAGCCCGGTCCTCCGGATGAAAGTGAGAATGGATACCGATAATTTCCGGTAGGGGCGTGCCTTCCTCTTCTCCTACATTTTTATACCAGCTGCTTAAGGCATAACCATTGCGGCTTAACGCATCAAAATGAGCGTATCCAACCTTGGCATAATCTCCTACCAGTTCAAAGAAATTTTTAAATTCCTGAATTTTGTTGTAGGCGATGGTGTTTTCCGTCTTATCTACGTTTATCAACAGATAATTGATGGGCTGCCGGTCATGATCATAAAGTGTTGTTATTCTTGTTGTCAGATTAATGAAACCGGATGTTTTTTCCGATTCATAATATCCTTTGATTTTTGAAAAATCATATTGGAAGGTGAATTCAACCTCTTCATTATCTCTGATCTTTAGCTTTATTTCTTCGGGTAGTGCCGGATTCTCAAAGATATTGATACCAATAACTTTTTCTTTATGGGTGATATGGAACATTTCCAGTTCCTTTTTATTCAAGTCAAGCAGATAACCGTCTTTATTATACAGTTCAATGCCGACGGGAAGGTTTTTATAGATATTGTGCAGGATACGTTCACTGTTTTACAGTGCCTGATAGGCGGAAGCCATGCGTGGACTATCTTGAGTTTCTGCTATTCCGTATATTTTGGTGTTTCCTTCCCCATCAGTTTCCTGAAAGCATATTTTACTGCGAATCCATACTTCCCCGTGGGGAGTATCGAGCAGGTACACCTCCTCAATGCTCTGTTGCAATTTATCGAAAGAGTAGCTGGTAGTATGGTGCTGATCCTCCCTTAGGATACGTTTATTGAAATCTTCAAAACTGATCACTCCGTCTTCGTCTATCCCGAGTAATCGGGAGATAAACTCGGAACATACATAACTTTCTGTTTTTAAGTCCGCTTCCCACCATCCCATATTCGCTTTATTCAGCAGTTTTTGCAGGAATGTGTATTCTTTCTGTTTGCTTGTTTCCAATGTCTGACTTGTTTTAAGTTGGCGGTTGAATATTCATTTAGTCCGTAAAAATAGTCATTTCTATTGAATTCTTTTCAATAAACCATCACTTTTAGGTATTGATACCTGCTGATTCTTTCGTGAACTTTGTAGAGAAACAAAATGTTGTATATATAAAAAGAAGAAAGGAGACCATTAAGAATGAAAAAGATAGTATTACTTCGTCATGGAGAGAGTGCTTGGAACAAAGAAAACCGTTTCACAGGTTGGACGGATGTAGACCTGACGGAAAAGGGAGTTGCCGAAGCGGAAAAGGCAGGCGTCACGTTGAGGGAATATGGCTTCAACTTTGATAAAGCCTATACTTCTTATCTGAAAAGGGCAGTCAAAACCTTGAACTGCGTGCTTGATAAAATGAATCTGGACTGGATTCCCGTCGAGAAGAGCTGGCGTCTGAATGAGAAGCATTACGGCGACTTGCAAGGACTCAATAAGGCGGAAACAGCCGAGAAATACGGAGAAGAACAAGTGCTGATCTGGCGTCGCAGTTATGATATAGCTCCCAATCCGCTTTCCGAAAGCGATTTGAGAAATCCGCGTTTCGATTATCGCTATCACGAAGTATCCGATGCGGAACTGCCGCGTACCGAATCATTAAAAGATACCATCGACCGTATTATGCCGTACTGGGAGTCGGATATATTCCCGGCTTTAAAAGATGCGCATACCTTGCTGGTTGTCGCGCATGGCAATAGTCTGCGAGGTATCATTAAGCATTTGAAACATATTTCTGATGAAGATATCATCAAACTGAATCTTCCTACTGCCGTTCCTTATGTATTCGAGTTCGACGAGAACCTGAATGTTGCCAATGATTACTTCCTGGGCAATCCGGAAGAAATTCGTAAGCTGATGGAAGCGGTAGCCAATCAGGGGAAGAAAAAATAGCAGGCTTCATCGCCTGTATATAAATTGTTATACATTAAAAAAATAAAGTTATGAGTAAAGTAGTTGATTTATTAGGAGATAAGACCAGTTATTATCTGGATCATACCTGTAAGACCATTGATAAGTCGTTGATTTATATACCCTCACCGGATACCATTGATAAAGTCTGGATTGATTCGGACCGAAACATTAAAGTATTGAACAGCCTGCAAACCCTTTTAGGGCATGGACGTCTGGCAAATACGGGTTATGTGTCCATTCTTCCTGTCGATCAGGATATCGAGCATACAGCCGGCGCATCCTTTGCACCGAATCCCATTTATTTCGATCCGGAGAATATTGTGAAGCTGGCTATCGAAGGAGGCTGTAATGCGGTAGCTTCTACATTTGGTATTTTGGGATCAGTCGCACGTAAATATGCGCACAAAATACCTTTCGTGGTAAAGTTGAATCACAATGAGCTGCTGACCTATCCGAATACATACGATCAGGTATTATTTGGTACGGTGAAAGAGGCTTGGAATATGGGAGCCGTAGCAGTAGGCGCAACCATTTATTTCGGTTCGGAACAGAGTCGCCGCCAATTGGTAGAGATTGCTGAGGCTTTTGAATATGCCCATGAACTCGGTATGGCTACCATTCTGTGGTGTTATTTGCGCAATAGCGATTTCAAGAAAGGAGCTATTGATTATCATGCTGCTGCCGACCTTACCGGACAGGCTGACCGTTTGGGAGTTACCATCAAAGCGGACATTGTGAAGCAGAAACTTCCTACCAATAATGGTGGTTTCAAAGCGATAGGTTTCGGAAAGACAGATGAACGCATGTACACGGAACTCACATCGGAACACCCGATTGATCTCTGTCGTTATCAGGTGGCAAATGGTTATATGGGACGTGTCGGATTGATCAATTCCGGTGGAGAATCTCATGGGGCTTCCGATTTGCGTGATGCGGTCATTACAGCAGTTGTCAATAAGCGTGCCGGTGGCATGGGATTGATCAGTGGACGTAAAGCCTTCCAGAAGCCGATGAATAAGGGTGTCGAATTATTAAACGCTATTCAGGATGTCTACCTCGATCCGGCAATAACCATTGCCTGATCTAGGAAAGATGAGAAATAATTCTTATCTTTGACTACCAGATAGTTAACCATTAAAAAATAGAATTATGAAGTTTTTTATTGACACAGCCAATTTGGAGCAGATTCAGGAGGCGTATGACCTCGGAGTACTTGACGGAGTGACTACCAATCCTTCGCTGATGGCGAAAGAAGGCATTAAAGGTACGGAGAATCAGCGTGAACATTACATTAAAATATGTAAGATTGTCAATGCTGATGTAAGTGCGGAAGTAATAGCAACGGATTATGAAGGGATGATCCGCGAAGGGGAAGAGCTTGCCGCACTCAATCCGCATATCGTTGTCAAGGTGCCTTGCATTGCCGATGGTATCAAAGCTATCAAGTACTTTACAGAAAAAGGAATCCGGACCAATTGTACATTGGTATTTTCCGTCGGACAGGCATTGCTGGCTGCAAAAGCCGGAGCGACTTACGTTTCGCCTTTTGTCGGACGTCTGGATGATATTTGCGAAGACGGGGTAGGACTTGTTGGTGATATTGTACGTATGTATCGCACCTATGATTACAAGACTCAGGTATTGGCGGCTTCTATCCGCAATACGAAGCACATCATCGAGTGTGTGGAGGTGGGAGCAGATGTGGCTACCTGTCCGTTGAGTGCTATCAAAGGGTTGTTGAATCATCCGCTGACTGATTCGGGATTGAAGAAGTTTTTGGAAGATTATAAAAAGGTAAATGGATAATCGGATTTGAGAAACTAAGTTTTCTTCAAAGTTATATTGATAGAGGCTTCTGACATAAATGTATGTTAGAAGCCTTTTTTAGTAATTTTAATAATGTCAAACAACATAAAACTAAGACTTCTCGTTTATTCATCTTACTTTGTATTGTGTAATCTAACTAGTGATATAAATAATGAAT
>CAMQVH010000055.1 GCA_947038155.1 uncultured Bacteroides sp. | reverse complement strand
CAGAGAAAGTTGTGGAGCAGGCGGCAAGTCTGTCCCCCGACCAACTAGCCGATGCTTATACGGACTTGACTGCCGATCTGGCGTTTGCCCAGACACATTTCCCGACTTCCCGCATTACGATTTATCTGAATAATCTGGCTTCGGCGTTGCACAACGAAATCTACCGGAATAAACGTGAGAAGTGGACACGGATTATCACCTTTTGGACGCAGGAAGTCCCCCGGACCATGTATGACGCGCGTCGGGAACTGCTGACCTCGTTTCTTATCTTTGTAGCCAGTGTGCTGATCGGCGTTTTATCCGCTGCAAATGACCCGGATTTTGTCCGTTTGATTCTAGGAAATGGTTATGTGGATATGACATTGGAGAATATATCCAATGGCGAACCGATGGCTGTATACGGCGGCTCTTCCGAAGTTCCGATGTTCTTGGGGATTACCCTCAATAACATAATGGTATCTTTCAACTGTTTTGTAATGGGAGTATTGACCAGCTTTGGTACGGGATATATGCTTCTTACCAATGGGATTATGGTAGGAGCTTTTCAAACCTTCTTTTATCAACACGATTTGCTTTGGGAATCCAGCCTTGCCATTTGGCTGCACGGAACGCTTGAGATTTGGGCGATTATCGTAGCCGGTGCCGCCGGACTGGCTTTAGGCAACGGATGGTTGTTTCCCGGAACATATTCGAGACTGGAATCTTTTCGGAGAGGGGCGAAACGAGGACTGAAAATCGTAATCGGCACTGTTCCCGTATTTATCATGGCAGGCTTTATAGAAGGTTTTCTTACCCGGCACACAGAACTTCCCGATGTATTGAGGCTTGGCGTGATATTCACTTCTCTGGCATTTATCATTTTCTACTATATTTATTTACCAAATAGAAAAAAATATGGAATCACAGAAACCTAAGATTGCGATGTACGTAAAACGCCCTTTCGGAGAAAAGTTAAACGCTTCTTTTGACTTTATAAAAGAGAATTGGAAACAGTTGTTCAAGTACTCAACGTATCTGCTACTTCCTATCTGTTTACTCCAGGCCGCAAACTTTAGCGGACTGATGGGCGGTATGACGGACCTCACCGCCATGCAGGTATCAGAAAGTGCGGGTGACAATCCTTTTGCACTTTTGGGACCTACGTTTGTATTGAACTATGCAGGGGTTATCTTCTTTTCTTGTTTGGGAGCCTTGTTGCTGACTTCCTTGATTTATGGAATGGTTCGATTGTATAATGAGCGTGAAGAGCGTCTGAACGGTATTGTATTCAGTGACATAAAACCGTTGTTGCTACATAATGTCAAGAGACTGTTTCTTATGGGGGTGGCAATTGGCTTCTTATTCTTGTTGGTCATCATTATAATGGTGTTATTGGCAGTATTGACTCCTTTTACATTGTTGCTCACTTTCCCGTTGTTGTTTGCATTTATGATACCTATGGCTTTGATGGCTCCTGTCTATTTATTTGAAGATATTTCGCTGATGGAGGCGTTCAAGAAGACATTCCGGTTGGGATTTGCCACTTGGGGAGGAGTTTTCCTGATTTTGATTGTGATGGGAATCATTGCCAGCGTATTGCAGGGCATTGTTTCTATACCGTGGTATGTTATCTATATTGTGAAAATGGTTTTTGTCATGAGTGACGGTGGTGAAGTCTCTTCGTCCGTCGGACTGAACTTTGCGCAATATCTGTTTTCTATTCTGATGTTGTACGGCTCTTACCTATCGGCTATATTCAGTATTGTGGGACTGGTATATCAGTACGGTCATGCATCGGAAGTGGTAGACAGCATAACGGTAGAAAGTGATATTGACAACTTTGATAAACTCTAAAATAAATCCGGAATAGATGAATCTCATTTCCCCGGCTGATACATTGGTCTGTGATACGGCGAAGATTGCCCTTTGGCGGTCTGATCCGGCATACGACTATAACCGTGAACTGATTACTCCGGAGCTTAACCTCTTTGAGTGGATCAGTAAGCAGTTCGGGGAACTTCTGCGCAAGATATTCGGCAGCCGTTTTGCGGAAGAGTATTCGGGGCTTATCCTGATATGCATTGCCATTATTCTTCTGCTTCTGATTATCTGGTTTGTTTACAAAAAACGTCCCGAACTGTTCATGCGTTCGCCTAAGAATGCATTGCCTTATACCGCAGGGGAAGATACGATTTATGGCGTAGATTTTCCGGGAGGAATTGCCGAAGCGCTTTCCCGCCAGGATTATCGGGAAGCGGTACGTTTGCTTTATTTGCAGACATTGAAACAACTCAGTGATGCGGAACGCATTGACTGGCAACTTTATAAGACGCCTACACAGTATCTGAATGAGGTCCGTTTGCCGGCTTTCCGTCAACTAACCAATCATTTTTTGCGGGTACGTTACGGAAACTTTGAGGCGACGGAAGAACTTTTCCGTACCATGCGGACGTTGCAGGAAGAAATAGGGAAAGGAGGCATCTCATGAAAGGAAGCCGCTGGTTTATAATCTTTATTGTAGCTTTTCTGCTGGTTATGTTTGCGGTAGAGTATCATTTGCCTAAAAAGTTTGTGTGGACACCTACTTTCAGCCATTACGATAAGCAACCGCTCGGTTGTGCGGTGTTCGACAGCCTGCTGTCTTCTTCTTTGCCTAATGGCTATTCCATATCTAAGGAGACGTTCTATCAGATGGAGGGGGATACGACGGATAATGGCAATAAGGGCATACTTGTGATTGCCAATAATTTGTCTATGGTAGAGGCAGATGTGAATGCTTTATTGAAGATGGCAGAGCGGGGGAATAAGGTTATGCTGGTAAGCAATAACTATTCTAAGTATTTGGAAGACACTTTGCGGTTCTATTGTACGTATTCTCATTTTAGTGCGGCTGCTTTCAAGAAGTATGCTTCTTCTATCTTCAGGAAAGACAGTATTTATTGGATTGCCGATTCTGTCTATTCCCGGCAGCTATACCGTTGTTATCCGCAATTCTGTAATTCCTATTTCAGGAGTTATGATTCATTGCCGGTACGGAAGTTGGCGGAGAAAGATATGTCGGACGCTATCGGTGATGCGTTGGCTGATTCTGATTCTGTGAAAGCGTACAATAATTATCATCCGTTGATGGCAATGGTTCGTCCGTGGGGGAAAGGGGAAATCATGCTCGTCTCTACTCCGTTGTTGTTTACGAATTATGGCGTGTTGGACGGGAATAACGTCAATTATATCTTTCGTTTACTGTCGCAGATGGGGGAACTACCTATCGTTCGTAGTGAAGGATACATGAAAGCAACGGCACAGGTGCAACAGTCGCCTTTCCGTTATCTGCTTGCGCATCAGCCGCTTCGTTGGGCTTTGTACCTGACGATGATTACTATCCTGCTTTTCATGATATTCACGGCAAAAAGACGGCAACGTACCATTCCTGTTGTTCGTGAGCCGGCAAACAAATCTCTTGAATTTACAGAATTGATTGGTACTCTTTATTTTCAGAAGAAAGACCATGTCGACTTGGTTCGTAAGAAGTTTGCTTATTTGGCAGAAGTGTTGCGAAGAGAAATTCAGGTGGATATTAAAGAAGCAGCGGATGACAAACGCTCTTTCGAGAGGATTGCCCGGAAAACGGGAATGGATACCGAAGATATTGCGAAGTTTATCCATGAAGTCAGATCGGTGCTTTACGGTGGGCGCATTATCGACTCTGAACAGATGAAAATGTTTATTGATAAAATGAATGAAATAATCAATCATATCTAAAGAAGAAATTTATGGAAGAGAATACAGAACAACGAGTGGATTTAACTCTCTTTTCCGAGAAGATACAAGAGTTGAAAGACCGGATTGCTTCCGTCATTGTCGGACAGGAACAGACGGTGGATTTGGTGCTGACAGCCATTCTGGCTAATGGCCATGTACTGATAGAAGGTGTGCCGGGAGTGGCAAAGACCTTGTTGGCTCGCCTGACGGCTCGTCTGATTGATGCTGACTTCAGCCGTATCCAGTTTACACCGGACTTGATGCCGAGTGATGTGTTGGGTACTACGGTATTTAATATGAAAACCAATAGCTTTGATTTCCATCAGGGACCGATTTTTGCGGATATTGTATTGGTGGACGAAATCAACCGTGCGCCTGCCAAAACGCAGGCTGCCTTGTTTGAAGTGATGGAAGAGCGTCAAATCAGTATCGACGGAACTACACACCGTATGGGGGAACTTTTTACCATAATGGCTACTCAGAATCCTGTGGAACAGGAAGGAACATACAAACTTCCCGAAGCGCAACTCGACCGTTTCCTGATGAAGATTACGATGGATTATCCTTCATTGGAAGAGGAAGTGAATATTCTTGAGCGTCATCAGACCAATGCCGCATTGGTGAAATTGGATAACATCACGCCTTCCATCACAAAAGAAGAACTTCTGTCACTTCGTGCTTTCATGAATCGGGTGTTTGTAGACCGTACGCTGCTTCAATACATCGCATTGATTGTGCAGCAGACGCGTACCAGCAAGGCTGTGTATCTGGGAGCTTCTCCACGTGCATCCGTAGCTATGCTGCAATCCTCGAAAGCCTATGCTCTCTTGCAGGGACGGGATTTTGTGACGCCGGAAGATATTAAGTTTGTTGCTCCTTACGTACTTCAGCACCGCCTTATCTTGACGGCGGAAGCGGAGATGGAAGGATATTCTCCGGTAAAGGTGACGCAGCGCTTGATTGATAAGGTCGAAGTCCCGAAATAATGGGTAGCCGATTATCACCTGACTATGGTCTTTAGTGTTTAATCTTTAATATCTGATTGATAAGTTGTACTTGACCCGTCGTTTCTATATTGCCCTTGTCGTAATTATCCTCTTGTTGGGTAGTGGATACGTTTTTGCTCCGCTCTTTGTTATCGGGCAGTGGGTGCTTTTTGCCTTTTTCCTGACTGTGTTGACGGATGGCTATCTGCTTTATAGTGTTCGTGGAATTCAGGCATTCCGCCAATGTGCCGACCGTTTCTCCAATGGTGACGAGAATGAGGTTAGTATCCGGATAGAGAGTAGTTATCCCCGTCCTGTCGCTTTGGAAATCATTGACGAAATTCCTTTCATTTTTCAGAAGCGTGATATTGACTTTCGTGTCAGTCTTCGGGCAAACGGAGGGAAAACGGTTAGTTACCGGCTTCGTCCTACGCGTCGGGGCGTTTATTCTTTCGGACATATCCGGGTATTCGTAACCGGGCGGATAGGTTTGGTTTCCCGGCGATATACCTGTGGTGAACCGTTGGATATTAAGGTATATCCGTCTTATCTGATGCTTCATCAGTATGAATTGCTGGCTATCAGTGATAATCTTACCGAATTGGGAATAAAACGTATCCGCCGGATAGGTCACCACACGGAGTTTGAGCAGATAAAAGAGTACGTGAAGGGCGATGATTACCGTACGATAAACTGGAAAGCGAGTGCCCGCCGGCACGAGCTTATGGTGAATGTTTATCAGGACGAACGTTCACAACAGATTTATAATGTGATAGATAAGGGTAGGGTGATGCAGCAGGCTTTTCGTGGAATGACTTTGCTCGATTATGCGATAAACGCTTCGCTGGTGCTTTCGTACGTTGCGATGCAGAAAGAGGACAAGGCGGGTTTGGTGACTTTTGACGGGCATTTCGATACGTTTGTCCCTGCTTCCAAACAACCGGGACATATGCAGACCTTGCTTGAGAAACTTTACAGCCAGAAGGCTACTTTCGGGGAAACGGATTTCTCGGCTCTTTGTGTGCATCTGAACAAGCATGTCAGCAAACGGAGCCTGTTGGTATTATATACAAATTTCTCCGGTATATCCAGCATGAACCGTCAGTTGGCTTATCTGAAGCAATTGAACCGCCAACACCGTCTGCTTGTCGTCTTTTTCGAAGATGCCGAATTGAAGGAATACATTGCCACTCCTGCAAAAGATACGGAAGGTTATTACCGCCATGTGATTGCGGAAAAATTCGCTTACGAAAAGCGGTTGGTTGTTTCCACCTTGAAACAGCATGGAATCTATTCCTTATTGACTACACCGGAGAATCTTTCGATAGATGTGATTAATAAGTATTTGGAGATGAAAGCGCGGCAGTTGCTTTAGACATAAGAACAAAGGAGTCTGTTTTTGCAGTCTTTTGTCCTTTTGTTCTTTTGTCTGAAAAAAATTGCCTCAAAGAGCAATGGCTTTCCGTGTTTCCACAAAGAAGAATACAGCCATGCCAATAATGATAATCCCCAATATGCCATAAAAGAGTCGTGCCCGGTTTCGTCCTACGTTCCGGATAATGGTCTGTGCATTGCGCGTTGTGAAGAACCAGTCCCAGTTGAGCAATGATGCCAGCAGGGAGACAGTCCCTGCCAGCGCAAAGATTCCTTGTACGATGTATTGTCCGGTCATAGCTTGATAACTCTGCCTCCGTCTTCCTGTTCTTCAATCGTCACTTTCACAGCGTCACCCGGCAACAGTTCTTCTACAAGCTCCGGCCATTCGATGAAGCAAAGAGCACCGCTGTAGAAATAATCTTCGTATCCCATGTCGTACACTTCGCTTAGCTTCTTGATACGGTAAAAGTCGAAGTGATAAATCAATTCTCCTGTCTTGTCCGAACGGTATTCATTGACGATGGCAAAGGTGGGGGAGCTGATAACATCTTCCACGCCCAATTCCTCGCAGAGTGCTTTGACAAATGTCGTTTTGCCGGCACCCATCTTTCCGTATAAAGCAAATACTGTGTTGTCGCCCATAGCAGCGATGAATTCGCGGGCTGCTTCATGGATACTTTCCTGTGATTGAATTTTGATTTCCATATACTAATTCTATTATGATGACTATTTCCTGCAACAACTCTTTCCTATTTTGCAAACAGCATAAATCAGGATAGAGAAGAATATGATCGAGGCTCCCGAAGGAACTTTCCAATGATAAGAAATGAACAGTCCGCCCAGGCATCCCAAGAAGCCGATACCGATGGACAGCCAGATTATTTTTTTGAAACTATACGTGAATAAGTTGGCAGTCATCTGCGGAATGGTGAGAAGAGAGATGGCCAGCACGATGCCTACCATACGCAGACAGGCTACAATCGTCAGCGCGATGAACATCATCAGCGCATATTCGAATATCTCTACCGGAATCTTCTGCGAACGTGCAAACTCACGGTCGAAAGCGATGTATACAATGGGACGGATGAACAGGTAAAAGAATCCGGTCAGCAATAGTGCCAGTATACCGAGCATCCATAAGTCAGCCTGATTGATAGTCAGGATATTCCCGAACAGATAGGCGGAGAGGTCGGGAGCGAATCCCGGTGACAGAAAGCTGAACATGATTCCCAATGCCATGCCCAACGTCCAGAATACGGCAATAGCGGAATCTTCGCGCATATCTTTCCGCCTGCTGAGCCATTCGACGCCAAAGGCGGACAGCACGGAAAAGACGGCGGCGGAGAGTATCGGGGAAATTCCCGCAAACAATCCTAAACCTATTCCACCGAAAGAAGCATGGGTAATTCCTCCACTGATAAATACCAGGCGGCGGGTAACGATGTATGTTCCTATAATCCCGCAGGCAATACTTGCCAGCAGGCTCCCTAACAAGGCATGTTGAAAGAATGTATATTGTAGTAGATTCATGTTCTTCTTTCTCCGATAATCAGGAACACTTCATCTTTAAGCTCGTCCGGCAATTCGATGCCACGAAGTTGTAGGCTGCGCACCCATCCGGCCACTTCATCATCTTTGGTGGTGTACAGTACATCCCGAAACTGTTCTGTTTCTTCTTCTGTATACGCGTCTCCTGTCCTGCCAATGAACTGGTCCAGTTCTTCGTCATCGTAATATTCTATCTTCTTGCTGACAGCGGCCAACAGGCTGTCTTTTTCGCATACTTCATGTTGTCCGCAGCATTCGGTATCCACTTCTTTTACTTCCGGCATACGGTCCAGTTCGCCTCTCTCTATTTTCTTTTGCAGTCTTTTGTTGCGGATGATTCCGGCTATCAGCGCAATGACACCCAGCAACACCAGACTTATAATAAGTATCCACATGATAATATAACAGTTACCAATCAATTTTGTGCAAAGTTACTTATAAATTTTGTATGCTATCTATTTCTTTCGTACTTTTGTATGTTACCAACTTAAATACAAGATGAAAAGACAGAGTGTATTATTCGTTCGGAGTATGTGGGTGGTTATCTTATTCACTACTCTTGCTGCCTGTAAAGATACTGATAACAGAGTGTTTGGAGATGATTTTGATTTTCCGGCATTGACAGATGAAAACACGATTCGCTTTACAGTAAATGTTGTAGGAGACTGGCGGCAGTTGGACATCGTAGCAAGTGGGGGACGAATGGTGATAGATTGGGGAAACGGTCGTATACAGAAAATAGAAGATCCTTCTTCAATGAATGGCGGAGTGAGATATAAATATGGAAATAAAGGAGTATATGAAGTGAGGATTTGGGCTGAAGAGCTGCAACTTATCGATATAAGTGGTTTGCTTCTTCCTTTGAGTAATCTTTATTTGGGAAATATGCCGCGAATGAAATCTCTAGCTTTGAATAGCATTTCTGATACTCGCGAATTGGACTTGAATACCTTCTGTCCTAATGTGGAAAGTATTAATATCGGTAGTTTCGCTGATTTGGAGCATTTGGAGATTGAGGATTGTTTCCGATTGCGGTCCATACACGTTTATTCTAATCCCAAATTGGCTTCAATGGAGTTTGGCAATCATCCGGAAGTGAGAAGTTTATATTGTTTTTATAATGGTTTTTCTTCCCTTTCCCTTAAAAACTTGCCGGCATTGCGCGATATTGATTTGAGTTTTAATGAAGTATTGTCACATTTGGAATTGAACGAGAATACTTCAATTTCTGCGATATTGATACAAGGGTGTGCTTTCCAATCAATTACTGATATATTGAAATGTTGTCCTTCTTTAAGGGAATTAAGTTGCTCATACAATAAATTGACCGAACTTGATCTATCCGATCATCCTAATATCAGTGAATTGCGTTGTGAACATAATCAGCTAATTCGTTTAATGGTACCGCAAGGAAGTCTGTTGGGATATCTTTATTGTCACTCGAATCAGTTGGATGAGAATGCTTTGAATGCCCTGTTTGATTCCTTGGGGCAAGTGCCGGAACCTGCTATTTATTATCCGGCTCCTCCCCGCCAGTATCGGATTTCTTTTAATGATAATCCGGGAGCTGATGATTGTAATAGAAATATCTTGAATGATAAAAACTGGATAATTGAAAATAAGTAAAGTATGGACGATTGTTTCTTAAATTTTATATATATCATGAAGAAAAATATGCTGCTTCTTTCTCTTTTGTGTAATTTTCCATTGTTGTTGTCGGCCCAAACTAACGTAGAAAAAGGGTTGCAGAGTATCAATCGTTCCTCTGCCGAGGCTGCTATCAATTTTTTGGCTAGTGATGAATTGCAAGGGCGTGAGGCTGGGTTTCACGGTTCGCGTGTGACTTCGGAATATATTGTTTCTTTGTTGCAATGGATGGGAGTATCGCCTTTGGCTGACAGCTATTTCCAGCCTTTTGATGCTTACCGTAAAGAACGTCAGAAAAAAGGACGTCTGGAAGTGCATCCGGATTCCATAGCTAAACTGAAACAGGAAGTTCACCAGAAGCTTTCCATGAGGAATGTATTAGGAATGATTCCCGGTAAGAATACAAAAGAATATGTGATAGTAGGCGCGCATTTCGATCATTTGGGGATAGACCCTGCGCTTGACGGCGATCAGATTTACAACGGTGCCGATGATAATGCGTCCGGTGTATCGGCTGTGCTGCAAATCGCCCGTGCTTTTATTGCTAGTGGACAGCAACCGGAAAGAAATGTAATCTTCGCTTTTTGGGACGGAGAGGAAAAAGGATTGTTAGGCTCGAAATACTTTGTGCAGACTTGTCCCTTTGTTTCGCAAATTAAGGGTTATCTGAACTTTGACATGATTGGTCGTAATAATAAATCTGACCGACCTCGTCATGTAGTCTATTTCTATACAGCTTCCCATCCGGCTTTCGGTGACTGGCTGAAAGAGGATGTTAAGAAATATGGTTTGCGGTTGGAACCGGACTATCGTGCGTGGGATAATCCGACAGGTGGAAGTGATAACGGGACATTTGCCAAAGTGGGTATTCCAATCATATGGTATCATACGGATGGACATCCCGATTACCATCAACCGTCTGACCATGCCGAACGGCTGAACTGGGATAAGATTGTGGAAATCACCAAGGCATCTTTCCTGAATATGTGGAAAATGGCGAATGAAAAGTCATTTTAAAAATCTGTCATCCAGAGCGTAGTGAAGAACTCCTTTTTATTTGTTTAGGAGTGGGGATTTTTCGCCACGCTCTGAATGACAGACTGTTCTGATAAAAGGCTAATCATATAAAAGTAAGGTCGATTTATTTATGAAATCAATGAGTGTAGCCTTTATCTTTTTTTATTGCTATTCTACTGGTTGTGCACCGGTGTCTCCTTCAATCTTCCATCCCGGGTTCTGATAGACCACTGAGCTTGTAAAGTCATTTTTGTCCGAAGCAGTCTGGCGGAATACAGCCATGCCTATCGGATTCAGATAATGAGCTGGAGTAAAGAGGAAGCCGTTCTGCCCTGCTATCAGGTTATTCTTCGTGATTTTTTCGTACGGAAGAATATAGTTGCTTAAATCGGATGAAGACATATTGCCTTCGGCCGGATCTACTTTACATAAGTCTTGCAGTTGAGTTTCATAGTCACTTCCCCAGTATAACATACCTTCCACACGGTAAGGCTTGGATATTAGCTGGTCGCACGCACGCCAGCGCTTCAAGTCTTCCCAACGCAAAGCTTCTGCACAAAGTTCGTTGCGGCGTTCACGGCGAATATTATACAATGTCGCATCTATCAGTTGTCCGTGAGAATAAGCGCCGAAATCACCTTTGGCTTCTTCGCTCATTTTTGTTGCGGTAATTGTCTTGTTATAGTCTTCGTCTACTTTGGCACGTCGGCGTAAAGCTTTCCAATATCCGTCGGCTGTTGCGTCAATTCTACCGTTCTTTTCGTAAGAAGCCTCCATGTAGATCAACATGGCTTCTGCGGCACGGAAAACAATGCCGCCTGATGTTCCTGCACTGTGGTCATTGGCCATATGGCTGGAATAATGCTTGCCTTTCTTGATGATGAACCCTGTTGTCGCCAGACTTCCCTTGTCGCCATAAATGAAACGGATAGAACAATAGCTGGGAGTACCGTCATTGCCGTAATAATTCACGTCACCCTCATCTTCCGTATTGGCATCACCCGGCTTTTTGGTAAAGATAACAATACGTGAATCCCGGTTTTGCAAGGTGGAGTTGACACCTTTCTTTTCCCAATTGCGGTCATAACCCGAACCGTCTGCATAGATCGGAAGCCCGTTACGCATCAGGAAAGAGTTGACCATGCCGCGAGTCCATCCGGAACCGCCGCCGTTGCGTTCCAGTTCCATTTGCAGGTTACTTGTCACCAACCCCTCCTTGAATTGTTTCCACATCAGAATTTCATCGTATCCTTCCATATTCTCATCACAGAACATGGTGTAATAAGGGTTGATGGAAACCAGACTGGCATTCATTCCCTCGGGAGTATCGGTGTTCTCTGCCAGTTTTCCGACAATATAGTCACCCACTACTTTGGACGATTTCATGGCTTCGTCAAGAAAATAAGCTATTTCTGTGTCAATGTTGAAACCGCTTACGTCTGCGGGATTTCCCGGCCATCCTTTTCCACCAGGTACGAATGCCGTTCCTTTATGGTACTTTTCCCAAGTTGCTTCGAAGAGGGCTACACGTGCGCGCAGTAAATGGGCTACATTTTTGCTGATACGGTTCTTTCTGCCAGGGCTATTATCAAGTAATAATTCTGTTGCTTTCTGCAAATCATCCAAAATGAAACGTGCCACCTTATTGCGTGGTTGACGCTTGCTGGATTCCACCAAAGTCTCTTCTACGTCGGGCAATGCTGTGGTGATGATGGGCAAATCTCCTAAAGAAACCAGCAATTTATAGTAATTATATGCACGTATCACATACATCTCTCCAATGTAATGTTTTACATTATCCTGATTGCCGGTGATGGTACCCGCTTCAAACTTAGGTAAAGTGTTGTCGAAGAAATAGTTGCAGGCACGTATCTTCTTCCAGTCCCAGTCGCCTTCGCCCGACGGAACTTTCTTCTGACCGGGTATCCAGAATTCCGGGGAGTCACCGCTGGCTTGATTATCAGTATCGTTATCTTTGCCGAAGAAGTTAATGCCATATGCGTCCGTCACGGTTTCAAACGGATAAGCATTGATAGTGTAAGCAGCCAAATCACTTTCGGATGCGAAATATTTTTCGGGAATAACTTTGTCCAGAGGTTCCCTGTCCAGAAAATCATTGCAACCGGTCAGTCCGCCCAACAGCAATGTTCCTATTGTCAAAAGTTTGATATGTTTTTTCATAATCGTCTGTCATTTAAAAAGTTGCACTTAAACCGAATGATACAGTTTTGGATAATGGATAGGTACATCCGTCCCAGTTGCCGATACCGACAGTTTCGGGATCGAATGTGTCAGCCAGATTGGTAATGGTGAATAAGTTTTCTGCCGAAACAAAGAAGCGAAGGTTGTTCACACAGAATTTTTCTGTCAGTGATTTGGGTAATGTATAGCCTAAAGTCACGTTCTTCAGTCGGCAATAAGCTGCATTCTGCAAGTAGCGGGTCTGCGGATTGCGGTTTCTGTCGTTCTCAAGAGGACGAGGATAATAACCGCCCAGATTGGGACCTAACGGATTGGTCGTATCTGCTCCACGGAAATAGTCCAGATGTTGCTTGAAGAAATTAGTCTGCCAGTAACCTACTGCTCCCCAGAACATGGTAGAGCCACTTCCCGGCATATAGTCACGTTTCATAGTTCCCTGGAAGAACAGCTTCAGATCGAAGCCTTTCCATGCGGCATCCAGATTCAAGCCAAAGTTATAGCGTGGTGTGCTGTTACCGATCTTTTTTCGTATAAACTATTATCAGTTGCTACATCCGGCAATAAATAGCTGACGGTATCAAGCGAAATAGTATGACTACGTATTTCCATCTTTTTGAGATAAATGCTACTTTTTTCTTCTTATGAATAGCTTCTTTTATTTGTTTCACAGCTTTATCAACAGGAGTTACCCAAAACAGCCCCTCTCCTTTAGCCATCGCTGTATTTACAAACCCCGGACGGACATCTGTCGTATAAATAGGATAAGGGGATTGGGTGGCTTTTTGCCGTAGTCCTTCCATATAGTTGATTTGATAGGCTTTTGATGCATTGTAGGCAGGTGCGATGCCGCTACCACGTGTACCGCCTACGGAAGAAATGGTGACTAAATGCCCGCTCTTTTGCTGTTCAAAGTAACGGAATCCCCAATCGGCTATGTTGGTGAATCCTATTACGTTGGTTAATAAAGTCGGTTCCTCCAGTTGATAAGCAAGTTCGGGATTGAGTTCTCCCGTGCCGGCACAGATTATCAGTATATCCATTCCACCCATTTCTTGTACGAGTGTTTCCAAACATTGGATACTGGTTTGCGTATCGGTGATGTCGCATACTTGATAGAATAGTTTATTTTTGTCTTGGGTGTATATCTCTTGCAGCAAGTTCTCTCTGCGACCGATAATGCCGATGAGACAATCTTCTTGAATATATGCTTCTGTCAAACCGCGACCAATGCCGGAAGTTGCACCTATAATTATTATTTTCTGCATGATTTTCATTCTATTTGGTTTCAAAAGTAGAGAGTGTGCGTAGATAATTTCTTGATTGAAATCAAGAAATTACTTTTGTACTACTTTTCTTCGGATACGGCTTAGTGTTTCCGGGCGAATCAAGAGATAAGATGCCAGTTCTTTTAATGTAATCAGTTTCAGTAAGTCGGGGCAACGGTTGATAATTTCAAGATACCGTTCTTCCGCTGTCAGACTGTACATTGAAATCATACGGTCGTAGACTTCCCATAGTAGAGTTTCTGCAATGCGGCGTCCTAGCTTTTGGTTGTCGTTGTTAGCTTCATAGAAATCGGTCATTTGCTGATGATTAATCACATATACCGAACAGTCACACAGGGCTTGTATGTCCACATTCGATTTGTCCTGTAATTGAAAAGCCGGATAATTGCCGACAAAGGAATTGTCGAAAGTATATCCTACGATATTATTCTCTCCCAGATTGTTGATACAACAGTACCGGAAAGAGCCGGAACTGACAAAGCCCATCGTTCTGCAGATTTCTCCCTGTCGGGAAAAATAGTCTCCTTTTTCATAATAGGTCTGTTTCCCCTGCTGTAATACAAAATCTACAATAGGGGAATAGTTGATATGGGAAGTGTATTTATTGAAATCTTCCACTGTATCGGGGCGGTTAGTCTTCGTTTATAATCTGAAATCCGGCTTGTTTCAGGTCTTTCCAATATCCGGGATATGATTTGGTAACGACTTGCGGGTCGGCGATTTGCATAGTAGGGTGGCAGATTATTGCCGGAGCAAATGCCATAGCCATCCGATGGTCTTCGTATGTTGCAATTACGGGAGTTTCTTCCGGTTCACATCGTTCGCCGTTCCACATTAATACGCTGTCATTCTCTTCTTCTATTAGGTATCCCAGTTTTTTCAGTTCATTCCTTAAAGCGGCAATACGGTCGGTTTCTTTTATTTTCAGACTTTGCAGTCCTGTGAAGCGGAAAGGAATGTTCATCAAGGCACAAGTGACGACAAAAGTCTGTGCCAAATCAGGTATGTCAATGAAGTCTTCTTCCAGTCTTTTCGGGGCTTTTCCTGTTTTTTTGAGTTTAACTCCTTTGGTGGTAAATTCTGTAGTTATTCCTAACCGCGAGAATACTTCCGCTCCACGGCTGTCTCCCTGATAACTGTTACGGAATAATCCCAATAGCTCAATTTCAGTTTTTGGGGATAATGCTGCAATTTGGTACCAGTAAGAAGCTGCGCTCCAATCACTCTCTACTGTAAACGGAATGCTTGTATAAGGTTGTGGAGCTACGGAGATGCTGTCTGAAGAGGTCCATGCTGCTTTTGCACCAAAGTCCTGCATTAACTGTAATGTAAGGTTAATGTAAGGGCGTGAAATAATCTCACCGCTCAGATGCAACACTAGACCGTTTTTAAGTGCCGGAGCTATCATCAGTAAAGCTGAAATGTATTGGGAACTGACATTTCCTTTCAGCGTAATCTCGTTCCCTTTCAGTTCTGTACCTTTTATGCGTAAAGGGGGGAATCCCTCATTATTGATATAGTTTATTTCCGCTCCCAGTTCACGAAGGGCATTGACCAATATTTGTATGGGGCGTTGTTGCATGCGTGTTGTGCCTGTGATTATCCGTTCTCCCGGTGTGACACTTAAATAGGCTGTCAGAAAGCGCATGGCGGTTCCGGCAGCCATGATGTCAATTGTTTCTTCATCTTGGGTGAGGGCTTTTATCATCACGCGTGTATCGTCGCAATCGGATAGATTGTCAGGAGTACAGTTACTTTCTGCCAATGCATTGATAATGAGTGCACGGTTACTGATACTCTTGGAAGCCGGCAATTGAATTGTGGCTTTGATTGCGGAAGGAGCTGAAAGTCTATAACGCATTTTTTTATTATCTTAGGTTTGAGATGACAAAAATAGGCATTTTTCTTTGATTCTCCTTTCCTGAAGTTCAAGATTTTGTGAACACATGTTATGCGTCCGACGTGGCATCTGGTAGCAGCCGAGGATATCCGCTGGATGTTGAAACTTTCTGCACAGCGCGTGATAGCTGCCAATGCGTCTTATGCAAAAGGGCACGGTTTGGAAATAACTGATGAACTTTATGCTAAAAGTTATAATCTGTTGGAGAAAATTCTTTGTGGAAATAAGAGTCTGACCAAGCAGGAAATTACTGAACACTTTTGTCGTTCGGGGATTCTGGCTGAGGCTGATAATCATCGTATGACCCGGTTTATGGCACGTGCGGAGCAGGAAGGTATTATCTGTAGCGGAGTGGATAAAGGCGGAAAGTATACTTATGCTCTTTTGGAAGAACGGGTGCCGCCAATGCCGGAAGTTACAAAGGATGAGGCGTTGGCGCGTTTGGCGAGCGATTGATGAATGATATTAAGAGCTTGTTTAAATTCTCTTCAGTCATAATATTATAGCTGATATTTCAACTTACCCCGGCTCTTCTTGTCGCGTCCGTCTGTAGTTGGCGGAAGGGGTATTA
>CAMQVH010000054.1 GCA_947038155.1 uncultured Bacteroides sp. | reverse complement strand
TTTGTTTAACTTAACAAGATATTACTATGCGTATGAAAAACAACAAACCAATCTTGTATTCTTTACTTGCTGACGAGGAAAGAATATGTTTGCTATCCATCCAATCTTGTCATGATTTTACTAATCAACAATCATATGTTTAACTTTAAAAAACATGGTATGAGAAAAAACTATGTAACGGCTGCTGTTGCTCTGTTGCTTTTGGCAGGGTGTAGTAACGATATTAAAGAAACAGATATCAAATTTGCCGGTGAACCCGGAGCAAAAGTTTCTTTTAGTGCAGTAATTAATAATCACGAAGCTAATGAACTTGTAACGAGAGCTACAGAAACAAACTGGGAGTTAAAAGACTCGGTAGGTATTACTTGTGGAACCAATCAGGTGAACATTAATTATTTATACGAAGGGGATAGCCGCTTTGCAGCCAAAGGTGGTGTGGCTGAGGATATTTGGGTGCTGGGTTCTGATGAATATGATGTAGTGGCGTATGCGCCATTTATGGGAAAATCCGGAGAGGAGCAACCTGCGGTAGCTGTCTCTACAACCAGCGAATTTCAAGCAACGGCAAAAGACCGTGCGAAAATTGACTTTCTGTTCGCAAAGTCTAAAGCTACTTCACAGAATCCAAATGTGAAATTAGCATTCAATCATATCATGAGTCGCATTAAATTGGAATTCCAAGCAGGCGAAGGAGTGGAATTGAATGATATCACGTGCTATCTTATCGGATTGAAAAACACGGGAACTTTCAATCCCAATACAGGAGAAACAACGGTAAGCGAAGAACCTGTTTCATTAAAAGATGATATTGTGTGGGATAAAATAGGAGCAGAAGACAATTATACGATACAAGCTATATTGTTGCCACAGAAAGTTCAAGGAAAGGTTACCATCCAAGTACGTATGAACGGTTATCTTTATGAAGCCGAGTTTGCGAACCTGACCGAATTGAAACCGGGATATTCTTACAATTATATTATCAAGGCAAACAAATATACCGATAATAAGTATGTGTTGAATATTACGGAGGAAACACAAATCCTAGGATGGACCAATCAGGACAACGATCCGATTACTTCTGATCCGGGAATGGCTAATACAGGAACTGAGATAACAAATCCTGATTGGAATATTACGGAAGAAACAATTACTTCCAAGCCTGTCGGAAAATAATCGGTTATACCATATTTATATATAGACAAAAACAGCTAAGAATAAAAATAGGAAATTTATGAAAGTAAATAATTATATATCAATGCTTTTCCTTGCCGGTGCCGCTATGATTGCCTCTTGTTCTCAAAATGAAGAACTGGGTGGAGATAATCCGGACGCTTTGCAAGGATTTCAAATCAGTGTGTCTGACAAAGGTTTCGCAGATATGGATAAAGGTGAAACACGTGCCGTTGAATCGGGTTATGCTACCAGATTCTCAAACGGAGATGCTATCGGTGTGTTTGCCGTCAAAGGAGATGTGGTGGTAGAAGCAATCAGAAACCGACAGTTCACCATGGAAGATGGTGTTTGGGTATTGTCTGATGGAGGGGATGACATTGAGTATAAAGGTTCGGAATTTGAAAGAATGAAATTCTATGCATATTATCCATATAATAAGAATGTGATTTTTGATCCGACCGCAGTGACAAATCCTTTTGAAGAATACATCAAAAAATGGACGATTGGAGCGGATCAGGGAGAAGGAAACTATACGAAGTATGACCTGATGACAAGTACAGGTACTGTGAAAGGCGACCGTTTGAAAGGTCAGATTGCTTTTGACATGAAACATGAAATGGCACTTGCGGTGGTGAAAATGCCTAAGTTGACATACAGTTTTACCAATGGTGGTATAGATGATTATTTGATGCCGATAGCAGCCGGTTCGTTCACCTTGAATAATGCTGCTGCAACTCCTTATTATCAGGCAACAACCGATACATACCGTTTCTTGGTCAATCCTAACAAGGAATTCTTGGTGAAAGGTACTTATACCGGAGTAAACGAGATGGAATATGAAGCGAAAGGTACTCTTGAATCGGGCACGGCAAAGATGTATACTATAGAAGATAAAAGTAAGATTAATCATACGTTGCAGGTAGGAGACTATTTCTGTGCGGATGGTAAGATTGTTTCTGTGGATACAGATGAGAGCAATTTGCCGGACAATGTGATTGGTATTGTATGTTATGTGGGAAACCCTGAACCGAGTGTAACTCATTCCGATCTTTATACCGCAGAAGTTGATGCCTTGCGTCGTGATTTTCCTTCTTGTACGCATGGAGTTGTATTATCTCTAAAAAATTCATTGGTGGAAGAAACCGATCTGCATATGTTCCATACAGGTAAAGCAGGTACTTATTCCGACTGGTTTACTAATGACGAAGAATGGGCAGGTAAGTTTGTGATTTCTAATACCGAAAAAGATGCGAATAAGAATGATGCTCATTTGGTTTTCCCTGCATTGATGGGATATAATAATACACAGTTGCTTACCATGTGTTATGAAGGAAAAGGAAGTCCTTCTACTTGCGACTGGGCTTATCGGCATATCATGGCTTACCGTGAGACAGTGGCTGTTCCTTCAGGGGTGACTCCTTGGTATTTGCCTTCTATCATGTGTTGGGAGCGGGTAGCAAGTAATATGAGCGCTATTAATGCATGTCTCAAAAATGTGAATGGCGATGCCATGACTTCTGTTGATAATGGAACGAATAGTGGACATTATTGGAGTAGTACACAACGCTCTGCTGCCAACCAATGGACACATGGCATGGGAGGCGGAAGATACCATATTATTTGCGAACGTGGGTCGCGTGCCGGTTATTTCCGTATGATGCTTGCATTCTAACTAAAAACGATGCATAGAACTTCGTTAACTATATTTATATCATGAACATATACATATATGAATAAGATAAACTTTATAAAAGGGACCACTTTGCCTGTCGCTTTGTTCTTCACAATGGCAACTTTTGCACCTGCATGGGGATTGCAGCCTGTTTCGGCAGCTGTTGAGACTGTGCAGCAGCAAAACTCCATAAAAGGAACAGTCGTTGACAGCCAGGGAGAGCCTATAATTGGGGCAAGTGTGCTTGCGGAAGGGACAACCAACGGTACGATTACCGACATTGACGGTGTGTTCAGAATAAATGTACGCCCCGGGACAAAACTGAAAATATCTTTTATCGGTTATACTGATAAGACTGTGGTGGCGAAGAATGATATCAAAGTCATTCTGGTGGAAGACGTGACTGCGCTTGAAGAAGTGGAAGTCGTAGCGTATGGTACGCAGAAGAAAGTGACCATGACCGGTGCTATTGCCAGTGTGAAAGGAGAGGAACTGACCCGTGTGTCGGTAGGTTCTGTTTCCAATGTATTAGGAGGTCAGATGACCGGTTTGACCACCGTGCAATATTCCGGTGAGCCGGGAGCGGATGCCGCTGAAATTTTGATTCGCGGTAAAGCTACTTGGGAGAACGCTTCGCCATTGATTCAGGTGGATGGTGTGGACCGTGAAAGTATGAACGATATCGACCCGAATGAGATTGAATCTATCTCCATCTTAAAAGATGCTTCGGCAACCGCTGTATTTGGTATCCGTGGAGCCAATGGGGTCATTCTGATTACGACTAAGCGAGGAAAAGAAGGAAAGGCGAAAATTTCATTTACAACTTCTGCTTCCGTGCTGATGCCTACCAAGATGGTGGAACAGGCTAGCTCTTATGATTATGCCCGATTCCATAATCAGATGATGACCGGTGATAAAAAATCTCCTATGTTCAGCGATGCTGTGATTCAGAAGTTCAAGGATGGTTCCGACCCGATTCGTTTTCCTGACATACAATGGGCGGATTATATAATGAAAAGCGCGACGCTTCAGAGTCAGCACAATCTGAATATTTCGGGAGGAACGGACAGGGTTCGTTATTTCATTTCTGCGGGTGCGTATACACAAGGAGGACTTTTTAGTGAGTTTAATCTTCCATATAATTTAAGTTATCAATATCGTCGGTTTAATTATCGTACGAATCTGGATATGGATGTCACTAAAACCACTACTTTATCATTAAATATCAGTGGTAATGTGAATAATTCGGATCAGCCGCGTACCAGTCAGGGATCTTCCGGTCTGATCAAGAATATGTATTATGCCACTCCTTTTTCCAGTCCTGGAATCATAGATGGGAAATTGGTAAATGCAACCAGTGAGATTTTCTCCGATGGATTGCAGCTGCCTTTTACCGGAACTACGGGAATGGGATATTATGGTAATGGATTTAACCAGTCTAATAATAATGCACTGAATGTGGATGTTGTTTTGAACCAAAAACTGGATTTTCTGACTAAAGGGCTTTCTTTTAAAGCAAAAGGTTCTTACAACAGTTCTTTTACTGTCAATAAAATAGGTTCGGGAGGGTCTGTAGCCACGTATACTCCCGTATTGATGGAAGATGGAAGTATTGCCTATCGTAAGTTTGGCGAGAATACGGATGTGAAGTATTCATATTCTACAGGCAAGAAGCGTGATTGGTATATGGAAGCCAGCTTTAATTATAACCGGACTTTTGGAGATCATACAGTGACAGCTCTGTTGCTATATAATCAACAGAAGGAATATTATCCCAAAGAGTATCCTGATATTCCTCGTGGATATGTCGGAGTGGTAGGACGTGCCACGTATGATTGGAAGAGCCGTTATATGGCTGAGTTTAATGTGGGTTATAACGGATCTGAGAACTTTGCGCCCGATTTGCGTTTCTCTTATTTCCCGGCAGGTTCAATCGGTTGGGTGATGAGTGAGGAGGATTTCTTCCGTCCGTTGAAGTCGGTGGTGAGTTTCTTAAAGCTTCGTGCCAGTATTGGATTGGTGGGTAATGATAAAATTGGAGGTTCCCGATTCATGTATATTCCTGACCCATATAATGTGGGATTGAGTGACTTGGCAAACCGTGTGACAACAAATTCTTCTGCAAATGCTTGGGGATATGCGTTTGGTGTAGATTACGGTACGGTTGCTTTGGGAGCACGTGAAGTGGCGAAGAACAATCCTTCTGTGACATGGGAGAAAGCATTAAAACAGAATTATGGTATTGATGCCAATTTCTTTGACGACCGCTTGAAAACGACTTTCGAGTACTATAAAGAACGTCGTAATGACATTCTTTTGCGAGATGGAACTGCTCCGGGAATGCTTGGATTTATTGCTCCATTCGCTAATTTAGGAAGCGTGGACAGTTGGGGATGGGAACTTTCTTTCAAGTGGAACGATAAGATTGGTGAGAATTTCCGTTATTGGGCAGGTATTAACTTGTCTTACAACCAAAATAAGATTCTGGAAAAGAAAGAAGCTCCGCAAAACAACCTGTATCAATATCAAAAAGGTCATCGCATCGGTTCTCGTAGCCAATTTGTTTTCTGGCGTTTCTATGATGAAAATACTCCGGCATTGTATGAACAGACATTCAACCGCCCGTTCCCGACACACGAAAATATTCTTCAAAATGGAGATGCGGTATATGTTGACTTGAACGGTGACCGGAAGATTGATGCGAACGATGCAAGTTATGACTATGGTTTTACGGATGATCCGGAATATATGGCAGGTCTTAACTTGGGATTTAGTTGGAAGAATCTGGAGGTAAGTACTCAATGGACAGGTGCATGGAATGTGAGCCGTATGATTTCAGATGTGTTCCGTCAGCCCTTCTATTCGACTTCAAATAGAGAGCAAGGAGGATTGTTGGCCTACCATCTAGATCATACATGGACACCGGAAAATCCTTCGCAATCTTCCGAATATCCGAGAGCTACGATTGAGAATTCGACGAATAACTATGCTACTTCTACACTTTATGAGAAAGATGCGAAGTATTTGCGTCTGAAAACGCTTCAAGTAGCATATAACTTCCATTTTCCGTTGATGAAAAAACTTGGGCTGAATACCTGTCAGTTGTCATTCGCTGGATATAATCTGTGGACAATTACTCCTTATTTATGGGGAGATCCGGAAGCAAGAGCTACCAATGCTCCTTCTTATCCATTGTCCAAGACTTATACATTGAGTTTGAAATTAGGATTCTAAAAACAGCAAAAGGAAAGATATAATGAAATTACAAAATAAATGGTTCATCGGTTTGATGGTGGGAACGGCAGTTTCTCTGGTTTCCACCTCATGTGTGGACGAAATCAAATTCGGAAATTCTTTTTTGGAGAAGGCTCCGGGAGGAAATGTTACGATTGATACGGTGTTTAATAATGCCGAATATGCACGTCAGTTTTTGAATACCTGTTATAGTAGGCAGTATTATGGTCTACCTTATAATACGGATAGCAATGGTAATATTCCGGATTCTTCCAGCCCTTATGTAGGGAAAAAAGATGCGTTGACTGATTGTTGGGCGCTTTATTTCAGTGACGCAACGGTGTATAAGCAGTATTATGGAGGAACTCTCAACGCTAATTACGACATACGTGGCAACATATTTCCATATACCCGTGAAATGGTGTGGGAAGTGGTACGTTGGTGCTGGCTTTTTATGGAGAATATAGACCGGGTGCCGGGGATGGATGAAACTGAAAAAGCGAGATTGGTAGCGGAAGCTAAATGTTTGATAGCTGCACGCTATTTTGATATGTTCCGTCATTATGGTGGTCTTCCATTATTATATGCTTCGTTTTCCGGAACGGAGGCGGGGTATGAAATACCTCGTTCCACTGTAGAAGAAACGGTGAAATACATGATTAAGATGTTGGATGAGGCTATCAATTCCAATGCTTTGGAATGGGCTTATAGCGACGCAGACCTTACCAGTAAAGCAGGGCATTGGACAAAAGCTGGTGCTATGGCCTTGAAATGTAAAATCTGGCAGTTCGCAGCTTCTCCATTATTTAACGCTGACCAGGGATATGCAGGAGGAAGCTCGGAAGCCGAACAACAACATTTGGTGTGGTATGGCGAGTATCGTCCGGAGTTATGGGACAATTGCTTGAAAGCTTGTGAAGATTTCTTCAAGGAATTGGATAGCAAAGGAGGATACGATTTGAATAAAGCGTCTGTAGAGACACCGGAGCAGTATCGACAAGCATATCGTATGGGATATGTCCGTCAAGGCAGCAGGGAAATATTACACTCTGTCCGTACCAATATGTCAGATGCTTTTAACTCCTCTACCTATATGTGGCATTCTTGGGCAGATCCGTCAAAAGCGCTTTGTCGTACCGAGTACCCGCCTACACAGGAATATGTAGAGATGTTCTCATGGGCCGACGGTACGCCTTTCGACTGGGATAAGACAGTAGAAGAAGGTAAACTGGATGAAATGTTCCTGACGGGAACATTTAAGGCAGGTGAACAAATGTTGTCCGATATTGTGTTGACTCGTGATCCTCGCTTGTATGAGCATTGTATGGTGAACGGGTTGCCGAAAATGCTGGATTGGAGTGCAGGAACAATGTCCGGATTGCCATACGAACTGTGGGTAGGCGGATATGACGAAGGAGAGAATGCAAAACTTCAATCGGGTAATTATGCGACGGGTTATAAAAATATGAAATATTATCTGGGAACTGAATATCAACGTCAGTATACACAATGGGTTTATCTCCGCTTGTCCGATATTTATCTGACTTATGCAGAAGCCTTGCTTCAAGCAAAGAACGATCATCGCGGAGCTATTGACCAAATTAATATTGTACGTGCTCGTGTAGGATTGAAGAAGGATTTGGCAGATTGTGTGACGGATAAAGATTTGCTTTCCGACAAAGATGCTCTGCTGGAAGAATTGTTGTGCGAACGTGTTCGGGAACTGGGGCTGGAAGACAGCCGTTATTTTGATCTTGTTCGTTATAAACGTGCCGACCGTTTTGAAAAGCCTTTGCATGGTTTGCTGGCATATCGTTTGGATGAGGCAGGCAATCGTATGGAGGGGAATACGAAATGGAATGAAGGAGATAAGAACAAAGGAGCGTTGCAACCGATCCGTTTTGACTATCAAAGATTTGAATTATCTAAGCCGATGCGTCGTTGGTGGACACATGGATTTGAACCTAAATGGTATCTTTCTCCATTCCCACAGACCGAAATTAACAAAGGGTACGGATTGATTCAGAATCCGGGTTGGTAATGTGAGACAACGAAACAGATTAGAACAATAGTTGAATATTGATTTATATGAGAAAAAATAAGATTCTGATATTGGCTTTGCTGGTCTGCTTGGGCATTCCGGTAGGAGCACAGAACACAGACAGCAACATTACAGGTATTGTTGTTGATAAATCGGGAAAACCGGTCTATGGAGCGTCTGTCAATGTGGAAGGTGGCGCGGCAGAGATGCGGGTTGAAACCGATAAGGATGGAAAATTTGAGATTGCAGTCGAAAAGGGACAACGTCTGAATGTTGTTTCTGTTGACAATGGCTCTGCTACAGTTGTTGTAAAGAAGGATGGACCGATGACAATCGTGATGGGGTATGCGGCACATACTGTGGATGTGGGAGCTAACCGGACATTCAATCGTCATGAATCTACGGCAGCTGTTGCTACGGCTGATAACGAAGAACTTGTCAAACGTTCTTCCCAGAATATATCCAATGCGTTGTTTGGTTACGGCTTGGGACTTGCCACCTTGCAAAATGCCACCAGTACCGGTTTGACGGCAAATCCTACCTTTTATGTACGGGGGTTGCAGAGTTTGTCGAGCAGTACACCTTTAGTGTTGGTAGACGGTTTGGAACGGGATATGAGTTTGGTTAGTCCGGATGAAGTGGAATCCGTGTCTGTCCTGAAAGATGCCGCAGCCGTGGCGTTGTATGGATATAAGGGAGTAAACGGTGCTATCTTGGTTACTACGAAACGTGGTAAATATAACACGAGAGAAATTACATTTACGTATGACCATATCGTAAACACACAATCTCGCCGTCCGGAGTTTGCAGATGCCGCCACTTATGCGTTGGCGGTAAATGAAGCGCGTGGGTATGAAAAATTAAGTCCTCGTTATGCAGATGCCGAAATTGCGGCTTTCCGCAGAGAACCCGGAAGTCTTCAACATTTGTACCCTTATTTATATCCGAATGTGAATTGGGTGGATGAAACATTCAAAGACCGGGGAGTCTCTAATAAGTATACGATTGAGTTTCGTGGTGGAGGTGCCAAATTCCGTTATTATACCATGGCGAATTTATTGACGGATAAAGGTTTTGTGAAAGAGGCAAACATGAATGAAGGTTATTCTACACAGAATATGTATTCGCGTGCCAATTTACGCACGAATCTGGATATAGACTTGACGGCTACTACTAAGTTGAAACTGAATCTTCTCGGTACTTTGTCCGAATCCAGAATGCCTGGAGCAACAGCTAACTTATGGGATATGATTTATTCGATTCCTGCTGCCGCTTTTCCTGTTCGTGCGGAAAATGGCAGTTGGGGAGGCAGTACGACTTGGGCAGGTACCTTGAATCCTGTAGCGCAATCGCAGGGAACAGCTTATTCAAAGGGACACTCCCGTAGCTTGTTTGCAGATCTTACGTTGTCGCAGGATTTGTCCGGCTTGTTGAAGGGACTGGGAGCCAATTTTCGTTTGGCTTATGATAATTATTCCAATATTCTGGAAGATCATAGTAAGACATACACTTATGCCGGTTATTCTACTAATTGGACTAATAATGGACCGTTTTACACAACTATTTCCGGAGGTGAGGATAGTGAAATGGGAAAAGAGGCAGGCATTAACAACTGGGCACGTCAGTTTAACTTTGCCGGAAGCATTGATTACAACCGTTCATTCAGGAAATGGGATGTTTATTCACAACTGAAATGGGATTACGAATATCGTGATTCGTATGGACTGAATACGACGATCTACCGTCAGAATGTGTCATGGTTTAATCATGTTGGATTCTGCAACCGGTATTATGTAGATTTGGCATTGGTCGGATCGGTCTCCAGCTTGTTGGCACCGGGACATAAGTGGGCTTTTTCTCCTACAATCTCTGCCGCTTGGGTGCTTTCGGAAGAGAAGTGGCTGAAAGATATGTCTTGGGTGAATTTCCTGAAGTTACGGGCGTCGTTTGGTGTGATAAATGCCGATTATCTGCCAATAGACGGTAAGGATACTGTATATGATTATTGGGATCAGATTTATACGACTACCGGTACGCAGTATAAGTTCAACAGTAGTTACGACTCCGAATTTGGAAGTACGATTATCGGTCGTCTGGCAACCATTAATTCCACTCACGAAAAAGCTTATAAATACAATGCAGGTATAGATGCTACCCTGTTCGGTGGTTTGGATTTGACAGCAGAAGGTTATTATCAGCGCCGGAAAGACATTTGGGTATCTTCCGAAGGAAAATATACAGATGTGTTGGGTATGGATGCTCCGTTCGAGAATGCCGGAATTGTGGATAGCTACGGTATGGAAATCGGGCTTAATTACACCAAACGTTGGGGAGATATGCTGTTTAACGTGGGTGGTAATTTTGCTTGGAACAAGAATGAAATTAAAGAGCAATTGGAAGAACCGCGTGTGTATGATAATCTGATAGAGACCGGTCATAGGCTGAACCAAGTGTACGGTATGATAGCCGAAGGATTCTTCAAAGACGAAGATGACATAAAGAACAGTCTTCCACACAAGTTTAACACAGTTGTCCCTGGAGATATAAAGTATAAGGATGTAAATAACGATGGTGTCATAGATGCTAATGATAAGACAGCGATAGGTTATAGTACGGCGGCACCGGAAATTTATTATTCTTTCCATTTGGGAGCCGAATGGAAGGGGCTTGGAGTAGATGTTATGTTCCAGGGAACGGGCAATTATTCTGCTGTGTTGAATACCAAGAGTATGTTTTGGCCGTTGATAAACAATACGACGATTTCTAATCATTATTATGAGAATCGTTGGACGCCGGAGAACTTGAATGCTAAATATCCCCGTTTGAGCTCTCAGAGCAATGCCAATAATTACCAGACCAATACGGTTTGGTTGGCAGACCGTTCTTTCTTGAAGTTGCGTAATGCGGAGGTGTATTACAAGTTCCCGAAAGAACTGATGAAGAAGACAAAAGTGTTGGGAAGTGCCAAGTTGTATGTGAGAGGGATAGACTTGTTCTGTGCTGACCATATTGACGTGGCGGACCCCGAATGTTATGGTGCAGCGACTCCGCTGAATAAGAGTGTGGTGGTCGGCGTTACGATTGGTTTTTAATGATAAAAACAAAGCGAAAGAATGAAACTGAAAAACATTATCTACGGAATGATGTGTGCAATCACACTCGGTTCCTGCTCAGATAAAATGGAATATCATGAGTACAATAATTATGATGAGGATTTTGTGAAGCTCAACTTCGGTAATGTGGGAGGGCTGATAACAAATATCTATTTGGCCATGGATGTGGACTTTGGAAATTATAGCGGAGCTATTTTGGGTTCTGCTACGGATGAGTCTGAATATGCTTATTCAGGAAACCAGATAGAAGATTTCTACAATGGTTCTTGGAGTCCGTCGAATGCCAAAGGAAGTATGTGGACATCTTGTTATGAAGGAATAGCCAATTGCAATCTGTATTTGGAGAAGTTTACCGGACTCACATTTCCCGAACTTGCTTTGAATAGTGATTATGCCCAGCAAATGTTCCGATATAACAATTACCAGTATGAGGTGCGTTTTCTTCGTGCGTATTTTTATTTTAATTTGGTGCGGCAATATGGAGATGTACCTTTCAGCGACCATGTGATGACAGCGGAAGAATCGAATACGTTGTCACGCAGACCGGCTCAGGAAATCTTTGATTATATTATATCAGAATGTGACGATATCAAGGATAAGATTGTGGTTGATTACAGTAAACTGGGAGATATGGCATTGCCTAGCAGTCCGGCAGAAACGGGGCGTGCTAATCGTAAGACTGTGTTGGCGTTGAAGGCTCGTGCAGCTTTGTATGCTGCAAGTCCTTTATTCAATCCTTCCGATGATAAAGCACTTTGGTATCGTGCAGCTAAAGCAAATAAAGAATTATTGGATGATAATGACGGGTTTGCGACCAAACCGAAGTTGCTGGTAAGTGATTATGACATGCTTTGGAGTAAGGATAGCTATAATGATGCTACTAGTGAATTAATTTTCTGTCGTCGTGCCACTACTACCACCAATTCGTTCGAAGGATACAATTTCCCGATAGGATTGGAAAATTGCAAAGGTGGCAACTGTCCGACGCAGACTTTGGTGGATGCTTATGAGATGCAGGCAACCGGTTTGCGTCCGGATGAAATGGAGGATTACGATCCTACGAAACCTTATTACGAAGGTCGCGATAAAAGGTTTGGGCTGACTATTGCCAAGAATGGAGATGAAAAGTGGCCAAACTGGAATACTGTTCCTCTGCAAACCTATCAGGGTGGGTTAAATGCGGAACCGTTGAGTGGCGGTACTCCGACAGGTTATTATTTGAAAAAGTATTGTCAGACGGCAGTAGACTTGCGTGCCGGTACAGCTTCAAAGACCTATCATTCATGGATTACATTCCGTTTTGGAGAGTTTTATTTGAATTATGCGGAAGCTGTATATAAATATCTAGGCGGTCCGGATAAGACGGATAGCGAGTTTACGACTTCGGCAGTGGATGCCATTAAGATTGTCCGTACTCGTGCTGAAATGCCGGGCTTTCCAACCAATATGACTAACGATGCTTTCTGGAAAAAATATCAGAATGAACGTATGGTTGAATTAGCATTTGAGGGGCATCGTTTCTGGGATGTGCGTCGTTGGAAAGAGGCTGACAAGCATTTCAAAAACATTGTTGAAATGAAAATCACCAAAAATGGTGATGGTACTTATACTTATGAACGTAAGACAAAGAATAGAATATGGGATGATAAGATGTATTTCTTTCCTATTCCACAGAGCGAACGTTCTAAGAATCCGAATTTGGAACAAAATCCGGGATGGTAAATCCCGGATGTCCGAAAAGAACGGAAGAGGAGTTTTTGAATGTATTATTAAACTAAAGAATTGGAAATATGAAAAAATATAATCTGTTGGTATGGGCTTTTTGTCTGTTGATGGCAGGAGCTTGTTCAGATGATGAGCCGGTGGTTCCACCAGTGGTGGAGGAAGAACTTCCGCCTTTGCCGCCGGTTGAAGTGGTTACAGGCAATCGGGCAATGTGGGTGAGTTATGATCCCATTTGGGAAAAGGACGTTAATGCGACAACAGGCATTTCATCTGCGTTGATTAGTTGGCGGTTATTAAAGACAGATCCGGCAAATGTGGCTTTTGACATTTATAAGTCGGAAGATGGCGGAGCTGAAGTGAAATTGAACGAGGCTCCTATAACGAATGCAACTTCATGGTCTGATGAGAATATTGATAAGGATAAGTCCAATACCTATCGTGTTACGTTGGCCAACCAAACGGAGACTCTTTGCGAGTACACTTTTACATCAGATATGGCAAGGAAGTTCTATCGTGAGATCCGACTGAATGTGAATGTACCTGACGCTTCTTTGACTTATTCACCGGATGACATTCAGGTAGGTGATTTGGATGGTGACGGTGAGTTGGAGATTGTGGTGAAGAGAGAGCCATACGACGGCGCGAACCAAGGGGAATGGAAGAATGGGACGACTTTGTTGGAAGCTTATAGAATGGATGGTTCGTTTTTATGGCAGATAGATATGGGCATTAATATCCGTTCCGGTTCTCACTATACTTCATACATTTTGTACGACTTTGACGGAGACGGCCGGTGTGAGATTGCTTTCCGTTCGTCGGAGGGTACGAAGTTTGGTGATGGCAAAACGATTCTTGGTGCAAATGGATTCGTGAACGACTATCGTTGTCGTGAGGAAGGTGGTAAGGGATGGTATTCCGGTGCTGCTTTACCCACTATTTGCGGGCTGGTGTTGGAAGGACCTGAATATGTATCTATCTGTAGAGGATTGGATGGACGTGAAATTACTCGTATAGATAATATCCCCAGAGGAGGTGAGGGCTCTAAAAGAAGCCGTGCTAAATATTGGATAGATTATTGGGGAGATGATTATGGCAACCGTATGGACCGTTTCTTTATCGGTGTTGCCTATCTTGATGGCATCCCGGATGAGGCAACCGGTGTAAGAAAGAGTAATCCAAGTTTGATTATCAGTCGCGGTATTTATAAGAATTGGCAGGTATGGGCGCTCGATTTGAAAGGCAATCAATTGGAAACACGTTGGAAGTTTGATACAGCCGAGCATTCAGCCGAATGGTTGGCAATGTGTTCACATGCTTTCCGTGTGGCGGATTTGGATGGGGATGGCAAGGACGAAATCTTATACGGTTCGGCGGCTATTGATGATGATGGCGGTGAACTATGGTGTTCGGGCAATGGACACGGTGACATTCTGCATGTTGGTAAATTTATCCAAGACCGTCCGGGGTTGCAGATTGTGGCTTCGTTTGAAGAACAGGAAACGTATGCGAATATGGGACACGGATATGGATGCCAGGTGATTGATGCCAAAGATGGATCGTTGATAAATGGACATGCACCCGGAATGAATGGTGATGTCGGACGTTGTATTGTGGCAGATGTCGATCCGGATAGTCCGGGATTTGAGTATTGGTCGTCCGTTCAGTCTGGTATGTATTCTTGTAGCACAGGGCAGGTGGTCAATACGAATTATCCGACAGGTATAGGTGGCGGTGTATGTTATAACGTAGCTATTTATTGGTCGGGAGAAGGAACACGCGAGATGTTTGACCGTGCATTGGTGTTGAGTTATAAACAGAACTCATTGTTAAACCGCCAGCGTTTGGTGAATTTTAGTGTCGGCTATGGCAGTAATCAAGGAAATCATGGAACCAAATACAATCCTTGTTATTATGGCGACTTCTTGGGAGATTATCGTGAAGAGGTGATTATGGGGTCGGAAGATGGTAAATCCATTTATATCTTTTCTACCAATCATCCTACTACTCATCGTCTTCCGCATCTGATGACAGACCATACATACGATATGTCGCAAGCTATGCAGAACATGGGATATAATCAGGGAACTAACCTTGGTTATTATGTAGGTGCCGAAACCTTGAAGTCATCCGAAACGGAAGAACCGAAAGAATAAGAAAAGTCTTATTCTATTTTAGTATAAGTTTATAAAGAAAGAACAAGCCGGTTACAGTATCGGGTTGTTCTTTCTTTTCATATTTGAACGAATCACCATATATATGGATAATATTCTATTTCTTAATTGATCGTCTCTCCCTACTTTTGTAAGGTGAGATAGCAAATATATGTATATATGAAAAAACTCTTTATCCTTTTGTTCCTCTTCATTACTTTAGGAACAAACGCACAAAACAATAAAGTTTCCGGCCTCAACGCCCGTCAGTTTCATAAATATTGGAAGGTAGAGTCGGAATCACCGGATTATAAAGTGACATTTCAGGGTGATACCGCTGAAATACTGTCTCCTAAAGGTCTTACCTTATGGAGGAAAGAAAAGATGAGCGGACGGGTAACCATTGAATATGATGCATGTGTAGTTGTAGAAAAAGAAGGAGACCGTTTGAGTGACCTGAATTGCTTTTGGATGGCTTCGGACCCAAAACATCCTGATAATATATGGAAACGTGAGAAGTGGCGTAGCGGAATCTTTCTGAATTGTTATTCTTTGCAACTCTATTACATGGGATATGGTGGAAATTATAACTCTACTACACGCTTCCGTCGTTATGACGGCAATGAAGCAGGAATCACAGATCCCAAAGTACGCCCTGCCATACTGAAAGAATATACAGATACCGAACATTTGCTAAAAGCGAATCACTGGTATCACATTAAGATAACAAATGAAAATAATAGGGTTAGTTATTACATAGACGGCAAGAGACTGGTGGACTTCCGCGATGCCGAACCTCTGACTGAAGGATGGTTCGGCTTTCGCACCACCTTATCCCGTACCCGTATTACAAACTTCCGCTACGAATGTTTGCCATCCCAAACGTCTACTGTTCCTTTACATTGGATCGGCAATACGCCTGAACAAGACAAAGCTGTAAGTTTCGGAGTTCCTTTTGATGAAGGCTACCTATTTCCTGAAACTTCATTGCGACTAAAAACAGATAGAAATCAAGAGATTCCGGTAGATACTTGGCCATTGGCTTACTGGCCGGATGGTTCCGTGAAATGGAGCGGAGTTGCCGGAGTTATTCCTGCCGGAACAGAAAGACTGACATTAGAAAAAGCCCCCCGGAAAGCAAAAACTATCAATAAACAGCCTAATGCTTCTATTGCAATCACTGAAACGCCTGAAAATATTCAAATTGAAACAGGGCTAATTTCCGTATTTATTCCCCGACGCGGAGATTCCCTGATTGATAGCCTGTTATATAAAGGAACTAAAGTAGGAGAGAAAGCGCGTCTGATTTGTAATACTCAAAGCGAGCCGATTCAAGAAAATACATCTCAAATATCTTTTACTCATTACATAGG
>CAMQVH010000053.1 GCA_947038155.1 uncultured Bacteroides sp. | reverse complement strand
TCCGTTACCTAAGAAGTAACAGATATGCATAAATAAAAAGTTATGACACACAAACCTGATACAGCTAAAGACTCGCACCCGTTCGCGGGCGGAAGATGGAAGTTTGCGACAAGCATAAAACAAATGCCGGTCGTCCTTCTCATCTTTATCGGATTCATCTTGCCTGCATCCAACCTATGCGGACAGAACATAGCCGTCAAGAGCAATCTGCTCTATGACCTCACCAGTTCATTCAATCTCGGAGGTGAGATACGCTGTGACGACACACATACCCTCAGTCTTTCCGTCAATTACAATCCGTGGAGTTTCAGCAACAATAAGAAAATGAAGCATTTCCTCGTACAACCGGAATACCGCAAATGGTTCAACGAAGCATTCGCAGGAAGCTTTATCGGGCTACAGCTTCATTATGCCTTATTCAATTTCGGCGGAATGCTTCCCTGGGGATTCGGAGACGGAAAGATGCTGGGCGTAGAGAACCGACACATCATCAACAACCGCTATCAAGGTAATCTGGCGGGGTTCGGCATTTCCTACGGTTACCAATGGATGATTAGCCCGCAATGGAATCTGGAAGCGGGTTTCGCATTGGGATACGCCCATCTCAATTACAAACGCTACGGGCAATCCGCAGGCGCTCCCCTGATAGAAAAGTCAAATTGCAACTATTGGGGACCTACGCAAATAGGAATATCGGTCGTGTATTTCATCCAATAATCCAATTTAATAAACGCATAAAATGAAAACGAAAACACTCATCTTGCTCGGCCTATTGATATGTAATCTGCTTCCGGCACAGAACGTCAAGCTGGATATCAAGCCCCACTTTTTGGGAGTACGGGCAGACTCATTACTCCTTTCGATGGACGTATCGGTAGAGATAGAGGACATGAACCCGAAGAACGCTGTCATACTGACACCTGTCCTGACCAACCGGGACTACAGAATGTTGCTGCCCGCCATTCAACTGAATGGCAAGCAGAAACAGAAGCTATACCTGCGCAACCAAATATTGCGCAAAAAGAAAGACAGCAAGGAAACCACTCCGGCATATCTCGTGGCAAGCATTGACAACGACCATTCTCGTACTATCGCTTACCGCACCGCATTGCCGATGGAAGACTGGATGAACGACGCCACAGTCTACCTGCGAAGGACTATCGTCAGACCCGAAGGCGAACAGACGCTAAAAGACACGTTAATCATCGCACCGCAATACGCAGTGCTACCACCCGAAGTAAGCGCAACTGCCACAACAGTTCAGGCAACCCCTTCTCAGGTAACGGCCACCGGCAATACAACACCTTCAACTCCGGTAAACAGGAAATTAAAATATAAAGGTTCGTATGTTTCCCCAGCATCGGATGACGTAGACATCCGTAACCAGAAAGAGTTGAACTTCAATCTCGAAGAGGCAAAGATTATGGCAGATATCAATCCGCAGATGTTATCGCTCCGCGAACTTTATACAGTGGCACTGTCATATGCGGACAACAAGACGAAGTTTTATCAGATTATCAATATCAGCGTCAAACTGTATCCCGTGCATCCTGTCGCCAACCTCAATGCCGCCGCTGCCGCCATTGAGCAGGGAGACACGAAATCAGCAAACAAATTCCTTTCAATGGCATTACATGAGGGACTTGCCTACAAAAGTTGCCGGGGAGTGTATGAGCTGATGACCGGAAATACATACGAGGGCATCCGCATACTGAAAGCCGCCAAAGCGGAAGGTTCCGAGGAAGCCACATACAACCTGAAGGTCTTTTTCGAAAACAATAAACGTCCTTAACCGACAGATACAATGAGATACTTCATAGCCCTACTTATATCATTCGGTTGTCTTCACTGCTATTCGCAGAAAGTAGCCGTCAGACTCAACGCACTTCCGGCAATCGACGGTTCCTTCGGAGCAGGTATCTCCTATGCCGTAGGAAACAGAAGCACCGTCGAGCTGGCAGGCAGCCTGCGACCATGGAAGCGAAGTGAGATGTACGTGAACCGTTACTGGCTGATTCAGCCCGAATATAAATACTGGACTTGCCAGAAGTTCAACGGTTTCTTTTGGGGAGCTTATCTCAATGGCGGGCAATTCAATATCGGCGGGAAGAAACTGCCTTTCGGCATATTCTCAAGACTGAAAGAACATCGGTATGAGGGCTGGCTCGTAGGGGGTGGCATCAGTTGTGGATACCATTGGATGCTGAACGACCATTGGAACATAGAAACAGCTTTGGGAGCAGGATATGATTTCATCTGCTATAAGCAGTACAACTGTGTCAGGAAATGTGCAGGACTTCGCAACAAAGGACACCATCATTACGCAGGCCCCAACAAGGCCTCCATAAGTTTGGTATATCTATTTTAAAACGAAAAGAGGAAACAGTATGAACAGTCTATGGAAAGTTTGGTTCTCAAAAAGAAGGCGTATCTATTTGCAGATAGCGCGCAAATACCGCACCACTCCCTGGAGAGTATATCATCTAGGACATGGCGGATTCAGCAAAAGTAAAAAGGATATAAAGATTTTGGAAGAATTACAACAGTATGGAGTAATATCCCAGATTTATCCTTGGTAACAGATTCACCTATAAGACAAAGAAATACAGATTATTACAATAATGAAAACAGGAGCAATTTTTATCATTGCGGTTATTCTGTCTCTGATGATACAAGCCCCGGCGCTTGCGACAGAAGAAACAGGGGCTGTGCGCACAACCTCATCCAGCCTGTATAAGGTCGGAAAAGAGTTGGTGGTTTCTATTTCAATAGACATCACCCGCGATTTCTCACCCAATGAATCTATGGTATTGATTCCTGTTGTCAGCGACAGTTTGGAACATCGGTTGGAACTGCCACCCATTTATATCAACAGCCGGAAACAGCATATCATATTCCTGCGGGAAACAAGAAAAAAAGAAAAAGAAGCACAAGCCCTGCAAAGAAAAAACGGAGAAAGACAGACTTTGCATTACCTGCAATCCGCCCCGTTTGATAAATGGATGAACCGGGCTACTCTCTCATTAGTAGAGAAGAGTTGTGGCTGCGGTATTCCCGGCACGGAAGATTTCACCTGCATCGCCCGTCTGCACCCACAACCAACACCTGTTCCGCAACTTGCATTCTTGACTCCACAAATCGAGAAATCGAAAATCAGAAAGGAGAAAGGTTCAGCGTTCATTGACTTTCCCGTCAATGTAACTGCCATTAATGACAAATACAGCAATAATGCAGCCGAACTAAATAAAATCATAGAGACAATCAACACTATCAAACAAGACAGTAACGTAAGCATCACACACATCGGTATTCACGGTTACGCGTCACCGGACGGCCCTCTTAAGGTAAACGAACGACTGTCCCACGAACGTACACAGGCATTGAAAGAATATGTAAGCCGATTATATACATTCGAAAAAAAGAATATTCATACATCCTATACACCCGAGGATTGGGAAGGGTTTGAAGCGCTTCTCGGTGACACAACTTTCCGACAGAAAGAGGCAGTCATGGAAATCGTGACGGGCGATATTCATCCCGACCGCAAAGAAAGGATACTGAAAACACAATTTCCAACGTTCTACCGTTTTGTGCTCGAACACTGGTTTACTTTGCTTAGGCATTCTGACTATACCATCGAATATTATGTACGTCCGTTCACGGTGGAAGAATCGCAGAAAGTATTCGACACCAATCCCCGAAATCTGAGCTTGGAAGAAATGTTCCGTCTTGCGCTCACACACTCTCCGGGAAGCAGGATGTACAACAAGATTTTTATGACTGCCGCGCAACTGTTTCCCGACAATCCAACGGCAAATCTGAACGCCGCCTGCATAGCCCTGATGCAAAAAGACACAAAGACCGCCGCCTCTTTTCTCAAGAAAGCTCCGGCAGTGCCGGAAAAGACATTAGCAGAAGGGGTCGTTTCTTTCCTTCAGGATGATTACGAGAGAGCAGAAACACTGTTCCAGCAGGCTAAAGACGCAGGATTGTCACAAGCGGCAGAAAACCTGAAACTAATTAGTGAATTAAAATAATTTGTTTAACTAAAACCACAGTAAAATGAAAAGATTCAATCAGTTAATGTCGCTGCTCTTGTTTGCAGCAGTTACACAGTACAGTTGCATCAATGATGCAGACGTAGCTTTTTCCGACGAGATTCCTACAGAATCAAACGGCAACCTTGCCCTATCCTTCGAAATTCCTAACGTAGCCCTCACCCGCAGCGCCGAGTCATCGGGGCTTACAGAGGTAGGGTCGAAAGAGGAATATGCAGTCAAAAGCCTGACGGTCTACTTGTTCGACTCGACAACCAAAACCTTCAAAGACCAACAGGAACTGAAGAACATCAGCCTGACCGGTATGGACGGTCAGAAAATACAGTACACCGCTGACAAAATCACAGTCAATCCGGGTACTTACAACATCTTCGCCATCGCCAACGGAAAGGCTGTCACCGGAAATATCAGCACACAAGACGCTTTCCTGAATGCTGTCGACGGCATTACATATAGTACAGGAAAAATCCCAAGCGTACCCGAAAGCGGATTTGTCATGACCAACCGTGGTGCTGCCAACCTGAATGTGGAAGTGAGCAAGCCCACCGATTCGGACAAGGTGACTAGTGTAACTATCGGTCTTGAACGTGCCGTTGCCAAGGTCGAACTGACGCAGCAACAGGAGACTTTCCCGCTGAAAGACCCTTCCGGAAAGGTTTATTGTACCATCAAACTCAATAATTTCAGAATGTTGAACCTGGCAACACAGTTCTATACATTCCGCCACACAGCCGTACTGAACGAATTCCAGGAACCGGGTGCATACACGGACGAAAACTTCGGCAATATCAATGATAACAATGGCTACATAATCGACCCTTATTTCTTCAAGAAAACAGTGGAAGGCGCCAAAGATTTCACCAATGCCGACGGCTTCTTCGCACAAGCATTGGTTAACTTGGATATCAACGACAGCAACTGGGCAGGCATGAAACCAGCCAAGAGTTGGTCACACATCTACTGTCTGGAGAACTGTATGTTTGTCAATGCACAATTGAATGCATATAGCACGGGAGTAATGTTCAAAGCCAGCATGGACATTGCTACCGATCGCGTTTTCGACGAAAACGGTGACAATATAAGCAATTCTTCCAACTGGCCAACCAAGTTGTTCTACTTCAACTACAACTTCTACACCAGCGTGGATGCTATCCGCAAACTAGTTCTGAATAACTTGCCTGAAGATATCACAGACAATTCGGATACAAAAGCCCTTGCCCAATACAGCATCAAACGTTTCCAAAAGACTGAAAACTATGCATGTTACTATAACTATTGGATTAAGCACGAGGATGATAACAACTCCACGGAAATGGGCGTAATGGAATTCGGCATCGTACGTAACAACATATACCGCCTGTCTATCAGTAAAGTGGCAGGACTCGGCAGCGGCGAACCTTACATCAAACCGGAACAACCGGACGAATACAAAGCCGAAGTGGATATCAATATTAATGTTTTTCCATGGGCCGTACGTAATCAGGATGTAGAACTTGAATAAGCAGTGTCGGCCACCCGAACTAAAATCAAATTCAATGCGTTCATTTCTACTACATATTATTTGCGTTGTCGCGCTGTTCTCGTCCTGTGACTGGGTGAACGACGACTTATCAGACTGTCCTACAGGAACCTGGCTGAAAATATCGTACACCTATAATATCCTGAACGTGGACGCCGCGTCTACGCAGGTAGGCGACATCACCATTTTTGCCTTCGACAAAAATGGCAAGTATGTGGACCGACTGGACGTAGACAGTATAACATTACATCAAGGCTACTGCATGGTAAAAGTGCCGTTTCCCGAAGACACTTATCATCTGCTCATATGGGGAGGAGCATCCGACAACCTGTATCAGCTCCCAAATCTCAAAGCTGGACAGACGGAACGAAAGTCTCTGAATATATCGTTGGCATGTGACGAAAAGAACCAGTCGGCCAGGAAACTGAATGCACTTTTTTACAGTAGCCTTGAAAATATCACTATCAGTGAAGAGTATCAAGTCATCACCGCCGAACTGGTGAAAAACACGAATGATTTCTCATGCATTCTCCAGGATGAAAACAATCTCCCTCTACGGAAAGAGGACTTTGCCTTCAACCTGGAATCCGCCAACGGTGTGATAGACTATACCAATACTCCTGTCGGACCAACTCCGGTCTGCTACCTGCCGTATCGGCAGGAAGTGTCCGTAACGTCCGAACAGATTCCCGTCATTCATGCCAGATTGAATACGCTGCGCATCATGAAGGGAGACAACACAACATTATCTATAAAGCATATACCCAGTGGAAAGATTATCCTGCATCTACCACTCACCCAATATTTATTGTTATCAAAAATCTATCCCGATAATATAGGTGATATAAGCGACCAGGAATATCTTGACCGTCAGGATACTTATACACTCCTGTTCTTTATCCAATCATCAGATACGGGGATTCCGCAACTCTGTCCGCTAATGAAAGTAAACGGATGGAATATACGCCTGAATAATTCGGAATTGGAGTCGTAGAAAATCCGAGAAATAAGTATTTATACAATATATAGGTGAGATATAAAAAGGCTACTGTGAAGTATCCGAGCGGGCTTTTAGCCCTCTTCGCATATAATGTTTCCCACTATATGCAAAATGCCCGATAAAACGGCACCCCCTTGAGAGGCCGTTTTATTGTTTGTTTGTGTTAAGTGCATCCATTCCAAGCGAGGAATTGGATGCACTGCTTATTTATAGATAACTGAAATGATAAATATAAATAATTTTTCAAGAATAATCCTCTGTATCAATAACATCATACAGAAAAAAGGCTACTTTTACAAACAAAATAATAGAAACTAATGAGAAAACTTATCTATATACTGTTCATATCTACATTTCTGGTATCAGGATGCAACAAACAACAATCCGTATCTGACAGGCTACTAAATGAAGTAGAAAAGACCATTGCCATCAATCCTGACAGTGCATCCAACCTACTAAAAGGCATATCATCTCCTGAAAAACTAGACGATAAAACCTTTGCACGCTGGTGTATGTTATCAGGAAAGATTACAGACGAGATCTTCACCACCATCCTCCCAACTTACCAATTAGAGAGGGCTTATGACTGGTATTCCTCGCATGGTAGTCCTGATGAACAAGTGCAAATTCTGATTTATTTAGGTCGTTCCTATTTTGCTGACGGAGATTATGATAGAGCTATGTCAATATATACCGATGCATTGAATATTGCAGAAAAGAATAAGCTTAATAATCTCATTGGATATACCTATGACTATATAGGCGACTTGTACAGAGAAAGATTCATGCGGACAGAAGCTATCAAAAGATATGAGACTGCTGCCGAATACTTCAAAAAAGAAAATAATACTGACAGTTATGCCTGTGCTTTAAGAGACGTAGGACGTGAATATGCGCAAATAGATTCACTAAATCTCGCATTAGAGATTCTAACTATTGCTGATTCTGTAGCAGCCAACACCAAAGATGTAGAAGTTACTTCATCAATAAATAATACCCTAGGCAACATTTATGCAATGCAGAATAAATACGATGAAGCAGAAACATATCTTCTCAAAGCATTGGCAAGAGGAAGAAACAAAATGCCTAATTATATTGCACTGATAGACCTATACACTGAATCTGATTCTATAAATAAAGCCAAAGAATTATTATTCCAGATGCCACAGGATAATCCTGAATATGCATGTAGCATTAAATATCTATATTATCAAATCTATAATGCAGAAAAAAACTATAAAGAAGCTCTCAGCAATTTGGAAGAATATGTTGATATGGTAGATTCTATTGTGTATGCAGATAGCCAATCTAAAATACTGGATATAGAATCCAAATATAATCACCTAAAAATCAGCAAAGAAGTAGACAGACTAAAAATTAGACAACAAGGCTACATCATCATTTCAATTATCTGCATTATTACACTACTATTAATAATGGTAGGATACTTGTTATACCGCAAGAAAGCAAAAGAAAAAATCCAAAAGCAACAAGATGAATTGCACCAGATAAAAATAGATTTACTCTATGCCTCATTAGAATTGGAAGAAAAAAGAAAGTTATTAGACACGTTTAAGAAAAAAGATGAAAAATATAATAAAATGCAAGAAGAAATTTTCCTTCTTGCCACTAATTATAAAGAACTACAAAATAAAATCCTGATAAAGTCGCCCTTGTTTAAAGAGCTAACGCATCTAGCTAATCAAAATAAACCCGGAAATAATAGCCCATTAATAACAGATAAGCAATGGAAACTGATTGCGAATGAAATAACGGATATCTACCCCAATTTCCGTAGTTACATATATAATCTGTGCCCAGATTTACAAACACAAGAATTTATGTATTGCTGCTTTTGTATGTTAGGGTTTGATACGAATGCTGAAGCAAAATTGCTCAACATTGCAGTCGAATCGGCAAGAAAAAAACGATTCAGACTTAGACAAAAATTGGGAATTGAATTACTCAATAACAAGTTGTCATTACGTGAATATTTAATCGAAAATATGCGTTAAGCGCTTTTGCAAACAGAAAATAATCTCTTAAATAATTTCCTGTCCATGCAACAAAAGATAACTCTCTGATTATCAACGTCAGTCTGTCTACGTCAAAAAGTTGCTTTTATTTGCACTATACCTCATATCGCCATAACTTTGCAAAAAATATTTAAAGATATGAGACTGTTTAGCATTTTACTACTTCTGATTAGTATTCCATTCATTGCCATGGATCCTAACAATCTATCAAAACACAAAAGTAAACGTTTAGTTTTCAAAAAATGGCAGACCCAGCATAGAAGAATTGTTCCTATACCTATAGAAGCCACTCTTGATGAAAACTACATTGAAGTACGTTTTATAGAAAACGTAGATAATCAGGTTATCTTCCAAGTAAAGGATCAGCAGGAAAATATTATCTTCCAAGATGTGTTATTGGCTCCTAATGAGCAAGAAACTTACAAGATTAGTTTGGCAGATATTGAAGTAGGTCATTATGAACTTCTTTATATAGAAGAAGACATGACTCTCATTGGAGAGTTTGATATCGAATAGCAGATATTTCAAATATTGCACAGAGGACGTTAACACATACAGTTCAACCTTAATCAGAAGTGGATATGATGAGAAAAATTATTATCCGTTACGGGATTATTCTCCTATTAATTATAACCAGCGTTGCTCACGCATATGGACAAGCTGTGGAAGAAAATGAAAAAGTACGCACTTTCCTTGATAACATGTTCGGAACTTTAGATAAATCGAAAGTTCCACACGGTTTGTTACGTGACTTCGCTTTTGAACTGGTAGACATGGATCGTTTCGACGGTTCCAGTTTGACCGAAACAAATAGCATAGATAGGCAGACTTATGAAATGTTACTCCGCACAATCAGATCCTCTGCTGTTACCATAAAACCCTTTGAAGACGTTGGAAACATATTGGTTAAACAGAATAGCGCCAGCAGCAGTCCTAGCACATTAACGATAAGTGCTTTAGCCTATCAATATTCAGTAATCAAAGCTAATGCACTTACAGATAATCTCATCCAATATAATAACGGGAAAGTAAGTGATAATTATAAGAATGGCACATGGCAAAACCCTTATGAAACTCGATATGTAGTTGGATTTTGCGGTCAAGATAGCATCCTGACTTCATCATCGGTATCATTTAAATTAGATCCAAATTGTTGGTTCACTAATCTTTCTTGCAGAACAATAGAAATTGATACCGGCAGTGGTTATAGATCAATCAATATAGGTAGTGCAATCACAGAAAATTATACAACTGATGGAACTAAAGATATCAAGCTAAGAATAACCCTAACAAACGGTAAGCAACTACTATCACATACTAAAATACAGGTTATCGGTAACACACTTACTAGGTCTTTGGCAAACGACTACTATCTTAATTATCCTCAAGCAATAATAACCGGTGAACCGTACAGAGGCTTGAAAACTAAAGCAGAAGTATTTGTTGCCTATGCTCCATCCAATCACACAGGACGAATTAAAAAACCTTTTATTGTTGTTGAAGGTTTTGATCCCCGCACAAGAAAAAAAGATGGTACAGTCATCAATAAAGGAAGTACCACAATGGCTAGCTTCTATAAAAACTATATCAGAGATCAAGGCATATATTGCCCTGATTTATATCTTAATTATGATATTGTTTACGTAGATTGGGACTACAGCGAAGAGTATATTCAGGCAAACGCAAATACCCTCATAAAGGTAATTCAATGGGTTAATGCTCAAAAAGATAACCAAGAAAATATAGCAACAAATGTAATACTAGGACAAAGCATGGGAGGAGTGATAGCGAGGTATGCTTTGAGAAAAATGGAGGATGCTGGTATGGAACATCAAGTATCTCTTTATATTAGCCATGACTCCCCACACTTGGGAGCCAATGTACCTCTGGGGGCCCTCTATGCCTTGTATGGCCTGAGTTCATTTCTAGAAAACAAAAAAACGATAGGACATTTTGCTGATAAATATGCCGATAGTGGAACATTGCTTACAGCTATTGAAAAGATAGCTCATAGCCATGCTGCAAAACAACTGCTAGTTAATTATGTTGATTATGGAGGAGAATTAAATAATTCAGAGCATTATATATGGCAAAACGAATTAGCAACATTAGGCTTTCCACGAGGTGATAATGGGCGTGAATTCAGAATGCTGGCTATAGCTAACGGAAGCTATTTCGTAAACACATTACCAACATCATATTTAAAAGTTGATTTTTCAGCATCTTCTGACTTAATCGGTCTCATTCCCTTAGTCAGATGGTTGACTAGTCCCGTTTTAGCATGGGGATTAAACGATATATGGGTTGGGCTTCTAAACCTTGTTCCCGGAAAAACGACAATTAAAGGTTTGGTAGAAATAAATCCGGGAACTTCATTCGGTGGAAAAGTTACCAATATTAATTTGAGATATATCAAGAAGTGTTTATGGCTAGTCGATGTAAGACATACCATATTCTCTTATGCAGCCCACATGAATAGTAATTTGCTTTATGATACTTATCCTAGTTCATACTACGATTTAGCAGAAGCAAAAAAAAAGATAGAAGGAAACCAAGAGGACGGCATCCCTATTGTAGGCAAATATGACTATAATGTATCAATGTGGAATTCAATTCCGTTTATACCAACATCCAGTGCTTTATGCGTTGGACATGGACAGCAGAATCCGACCCCCAATATGTTCCTCCAAAGTCCTGACATCGACAACAGCCCTTTTGGCGCAAATATATACAAGTTTGCAGGTCTGTCAAGTAAACACATTGATTTACCTCCACTAGTACTTGAATGGCTCAACGCCCAATTAGACTTTGGTATAATAGGACCTAAACAGGGTTTTAACGGTTCTCGATATATCGTAAACAGCAAGAGTATATATAATATCGAGTGGAGTACAAATAATCCGGACATAGCAACAATAGATCAAAGCGGGATTCTTACAGTAACCGGCAATGGTATTGTACGTATCACTGCCAAAGGAGGAAACTCATTAGAATCCAGCATCGAAGTCATGGTGGGTACTCCGAGATTTGTCTTGGAAGATGCAATTAGAAAGCCCGGATTTTACGAAATAAAATCAAAATGTATTGATTCGCAATATGCAGAATTCTTGAATAAATACAAGAATGTTCTACTGTACAAATGGGGAATTAAAACAAACGACCAACCGTTAGTCTGGTTTACATCCGAATCACCGGAACTTCACATAAGTACTCTGGAAGATAATGACAACACAACTGTTTATTTAAAAATCATAGATTCCGAAGGTAATGAGAGTGCTCCGCTATTTGTTAGAATTTCCGGACAAGATATTTATGATTTAACTTATAAGACATTAGTCTTTAATAAAGACGGGCGTTTGTTTAATGACAAAGGCATAGAGTTATTTTATGATTTTGTGACCATGCCTTTAAAATATAGAGACGAGACTTATGATGAGTTCTCTAATGCAGAATGGAGTCCTGTTGCCGCAATTGTCATAAATGATGAGAATGTGCCGAGAGGAATTCCGTGGAAAAGAAAAGGGTATATACGTGACATAATACCACCATCTGAAAAAGAACGCATTCTTTCATCTCCAGACGGGAAGGTTATGATTTACAAATTGCAGCTTCTCAACTTCGATGGTGAAATCGTACAACAAACACCTTTTACAATAATGTATAAGTCTAACTATCCTAATAATTAAAAGACATGAAATACATAAACCAAATTATCTGCTCAATAATTATTACATCTGCTTCTATCTTATTATACGGATGCAAAAAAGATGGCGCTTGGCGATTTTGGCATAAGTTTGAATGCACTATTAACAATATTCCATATTTCGATAACCCGGAGGTATTTCTGCCGTGGCAGAGTTATACGCCCAATATGGATTATTACTCAAATTACGATGGGAGCAGTCAATTAATTTTTTATTCGTCTTTAGTACCTAAAGATGATACAAAAGAATGGCCCCAATATGATGTCAGATGCACTATCTGGAATTTTACACCAGATATGATTAACAAAAAACTTACATTTTCCATTCCTCCAGAAACAGAAGATATATTCCTACATAGGACATCTTATTTAGAAATTACAAATATGCAAACTTGGAACACCTGTTTTGGTGAGGGGTATATGATAATATCTTCTTATGATGAAACGCAGAATGAGATGTTCGGCAAGCTAAGAGCTGAAACAAAAGACATCGGTGATAATGCATGCAAGCCATTAATTTTAGAAGGCAACTTCCAAGTTATAGTAGAAAAACACCAATAAATTCATTATTATGAAAAAAATAATTCAAACATTAATGTTTATCATATTGATTGCGTCGTGCGCAGACAATGATATCTTGCCAGACAAACCGTTTAATGGCAATGCAGCGGAAGTCGATTCAATTAGAACCGTTGGTGAACTCCCGGAAGATAGTTTAAATATAAAATATATGATGCAAACAAATTCAGATTTGATTATATCAGATAGAATCATCTATAAAAACTCAATTTATGTTTTGGATTTATCACTTGAAGAAGCAAAGCAATTATCAATATCTGATGACATGTATCAGAAGTATGTTGAAATTGTCTCAAACATGAACAAGGATAATAAAGAACACTAATAAGTATCATTCTCTATATTATCAACATTTAAATTTTATAGATATGAAAAACATCAAATTTTATCTGCAAGCCATTGTGGTCATCGGGCTAATCTCTTCTTGTAGTGATGACACGTACACTACAACTGAACAAAAAAGTATAGTCAATGAACCAAAAGCCATTTATGAAACTGTATACACACAACAACAATTGGCTAATTGGGAAAAAACAGGAAGCCCATATCTAGAAAATGAATTAGATAATTCATCTAATACTCTTATTGACCCCACACTTGCTCCGACAGCCGGAGTTTTTAAACCATTATTACCAGAATCTCAAACAAGAGCATTCGGTGTGAATCCTCAACAGAATCGTTTTTGGACCATGATAAGACTAATTATAGGAAATATTGAAGATTATGATGAAGCGCCATTACGTTCTTGTGTAATCAAAGCTATATCAGAAATTGAAAAACAAACAAATATAAGGTTTTATAATGCCATTGATGATCCTGTAACAGATCCAATCTATGGATTTGCATATCCTAATGTCCGGATACAAATGGCCCCACTGGGACAATCTGGCTCATCTGATGTGGGACGTATAGGAGGAGAACAATATATAAACATACCCTGGGATATGAAAAACAATTTTAACAATTATAGGATTGACGGCGTTGTAGGATTTATCAAACATGCATTATGTAATGTTGCAGGTATGTATAATGAGCAACAAAGATATGACCGGGATACTTATATCAACGTTTATACAAATAATATCCAACCAGCTAATAGATTTCATTTCGACAAGATTACTCAAAATTATTATGCACGTGGTTCATTTGACTGGAACTCAATTACTTTAGCCAGCTCTTATGATTTTAGTACCAATGGAGCTAAAACCATTACAGATAAAAGCGATAATGAACTTCCAGTTAATACAGAGTTATCTGATTTGGACCGAATGTTCATCAACTATTTTTATTTACCGTATAAAGCCCGAACAGACGTTTACAGAGAATTGGACGATGTCGTATTTGATGGAAATAACAGGCAACTTACTCCTTCAGAAATCCAAGAGCTTGAAAGATATTTGAATAATGGTGCATATAAGCCGTCAACAGGGGGAATGTCACAAAAACCCTGGTAATTTATATAATGAGAATGATATTTACAGGAGAGTACATTGAAAAATATTCTACTAATATCTATTCTTTGCGCTGTTTTCATGAGATGAAATAATTAAATCAATTTTACATAAAAGAATTAAACATGAAAAGAATTTTATTTTTGCTGCTTGTTGTTGCAGCAATGACAACTTTTAGTTGTACAGACAGGTATGAGGATGTGGAAATTCACAAATCTGTGATCCCTCACACACTTGCAGAAGATTTGCGCATTGTGAATAAGTTTGTGACAATTGACACGGTCAACTATTCGTATTATGCATCAATAACCGACAGCATCATTCAGGCTGAAGGAATTTCAAAAGACAATCTCGTACCGATATTTGAAAATCTCGATGAGTTGAATAAGAAGATAAAAGAAAGTATTCGTAAAGGAGAGATTACTACCTTGTTGCTTTCTACAGAAAAGGAGTTTAAATCCTATACTATCGGCAATAGTAATGAGCTTTCTTTTAAGGATGAGAAAGCATCAAACAATAGTTTCATTACTACCCGCGGTTATCCTTCACTGTCGTTTTACGGAGGAAATTGGAGCATTTCTGATGTCTCTTTCGAAGCGACAGACAAGGTTACGAGCTTATTCTCGGTTGATTACTGTAGCGGCTACTGGCAGGCATCATTTACTTGCTATACAGGTACTTCTTCTTATGGCAACACATTTACGATGTATAGCTCAAGCATTACTCATGGAAATGTCAATCGCTATTGGTGGATTACTAACGGGGGACAATCATCGTATTCCTGGAATTTCTCTGCTAATGGGCCAGTAGGTGGTGAAGCGTCTGGATTAGTGCGATTTACAGATACTTATTAACAGATAGACGAAACACTAATAATTTATAAGTTTTGAGTCTTCAAACAGCCCTTAACAAGTAATCTCAAAAAACAATAGAAATATGAGATTTGCTATTTTTTTACTTATCACATCATTATTTATAGTCTCGTATGGTTGTTCCAAGGAAGAACCATACGAACCGGAAAAGAAATCGATTTCCATATGGGAAGGAGAAACGTCACATATCAGTATCGAAACTGACTTAACCCACTGCAACTGTGCACTACAGTCTGAAGATCAAGAAATTGCAACTGCAACTATTGATAAAACAGGTATCTGCATCACTACACACAAAAGTGGAAGTACCATGATACGGCTTCTGGATAATGATAAAATATTATGTGAGATATTCGTATATGTAAAATATTTCAGCAGCCCGGAAATCATAGATTGGGGGATTCCATTAAAAGAAGGTAGCCCTGGATATCCGGGAATAACTATAAAAGCAACAGACCTAAGAATCCCCCCGGAAATAGAAAAAGAATTGCGAGAAGAAAGTGAACCTTTTATTGGCGCAACTTATACATTTAATCAGGATACGAGAAAGTTCACAATAAAAACTTCTTCAGAAGTATCATATGAAGGTTCATACGAATGGAACCTTACTTCTTTAACCTTAATGTATGACGGAAAAAAAGAAAAATATGGTTTCAAATTTGCAACTGGAATGTCACACGGATATATCATAGAAGCTGATAAAACAGAAAAATATCAACGGCGATATCCTGATGCCGGTATCACAGAAGTAAAGGTTAATCATGTTTGGAAGAATAATGGAATAATTCCACCAGGAGGAATTATTTTTGATTGATTGCAATAAAATGAAACTGTTACTATTAACATCTTGTATACTTGTAACCAAGTATTAAAACTAAGACAAGGTAAACAGTAAACATAAAATTAAGCAAATAAAAAAGTATTATGAGAAAAATCAGTTACAGCCAGTCCTGAAACAAGAGCGAATGGAGTAACTTTGGGTATAAAAAGCCAATATCGACTTAATGCTTCGGGACAAACAAGAACATTATCTGATGAAAACTCTCCCTTAATTTATGAAATAGAAATGAATGATGGTTTGGAAAATGGTAAAATCATTGTTTCTGGCGATAAAAGATTTCCGGAAGTACTAGCATATATGCCTTCATTCAATAAATGCAAGTTCTGTTTTAGCGAAACGGAGCTTGTATTTCATTTAAACAGAGCCTCTGTTTCACCAGAATAGAAGCTCTGTCCTGTTCAGCCCACCTACCGATGACTTTAAGCCCACAGATAAACAACCCTAAGCCCATGTGCCACCCACTTTTGCCCACGTGATGAATCTATATCCCCGCTTGGTGAGCATCGACAGGATTAGATTCGGATAATTGGATATTTGAGTCATCAGTATATCAGATGGATTGGCTTAAATCAGTACAGGTTTTGAATCTTTTCTATTCTGTTTAACTTATTTCAGTACGTTGTGCTTGAATGTGGGTTCCCTGGCTATGTTGTTTAGGGAAACATAAGTTATGAAGTAAGGAA
>CAMQVH010000052.1 GCA_947038155.1 uncultured Bacteroides sp. | reverse complement strand
CAGGTCACTTGCTGGGAGCTGCCGGTGCGGTAGAATCTATTGCAAGTATCCTTGCCATCAAGAACGGCATTGTTCCTCCGACTATCAACCATGAAGAAGGTGACAACGATGAAAATATCGACTATAACCTTAATTTCACGTTCAACAAAGCACAGAAACGCGAAGTTAATGTTGCCCTGTCCAATACATTCGGATTCGGCGGTCACAATGCCTGCGTCATCTTCAAGAAATACGCTGAGTAATATCGTGTTACGTAACCAAATAGATAAGATAAGGCTCTTGTTCCGCAAGGACAGAGAGTCTTATCTTTGTTTTTACCGGATACTCGGGTTCTACCCACATAATATCCGGCTTTACGAGCAGGCCCTTCTGCACAAATCAACTTCTGTCCGCTCGGAAAAAGGACGTCCTTTGAATAATGAGCGACTGGAATTTCTCGGTGACGCCATCCTTGACGCCATCGTGGGAGATATTGTATACAAGCGTTTTGAAGGAAAACGGGAAGGTTTTCTGACAAATACCCGTTCCAAGATTGTACAACGGGAGACTCTGAACAAGTTGGCTGTTGAGATTGGTTTGGATAAACTCATAAAGTATTCTACCCGCTCTTCTTCTCACAACAGTTATATGTACGGAAATGCTTTTGAAGCATTTATCGGAGCCATTTATCTGGATCAGGGGTATGAACGTTGCAAACAGTTTATGGAGCAACGAATCATCAACCGGTATATCGACCTGGATAAAATATCCCGTAAGGAGGTTAACTTCAAATCCAAGTTAATCGAATGGAGCCAGAAAAGTAAGATGGAAGTTTCTTTTGAGTTGATAGAACAATTCCTTGATAAAGACAGCAATCCAGTATTCCAGACAGAAGTACGCATTGAAGGACTTCCTGCCGGGACAGGTACCGGATATTCAAAAAAAGAGTCTCAGCAGAATGCCGCCCAGATGGCTATCAAGAAAGTGAAAGACCCGGTATTCATTACAACCATTAACGAGTCAAAAACATCACAATCGGCAATGACAGATGAATCTGAAGCCGAAACGGATACAGACTCCGAGCTGGAACTTGAAAACACATCAAAAGAGAGCCTGCCTGCCGACAGCGAAACAGCTATGGCATAATCATTTACGGAATCTAACCAAAGCAAATTCCCATGCGACGCCCTTGAATCACAAGATCGTGATCCTCAGTAACCAGTTTCAGTTTTCCCGCGACTTCTTCGAGAGAGACAGATGAAATATTATCTCCCCTCAAGGCTACCATACGTCCAAATTCCCCGTTAGCAATCAGTTCCGTCGCATGACCACCCATACGGGTAGAAAGATTACGATCGAAAGGAGTAGGCGAACCGCCACGCTGAATATATCCCAATACCGTCTCACGAGTCTCGATTCCGGTTTCATATTCAATCTCCTGAGCGATATATTCTGCAGCACGCTTGCGCCCGTCTGTCTGGATTCCCTCGGCTACTACCACTATGGAGTAAGGTTTGCCTTTTTTCAGTCTTTCCAGGATTGTGTTGCCGATATTCTTTATATTATAAGGGATTTCAGGAACAAGGATGACATCCCCCCCACCTGCCATACCGGAATACAAAGCAATCCAACCTGCTTTATGCCCCATCACTTCAATTACCATCACTCTTTTATGGGAACTGGCGGTGGAGTGTAAGCGGTCGATAGCATCTGTGGCGATGCTTACAGCCGAATCGAATCCGAAAGAGATATCTGTCCCCCAGATATCATTGTCAATAGTTTTTGGGACTGATACTATATTTACTCCCATTGCAGCAAACTTGGCAGCAGTTTTCTGTGTACCGTTTCCCCCGACGCAGACTACACAATCCAGCCCCATTTCCTGAATATTCTGAAGAATCAGTGCAGGCTTGTCAACATCCGAGATAACGCCACCTTTTTTAAAAGGCTTCTCACGGGAGGTTCCCAGCATCGTTCCGCCAAGATTCAGCAGACCGGACAGCGATTTATCCGTAAAAGACTCGATGTCTTTCGTCAGCAGACCCTGAAAGCCACTGTGAATTCCTATCACTTCCATCCCATAATAATTGATGGCCGTCTTACACACACCACGAATAGTGGCATTAATACCGGGGCAGTCCCCGCCTGAGGTTAAGATTCCGATTCTCATTATCGCATTTTTTAGTCTAAAACTCGGGGATTTTGGTAAACTCGTCAATTTTAACGATTATTTCCGTCGTAAAGATAGAAAAAAAAGATAAATAAATTACTTTTGCACGACTAAACATTATTATGTTAAAGCAGAAATGAATATTACAAAAATTATTAGTAAGACTTTTGACTCCCGTTTAAAACAAATAGATCTATATGCCAATCAGGCAAGTGAGATTCAACACCGTGTGTTGAATCGCTTGGTGCAGCAGGCTGCCCGGACCGAATGGGGTAAAAAGTACGACTATGTCTCTATCCGCAGCTATGAAGATTTCAGAAAACGCCTGCCCATCCAAACATACGAAGAGATAAAGCCTTACGTAGAGCGTTTACGGGCAGGAGAACAGAACCTGCTTTGGCCGTCGGAAATACGTTGGTTTGCCAAATCATCCGGTACGACTAACGATAAGAGCAAATTTCTTCCTGTCAGCAAGGAAGCTTTGGAGGATATTCATTACAGAGGGGGCAAAGATGCGGCGGCTCTTTACTTCCGTATCAATCCGGATAGTCATTTCTTTTCAGGCAAAGGGTTGATTCTAGGTGGCAGCCACAGCCCGAACCTTAATTCCAATCATAGTCTGGTCGGAGATTTATCGGCCATTTTAATTCAGAATGTAAATCCGCTTATTAATTTCGTTCGTGTGCCAAGCAAGAAAATTGCCTTGATGAGCGAATGGGAAACAAAAATAGAAGCAATCGCTAACAGTACTATACCGGTGAATGTTACAAGTTTGTCCGGTGTACCGTCCTGGATGCTGGTGCTTATCAAACGAATTCTTGAGAAAACCGGGAAAAGAACATTAGAGGAGGTATGGCCAAATCTGGAAGTGTTTTTCCATGGAGGAGTGGCTTTCACTCCTTATCGGGAACAGTATAAACAGGTGATTCATTCGCCGAAGATGCATTATGTGGAGACTTATAATGCTTCCGAAGGATATTTCGGTACGCAGAACGATCTTTCTGATCCTGCCATGTTGTTGATGATTGACTACGGAATCTTCTACGAATTCATTCCATTGGAAGAAGTGGACAAGGAAAATCCGCGGGCATATTGCCTTGAAGAGGTAGAGTTGAACAAGAATTACGCAATGGTGATTTCCACTTCCTGTGGTTTGTGGAGATACATGATCGGTGATACTGTGAAGTTTACAAGTAAGAATCCTTATAAGTTTGTTATCACGGGCAGAACGAAGCATTTCATCAATGCCTTCGGTGAGGAATTGATTGTGGACAATGCTGAAAAGGGACTGGCCAAGGCTTGCGCAGAAACAGGAGCACAGGTTTGTGAGTATTCTGCGGCACCCGTCTTTATGGATGAGAATGCAAAATGCCGTCACCAATGGCTGATAGAATTTGCCAAGATGCCGGATTCTGTTGAGAAGTTTGCGGCGATACTGGATGCTACTCTGAAAGAGGTCAATTCTGACTATGAGGCAAAACGGTGGAAGGATATTGCATTGCAGCCATTAGAAGTAATTGTTGCCCGCCAGGGATTGTTCCATGATTGGATGGCCCAGAGAGGAAAATTAGGGGGACAACACAAAGTGCCTAGATTGAGTAATACGAGAGAATACATTGAGACGATGTTGCCGTTGAATCAGTAATATTCTTTTTCTATCGTCTTGATACGAAAGAGCCGGGAAACCATGCGGGGTGTTCGCTGCGGACACTGAGATGATTATCGGGATTCAATTATAATTCCGCCACCTAGTAGCAAACCGTCTTTATAGAATGCTGCGGCTTGCCCAGGCGCAATGGCGGTTAAAGGTTCATGAAGTTGTACGTGGAGTTTGTTGTCAGAAGTAATGGTGACTGTACAGTGGTTTTCCTGTTTACGATATCGTATCTTCACGATAATATCAGAATGCCCCAGGATACGTTCGCGATTCACGATATTCCAGTCCTTCAACCACATTTCTGTTTTTTCCAAGGCAGAGAGAGAGGATAATACCACTTCATTCTTCTCTGTATTTATCTCTTTTACAAAAACAGGGCGGTTCAGATGAACACCCAGTCCACGTCTTTGGCCAATGGTATAAAAAGGGTATCCTTCGTGCCAAGCTATGAAATTCCCCTTTTCATCGACAAACCTTCCTCGTTTGACCATTGCTGACCACGGCTGACTATTGCCGACCAATGTCTGACCATTGCTGACCAATGTCTGACCATTGCTGACCAACCAGTTTTTCAGGAAGTTCCGGTAGTCCATCGGGCAAAAACAGACGCCAATACTATCCTTTTTAGTGGCGACTTTTTGGAAGCCACGTTCAGCCGCCCAGGCACGGGCTTCAACTTTCGTAATTCCTCCCATTGGCAGAAGAATTCTGCTGAGTATATCTTGCTTCAAGCCCCACAGAAAAAAGGACTGGTCTTTGTCCGGGTCAACGGCGTGTGTAATATAGTAAGTATCTGCCAACTTTATTTTTTGGACATAATGACCGGTAGCGATGTAAAAGATGCCCATTTCATCAGCTATTCTGGCAAGTAAAGGCCACTTTAGATAGTTATTGCACAACGTACAAGGTACTGGAGTATGACCTGCCATATACTCATGCACAAAATATTCGATGATTTGCTCATTGAATACCTCACGGGCGTCATATGTTATATGTGGGATACCGAGACGTTCTGCCAAATTACGGGCATCTTCCAGATATTCGGTCGAGCTGTTCAGTTCATAAAAACGGAAAGTGACTCCGGTTACTTCATAACCGGCTTCCAGCAGTCTCATGGCAGCTACAGAACTATCCGTTCCACCACTCATACCTAACAATACTCGTTTGTTTTCTTCCATCATGCTGCAAAATTAAGGATTTTCCCGTATCTTTCCTCCAAAGAAAAAAGTCTTTTCTTTATTCAGCCGGTGTACAAATCTCGCGATTTATATATAAATTTGCACAAAAATGGCACTATATGAAATATAAACTTATCGTGCTCGATCTTGACGGCACACTCACTAATTCCCAAAAAGAGATTACTCCCCGCAACAAGGAGACATTGATACGTGTACAAGAACAGGGCGTCCGGTTGGTACTGGCTTCCGGACGACCGACTTACGGCATCGTCCCGCTGGCAAACGAACTACGTATGAATGAATTCGGCGGATTCATCCTGTCTTATAACGGGGGAGAAATCATCAATTGGGAAACACAGGAAATGATATACGAAAATGTTCTCCCCAATGATATTGTTCCGGTGCTTTATGAAAGTGCGCGCGCTCACCATCTGAGTATATTAACTTATGACGGAGCACAAATCGTGACCGAGAACTCCCAAGACCCATATGTACAGAAAGAAGCTTTCCTGAATAAAATGGAAGTGCGCGAAACGAACGATTTCCTGACAGACATCACACTGCCGGTAGCTAAATGCCTGATTGTAGGAGATGCCGACAAACTCATTCCACTGGAAGCCGAACTTTGTCTCCGGTTGCAAGGACGCATCAACGTCTTCCGTTCAGAACCTTATTTTCTCGAATTAGTCCCGCAGGGAATCGACAAAGCCTTGTCTCTCGGTGTCCTATTAAAAAAAACAGAAATAGGACGCGAAGAAATCATAGCCATGGGTGATGGTTACAACGATTTGTCGATGATAAAGTTTGCAGGATTAGGCATTGCTATGGGCAATGCACAGGAACCGGTGAAAAAAGCAGCGGATTATATCACTTCAAGCAATGAAGAAGACGGCGTAGCCGAAGCAATCCATAAGTTTCTCTATTAACAATAGAACGCATATTCAGATTTTATACTAACTTTGCCACTCCAATAAAACAAATATAAAATGTTATGGAACATCAACTTACCATCTACAACACCTTAGACAGAAAGAAAGAGACCTTCGTGCCGCTTCATGCCCCCCATGTAGGCATGTACGTGTGCGGACCGACTGTTTACGGAGATGCCCACCTAGGACATGCCCGCCCGGCTATTACTTTTGATGTATTATTCCGCTATCTCACCCATCTAGGATACAAAGTACGCTACGTACGCAACATTACCGATGTAGGACATCTGGAACATGATGCTGACGACGGAGAAGACAAGATTGCCAAAAAGGCACGCCTGGAACAATTGGAGCCAATGGAGGTTGTCCAATATTTCCTGAACCGTTACCACAAAGCAATGGAAGCACTGAACGTACTCCCTCCAAGCATCGAGCCGCATGCCTCAGGGCATATCATCGAGCAAATCCAACTGGTACAGAAGATTCTGGATGCAGGATATGCCTATGAAAGCGAAGGCTCCGTCTACTTCGACGTAGCCAAATACAACAAAGACCACCATTACGGAAAACTATCCGGACGCAATCTGGACGACGTACTGAATACCACCCGCGACCTCGACGGACAAAGCGAAAAGCGCAATCCCGCCGACTTCGCCCTTTGGAAAAAAGCACAACCGGAACACATCATGCGCTGGCCGTCTCCCTGGAGCGACGGTTTCCCCGGATGGCACGCCGAATGTACCGCCATGGGGCGCAAATACCTGGGCGAACACTTCGATATCCACGGAGGAGGAATGGACCTGATTTTCCCGCATCATGAATGTGAAATCGCACAATCGGTAGCCTCACAAGGCGATGACATGGTCCACTACTGGATGCACAACAACATGATTACCATCAACGGAACGAAGATGGGCAAATCACTCGGCAACTTCATCACCTTGGACGAATTCTTCAACGGCACCCATAAGCTGCTGGCACAAGCCTACACACCAATGACCATCCGTTTCTTCATCCTGCAAGCTCATTACCGCAGCACGGTAGACTTTAGCAATGAAGCACTGCAAGCAGCGGAAAAAGGGCTGCAACGACTGATGGAAGCCATCGACGCATTGGATAAGATTACTCCCGCACCGGCAACTTCTGCGGGAATCAATGTGAAAGAACTGCGCGCCAAATGCCATGAAGCAATGAATGACGACTTGAACACACCGATTGTCATCGCACAGCTTTTCGAAGGTGCCCGCATCATCAACAATATCATTGCCGGCAATGCCACCATATCTGCCGAAGACCTGAAAGACTTGAAAGAAACATTCCATCTGTTCAGCTTCGACATCATGGGATTGAAAGAAGAAAAAGGTTCTTCCGATGGCCGTGAAGCAGCCTACGGCAAGGTAGTAGACATGTTGTTGGAGCAACGCATGAAAGCAAAAGCCAATAAAGACTGGGCTACTTCCGATGAAATTCGTAATACATTGACTGCACTCGGATTTGAGGTAAAAGATACGAAAGACGGTTTCGAGTGGAGATTGAATAAATAAAATGAGAAACAACGCACCTCACAGTACAAACTAAAAATAAAGAAGACCGGCTCATCACGAACCGGTCTTCTTTATTTTCATTACTTTTCATGCATGAGCATTTCAACAGGTTGCCCATGTTGGCAAGTTACCGTCAATACGGTATTCTCTCCCTGTTGCTCCAACTGAATATTTTCCATCGGAACCGTCAATGTCCAGTGCCCCTTCAAGCGTATCTTCTTACGGATAGGACGGCTCGATTCCTTCGTCGTATAAGCCTTCTCTTTTATATTCAGATTAGGGTCACAGACACTCAGACGGATACCTTTATCCGGTTCCCTCATATACATTACCATCGTTTCAGCAGGAATAGCGGAAATCAGTTTGTCACCGTCGGGGCGGTAAGTTTCAAAAGCAGCATATGCCGTAATCCCTGTTTTTTTATCATATACCACATGAGCTGTCTGATTGCGTTGCAAGACCTCATATGTCGGAGTTTTACGCACTTCATCCAAATCAGTGGCAGAGGGTTGTATCAACACCATATATTCATACGTTCCATCCTTCGGAGCCTTACCATGCTCAATCCAAGCCGAGGAGAACTTTCCCTTAGTCACCGCACGGGTCTTTTCATGGCGTGACTCCTGTTCCGCAACCTGCGAACGTACAGTTCCGTCTACGACATGATAATAATTATCATAGCCGTCATGCAACCAATAAGCCCCCTTTCCTACTTTAGAATCCACTCCATTGTATTTGGTCTGGAAAAGGGTCGTTTCCGTCGGATAATCCGCGTTACTGTTTGTTATACCCGTTCCCAGACAAATCATCCGGTTATCAAAGCAGAATACAGATTTACGGGCAACGAAATCCGGTGTAAAGTTCTTATAGTCACGTTCCATCAACTTCATGGCAAACATGCCATTCTTCCCTTCCAAAGAACTGCTGCCTGAGAAATTCTCTTTAGAATGAGCCATGGTAGTTCCCTTCAGCGGGCTATCCAACAGTTCGAAAGGTAAATGAATGGTCGTAGTACCGGGCAAACGGTTCCAGTCCCATCCTTCCTGTACAAAGCCGCTGCCGGCGCGTGAAACGGGATTTCCCTTGCCCATAATCTGCACCGAGCCATAACTCTGATACCGTCCGTAACGATTGTCCCTCACATAAATTTCAGAACCCCATACATCAGTCGTATATCCTTTCAGTGTCACCATCCAGTCCGCACGACGAAAAATACCTGCCGAGCCGTAGTTGTAGACAAAGAAGCCTTGCGGAGCCTGTGCCGGCTGAACCCCTTCCTTTTTAAAGAAACGTGCATTCGGAGTATCTTCGTTGCGCACGAGACGCAAATAGTCGGCAGCCAGACCACGGTCAAACGTATTTCCCTGGCCCGATAAATCGCCGGACAAAGCTATATTAGCAAATGCTTCAATATCATCACTTCCCATCTTCCCTCCAAAAGGATGACGTCCGCTGATACCAATACCCCATTCATAAAGATTACAATAGTTGCGCATGGCAATAAAAGCGGACTTCATATGCTGACGTGCCTCTTTTGTCAGTTCAAAGCTCGTCCCATTAGTGAAAGCGATGAATTGTCCCACTGTAGCCAATACACCGGTGGTATAGCCCGGATAGAAACCGCCATGATGGAAAGTAGTGCCGTCCACTTTTATACCGCCAATCGTTCCTGGCGTATATCGCAAGGAAGAAGACAGCCAACGGGATAAGCCGTTCAAAGCCTGTTCCTGTTCTCTGGCATCGGGGAACATCATAGCAGAGATAAATTTCGCCATCAATAACGTATGCCAGGAGTCCAGCAGTTCGTCACGCGCCGGGGGACAAGGCTGGCGGGTTTCCTGCAAAGCCGCCCAAAAACGCAACGTAGAGAGATAAGCGTCCCGATGAGGATGTTTATAAATCAAATCACGTATCAACCAGGCAGTCGTATATATCTTACGAATCTGATAACCATAATGATGATTCGTCCCCATACCGCTACCGTATGCAAATCCCTGGTCAATAGCATAATCGAATACGGTGAAATAGTTCTTCTTCGACGTTTCATTCTGATTATAATAAGCGTCATAAGCAAAACCGGAAAGCATGGTTTCAATATCATTCCATGACATCTCCCCTTTCTTCTTGTCCTGTTCGTCGGGTGCCACAATAGGTGTCCCTATAAATCCCGTTCCGGCAATGGACGGGCTAATTGCAGCTTTCTCAAATGTCTTATAAGCGGCGTTAATCTGTCCCTGCGGTGCTTTTTTCACTTCAAGAAAGTCAGTCAGACGCTGCTCGATGGTTTTCAGTTCTTTCTTTTGCCGACCGGTCAACTTAGATGCTAACGGGACATCATATGATTGCTGTTCCCACTTCCACACGAGACACCAGTGCCAGAGGTCACGATTAGACAAGCCGTTATTGGACGGCAATTGCTGGTCGGGAGTAGTGCGAAGATTCATCTTCTTCTCAGGAAAAGTCAGACGGTCAAGGAAAATACGTCCTTTCCGGTTGGGAGCAACCAGCCGGTAAGCAACGATATTCTTGTCGTTCTTCCCTCCTTTCATATACTCGAAAGAAATCCAGCACGCACGCCAACCGGCTGCCTGCAAATGATAAGAGAACCAATAAGAGACTTCGCCCGCCTTATTCAGAAACTCGAAACGGATAGAATCCTGCTGCGGTTTCTCATTATAAATCCACAAAGTAATGCCAAACTGCTTCTCTTTCTTCGCATTGAGTGATAAAGGAGAGATTTGAACATTTAAAGCAGAACCGGGTTGAAAATCCCATTCCAGGCTGCTCTCCCCCTCTTTATAAAAGAGAGAGGATGCTTTCAGTTCTCCTTTTCCCGAAATTTTGAACGCTTCAGGCACTCCGTCTTCAAAGCCGATGAATTGGGCACAAGCGGAAGAGATACTTCCAAGCAATAATAGTATGATGAAACAAGTATTTTTCATTCAATCGCATATTAATTTTCATTCAACTACATAGGTTCCTGTTAATAAGGAATTCTGTCCGACAGAATCTTTTCCGTGTACCAAGGATCGTCAATTTCCTTTAGCATAATTCCCATTTCACGATAAAGTCGCTCCACGACTTCCTTATTTTCCTCCAAAGGCAGGTTGTGCAACTGATAAGGATCATTCAAGTCATCAAACAGAAGGCTCTTCTTTAGTTGCTTCGTATTGCGGTCGATATATAAAGCCAATGTATATTGTGCGGTCTTGATGCCTCTCGAAGAAGGGAAATAAGTCTGTACCAATCCGTTTTCATCCTTTTCACCGTCCAAATTCTGGATATACAGCGCACCCGCCGGGCGGACAATTTCCGCCTTTTCATCGAAGAAAAGAGGAGCGAAGTTACGCCCTTGCACTTCTGCCGGAATAGAATCACCCAATCCGCACAAACCAAGCATAGTAGGCATAATATCCGGTGATGACAGCAGCAAGTCATCTACTCCCGGTTGAATCTTGCCCGGAAAACGTACGATAAACGGAATATTCATTGATTCGGAGTAAGGCGAGTTCTTCGGGTCTTCGATACGTTGGCTGCACATCGTCTCGCCATGGTCGGAAGCGAAGATAACAACCGTATTCTTATCCAGTCCCAAGTCTTTCAGCGTTTCCAGAATCTGACCGAAGGCACGGTCCACTCCCGTTACAGAAGCAAAATAATAACGGGCAGATTCCGCCTTTTTCATCTTCAGGTCTACGTTCGGACGAATCAGCAAGCTATCCAAAGGTTTATCCTTGTAAAAGTTGAAATCCTGCTCTTCGCAGTCGTCCAAAGAACGATACGGACTATGAGGCGGGTTCATGCCTACCATAATAAAGAAAGGTTTCTTTGTATCGCGCACGTTATCCTCATTCTTCAGATATGAAACCACCTTGCCCGATTCATGTAAAGGCGACCATTCTTTCGGGTCGTGTCTTTTGCCGTCCGTATCCCAATAGTGAGGATTCTTATGTTCATCAAACGTACCGTAAGAATACCAGTAGTTAAATCCGTGACGACGCTCTTTCGGAGTATAAGCATCCCATGCCGGGCGTTTGGATTCTACATACTGTCCCGGGTGTTCGGGGTCGTTCGGAGTCGGAAAATCGGCATGAAGTTTTCCGAAATAAGCACAGTCATAACCGGCTTTGCTGAACACATCACCGATACATTCGGCATCCTCGCGCAACGAACTGATGGGACGCGTAGAATTACAGTTCAAAGGTACACCGCTCCGATTGGGATACATACCAGTCAATAACATTCCACGATGAGGGCTACTCAGCGGACAGTTGCTCTGTGCAGAAGACAACACCATGGATTCGCGGGCAAATGCATCCAGATTGGGGGTATGAACAGGATCGCCCTGAAAATTTACTTTATCCCGGAATCCGTCCTGACTCCAGAATCCCATTGCCTGGTTACGGTATTGGTCGGGAAATACATAGATAATATTGGGATGATCAGCTTGTGCCGCCACTCGCTTTGGAACCTTGCAACCCTGTGCCGCAAACAAAGTCAGGCCACCCACCAAAAGATTTATAGGTTTATTCATGATAATGATAGTTAACGATAAACGGATTATAATAAAGATAACAAACAAACGAACGGTGAACGACGGACAAGCTATATACAAAAGCCTATGTTCATCATTTACCGTTCGCTGTACATATCAATGAGATTTATTTCTTTTCGAGCTCTCTTTTGCGCATCAGCGCTTCCAAGAAGTAATAGTCGGCATAGTTCAGAGGAACATCAATTTCCTGACCGTGAGGAATACTGCCCACCGAGTGCATCAGGATAAAGTTGCCGTTAGTACCCACCTCTGCACGATAAGCGGGCGAACCCAGACTTACCATAATCTTATCGGCAGTCTCCTTGTATTGGTTGCCCGGCAGATAGCCGTCCAATTCGTAGAGGGCAGAAGCAGTACAAGCCGCAGCGGAAGCGTCACGAGGTTCATTCGGAATGTTCGGTGCATCATAGTCCCAATAAGGAACGAGGTCTTCGGGCAAGTTCTTATTATTGAAGATAAAATTATATACTTTTTGTGCCTGGTCGAGATATTTCTTGTCTTTCGTATAGCGATAGCAGGTAGTATATCCGTAAATAGCCCAAGCTTGTCCGCGAGCCCAAGATGACTCGTCCGCATACCCTTGTGCAGTTTGTCTCTTGCGCACTTCACCGGTTTCAGGATCGTAGTCTACTACATGATAACAACTGTTGTCCGGACGGAAATGATGTGCCATGGTCGTATCGGCATGTTTCACTGCAATGTTATAGAAAGTGGAATCTCCGGAAAAAGCCGTCGCTTCAAACAGTAATTCGAGATTCATCATATTATCAATAATCACCGGACACTTCCATCCACGTGTTCCCTGCCAGCCTCTATCGGCATCCCATGACTGAATAACACCTGCATTCGGACGGAAACGGGTAGAGAGTGACTTGGCTGCTTCGACAATCACATCCTTATATTCTTTCTTGTCAGCCAGACGGTATCCGTTCAGATAGCTGCAACCAATCATGAAGCCAACATCATGATGCCATTTCAGATACTTCACAGAATCAAGAGCTTCCGTATATTTTTCAGCCAGCGGCAACCATTTCTTATCTCCGGTCAGGTTATAAGTCAGCCACATGCTACCAGGATAAAAACCGGAGCACCAATCGTCGATAGGTATATAAGATATACTACCGTCTTCGTTGATAGTTCTCGGATTCAAAATCTTTCCGGACTTTTCGATAATATCCGTTTGAATCGTGTTTTGTGCCACTGCGTTGTCGATGTTGTCCTGAATAAAGTCTACTTCAGCTTTTTTTTGTCCACCGCAGCTCGTAAAGATCAAAAGGGAAAGTCCTAATGCACTAAGAATTGTTTTCATAATACAGGGATTATTTGTTAAGTGATTAATTTTCTTGATTGCAAAAGTAGTGCATTTCAAAAGAATAGACCGGCCTAAATAATCCAAATGAGGGACAATTTTGGTACATTTGCGGAAGAAATATCGAAAAAGAATAATTATCATGACCCCACAAGAATTCTTCAAGAATGACCTTTTTGCCGAAAACGCAGGTGTAGTGCTGCTCGAAGTACGCAAAGGATACAGCAAAACCAAACTGGAAGTAAAACCCGAACATCTCAATGCAGGAGCACGGACACAGGGCGGAGCCATCTTCACACTGGCGGACCTGGCGCTTGCCGCAGCAGCCAATTCACACGGCACACTGGCTTTCTCGCTCTCCTCCAGCATTACCTTTCTGCGGGCAAGCGGACCGGGTGATACTCTTTATGCCGAAGCACGCGAACGCTACATCGGTCGGAGCACAGGGTGCTATCAGGTAGACGTAACCAACCAAAACGGAGATTTGATTGCCACTTTCGAATCAAGTGTATTCCGAAAAGACCAGAAAGTTCCTTTCGAAGTTGAAGAATAAAAAAACAGACAGGGCTGAAAGTACATCCGTAAAGGTCACTTTCAGCCCTGTCTGTTTTTTCTCTTTATCTATTTTTTTACAATGGAAGTCAGCGGATGGCGATTCCCCTGTACATCATTCAAGAACGCCTTTGCCGAACCGAAGTTCAAGAACAAATCGAGGCGGACGGGAAGATGATTCAAGTCGTCCGTCACAAAGAAGGTTATGACTTCCTTTTCTTTCCCTTTCTTATCATATTCGACCAATGAGAAAATCAGGCAACGATAAGTAACCCCATTCTCGGCTTTTACGTTTTCCTTGCCGCGATAGATAAGCGTCTGCTCTTCCACCTTACGTCCCGTAGCCATCGGAAACTTTATCTTCTGCCCTACCTTATAGTCGGCAGGGTCGTACGAACGTGCCTGCGCCAAGATGCTGAGCATATCGTAGATGCAACGGCTGTCACTTGCTTCGGAGTCGGCATACGTCCCGTCGCGGTACGTACGTTTCTGATTGACATGGCAAAGCCCGTCTTTGTACGAAAACCAGGCCTCGTCAACCGTGTAGCGTTTACCCTCTTCGGCGCCTTTGCGGAAATAGCGCGGTTCGAGCCGCTCGCCGATGACGCAGGTCAGCGTATCGCGCATCTTGAAGAAGAAGTCGGCACGTTTGCTGCCTATGGCGAGCAGATTCATCCGGTAGGCGGGTTCCGACCGATAGGTAGTCGCGTTGGTCGTAAGGCTGGCAAGTCCGGCCTTCACCCAGACAAACTTCCAGTTGAAGTACAAATCGTACATCACGTGTTCGCCCGTCTGAAACGCATCGTTCTTCGCCTCACATTGGGCACTGGCGGGAAGGGCGAAAATTCCCATCAGCAATGCCACAGTCCCGATTATCAAGCTACGGCGAAAGCTAACGGCGCCTGTTCTGATTATTTCTATCTTTCTTCTTCTTGTCTTCATCTGGCTTTTGTTTTTTAAGCTCATCCGGTTTCTGTTTATCCACAGGAGTCGCATGAATATCCCATGGTTGTGTCACGTCCCACAATGCCTTATAGTCTAATATTGCCGGATAATAGAAAACAGCTTCCGGTTGCAGACCTTTTGCAAAGTCTCCCGTATCCCATTCTCCGTTTCCATTTGTGTCGTTAATCAGCCGGGCTGCATATTTTCCAGGATTCAAGAAATAGAAATCGGCCATTCCATCTTTCACTATACGCTTACGGACCACCTTGTCTTGCGCGTCAAGCAGTTCGACGAATGCCAACGAATCAGCCCCCGTCACACTGAAATGAAGCGTGAAGTATTCATCCTCACTACGCACTTTGAATCCTTGCTTTATCTTATCGGTAAACAATCCGTATATACCATGGAAAGCCGTAGAGTCTACCTCAAACTCGTATTCAAAAGTCGGTTCCCAATCATAATACAAGTTAAACTTCTTCTGATTCAGGGAGTCCTGTTCAAACTCAAACGGTATGTCCTTCCAAAGCGTATCCACTTTCTGCCGCAGATGAATAGCGGTACTGTCAAAACCGGCTATCGGTTCATCGAAATTCAGAGAGACATAACCATATACCTCCATTGACGAAGGCGCGCTGACATTCACTGGCAGGAACTTCGTAGGTTCCGGCTCGTCCTCCTCATCATCTTTCTTTTTCTTCTTTTTCTTCTTCTCCTTTTCCGGCTCGTCTTTCTTGTATTTCTGCTTCGAAACCAGGTTCAAGGTATCCGTACGGGGTACCAACTGATTCAAGGTATCCGTATAAAGATAAGTCAGGCTCATGGAAAGCGTATCCTGCTTGAAGAGCAAGGAGTCTTTGACCCAATAATGAATCGTATCGTTCCGCTGGTTCTTTTCGATGATAAAAGCATCCTTTTCATCAAAGTTCAATCCTTTCAGCACAGGCAGAGTGTCTGCCTTACCCGCAAAATAGAAAGTAAACTTATGTGGTACAAGCCTTTCGGATTTGATAAGATATTGCGAATAATTCAGTTCTTTGAAAGCCCGGAGAATTACGTCGTCCGGCAGATAATGCATATACTTCTTCTCAACAATCGTATCATAGGTCAATGAATCCACCCAGGCTGTATCCATACGGATACGTTCTTCCATACGAGGGATAATCAGCGAATCATGAAAAGCAATCACCTCGCTCTTCTGATTGAAAGTAAAATTCTGGTCGGCATCCATCAGCCCGTAAATGCGGTACTTGCCGGGAGCTATGCCGCGGATGGAGAAACGACCGCGACTGTCCGTGCGTGCCACGCGGTCGAAAGGCAACTTGTTGAAAGCCGAATCGTTCAGGTTGGAATGCAGCCCTACAAGAATGCCTTTGATAGGTTCCAGATTAGAGGCATCAAGTACTGTTCCCGACACTTCCATCGTGTCTATCTGCGCACCGGTAGAAAAGGTGAATGCAAAGTTTCCCAACGGGTTACCTTCATTATTGTCGACAATGGCATCCGAAAAGTCAATGGTATAGGTAGTGTTCGGTTTCAAAGAATCAAGCAGGTTCACCTGTATCCGTTTTCCGGAAGCCTTGATTTCGGGTTGCTGTATCTGAGGTGGGGAAACGACTACTTTCTCCGTCGCTTTCTCCAACTTTATAAACTCGTCGAACATTAAAGAGACTTTAGTCCTTTTATTATTCAAAGCCCCCGCCTCCGGAGTGCTGCCGATGAAACGGGGCGGCGTCATATCTTTAGGGCCCCCATCCGGTCGTCCAATACTAGCGCAAGAATATAACATCACCCCCAACGTTACTACCGGAAGTGCCTTGCGGACTATTTGTTTTATCTTTTGATTCTCAAACTGTAACATGCTGCAAAAATAAGCGTTCTTATCCAATATACACCACACTTTCTAGCTAATTTATTAAAAAACGAAAGAGTAGCTCAGGGCAATAAACAATCTTCATGGGAGTTTTATTTCTTTTTTCCTACTAATATAATTAGTTTTCTTGCCTAAGAGCCTGTTTTAATTCTCTTCAATCATAATTTTACAGCTGATACTTTAACTTACCCCGGCTCTTCTTGTCGCGTCCGTCTGTAGTTGGCGGAAGGGGTATTAACAGTTGCGCTCTTGGCTATTAATAGAAAACTTCCCGCCCATTAAGTATAAAGTTCCTTCGGACAGGAAGGAAACTTTCTTTTCATTCGATGCAAACTATAAACGCAAGCTTTGATTATATAATTGCAAGCTTCGTTTTTATAATCAAAGCCTTTGTTTTTATAAACGAAGCTTGCGTTTATAGATTACGGTTAACGAAAAACAAGTTTACATGCTGATAATAAGAAGTTTACAATTAATGAAAGAGAACT
>CAMQVH010000051.1 GCA_947038155.1 uncultured Bacteroides sp. | reverse complement strand
AACTTCCGTTGTATTAATAGTAAACTTGCTCTTCTTTAACAGGAAAGTTATGCTTGACTAAGGATAATCTATAAACGCAAGTTACGTTTATAAAATTGAAAGCTTTGTTTTTATAAATGAAGCTTGCAATTATAAAAACAAAGCTTGCAATTATAGTTTATGACGAATGAAAAGGAAGTTTGTCATTAAGACAAAAGAAGTTGACTAACAGGATAAAGGAAGTTTTTCTTTAATACACCAGCGCTTATTTATTAGAGGACTAAAACAAATTCCTTACTTGCCAACACACAAGTTCCCGCCTTCCGAAAGAGTGAAAGAAAGAGTGAAAGAGATAGTAAATCAGCCCTCCGTTACTTAATATTTCTTACTTTCTTCCTCATTATCCTTACAAATCACTATCTTTGCGACCGCATAATTTGTTTTTAACGAATAAACTACGATAGTGCTAATGAAACAGTACAGAACCGTAAACAACCTTATGGGTTGGCTTACATTCATCATTGCGGCAACCGTCTACTGCCTGACGATAGAACCGACCGCAAGTTTCTGGGATTGCCCGGAGTTCATAACCACCGGCTATAAACTGGAAGTCGGTCACCCGCCCGGCGCACCTTTCTTCATGCTGATGGCGAACCTGTTCACTCAATTTGCTTCCGACGTAACAACTGTTGCTAAAATGGTGAATTACATGAGTGCCCTCATGAGTGGCGCCTGTATTCTGTTCCTTTTCTGGAGCATCACCCACCTAGTACGCAAACTGATTGTCACTGACGAAAACAATATCACCAAAGGACAGCTTATCACAGTGATGGGTAGCGGACTGGTCGGCGCACTGGTCTATACGTTCAGTGACACGTTCTGGTTCTCGGCCGTGGAAGGTGAAGTATATGCCTTCTCCTCCTTGTTTACCGCTGTTGTTTTCTGGCTGATTCTGAAATGGGAAGACGTAGCCGACCAGCCGCACAGCGACCGTTGGATTATCCTCATCGCCTATCTGACCGGATTGAGTATCGGTGTACACTTGCTGAACTTGCTTTGTCTGCCTGCCATCGTATTGGTATACTACTACAAGAAAACGCCGAATGCTACCGCCAAAGGTTCGTTAATAGCATTGTTCGGCTCAATGGTGCTCGTTGCAGCCGTGCTTTACGGCATCGTACCGGGTATCGTGAAAGTAGGCGGCTGGTTTGAACTGTTGTTCGTCAACGGACTCGGAATGTCATTCAATTCGGGCGTAGTGGTTTATATCATTCTGCTTGCAGCCGCTCTGATTTGGGGTGTATACGAAAGTTACGCCGAAAAGAACAAAGCGCGCATGGCTATCTCCTTTATCCTGACAATCGCCCTGCTGGGTATCCCATTCTACGGACACGGAGCCAGCAGTATCATCATCGGTATTTTGGTTATTGTCGCATTGGGACTTTATCTTGCTCCGAGTGTGCAGGCTAAACTCAAAGAGAAATGGCGCATTTCCGCCCGCACCATGAACACGGCTTTGCTGTGCACCATGATGATTGTTATCGGATACTCCTCTTATGCACTGATCGTTATCCGTTCTACTGCCAACACTCCGATGGACCAAAACTCACCGGAGGATATATTCACCCTGGGCGAATACCTCGGCCGTGAACAATACGGAACCCGTCCGCTCTTCTACGGCCCTGCTTTCTCTTCGAAAGTGGCGCTCGACGTAAAAGACGGCTATTGCATCCCCCGCCAATCGGAAACAGGAACCAAATATGTCCGCAAAGAAAAGACTTCACCGGACGAAAAAGACTCCTATATCGAACTCCCCGGACGTATCGAATACGAATACGCACAGAATATGCTTTTCCCGCGTATGTACAGCTCGTCACACGCCCCGCTCTACAAGCAATGGGTAGACATCAAAGGGTATGACGTTCCTTACGACCAGTGCGGAGAAATGGTAATGGTAAATATGCCCACCCAATGGGAGAATATCAAGTTCTTCTTCTCCTACCAGTTGAACTTCATGTACTGGCGTTACTTCATGTGGAACTTTGCCGGACGGCAGAACGACATACAAGGTAGCGGAGAAATTGAACACGGCAACTGGATCACCGGCATTCCGTTTATCGACAACTTGCTGGTAGGTAATCAGGAACTGCTTCCGCAGGATCTCAAAAACAATAAAGGACACAACGTATTCTACTGTCTGCCGCTGATTCTCGGCTTAATCGGACTCTTCTGGCAGGCTTATCATAGCCAGCGGGGTATCCAGCAATTCTGGGTGGTCTTCTTCCTGTTCTTCATGACAGGTATCGCTATCGTGCTCTACCTCAACCAAACCCCGGCACAACCCCGTGAACGAGATTACGCGTATGCCGGTTCGTTCTACGCCTTTGCCATTTGGATAGGTATGGGTGTGGCAGGTCTGATACAGTGGTGCTCGCGCATAAAGCCCCAGTTGCGTCTTGTCGAAGGAGCCACAGAAGAAGAAGCCGACAGAATACGCAAGATACTCACCGAGAAGCAAGGCAAATTCATCAGCCCGCAGGAAGAAGCCGACTTGCAGCAACAACTTGCCGACCTCTACGAGCCGTATATCGACTACAAACCCACAGTCGTCGTAGCAAGCATCCTGACGCTGCTCTGCCTGTTTGTACCCATCCAGATGGCAAGCCAGACCTGGGATGACCACGACCGCAGCGGACGCTTCGTTGCCCGCGACTTCGGACAGAACTACCTGATGACCTTGCAGGAAGAAGGCAATCCGATAATCTACACCAATGGTGACAACGATACTTTCCCCTTGTGGTACAACCAAGAAACAGAAGGCTTCCGTACAGATGCCCGCACCTGTAACCTAAGTTATCTGCAAACAGACTGGTATATCGACCAAATGAAACGTCCGGCATACGATTCCCCATCGCTTCCTATCACTTGGGACCGTGTACAGTACGTGGAAGGGCAGAATGAGTATATCTCTATCCGCCCTGAAATGAGAGCCCTTATCGACAGCTACTTCAAGCAAGCCAATGAACTGGCTGCACAGGGAGACACGACTATTCTGTCGCTCGTTCACTCCATTTTCGGTGAGAATCCATACGAATTGAAGGAAATCATCAACCGCTGGATGCTCGGCAAGAACGACCAGCTGAAAGAGCTTCTCAAAAAGTCCGGCAAGGATATACAACTCCCGCTTATCCCTACGGACAGCATCGTAATGAAGGTGGACAAAGAAGCCGTACGCCGCTCCGGCATGAAGATACCGGAAGCATTGGGCGACTCTATCCCCGAATACATGACAATCACCCTTAGAGACGCCAACGGCAACCCGAAACGCGCCCTCTACAAGAGTGAACTGATGATGCTCGAAATGCTTGCCAATGCCAACTGGGAACGTCCTATCTACATGGCAATCACCGTAGGCAGCGAGAACCATCTGGGCATGGGCAACCACTTCACGCAGGAAGGTCTTGCCTACCGTTTCACACCGTTCGATACGGATAAACTGGACAGCAAGATAGACAGCGAAAAGATGTACGACAACCTGATGAACAAGTTCAAGTTTGGCGGTATCGACCAGCCGGGTATCTATATCGACGAGAACGTGATGCGCATGTGCTACACGCACCGCCGTATCTTCACGCAACTCGTAGGCCAGCTTATCAAAGAAGGCAAGAAGGATAAGGCACTCGCCGCACTCGACTACGCCGAAAAGATGATTCCGTCATACAACGTACCGTACGACTGGGCAAACGGCGCCTTCCAGATGGCAGAGTCTTATTACCAGTTGGAACAGAGCGAGAAAGCCAACAAAATCATCGACGAGCTTGCCAACAAGTCGCTCGAATACATGATTTGGTATCTCAGCCTGAACGATAACCAGCTTGCCATCGCCGGCGAGAATTTCATATATAACGCCAGCCTGCTTGACGCTGAAATCCGTCTGATGGAGAAATATAAATCAGAAGAACTCGCAAAACACTACTCCGAACAGCTTGACCAACTATACAACGAGTATGTGACGAGAATGAAAGGGAGTAAGTAGTGACTAACCACTAACCGCTACACAAAATGTTTATAGAACAACCACCCTGGCTTTTACGAGCGTTGTATCCACAAGCTATCTTCCGGATGGACCCGAATGAACGGGCAGTCTATCTGACTTTTGATGACGGTCCTATCCCCAAAGTAACTCCTTGGGTACTGGAAGTATTGGAAAAGCATCATATTAAAGCCACCTTCTTCATGGTAGGCGACAATATACGCAAGCACCCGGATGAATACCGGATGGTGGTAGAACACGGACACCGCATCGGCAACCATACTTTCAACCACATCCGCGGATTCGAATATTCCAATCCGGATTACCTCGCAAACGCCCAAAAGGTAGACGAAATTATCCATTCCGATCTCTTCCGTCCGCCACACGGGCACATGGGGTTCCGGCAGTATTATACCCTGCGCCATCATTACCGCATCATTATGTGGGATCTTGTGACTCGTGATTATAGTAAACGGATGCGCCCGGAACAGGTATTGAACAATGTGAAGCGCTATGCACGCAACGGTTCCATCATCACTTTCCATGATTCACTGAAGTCGTGGAATAATGGTAACCTGCAATATGCGCTCCCCCGTGCCATTGAGTTCCTGAAAGAGGAAGGGTATGAGTTTAAGGTGTTATAACCTGAAATAATATAGCATCATTTCTCTCAGGAGAATTTGAAAGAACATGAAAGCCGAAGCTCTGCGCCCCGGCTTTTCTTCATTTAAAGCCACTTTCCGGCTCGATATCGACAGTTTTCCATTTAATCCACCACTTGAACATTGCAAGGCAGATTTGTCCGATAAAGGGAAAAAAACAGCCAAAAGCGCATATCTTTCAAAGAATATGAATCATTCTTATCCTCTCCAAACTTATTTTTTATAAATTTGCACCGGACTCTTCCGCAGAAAGCCTCCGGGTGGTGGGGAGAGTCGTTTATATAGAGAAGACGTTTACTAGCGTTTGTCATTCGTGTTCAGAACTTCGCAAACTTTGATCTACTGGAATGATGAATAGCAACCAAGACGTCCTCCTGATGTGTATTTATATACATCCGTGCCCCGCTTTGACCAAACAAAGAGAGGTTACGGATGTTGTACATATCGGCGTGGGCTTTCTGCGTTGTTCGTTCCCAGTAGTTTGGCATTGCGAAGGCCTTGGACACGGAACGAGCGAAGGTGAGAGATTTCCCACGCCTTTTTTATATATCCCTATCACCACATACAGTAACTCCGTCCGTCAAGGGAAATCAAAGGGACGCATATAGCAAAGACAGAAACATGATTCATGCGGGACAACTTATTGAACGCACGCTTCACGAACAAGGACGCACAGTGACCTGGTTCGCCACCCAGCTATGCTGTACACGACCTAATGTCTATAAGATATTCAAGAAAGAGAATATCGACATCCATCTGCTCTGGCGTATCTCCTACATTCTCGGACACGACTTCTTCCGCGACTTATCCGACAGCATCAGTACCGACAACAATACTACCAGTGTATCCAAATAGGATACAATCCCGTATCGTTCTTGGAACTATGCTTTTCCCCGTTCGTGCACTCCTTTCGCATACCTTTGCCGAAAATATTAACATATAATCACAAAGGGACATGAAAATGAAAAAATTAATCTTATTTATTTCACTCGCCTTTATCGGTGCAATCGGAGCGTATGCACAGAAAACAACCGTAAGAATGCAAGAGACACAAGCCCGTTTGCTGGATGTCACTTCCAACGCTTATGTAAAGCCACTCACCGTAGAGCTGCAGATAGACAAGTCCAAAGGACGTGTCAAGGACGAATGGACGCTCACAAGAGAGCAAGCCGAACAGGAAATGAACGGAGACTTGATAAATATCCGCAGTTACGCCATCTATATGTCTTCCCAAAAGCACAATGCCGACGTGATAGTAGCTGCCACATTCAATGTCAAGACAAATGAAGATGGCAACGGATATAAAGTAACCGTGATCGGCTATCCTGCAACCTTCATCAACTGGAAAACGGCAGAAGCATCCGACTACGAATGGATACGTATGGAAAAGACACTCACAACAGCAGACAAAGACAAGATTGCCGCCGTCATCAAATAAACGAAAAAGAAAATCATAGTAAAATCACATTAATAATCAAATAGAATTTCAACATGAAAAAACTATTATCATTAGCAGCCGCATGCTTATTGTGTGCAGGCATGCAAGCTCAAATCGTATCGTCCAGAAGTGTCAGTATCAAATCTGCCCAAAAACAACCATCGGAAACACAATGGTTTCTGCGTGGCGGACTGAACATAATGAAACTCACCGGCGATGGCGCAGAAGATACCGGCAGCAAACTCGGTTACAACTTCGTCTATGGCTTTCAGAAACCAATCAGTACAGTAGGCACTTATTGGGGAATGGAATTCGGCCTGGGTTCCCGCGGTTGGGGAGACTCTGAGGACGGCTACAAAGTCAGCCAAATGGCACACAATGTACAGGTATCTCCGTTCACATTCGGATACAAGTACAATATCACGGATGCTGTGGCTATCGACGCACACCTGGGTGCTTATGTCAGCTTCGACTATGTAGGGAAATATAAGGAAGAGGAAGATGGCGAAGAAGTGGGTAGTGCCAGTATCGGCGACTGGGAAGACTGGAAGCGTTTCGATGCCGGTATGAATATCGGTGTAGGCCTTTGGTACAGCCGTTTCAACCTCGACTTCACTTATCAACGCGGATTTATCAAGACCTGGGAATGTAACACCAGCAATGTACTAATCCGCTTGGGTGTAGCCTTCTAATCGAAGTTAGCATCGAACCTTGATTATATCATTTATACACGGCGTTCACGCTCTTTTCTCTCTGCAGAAGGGACGTGAATGCTGTTTTATCTAACAAAACAATGAAAAGTAGCATGTTCAAACAACGATTATGGATACTTTCCTTTCTCCTCGCAGGAATAACTCTCCAGACAACTGCCCAAACATTTACCGAACAGGGGAAGACCTATCCTATCAGCGCAGACGGCAACAAATATGTAGTCACCGGCTTTACTCCCTTCAGCCAACTAAACGATGAGGGAATCTTCGCCAACACTCTATTATGGACAGTAGAAAATGTTTGTCCCAAACTGCGCGAAGGAATAACAGAAGTAAACGTACCTGCCAAAAACTTCAAATGCGACCTGATACTCAACTCTCCGGCAGACTCGAAACAAAACAATACGTACTACTGTAAAGCCACTTTTCGTATAGCAAGCGGCAAACTGATCTATTATATCTCCGATATTCTGATTGAATCATCAGCATTCGTAATGAAAAAGGTCACTCCCATGGAGAAACTGTCACCGGAGAAAAAGCCGGCGCATAAGGAAATAATGGACGACTTCATACAAGTCGAATCACTCATACTTAATAAGATGTTCGACTTCGTTGCAAGTAACCAACTTTCCCCCATCACGCATTGGAACGAAATCAGTATCAGCAAACCCGTGCAAGGTATGACCGCAGATGAATGCCGGCTAGCCTTCGGCAAACCGCAGACAATCCTAGAATCAAACGGAGAAATACAATGGATGTATTCCAGTTCTTTCTACCTTTTCTTCAAGAACGGGCGCGTGGAGACCATTATAAAATAGACTTAAAACGTACAATTTAAAATAATTCATTATAAGAACATTACAAAAAGCAGCTACCTGCATAGCTGTGTTGCTATTATCATTCATGGCATGAGCGTATTATAGCAAAGAACCCGGACTAGAGTTATACACCAAACAGACTTTACGTAAAGTCAATTAAATAAAAGATTCCAGCAGACTTATAAATCCTGCAATCTTATATAAAAGTGTCAAGTATGCTCTATTATAATAGAGCATACTTGACACTTTTCAAAATACTTATACTACATTATCTTGCATACAGCATCCATTTCCAAGCCGGCAGGACACGAATCAGCATATCCTGCTCCCTCCACTCAGCCTCTGTCTCCATTGTGACAATGACGAGTTCCTGACAGTCTGTCGCCCGGGCAGCTTCCAGCAATCCCTCTATTTCCCGTCTGCGGGTTTCCTCATCATCCATCTGATAACTTACTTGTATCAATCGCGTCACTTTATCAAATTCTGTAACCACAAAATCACATTCCTTCTTGCCTTTATAATAATGCAACTCTTCCTGAATCCGTAGCGTTCTTCTCAAATGAAGGAAAACAGCATTTTCCAGCAATTTCCCATTATCCTCACTCTGTGAATTCAAAAGTACGGAACGCAGACCATTATCAATGCAATAGTACTTCTTATCTCCTGTATTCTCCTTTACAAGTGACGGTTCATATTTTGTCAAGGAGAAAAAGAGATAAACAGACTCGGTCTGAACAATCACATCATACAATGTATTCTTCCCTATACTGACTCCCTGCGACTTCAATTCATTATAAATACGGTTGATTGAAGTTGGCTTCGTCAAGTTACTCATCACCCGTTTGATGAAGTAACGTATCGGTTCCGGATTCCTTATTTCATACCTCTCCACAAGATCCTTGTAGAGCATCACAAAGAAGTATTCCTGCAGAATCATATCCTTATATAATGGAGCTGCCAATACAACTTCCGGGAAGCCTCCTCCATGTAAATACACTTTAAATGCATTGATAAGTTTAGCGCGGTTCTCTGGTACATAATAATTCGTATCAACTCCGGTAAAATTACAGAATTCGATGAATGACAACGGAAATTCCTCATACTGCAATGTTCGCCCGCGCAAAGAGGTGGCCAACTCTGAAGAAAGCATCCGTGAATTACTTCCCGTAAGAAAAATGTGCCTGCATTCCTGTTCATAAACCCGCCGTACAAATGGTTGCCAATCATCTGCCATTTGTACCTCATCAAAGAACATATAAACTTCTTTCAACGGAATTGCAGGATAAAGTTCCCGGTAGGCCTGAAGAATCTCATCCAAATTATCTGCATTCAGTTGCAAACGTTCATCATCAAAGTTGAGGAACAGTATCTGCTCCTTCGTTACAACCCGTTCACGGATAAGCCGGTTTATTGCCAATAGAAAAAGAGAAGACTTACCACACCGCCTCACGCCGGGCACGGTTATAATCTTTCCGCTATCGACAGGTAATGAAAGTTCACGAGGATAAACCTCCACCGGCAATGATGCTTGAAATCCAACAATCAGTTGTTTTAGCAATTCTTTCTTTCCCATAAAGACAATAATTATAAATTCTTTCTTTTTTAAAAAGACAAAATTAGAAAAAAGTTTCTTTCTTACAAAGAAACAGGCTATTAATCTATAAGGAAAAGAAGTAGAAACCATTGATGACTTACAATATTCGATATACACAAAAAAGAATAGCCGTCTTATCACAAGACAGCCATTCTACTTAATTAATGTAAGCCAAATCTCCTTTAAGGGGACTTATGATTCAGCTTGTTTTTAAGCGCGCCCGCTTACACATATTCAAAACATGTTAATTCATACAAATCGCTTTACAGTCCTATTCGTCCTCAACCTTTAGCCAAACCAAGTCGGTAACAGCAGCAAGTCCACTTCCGGTTGTCGTTCCACCATTTTCTAATAAATCAGTAAACAATCCATAATAAAAGCCGTCTACTTTCTGCCCGCTCCACGTACCATTGTCCTCAAATACGAGAAACATCTGCCCATTAGAGTACACAACATCCAAAGGAGCAACATATTCAATAGATGTATTCCAAGAGAGCCGTCCTGCTTTATCATAAGAACATAAATAAACGCAAGGGAAAGATGCATTGGAAGAAACTCCCAAATACTGACCGAAGTAGATAACAAACTGCCCGTTCCTGCATTTTGCATAATATGGAGCATCGTATGCGCTTCCGGTAGGGGTTATCTTGTAGAGAAAATCTGTTTCTGTCTCCTCAACCAGACAAGTTCCATAGCCACCGCTTCCGCCATTCATATAACAAGCATATTTGCCTGCCATATTAACCTGTGTAAACGTTACAGGGAATTCATGTGTACCGGATTTTACCTTTACCGTATTCACCCGATACTTACCGCCTTCCGCCAAAGGAAGAGCTTTAACGGTCACCTGTTCATCCTCTGCCGAGTAAGTACAGGTAATCCATGTTTCGTCAATATCTTCAAAACTGACATCCCAATTGGACTTCACACGGAAAGTCAACTCACCGCCATTTGCGGTAAAGTCAGTACTCTTCAGATCCGTATCAAAAATATCACCCAACTGATAAACCGGCACCCGTGTCTCTTCCTCGCCCGCACGAATGACAACCATTGCCGAACGGCTGCCAATCAGCAGATTAGAGGATATTGTCATATTAACGACGTTCTCTTTCACTGACAGTTGGCACCATTCCTCAGAAGAACTGGCACTGATTGCTGAAGAAGATTCAACACGTATGCTGCCTGTACCACCCTTACAATCAAAAGACACATCGGAAGAGACAACTCTCAACGATTGCACTCCGGCATTACCATCGTCATCCGAACACCCTACAAACAAGATGCAAAGCATCAATGTCATTATAGCATATATATTTTTCATAATCCTTGTGCTATTAAGTTATTCATTTCTTTATGAAGACTATATTTTGGAATCTGGTATCACCTCCATACCCTTTATATTCTCCGGCAGCACTCCACAAGATGATTGCGCGAGCAATATAGGTACCCCACACACCATTATCAACAAACTCATAGACATTATCCGTGCCTTCCTTCAACTGACCGATCATTCCAAGACCTGCTCCCCAACTCAAATTACCGTCTCCTATAACCTCCCACATGGCAACGTAGCATTGTCCTGTACTATAAGTAAGAATCTCCATGCAATCTTTTTCCACATTATAGAATATAACCAGCGGGAACGGCAACCCTTCTACTTCATATGTTTTTTCAGATGCCGAGTATTTCAGTAATTTCAAGTTAACGGGCACTTCTCTTGGCGTATTACCATAACTGTATTTCATGGTATACTCTCCCAGGAACCGCTCGTATTTGGTATAAGCCGGATCGGGCACAGAAACAAACGGGCCATCATCCGATACATATGTCTGTCCGGTTTCCGACCACTGCAAAGAACTGACTTCCTTCCCTCCTACCATCACCGGCTGATAGAACCGGATACCATCGGCGGTATACATAAAGCCTGTCGTGGTCAATGATTCTCCACCTATCTGGATACTCATCCGCCGATCAGCGGGAATTGATATAGATACATCTTGCCCGTTCAGTTTGCCGGTATATCCCAATACTCCCACAACGGATGCGATCTTCACTTCGGTAGCCATTACAGAAGCAAGATAATCCTCACTCGGTTCCGTGAGACGGGTCATCTTCATGATATTCTTTGTTTTTTTCCCTTTCAGGACGATTTCGTTTTCCGAATGTGACTGAATGATAAACTCATAATCACCCTCATACCCTTTACCCAAACCTGCACCGGCAGAATTATCAGGATCGGCAAAGAAGTGCAAGATCGGGTTGTAAGTATCAAAATTCAATGTAGGTCCCATGTCCGATTTCAGGGAATAAAGACTGGACATCGTAACGGCCGGATCACCGGTTATTTCAGAAGCTGCCGTCACGTGAGTCTCATCAAACTTCACGGTCATGGCATAGCCGCCATAACTTTGTTTGGCAGAAGGATAATAGTCGAGTCTCCACCCTAGTTCGGAGCTGGCAAGAAGAGCCCTGCAAGCCTTGACTTCTTCATTCATTCGTTGCTGTGCCGAGCTGTCAAAAAGGTCGTCCACCTCATTGGTGCAAGATTGCAATAATCCTGCAATGATTAAACACGTTATATATATTATATTTCTTCTCATAATGATTCGTATTTGTTATATGTTAACTAATCGGGAAGTTCTGTCAAATCCATCGTTTGCAGTTCCGTGCATCTCCTGTCGATAGTAGAACGAAGATTGTCCATATCAATGCCATAATTATCTTTCATATACTTCTTCACGATGGTAATCTTCTGCTGAATAATGCTCCAGCCTTCATCACCGGCTCCTGCTTCCAACTGGGCCCATTGCTCCGGAGTCCATGTCAGGTAACAAGCCGTCACTTCGGCAATGTCTTCTCCCGGCTCACTGCTTCCATAAGCAGTGACGAAGCCGAATGGCGCATAATCAGCCATATTATGGCGGTTATTCCAACCGGAAGGTGAATAATGCCCTTCACTCAAGCTATTATATTCAGTCGGATAATTCTTCGTCTGATGAAGAATATGGGCAAACTCATGGTGCATGGTCTTGAAATACATTTCGTTCATATCAGGAATATCAGTGGGATCGAGCCAGTTGCCACCTACAAGCGTAACTTTCAGCCCGCCTTCAGCATATCCCAAAGTGATAGTCCCGTTGGGATTCCACTGCCTGGAACCGATGAGATGAATCACCTTCGGAGCATACATGCGTGTGAAACTAATGCCTCCGATTTCATCATATGCCTCGAACCAGACATGTTTTACTATCCGCGCCATCTGAATGGCCAAATCATAATCTATCGGCACCAGATTATTACTCAAAGAAGACTCTATATCTTCCATCCTGTATTTAAAGTCAAGATTATAAGGATACAAGTAATTCTTCTCTATCCAGATATCAAGTGCATTCTTTTCAGTCTCCAAATCATCATCGAAGATACTGGTACTATTCAAGTCGTCTTCCTGACAAGAAACAAACAGACCGGCAAAGAACAGCCATAAGAAAAACAAATATGTATATTTCATAATAATTATATTTTACTTTGTTAATGAATTCATCTCGGATTAGGCGTCATATTGCCCGGAGCAGCCAGAACCTGAGAAGGAATCTGAATGGCCTTGCGATAATCACCTGATTCTAGAACAATGGGCGAACTACCATAAATAATATGCTTGATAGCGATACCATACCGTTTTATATCCAACCAACGTACTCCTTCATGGATACCTTCCACTCTACGTGCATGCAATACAGCATACAACATATTCGTTTGCTTCTCATCATAAGCAACACCGGTATTCAACGGTTTGGCATTCGTTTCAGCACTGCTTGCCTTATAAAAATCGGCAATCTCGTCAGCAGTGCGCCCCGATACGCCTTTCTTCTTATACCAGTACGACAAATCAGTTGCCGCAGCATCGTATTCCTTCTTCAAGATATAAGCCTCAGCACGGCACAACAGCGTTTCGTCTGTAGTAAATGCAGGTACCACCACATGAGGCTGACCTGTCTGAGCCACTTGGTTAGTCACTTCAAAGATCTCCTCCATTTTAGGTACCAAATAAGACACATAATCATAATGGAATACTGTATTATATACTTTGAGTTGTGTGTTGCCCGGGAAATTTGACCAAACTAATTGCGAACGCATGATGGCATTCGTTATCCCATATCTTTTATTATGTACACGGCCGAACTTAGAACGATTGGTTATCAATAACAGATTGGCAGGTTCATCTTTATTAATATAGCCGTATGTCCACTCCTTACCGGTAGTAAACTTATCATATCCATTCAAATCTCTCAACACAGAGGTAGGGTCAGTACCAATGGCCTGTGTAGCAAGACGAATCACCTTATCATAATCTTTACCATAAAACAAATTGAAACGGGCGGCAAACGCATAGGCAGCCTTCGCATTAAAATGATAAACCGGAACATCAAACCTTGCGGTTTCTATCAATGGCAAAGCTTCTTCAATATCCGCATTTATCTTCTCATATACCTCTTTCAACGTCCCCCTGTCATATACAACTCCCACTTCTTTCTCAGGAGAAGTTATATAAGGAATGCCCAGTTCAGTAGCGGCCGTTTGTTCATTGTATGCCATACAAAAGGTATTAGCCAACTGAAAATGCCCGTATGCACGACACAGCAGAGCTTCGCCTTTATAAGCACGGCATGATTCGGGATCTCCCAATTCTTCAATGGATTCCAATACCTGATTGGCAGCGGCAATAGCTTTATAATTGGCATCCCAGACTTCCTGTGGCGAATCCCAGTCAGATTCTATGGCATCTTTCCAGTAATAAGATTCTTCAGCCAGATTATTAGAGTTGCTATATCCGTCTCCATTATCCTCATAGTTATCGGACATAAACTCAAACATGAGTGTCGGATGAAGAGTGGGGTATGCAGACAGGAGCAAATCCCTCACTTTATCAGAAGTATCCACATCAGTTCGCTGATCCGGCATCGTATCCAGAAAACTGTCACAAGAAGATAGACTACCCAGCGCTATTGCAACCAGAAATGATAATAATGTATTTTTTGTTCGCATAATTATTCACTGTTTTTTATTAGAAACTTGCTCTTACCGTAAATGTAAACTGCTTAGGCACAGGCGCAGCCACACCGCCCGAATTAAAGAACTCCGGATCCTGCCCGTTCAACTTGGAATCTGAATAAATCAAAAACAAGTTAGTACCTTGTACTTTCAGCGAAAGAGCCTTGACCAACTTCTGACTGCCCAGCATTGACTGCGGAAAATCATAGGATAAAGAAATCTCCTTCATGCGGACAAATCCACCGTCGGCAATGCGTGCATCCGAATAATTATAAGCATTGTATCCCACGTTCAAGTTGCTATATTTGTTATTATCACGCGCATTCGGTATCACCGGAACATTCGTCACATTCTCGTCACCCGGTATCATCCAGCGATTCTTGAAATCTTTCGGAGTAGCATCCAGGTCATTATATTTATTGGAGAACTGCGGTTCCAGACGAACTTTGTTTCCCGCCGAGTAAGTAATGAAAACATTCAACTTGAAATTCTTGAAAGCAAACAGGTTTCCAAAGCTACCGGTTATCGTAGGGTCTCTGGGGCCTTCGTATTTCAGGAAATCCACATCTTCCACCTGCTGGAAGTTAATATCGCCATAATTTGTCTTATTAATCAACTTGCCATTCCACATATAAGTAGGATATCCGTCGGCATCCAGTCCGGCAAACGGGATAGAGAAGATACTTCCCCAATCATAACCTTCACGCTGGCCGTAACCGGTGACAAGGTTAAACACATTTGTCTGCGATTTCAGGTCTGTAATCTCGGTTTTACTATAACCGAAAATAAAATCCGTTGTCCATTGGAAATCTTTCGTCACGACATTACGTGTGGAAAGTGAAAACTCGAAACCATGAGATTTCATAGAGGCAAGGTTGGCGTTACGACGGGTCTCCCCTCCTACTCCTTGTGTCAATACGGCACCTATCAGGTCATAATTGTCACGTTTATACCATGCCAGTTCTGCATTGATACGATTATCCAGAAAGCCTAAATCAACTCCGACATTCAATTCATGTTTCTTTTCATAAGTCAGCCCGCCGTTCTCCAGCTCCACGATTTTCAGTCCCGATTCACCGACAGATGCGCTCGGTCGCCACGGAGTGAAACTATTAATGTTGACATACGAATTGGTCACATCCGTAGGGCCTGCATCAGCCGTAAGGCTGTAAGACGCCTTGAGTGTGAAATGTGAAAATGCCGGTTGCAGTTTTTTGAAGAATTTTTCCTCATGGGCATTCCATGCTCCTCCTACGTTCCACGTGGGCAACCAACGTGCCGAACGGGCTTTACCCAAACGGTTGGAACCGTCATAACGGAATGTTCCGGTTATGCTATAACGTCCTTGATAAGAATAAGTACCATTGGCAAAATAACCTACAGTCCTGCTTTTTGTATTCTTCAGGTTATAATAGTTTGAATTTCCCTCACGCATCTTTTTAAACGCATGGTAGTCAAAATAAGGTATTTCACCATTCTCATATTGCATTCCCCAACCTTGGAAATCATTATTGGAACGATCCTGCGCTTTCGCCTCCAAACCGGCAAAAAGACTCAGGATATGGTCATCATTAAAGACCTTGTTCCAAGTGGCGGATGCACGAAAATCATAACTGAACATACGATAATCGGTCTTGTTATAGAAACCTCCCTTCGGCAATACACTGAAAGGAAGAGAGTTCAAAACATCCGGATCTGTATACAGCCAATTATTAGCATCACGCATTGTAGCATCATCCATAGCCCGATAGGCCATTGACTGGTTGGAGCTTTCACGTATCTTATGTTCTTGCGACGAAGAATTGTATTTTACAGCTCCCAAAGCACTCAACTCTAGGCCCGTCACAGGTTTCCAGCGCAACTCTCCCTGAAACTTCATATCAACTACGTTCAAGTTGATGCTATTTGTCTGCAACTCATTGAATATATTGAAATCAGCATAATTGCGTGTGTAATATTCGTCAGGATCCAATGTTCTCGAAGTATTCAGCGCATAAGAATAAGGGTTGATATCAAATCCGCGGGATACTTCACCGGATACGGCGTCACGGGTCTGCCCGATAGTTCCGGGAGCTTTCTGCTTACGATAAGACGCATTTCCGATTACTGTCAAAGCAAGTTCCTTGTTGATATTGTAAGTTGAATTCAGATTCGCAGTAAAGCGTTGGACATTGGTGCCTTTCATCCAACCCGGATCGGTCATGGCACTTACGGATATATAGGAGTTTGATTTCTCTGTACCGGTCGACAAGCTGACAGAATGATTCATCATGATGGAATTGCTGAACAACAAATCAAACCAGTCAGTATTACGATATTCAGCCTGACGCAGATAAGCATTTCTAGCCAAAGTGGTATTCATCAGGCCAAACTGTCCGGTAGCAGGATCATAAGTATTGATTAAATGATACATCTTGCCATATACCCCGCTATTGGCAGCACGATAAGTACTAGACAGGTTCAGCCAGCCCTTATTCTGCAATTCTTTATAAATCCCCATCTGATCTTGGGAATTCATGATATTGAAAGTACTGTAAGAAGGTTTCAGACGAGTTGTAAACTCCCCTGTATAATTGAGCGAACTCTTCCCTGCCTGTCCTTTCTTGGTTGTTACGACGATAACTCCCGCCATAGCTCGCGCACCGTAGATAGAGGTGGCAGAACCGTCCTTTAATATCTGGAAACTTTCAATATCGTCCGAGTTTAAACCTGCAATAGCGGAACTTATCAAAGTAGTGGCATCACCCGAAGAAAGATCGTTGGCGCCGATTTCTACCACATCGTCCATAATAACGCCGTCCACCACCCATAAAGGTTTTGAATTGCCATAAATGGAAGTAGCACCACGCACACGGATTTTAGGAGCCGTACCAAACGTTCCTGATACATTCTGTACAGAAACACCTGCCGAACGTCCTTCCAGACCGCGACTTATATCAGCCATACCATCCAGTTTCACATTGGCTGCTTTCAGTTGATCCGCCGCACCGGTAAAAAGACGTTTATCGACTTTCGTCATACCTGTCACAACCACTTCCTGCAAAACTTCTGAATCTGATTTTAAAACAATCTTCATTATACCCGATTTGATGGGTACTTCTTCGGTTTTCATACCAATGTAGCTGATTTTCAAAGTTCTTGCAGAACTT
>CAMQVH010000050.1 GCA_947038155.1 uncultured Bacteroides sp. | reverse complement strand
TTTTTTCAACGGGTGCAAAGATAAGTAGTTTACTTGTTTCTGCCAAATCTTTTCGAAGGAAAGTTTAAAAAACCATCCTTCGAAAGTTTATTTTATCTTTCAAGCAACGTTTTTTCCGCCTTCTCCATTCCACAGAAGTTAAATCCATCAACGACTTGTTGCATCAGAGCAGAAATCTCCGCATTGCAAAGGTTGCCGATGCTTCCTTCATGGGTGTGATGAACTTCTTTATCATGCGAGAACTTACCTGCTTCAATATCCAGACCTACCTTTTTATATGCATCACGGAAAGGCATGCCTTCACGCGCCAGACGATTCACCTCTTCCACACTAAAAATAAGCAGATATTTATCATCATCGAGAATATGCTCATTTACTTTAATCTCGTTCATGATATAGGTTGTCATCTGCAAGCAATCCTTCAATTCCTGAAAAGCCGGCAAGAATACCTCTTTAATAATCTGCAAATCACGGAAATAACCGGAAGGCAGATTATTAGCAATCATCATAACCTGTTGAGGAAGCGATTGTAGTTTGTTGCACTTGGCACGTGTGAGTTCAAATACATCCGGATTCTTCTTATGAGGCATAATACTAGACCCCGTAGTACAATCGTCCGGCAATTTCACGAAACCAAAGTTCTGGCTATTGAACATACAGGCATCAAAAGCCAGTTTGGAAATAGTTCCGGCAATTGTAGCCAATGCAAAGGCAACATTGCGTTCCAGCTTTCCGCGTCCCATTTGCGCATACACTACATTGTAGTTCATAGAATCAAAACCGAGCAACTCTGTTGTCATCGTACGGTTCAACGGGAATGATGAACCATAGCCGGCAGCAGATCCCAACGGGTTGCGGTTGCACATTTTGAATGCAGCTTGCAAAAACAGCATATCATCTACCAAACTCTCAGCATAAGCACCAAACCATAATCCGAAAGAAGAGGGCATTGCAATCTGCAGATGCGTATAGCCCGGCATCAGTACATTCTTGTACCGTTCACTTTGGCGAATCAACACATGAAAGAGTTGTTCTACAGCTTCGGCAATTTCCTTAATTTGCGTACGGGTAAAAAGTTTCAAGTCCAGCAACACCTGGTCATTTCGCGAACGACCGCTATGAATCTTCTTTCCTATGTCACCTAAACGACGGGTTAACATCAATTCCACTTGGGAATGTACATCCTCTACCCCATCTTCTATAACAAATTCCCCACTCTCAGCCGAAGCATAAATATTCTTCAATTCTGCCAGCAACTGTTCCAGTTCTTCTTTTGTCAGCAAGCCGATGCTCTCAAGCATCGTAATGTGAGCCATAGAACCAAGTACATCGTGTTTAGCCAGATAAAGATCCATCTCCCGGTCACACCCAACCGTAAAGCGTTCGATATCCTTATTTACCTGCACGGATTTCTCCCAAAGTTTCTGTGCCATAAATTTTCCTTAGTAATACCTGATTTAATAATTAATGGCTGCCAACATTTCCACCATCTTCTCCAAACCATCTTGAAGCGGCTTCTGCACCATTGCTTTCATAAACGGATTTATATCGATTCTGATAGTCACCTTCACCTTGCACTCTTCCTCTCCCGTAGCAACCAGTTGAATCCACATATTAAAAGGAATCGGCGAATTTGCCGTTGCCAACTTTATACATTTACAAGGTTCGCGTTCCACAATTTGCAGTGTCAGTTGACCGACAGGCGGAACACTAAAACTCAATGTATCCGAATCAAAACTCAAGTCCTGTACCTTATCCTGCGGCAAACGGTCTTTGATAGCTTCCAGATTACTCAAATCCGAAAGTTTGTTATACACACGTTCCTGGCTATAAGGAATCACCTTAACACTACTCTCAAAATTACCCATAATTATCTTTTAGCATAAAACACAAAAAAGAACAATTCGACCAAATCATGCCCGAATAGTTCTTTTCTTACAAATATGTTTGATTAAAACAAAGTTCTTATTTTCCAGCATCCCAATGAGCGGGGTCTTTACGCCATTCGTTCAATGTCTGTATGTCTTCTTTTTCAATGTAACCGGTACGAAGAGCTACATCGAGCACAGCTTCGTAATTGGTCAATGTCACCAAAGTCACTTTGGCATTTTTGAATGCCTCTTCAGCGACAGGGAATCCATACGTATAAGCCGCAACCATACCAATCACTTCGCAACCATCACGACGAATTGCTTCCACAGCCTTCAAGCTGCTACCACCCGTAGAGATTAAATCTTCTACTACTACAACTTTCATACCCGGACGAAGTTCACCCTCGATCAGGTTCTCCAACCCATGGTCTTTGGGGGTAGAACGAACATACACGAACGGCAAATTCAATGCATCAGCAACCAAAGCTCCCTGCGGGATAGCACCAGTCGCCACACCTGCAATCGCATCCACCTGTCCGAATCGCTCCAATATCAGACGTGTAATTTCAATCTTCACAAAATTACGAAGAGAAGGATAGGACAGAGTTTTACGGTTATCGCAGTAAAAGGGAGATTTCCATCCTGAAGCCCATATGAAAGGGTTAGCGGGTTGAAGTTTAATAGCTTTAATCTTCAACAGTTTCTCCGCAAATAGTCTCTCTAAGTTTTTCATAACTAAACTAACTATTAATTATTTGCCGCAAAAGTACAGAAATTGAACGAGAATAAAAAGAAGAATCCGTTTATTTTTTCAGTCAATTTGTTCCTCTTCATCGGGAATGTCGATACAACGCCTGATATCTTTTAGTTCAAATCCACGGCTCATGGCAAATCGCATCAGTTTTCCGTTCAGTTCATAATCATCTTGCGCATGGATACTTTTCCGTTTGGAAGCCAGCAAATCGCGCAGAATGGAGAGATATTCTTCATCATCAATCTCATTCAGATAACGCCACGCCACGTCGGAAGGAATTTTTTTCATATAAAGCCCTTGCGCTATCTTCACCTTTCCCCACTTGGCAAAACGGAACTTGTCGTTCACGAAAGCCCTGCAGAAACGTTCATCATCAATAAACTTTTCCGACTCCAATTGGTCAAGAATACGCGCAATGGTATCATAGGCAATTCCCCAACGTTGTAACTTCTCATTTATTTCTGCCCGGCAATGCTCGGCAGTGGAGCAATAAGAGGCCACACGATTTAAAGCCTCTTCATCAGTCAATTGTGCACTCATCGGTTAGCTGTAACTATTCTATCTTTTCCAAATATGTCTTTTATAACACGAACATCACGATATTGGTTCATTTCAAGCATGTGTGCTGTTTCCCGACCATAGGCCTGGTTGATTTCAAAATAAAGCCTGCCCTCCGGCAAAAGTAATTCACGACCCAAATCTGCAATCCGCCGGTAGAACCGTAACGGATCGTCATCGGGGACAAACAAAGCGAGTTCCGGTTCCCAGTCAAGCACATTGGCATCCATTCCGTTTTTTTCCGCTTCAGTCACATAAGGCGGATTACTGACAATAACATCAAAAGAAGGTGTTTTCTCCCAATCATCGGACAAAACATCTCTTTGTAGAAACATGACCTCTGCCTTCAATTCCTTATTATTAGTATATGCAATAGCCAATGCTTCTTCCGAAATATCCCATGCCTCTACTTTTGCATCCGGAAGTCTTTTATCCAAAGAGATTGCGATGCATCCGCTTCCTGTACCTATATCTAATAAGCGGCAGGCATCCGTATTCTCCCGAGCAACCAGTTCCACCAGCTCTACAGTTTCAGGACGTGGAATCAACACACCGGGAGCTACCTTGAATCTCCTTCCATCAAACTCCGCAAAACCACGAATGTACTGTATAGGTTCATTTTTCTGTAAACGGAATATAATGTTTTCTAATTCACGCTGTTTGCATTCAGATAAAATTATATCTTTGCCCATGTAAATATCGAGCGCATCTAAACCTAACATGTCGCAACAAATCAGCATCGAAAGAGCTTTTACCTCCTCCGGTGGATAGATTTCCTGCAAAGATTGGCGAATGTAAGTGGTGATACGATTCATATATTTACGATTTCGGACTGCAAAAGTAAGAATAATATAGCGAAGAGCACTAAAATGGAAGAAGAAAAATACATGAGACGCTGCATTGAGCTCGCCAGGAGCGGGTTATGCAATGCATCTCCCAACCCCATGGTGGGGGCTGTTATCGTATGTGACGGGCGTATAATCGGCGAAGGTTATCATATCCGCTGTGGAAAGGCACATGCCGAAGTTAATGCCATCCACTCAGTAAAAGATGAATCTTTATTAAAACGCTCTACGATTTATGTAAGTCTGGAACCTTGTTCTCACTATGGGAAAACGCCACCTTGCGCCGACTTGATTATCGAGAAACAGATTCCGCGCATTGTCATTGGCTGCCAGGATCCTTTTTCTAAAGTAGCCGGACGGGGGATTCAAAAATTACGGGATGCCGGACGGGAAGTAACAGTGGGCATATTAGAAGAAGAATGCAAGAATCTGATTCGCCGTTTTATTACTTTCAACACGCTTCATCGCCCCTTCATCACATTGAAATGGGCTGAATCAGCCGATCACTTCATTGACATAAAACGTACTGAAGGTAAGCCGGTGATACTCTCCTCTCCGCTTTCTTCCATGTTGGTACACAAGAAAAGAGCAGAAACCGATGCTATCATGGTAGGTCGGCGGACAGCCTTATTGGACAATCCATCGCTGACTGTCCGCAACTGGTACGGACGCAATCCGATACGCGTCGTTTTAGACCGCACCTTATCCCTTCCGAAAGGTTTACAAATATTCGACGGAGAAATCCCGACATTAATCTTTACAGAGAAAGAACAACAGGAAGAGAAGAACGTTACTTACATCACCATTAATTTTAGCCATAATCCTCTGATACAGATTATGGAAGAGCTATATCAGCGCAAGATACAATCATTATTGGTAGAAGGCGGAAGCCAATTGCTACAATCATTCATTGACAATGGGCTATGGGATGAAGCATATATCGAGAAGTGCCCCAGCAGGTTATATTCCGGTGTTAAAGCACCTGAAATAAGCGATGAATTTAGTTACTCGACGGAAGAGCACTTCGAAAGACAGATTTGGCATTACATTCATCAAGATTAGCTAAAATAGTCCTGTTCAGGGAGTTTTACGTCGATAAAAACAGCGTTATTATCTATAATTTTATATAAAACTTGCCGGTATTGTTCTTTATCGGAAAAAATGTTTCTATTTTTGCAACTTGTAAATAAACACAATCTTTCAAATGAGAATAAAGTTTTTATCATTCATTGCGAGTTTTTTCATGGTGTCATTTGTTATAACGTCATGCCTTGATGACGATAATAACATCGAATATAGCCCGGATGCGACTATACATGCGTTTAGTCTTGACACAATTGGGTATGGAATAACTTATAAATTCACTATTGACCAGCAAAAAGGTGAAATCTATAATGAGGATTCTCTTCCTGTCCATGCCGATACGATTATTGATAAAATTCTAATTAAGACCCTGACCACTGTTTCGGGAGTTATCACAATGAAGAATAAAGCCGATGAAGATTCCATTATCAATATTAACGACTCCATAGACCTTAGGAATCCGATTAAAATTAAAGTATGGTCTACAGAAGCATTAGCAGGGATATCCCCCGACCAAACAAAAGAATATACAATTGAAGTACGAGTACATAAGCACGATCCGGATTCGTTGAAGTGGAATTATGTAGGAGCTATGCAGAATGAAATCATAAACGAACAAAAAACGATTGAATTTAACAATAAGTTCCTCACTTATTCTAAAGTAGGCGACCACTTGAAAGTATATCAAAACAGCGGATTTTCCAATTGGACAGCGGCAGGAGTGAATACAGAAGGCGACTTGAATGTATTACCCAATTCCATACTGCCCTTAAATGAAGTGATATTGGCTACTGCTAATAATAAAGTATATGAATCAACTGATGGTATTAATTGGATAATTTCAACTAAGTTTTCAGGCGAAGTGAACACATTCGTCTCTAAGTTAAAGATAGAAAATGAAACAAAAATCACTTATATTAAAACTGAAGAGGGAAAACGATATTTCTATTCCATACAGGAATCACAATTATTAAACCAGCCGATAGAAACTCGAATCGAAGAGGTCGATGAAAGATTCCCAATAGATAATATCTCTTATACAACCTTCAGCAAAGGGAAAAGCAACCAGAACATCATCGTAGGAAAACATCACCCTGCAATAGAAATCGACATCAATAATAAAAAGGTTCCTGTTACCATTGCATGGGGATATGATGGCAAAACCTGGGTTGAATTGGGAGCAGCCACCGCAGTAGCTTATTGTCCGGCATTCGACAATCCAACTATTATTCACTATAATGACCTTTTCTACATTTTCGGAGATAAGTTCGATTCTTTTTATGTATCAATCAATGAAGGAGTTGCCTGGAAAAAAGCGAGTAAAAAGTTCTCTTTTCCAAACTACGACTGGAGCAAATCCAATATCACCGAATCAACCGAAGAAAAGCCCGAATTCAGAGGTAGAAAGAAATATTCGGTAGTACAAGATACAAAAGAAGAATTCATCTATATTTTATTCAGTAAAGAGGAGAACATCACTTTTACTGAAGAAGTAGAAAAAGAAGAAGAAAAAGATACCCGGGCCACAGAGCCTAAAGATAGAGGTCCATACCGACATGATTCAGAAGTGTGGAGTGCCCGTCTGAATCAACTATGGTTTGACTTGGATCCGCAACATGCCGGTCAATAATAAAACGTATACGTTTAAAATAAGAAGATGTCCTATATAGAACAAATAGACAAAACTCGGATACCCCAACACGTAGCCATCATCATGGACGGCAACGGACGATGGGCAAAGCAACGAGGGAAAGAGCGTACTTACGGTCACCACGCAGGCGCAGAAACGGTACAGAGAATTACCGAAGACGCAGCTCGCTTGGGGGTAAAGTATTTGACTTTATACACTTTCTCCACCGAGAACTGGAATCGCCCGCAAAACGAAGTAGCGGCTTTGATGAATCTATTGCTAGATTCTATTGAAGAAGAAACACTGATGAAAAACAATATTCGCTTCGATGTAATCGGTGATTTCAAAAAATTGCCGGACGAAGTTCAGAAAAGTCTGGCATCATGTATAGAACATACAGCTGGTAATACAGGCATGTGCTTGGTATTGGCTCTCAGTTACTCTTCCCGCTGGGAGATAACGGAAGCCGTCCGGCAAATAGCGACACTGGTTGAAAAGGGAGAGCTGTCCCCCGAACAAATAACAAATGAATGTATCGCATCCCATTTGGAAACAAAATTTATGCCCGACCCGGATTTACTAATCCGTACGGGGGGAGAAATCCGACTAAGCAACTACCTGCTATGGCAATGTGCTTATTCGGAACTTTATTTTTGTGATACCTTTTGGCCGGACTTCGATAAGGAAGAATTCTACAAAGCCATTTGCAAATATCAGCAACGGGAACGCCGCTTCGGCAAAACCAGCGAACAAATCAGCTAACATAACTCGAAACATCAAATTATAACATAAATGCATTATCGTATTTCCTTTATATTCATAACGTTTATCTGCCTGTGCTGCTTTGCGACAACAGGTATTGCGCAAAATGCCAGCACTGGTGAAGACTCGAAACCTGTCATCTTATACTCCGGAACACCCAAAAAGTATGAGATAGCTGATATCAAAGTCGAAGGTGTGAAGAATTACGAAGACTATGTGTTGATTGGGCTATCCGGTCTATCGGTAGGACAGACAATCACTGTGCCGGGCGACGAAATCACCGGAGCAATCAAGCGTTATTGGCGTCACGGTTTGTTCTCAAATGTACAAATCACAGCCGAGAAAATTGAAGGCAACAAGATCTGGTTGAAAATCAGTCTGACACAGCGTCCGCGTATCTCAGAAGTACGTTATCATGGCGTCAAGAAATCCGAACGCACCGATTTGGAAGGCAAGTTAGGTATGGTAAAAGGTATACAGATTACTCCGAATACCGTAGACCGTGCCAAGACATTGATTAAACGTTACTTCGATGATAAAGGATTTAAGAACGCAGAAGTTATCATCTCACAGAAAGACGATCCTTCCAGCGAAAACCAGGTAATTGTCGACATAGATATTGACAAGAAAGAAAAAATCAAAGTTCATGCAATCGAAATCGTTGGAAACTCCGCCATCAAAGCTTCCAAGCTGAAACGAGTAATGAAGAAAACCAATGAAAAAGGCAAACTTCTCAACCTCTTCCGCACAAAGAAATTCGTGCCGGAAAATTACGAGGCGGATAAGCAACTTATCATCGACAAGTATAATGAACTGGGATACCGTGACGCTATGATTGCAAAAGATAGCATCTCACAGTATGATGAAAAGACGATCAATGTATATCTAAATATAGACGAAGGTCAGAAATATTATCTTCGTAATGTAACTTGGGTAGGTAATACACTTTATCCTTCCGAACAGTTGGACTACCTGCTTCGCATGAAGAAAGGAGATGTATACAACCAGAAGTTATTGAACGAACGTATCTCTACGGATGATGACGCTATCGGTAACTTATATTATAACAACGGTTACCTGTTCTACAACCTCGATCCGGTGGAAGTGAACATTGTCGGCGACTCTATCGACCTTGAAATGAGAATTTATGAAGGCCGTCAGGCTACTATCAACAAGATTAACATCAGCGGTAATGACCGTTTGTATGAAAATGTAGTTCGCCGTGAACTTCGTATTCGCCCGGGACAGTTGTTCAGCAAGGAAGACCTGATGCGTTCTTTGCGTGAAATCCAGCAGATGGGACACTTTGACCCGGAAAAACTACAACCGGACATTCAACCGGATCCGATGAACGGAACTGTTGACATAGGCTTGCCGTTGACTTCAAAAGCAAACGACCAGGTAGAGTTTTCTGCCGGGTGGGGACAAACGGGTATCATTGGTAAGTTGAGCTTGAAGTTTACCAACTTCTCTGTAGCCAACTTGTTGCACCCGGGTGAAAACTACCGTGGTATCCTGCCGCAAGGTGACGGACAGACATTGACCATCAGCGGACAGACGAATGCCAAATACTATCAATCGTACAGTATTTCATTCTTCGACCCCTGGTTTGGCGGAAAGCGTCCGAACTCATTCTCCGTATCGGCTTTCTTCTCCGTACAGACGGACATCAGTAGCCGTTGGTACAACGACAGCTATTTCAACAGCTACTACAACAGTTTGTATAGTGGTTACGGTGGTTATGGTATGTACAATTTCGGTAACTATAACAACTACGAAAACTATTACGACCCGGACAAGTCTATCAAGATGTGGGGACTTTCCGTAGGTTGGGGTAAACGTCTGAAATGGCCGGATGACTATTTCACTCTTTCTGCCGAATTAGCTTACCAACGCTACAACCTGAGCGACTGGCAATATTTTCCTGTAACCAATGGTAAATGTAATGACCTTAGCCTTTCATTGACTTTGGCACGTAACTCTATTGACAACCCGATCTTCCCCCGTTCAGGTTCAGATTTCTCATTGTCAGTTCAGATCACACCGCCTTACTCATTAATGGATGGTAAAGACTACAAGGGATATTATAGTAACCCTGAAACAGGTAGCATTACTCAGGACAACATGAATAAACTTCATAAATGGATTGAATACCACAAATGGAAATTCAAAGGCAAAACGTATACTCCATTGATGGACCCGATCGCACATCCGAAATGTCTGGTGTTAATGACACGTACGGAATTCGGTCTGTTGGGTCATTACAACCAATACAAGAAATCTCCGTTCGGAACATTCGACGTGGGTGGTGACGGTATGACCGGTTATTCAACTTATGCAACTGAAAGTATCGCTTTGCGTGGTTACGAAAACAGTGCATTAACTCCATACAGATCTGAAGGTTATGCTTACGCACGCCTCGGCATTGAATTAAGATATCCGTTGATGCTGGAAACAAGTACCAACATTTATGTGTTAGGTTTCTTAGAAGCTGGTAACGCATGGCATGATATCAAGAAATTCAATCCGTTCGAGTTGAAACGTTCAGCCGGTGTCGGTGTCCGTATCTTCCTGCCGATGATTGGTATGATGGGTATCGACTGGGGTTACGGCTTCGACAAAGTATTTGGTTCTAAACAATATGGCGGAAGTCAATTCCACTTTATCTTAGGACAAGAATTCTAATGTTTCACAAAAAACTAAACGCCATGAGAAAGTCTGTTCTATTAATCATGTTGCTGTTTGCAGTCGGAATGACGGCAAACGCACAGAAATTTGCACTGATCGATACGGAATATATCATGAAGAATATTCCGGCTGCTCAAAGCGCTAATGAGCAAATGCAAGAAGCTACGAAAAAATACCAGGGCGAAGTAGAAATTCTGGCAAAGACAGCACAGAAGATGTTCCAGGATTACCAGGCGAAATCTTCCACACTCTCTGCCACTCAAAAAACAAAGAAAGAGGACGAAATCGTAGCCAAGGAGAAAGAAGCAGCCGAACTGAAACGTAAATACTTCGGTCCGGAAGGCGAATTAGCCAAGATGAGAGACAAGTTACTGACTCCGATCCAAGACGATATTTATGAAGCAGTGAAAGCAATATCACAGCAACATGGATATGATATGGTAGTCGACAGAGCCTCTGCTACAGGTATAATTTTTGCAAATCCACGTATAGATATTAGTGATGAAATACTAAGAAGATTAGGATATTCAAATTAATTTCATACATTTGCAACTGGAAATAACTAAAAATCATTCAAATAAATTATAGAACTATGCTAAAAAAAATTGCACTTGTAATGTTGCTTGCACTCCCAATGGGTGTATTTGCACAGAACCTGAAATTCGGTCACATTAATGCACAGGAAATCATCACTGTGATGCCAGAATTCACCAAAGCTCAAAATGATATTCAGACTTTAGAAAAACAACTCACAGCCGAACTTCAGAGAACGCAGGAAGAATTCAACAAGAAATACCAAGAATTCCAACAAGCTATCGCTAAGGATTCTCTTCCTCCCAACATTGCTGAAAGAAGACAAAAAGAATTGCAAGATATGATGCAAAGACAAGATCAATTCCAACAAGATGCTCAACAGCAAATGGCGAAAGCACAAAATGATGCCATGACTCCTATCTATCAGAAGTTGGACAATGCTATCAAAGCCGTAGGCGCTGCTGAAGGAGTAATCTACATCTTCGACTTGGCAAGAACTTCGATTCCATACGTAAACGAATCACAAAGTATCAACTTGACTAACAAGGTAAAAGCACATCTTGGTATCAAATAAAGACAGCCGCTAAGAACAAGAAATACTAAAAGCGAAAGCGAAAGAAGTTTAAACTTCTTTCGCTTTCGTTTTTTTGGCGTACATTTGCGTATATAAATCCTGTTTGTCATGAATCAACATCTATCACATGCACCCGGCCCCATTGGAGTATTCGACTCCGGTTACGGTGGTCTGACTATCCTGGACAAGATAAGAGAAACATTACCGGAATATGATTATATGTATCTGGGAGATAACGCGCGTGCTCCTTACGGGACACGTTCTTTTGAAGTCGTATATGAATTCACCCGGCAAGCTGTCAACAAACTATTCGAAATGGGATGCCATTTGGTGATATTAGCTTGCAACACCGCTTCCGCCAAAGCTTTGCGCAGCATTCAAATGAATGATTTGCCGAATATTGACCCGACACGCCGCGTACTCGGCGTGATTCGTCCTACGGTAGAATGCATCGGCGACATCAGCAAGAACCGGCATATCGGTGTACTGGCAACGGCAGGCACCATCAAATCCGAATCTTATCCGCTGGAAATACATAAGCTGTTCCCTAATATTCAAGTAAGCGGAGTAGCATGCCCGATGTGGGTGCCGTTGGTAGAAAACAATGAATCGCAAAACGACGGAGCCGACTACTTCATCCGCAAATATATTGACCAGTTGCTCTCAAAAGACCCGCAGATAGACACCGTCATCCTTGGATGTACTCACTTCCCGCTCCTTCTTCCTAAAATCCGGCAATATATCGCCAATGACATTAGTGTTGTCTCACAAGGCGAATATGTAGCAGAAAGCTTGAAAGATTATTTAAGAAGGCATCCGGAAATGGACGCAAAGTGCACGAAGAACGGAAACTGCCAATTTTATACCACAGAAGCAGAAGAGAAGTTCTCTGAATCAGCGTCTACATTTCTAAATCGGCAAATTAGTGTAAAACACATAACACTCGAATAAATATTACGGGAAGAACAACTTTATCCGACTGCAAAGATAATTCTTGTTAGCTTGTTTTGGTAACATATCGACAAAAAATTATATATTTGTACTTCCAAATCGTTAGTAAAAATGAAACAGGAATTTACACGAATCGCAGTAAAAGTAGGGAGTAATGTATTGGCACGTCGCGACGGAACGCTGGACGTCACCCGCATGTCGGCACTTGTCGACCAGATAGCGGAATTGCATAAATCCGGTGTGGAAATCATTATGGTTTCTTCGGGAGCCGTTGCTTCCGGACGCAGCGAAATACACCCTCAAAAAAAACTCGACAGTGTAGACCAACGTCAGTTATTTTCTGCCGTCGGCCAGGCAAAGCTAATCAACCGCTACTACGAACTTTTTCGCGAACACGGCATTGCTGTCGGTCAAGTACTGACTACGAAAGAGAATTTTGGCACTCGCCGCCATTATCTGAATCAAAAAAACTGCATGACAGTGATGCTTGAAAACAACGTCATTCCCATTGTCAACGAGAACGATACGATTTCTGTCAGTGAGCTGATGTTCACGGACAACGACGAACTGTCCGGGCTCATCGCTTCCATGATGGACGCACAAGCACTTATCATCTTAAGCAATATCGACGGTATTTATAATGGCTCTCCTGCCGATCCCAATTCTTCCGTCATTCAGGAAATCGGTCATGGGAAAGATTTATCCAACTATATCCAGGCATCCAAGTCCAGCTTCGGGCGGGGGGGCATGTTGACAAAAACAAACATTGCCCGCAAAGTAGCCGACGAAGGAATTACAGTCATCATCGCCAACGGAAAACGTGACAATATCCTGGTCGACTTGCTGCACCATCCCGAAAATACACTTTGCACACGTTTCATCCCTGCAAAGGAACCGGTATCCAGCGTCAAAAAATGGATTGCACACAGCGAAGGGTTCGCAAAGGGTGAAATTCATATCAACGAGTGCGCCACAGAAGTATTAAACTCAGAGAAAGCGGTCAGCATACTTCCGATTGGAATCACCCGCATCGAAGGAGAATTTGAAAAAGACGACATCGTGCGCATCATGGATTTCCAGGGCAACCAAGTAGGTGTAGGAAAAGTAAACTGTGACTCAAAGCAGGCACAAGAATCCATTGGCAAACACGGGAAGAGGCCTGTGGTTCATTATGATTATCTGTATATCGAATGAAAACAGTATCAACAGAACGGTATAAAACAAGCAGCAAACAGAAATACAAGACTCTTTATTTGCAACAAATTTTTAATAGCCAATATCTGTTTCCTAGAACAAACCATATAACTCCATGCTATTAAACGAAACCGGTACGAAATGAATCATATCTCCAATTATCAGTGTCTAAACCGGCCAAGACTCTCTTACCGAATTTTTATGCTGCAATCCGGTTTCAGCCGTTTCAGTATTATCCGCAAACGCCTTGGCAGAAGGAGATAGCGGCTGAAGGCAAAAAGAACATCCCCTGCGAGAATAGGCTGTAGCCAGGGGGGGGGAGTGCTTTCAGCGCATTCAGCTTTTCAGGACTTGACAATAGAGCTATTATATTCACCGTGGTGGGTATATATACTCACCATACTGGAGCTATATGCCCACCACGCGGAGTATATAGATTCATCACCCAAAGAAAGTAAAGGTATACACTTTTGCATTCAGGAGTGACTTCAGCTAAAAACACCGATGAAAAGGGACTTTTTTGAAGAGCTGAAAGCTGAAGGCGTTTTTTTACTTTTTATATTTGGCAGGAGACTTAGCTGTAACAAATAGGAATTTTAACTGTAACAAGTAGGAGACTTGACCGTAAGAAGTACTACACTCAATGAAATGACATAGGAGACTTGAGTAAGTCAAGTACATGGCCCGGCTTACTTCAGTAGTGCTTTGGTTCATCCCTGCACAAGAAATGTGTTCTCCGAACCTATTTTTGAACTTTGGTTTAAAAGAGAGTGCTATAAATAGAATAGTCAACCAACATTTATTTTGTTTTTCAACGGGTTTTATTCACATCATTCACTATATTTGCATAGTTTATCTTTCCATTTAATGCAAAAAAGGAACAAATGACTACAAATTCAAACGAAACCTTTGCAGCCGTACAGGCAGCAAGCCGGGAATTAGCCTTGCTGAGTGATGACATCATCAATCAGATTTTAAATGCAGTGGCTGACGCAGCAGTTGCAGAAACGCCTTTCATTCTTGCCGAGAATGAGAAAGATCTCACACGAATGGACAAAAATGATCCGAAATACGATCGGCTGAAATTGACGGAAGAACGTTTGAAAGGTATCGCAGCGGACACACGTAATGTAGCTACACTCCCCTCTCCTTTAGGTAAAGTACTGAAAGAGACTGTTCGTCCTAATGGAATGAGATTGACGAAGGTCAGCGTTCCTTTTGGAGTGATAGGAATTATTTATGAAGCACGTCCTAATGTCAGTTTCGATGTATTCTCTCTTTGCTTGAAGAGCGGGAACGCTTGCGTTCTGAAAGGTGGAAGTGACGCAGACTGTTCCAACCGCGCTATCATCAATGTGATTCATGAAGTACTGAAAAGATTCAATGTCAATCCGCATGTTGTAGAACTACTTCCGGCTAACAGAGAAGCTACGGCAGCATTACTGAATGCAGCAGGCTATGTTGATTTGATTATTCCCAGAGGAAGTAGTGGACTTATCAATTTTGTACGCGAGAATGCAAAGATTCCCGTTATTGAGACAGGGGCTGGCATTTGTCATACTTACTTTGATGAGTTTGGAGACGTAAGCAAGGGGGCGGATATTATCCATAATGCCAAGACACGCAGGGTGAGTGTATGTAATGCGTTGGACTGTACTATCGTGCACGAGAAAAGACTGGCTGAACTCCCCGTGCTTTGTGAGAAGTTGAAAGGTAGTAATGTGATTATTTATGCTGACCCGCTAGCTTATCAGGCATTAGAAGGACACTATCCTGCCGAACTCTTGCAGCATGCGAAGGCAGAAAGTTTCGGAACTGAGTTTCTGGATTACAAAATGGCCGTCAAGACCGTGAAGAGCTTTGAAGATGCCTTGGGGCATATCCATGAAAACAGTTCGAAGCATAGCGAATGTATCGTCACGGAAAACAAGGAACGTGCGGCGTTGTTTACAAAGATAGTAGATGCCGCTTGTGTATATACTAATGTATCCACCGCTTTCACCGACGGAGCACAATTCGGTTTAGGAGCCGAAATAGGTATCAGCACGCAGAAACTGCATGCACGGGGCCCGATGGGACTGGAAGAAATCACTTCTTACAAGTGGATCATCGAAGGAGATGGACAAACTAGAAGAAGTTGAGAGTTGAGAGTTAAGAGTTGAAAATTGAGAATTAAAAATAAATGATATGAAGAAATTTACTTGTGTACAGGACATCGGCGATTTAAAATCGGCCCTTGCAGAAGCATTTGAAATCAAGAACGATCGCTTCAAATATGTCGGATTGGGCAGGAATAAGACATTAATGATGATCTTCTTCAATTCCAGCCTGCGCACCCGTCTCAGCACACAGAAAGCGGCACTGAATCTGGGAATGAACGTTATGGTGCTGGATATCAACCAAGGCGCCTGGAAATTGGAGACCGAACGGGGTGTTATCATGGATGGCGACAAGCCGGAACATTTATTAGAGGCTATTCCTGTAATGGGATGCTACTGTGATATAATCGGAGTACGTTCGTTCGCCCGTTTCGAGAATCGTGACTTCGACTATCAGGAAACGATTCTGAATCAATTCATCCAACACTCGGGACGTCCGGTATTCTCCATGGAGGCAGCAACCCGCCATCCGCTACAGAGTTTCGCTGACTTGATTACAATTGAAGAGTATAAGAAAACTCCACGTCCGAAAGTGGTCATGACCTGGGCACCGCATCCCCGTCCATTGCCGCAGGCCGTTCCAAATTCTTTTGCGGAATGGATGAACGCTACCGATTATGATTTTGTCATTACCCACCCTGAAGGATACGAACTGGCTCCCGAATTTGTAGGAAATGCCAAGGTAGAGTATGACCAGATGAAGGCTTTTGAAGGAGCCGACTTTGTATATGCCAAAAACTGGGCTGCTTATGCAGGCAATAATTACGGACAGATATTGAGCAAAGACCGCACATGGACAGTAAGCGACCGCCAGATGGCCGTCACCAACAATGCTTATTTCATGCACTGCCTGCCGGTTCGCAGAAATATGATTGTCACGGATGATGTCATTGGAAGTCCGCAATCAATCGTCATTCCGGAAGCTGCCAACCGTGAAATCTCGGCAACAGTCGTTCTGAAGAAATTGCTTGAAAGCATCTAGCATTACAAAAAACATATGCACATGAGAAAAAACAAACTAACAGCCATTTTGCTATGCCTGTCTCTTGCAGGCATAGCAAATGCCCAGGAGAAAAGCCCTCAGGTAATAAAATCAGAGCCGCAATTAGAAGACATCTACAATGTACTGGAAGCTATGGATACTCATATTTTCCGTTTCGACTTGAAAGAGTTCCTGAACAAAACATATTCAGTCAACGTCTATGTAGACGAATACGAAAAAGGAAAATCACCCAAGCAAGCACATAGCATCAGGCTTGGAAACAATATCCAGTCGTTGAATGTAGTGCCGGAAGAACACCGGCAAGCTTTCCGGGAAATAAAACATATTCCGGAAGGAAAAAACGAATGGGAAGAAATAAAAGAACTGGCAGTGTATCTTAGAAAGTCCAATGATTCAACTTCAGTCTGTACCATCAACGTGCCTGGAGCCATGCGGGGCGGTGTGCCTTTAAAATTACGGCCGGTAGAGAAATATCATTCCTACGTTTATTATCCGCGCCCATTCAAATTTCAGACTATAAAAGAGGGAGAAGAAGAACATTTCAAAATTCCCCTGATTTTATACGGTTCAGCCTGGCTGGACGAGAAATATAACATCATCCGATTCTGCGGAGAGAAAGAAATTGACCCGGAAATGAAAGCGGAAATACTAAAAGATATACCACATTATTATATAATAGGGATAGAATTCAAATCTGACAAGAAAGAATGATTCAATCTTTTAGAGCCTGTTTAAATTCTCTTCAGTCATAATATTATAGCTGATATTTTAACTTACCCCGGCTCTTCTTGTCGCGTCCGTCTGTAGTTGGCGGAAGGGGTATTAACAGTTGCGCTCTTGGCTATTAATAGAAAACTTCCCGCCCATTAAGTATAAGTAACCATTCTATTTTCCGCCTTGACACGCATCGTAACCCAGCATATCTTTGCG
>CAMQVH010000049.1 GCA_947038155.1 uncultured Bacteroides sp. | reverse complement strand
TAGGTGCCAGTCCTAATTTTGTTTTGCCTCAAAAAGTTTTATCGGACAGCAATAATTTTATATGGATTCGATGTATTCCGTACTTAAGTCTCTTGTTCCTCAAAACGAATGGCCAAGCTATGTAACTTCATTGATAGCCGAGACGCAGAAGAAAAAAGCATTTCCTCGGCTCCTCTACATTTATACACAGGAGAAAATGTGGTCGGAGTATATGGACTATATACGAAAGGATCCATCTATTTACGAAATTGATGAAGCACCCAATGAAGTTAAAAAGCTATTCAGAGAGGAAATAATCAAATTGTATGCTGCTGACGTTAGAAATTACTTTCAAAGAGCCTCCAGTCGCGATTCATACCGTAATGGTGTCGCATATATAAGAAAGCTTATCAGATATGGAGGGTCAAAGGAGGCGGAGCAGATTGTAATAGAACAGAAATCACGTACTCCACGCAGGCCTGCGTTGATAGATGAGTTATCAAAACTCTAGGTTTTGATTTACTTTAACTATGTGATGGCACTAATCAGACTCAGAAATTCGTTATATTTGCAGTTGACAAGTGAGAGGACTTGCGAGTGATTCGGGCTTCGGCGGAGCAGAGCGATGCAATGCGCCTCGGGAGCGGATGTTGGAGATGCTGGGAGCAAGCAAGAGAAATCTTTGATTTACAGGATATATTTCAAGTGGAGTTTCCCAAGTGGGACCACCTTTTAAAGGTCAAGCAGTTACGAATCCAATCGTAGCTGCTTTTTCTTTTGTCTTGAACACAAATCCGAACCAAACCCAAAAAGGTTACGCTATTGAAAAATAAATTTAGGCTTTGATAGTAAGCATATACCCTATTCCTCGCTGATTTATGAGCGATATTGACTGGTCGTGCTGCAGATAGTGTCGCAACTTGTGGATGAAACCGTGTAGTGAATTACGGCTATATGGGTCATCGCGTTGCCATATCAGCTGCATCATAGTCGAGGCATCTACTGTATGCCCTACATTTACTATTAGTTCTTTCAGTAATTTAGCTTCAATAAGTGACAATTCTATATTTCCTTTATCAGGATTCGAAAGCATTTGGGTTGACAAGTTCAGGGTGTAATTTCCGATTTCAAACCGATTGTCCTCATCTCGGATATTTCTGCGGAGCAAAGCCTTGATGCGAACTATCAATTCAAGCATCTTGAACGGCTTTTTAAGATAGTCATTGGCGCCAAGCTCAAATCCTTCGACAATATCATCAATCTCTGATTTTGCTGTTAAAAATAGCAACGGGACATTTTGGCTTATTTGTCGGATCTTACGTCCCATCTCGAAGCCATCCATACGAGGCATCATCACATCTGCAATTATGAGGTCGACTCCATATCGTGTGAATTTTCGCAGACCTTCTTCTCCATCGCCCGCTGTCAACACATCAAATCCATCGCGTTGCAATGTTTCTGAAATAATCATCGAGAGTGTCGTGTCATCCTCTACCAATAGTATCCTGTTGCTCATTGTTTTCAAAATTTAATAGTAAACGTGCTACCTTTTCCTTGTCGGCTTACCACTCTTATTTCCCATCCATGTTTGTCAACAATGGATTTGACATAAAACAGACCTATACCGTATCCTCTGATGTCGACCCGGTTATCGTGGGGGACACGGTAGAATTTACTCCAGATGTCTGGGATCGACTTTTCGGGAATTCCTATGCCGTTGTCTGATATGGACAGTTTAGTCGAATCGGCATTTATTGCTATATTTACGGAATCTCCAGAGTATTTTATGCTGTTGTCAATAAGATTTGCAATTACATTTGAAAAATGTGTGGTGTCAGCCTCGACAACTGCATCTTCCGGACATTCCAATATTATTTCACATGGTTTTGGTGCCTTAAGTTTTTGTTGTTCAATAATGGATGCCAGAAAAGTTTTTAGGTTTATCTTCTCCTTAGCCATTGTCAGATGCTTTCTACGTTCCATGCTCATGGCGAGAATGCTTTCTACCAACCCTGAAAGTTTTGACAATTGCTCAAGTGCAGCTGTAAGATATTTCTTTGTCCGTACCTCATCGCTCGAATCAGGGAATTGCAACAGGGAATCATTTGCTGCGTATGCTATTGCAATGGGAGTCTTCAGCTCATGTGTCATATTATTGGTGAAGTCATCCTTCATCTCCTCGATAGTGCGCTGTCGGGCTATCACATGAAGAAGATACCAGAATCCGAATGTCAATACCAACGCTATAAGAGCGGAAGTCATTATTACGCCTCCCATCTCTCTTATAATATTGTTTGTCAATGGGGATATATAGGCGTAATATGCAATGTCATTGTTTATGCGATATATAATTTCCCATAAATCCGATGAATATTCTAAAGTCGCGCCCGGCTCCACGATATGCACCTCTGCGGGATAATAACCGGAGAAATTCAGGTCTCGGCGGAATGCCTCTTCCATTTTGGGGATATCAGGTTTCTTTAATCGATTGACATAATGGTCATCATGAAGATGTTGGGCAATCATAGACATAATCTGTTTGTCAACACGTCGAAATCTCTGTGAGTAATCCATTTCTCGTAATTGCTCAGCGTTCATAGGTGAACCGACATCAGATTTCTGTAAACCAATCTGGATCCACACCACATCATCATCCCCCACGAGTCCGGCATCAATTATCCGATCAACCGTCTCAATTTGGTCGGCCCGGCTCAGACATTGTTCGACATCGTTTATATATCGCTCTTTTATAGAGTTATAAAGTTGTATCATGAATATCACGTTGGCAACAAACAGAATCGCAACTATGATACGCATTAAGGTAAGTATCAGCTTAAAATGTTTCATATCAATACAAAGTTACTAAAAGTCTGCCAATCATTGGATATTCGCATTGCAAGATTAAGACTAAATAAGGGAGAATAAGGATTGAATAAGATAGCCCCATCTAATTTCGCAGCATGAAACATTATATATTACTATTGATAATGTTCCCTTTCGTAGCACAGGGGCAGACAACCGAGCCAGACACAATAACAGTCAAAGAACTCGGAGAGATAACCGTTGTAGCCGATGCTCAACGTACAAGTGCGACAAAAACAGTATATATTCCTACCGCAAATCAGAAGTTAACCGCTTCAGACGGAGTTTCATTGCTTTCGAGAATGAACATTCCGCAGCTGAGCGTAAATCCGATAGCGGAGACGGTAAAAACGGCCGACAATCAGGGCGTCAGCCTTTTTATCAACTTTCATCCTGCAACAGATGGAGATGTGAGCGGTCTGAATCCGAATGACGTGAAGCGTGTGGAGTATCTTGACTTTCCGACAGATCCGCGATTTCAGCGTGCGCAACACGTTGTAAATTTCATCACTCATTCTTATACTTACGGAGGTTACACAAAGCTTAGCGGCAAAGAACGCTTCATGATACGCAGAGGAGAGGCTTTGATGTATTCAAAGTTTGCCTATCGAAAAATAGAATACGATCTGATGGTGTCGGGAGATTATGACTATAATTCTCATATCGGCTCGGTATCCGATGAGACCTATAGACTGGAATCGGGCACTATCAAACGCGAGAGTGGCACAGAGACGGGGCATAAGCACCAACGGAGTCTATACTCGGCTTTAAGGGCATCGTGGAACAGGAGTACGAATTTCACATTCCGAAATCTCGTTTCGTACCGTCGAATCAATACTCCGATAAATCGCACGTCAGGTTATGTCAATTTTTCAAGTCAATACCCTTCAGAAACATTTTACGCAGAATCGCCCTCGACAAACAATGCCATAAGCTGGGATAGCGAACTATATGCGGCTCTTGGCAGAGGATGGGCTATTAACGGAAACTTTCAGACTGAATTTGCCAAGAACAACACGACCTCAAATTATGCTGCGGGAGCCGAATCTATCGAAAATTTTGCGGATGAGGGCTCCTGGTTTTTGCGAGGTACAATGCAGGTCAACAAATCATTGTCCGATAGATTTACATTGTTTTCAAGCATATCTTCTGGGGGAGGCTGCACAAAGATTGACTATGGCGGTTCGAGCAATGCTGTCAATCGCTTTCGTCAGACTTTCACTGGCATAACCGTTGGTATGTCACTGAATTTTCGGAAAGTATCAGGAAGTATCGACAGAGGCTACGCATTCGAGTCTAATTATATTAATGATAAGACGATGGACGATCGTTATCCGTTTACCCACGTCAACGTGCAGTATGCTCCTAATCAGAAGCATTCGGTCAATCTGTGGTTCCAGTATGCCACATTCTCACCCGATGTCACAATGAGGAATCCCAATATAATACAGCAATCAGAACTGATGTATGTATCCGGCAATCCCGACTTGAAATGTTCGCGTAATACATCGGCAGCTCTGAGTTATACATGGTTGCCATGCAATAAGTGGCAGTTTTCGGCTTATGCGACAGTATTCCGCATTGCAAACCGACAGATTGCAGTTTATACTCCTGATGCCCCCGACGGAATGATGTTGAAGAAATATAGGAATGACGGAGATTACAATCATGGCCAGCTTGGCGCAAGCCTCACCGGAAAGTTTTTTGAAGGACGCCTGTCCATTTCAGTTTCTCCGCGATTGCTGCTTTACAATACAACCGGAAGTAACAGCATATCACATTACCCGTTTATGACAAGCCTCAATGTAAACTACTCTCTCGGAAAATTCTTCTTCAATGCTTATTATGATTCCCGCAACAGTTATGTTGATGGAGAAAATGCATATTTGCGCAAGATGACTAATAGCTACTCGCTCAGTGCGGGATGGACCGCCCAGAACTGGAATCTACAATTATCCATAATAAACCCGTTCCAGTCTTCATGGGGAATCAGCAAAGACACCTTGACTACCAGTTGGTACGACAGCAATGTGACACAATTAGGCTCCGATTATCATCGTCGAATATCCCTGATTGTTACCTATACATTTAATTACGGAAAGAAAGTAAATCAATCCGGAGAACTTAGTGGCAAAAAGAATGTTTCATCATCGATACTCCATTAAGCCCCTTTCCAAAAAATAAGTAAATATTTTGACCAATTTAGCACAATGTATAATCCGATTAGTCAACCGTTTTTCAAGAACATCGCAAGCAATACATTCGGTTTCTGCAAGAAGATTCGACGGGGTCAAAGTGCAGACTGTTATTTCCGTTGTATTAGCAACAATGAAATAGAGAAACAGATTATAGAAGCTTTGTTCCTGCTGTGTGCAGGCTGCAAAGATTTTTTCTCAGCGCAGCAGATTTTCCTGTTGTTTGTCTTCCCACAAAAGTCTTTCGTTGCGGTAGAGCCATTCGACATTTTTCAGAGTGGAGTTTTCGTTAAGCTGGTAGAAGAAAGCATAGTCGAAACCTCCGGCGGCGAGAAGTAGGGTTACAAAGAGGACATAGCCCCAATGCGATGCGGTAGCCTTACTGCACTGGAGAAGTTCGCAGAGTCCGTTGATTCCATAAACGAGCCAACGCTTTGCTGTGGTGGAAACATTTTCGTCAGAGGTCTCGTTTTCGGTTGAGGTCGTGGTCTTGACAAAATGAGAGTCAAGTAATTCTAAAAATTGTTCTCCGGTGTACTGCCAGAGAGAAAGTTTGAGTAACTGGTCTTTTGTCATACGCAGTGTTATTTAGAGTTGTACTTACCGCCCTTTTGTAGAGCGTATCCAAGTATCTCTCGGACACTACAAAATTACTGCTGGTCATGAGTGGTTGTGGTGTCTGTGTATGTGCATTACAATACTTCTTTTCATAGTAGCTCCACTGAATATCAAGATGAGCGAGAATATCCTCACGCCACGCCGCTTTGTGCTTGGCCGGAACAATTTCGTATAATTTCGATATGAGATAGCAAGCCTTGATTTTCTGCTTGTGGCGTATCTTTATAGGTTCATGTTTGCCGTGGAGGTTGAGTGATGAATGGAACTGAGTCTCAGTGCTGTCGAAAACATCAGAACAAACTTCGTATAACTCCGAAACAAGTATCATCGGGAACAGATCTTCTTCCCATTAGCGGCATGATTGTGTATTTGTCTGATTCTGTTTTATCGGTTGTTCAGGCGCCGGATAACTACCATTGTAAGCCTGCATCATAGCGGGTGTTACATTGGATATATAACCTGCAAGGAGTGCAGACACCTCCGATGTGGCATGACCTACCGCATAGTCTATATAAGCAGTCATGACCCCATGATGCGCCAATGCCGAGATAAACGAGTTGCGGGCATAAAAATAACCGGACACATATCGCATCCGGTCATTTCCACATAATAAATTCTCTCCCTCTCTGTTTTTATCCTTCGTACGGTTCGAAATCTTCTTTACCGACTCCGCATAGTGGACAAGTCCAATCATCTGGAATGTCCTCAAACGCAGTTCCTGGTTCAATTCCGCTTTCCGGATCTCCTTGTTCGGGGTCGTAAATATATTCACAGACCGTGCAAATGTACTTCTTCATAACGTTCGTATTTTTAATTGGTTTTCTAACTAATATAACACAAATAGCAAGATATTTGTTCAACACTTTTTTAAATGTCTCCGAAGGCAACAACGTTTATCTCTGGAATCCAGGAAATTGGAACGTACCAATCATATCGCCGGGTCAAACAAAGACAAAAAGGGAAACCGGACTGGGACTTTCCATCTCCCAAGCTATATGTGGCAAGCCACAGTAATAAATCTATCTTCATAAAAAGTTTTAATTAAACATTTTATCACAATATTATGTTGTACTTTTGCAGTCCAAACTAAACGCATGTATCTGCATGAGTACAAATAAAAATGACTTTTATCATATAGGACTTACGGATAACGAAGTCCTACAAAGCAGGGAGAAAAATGGTATTAACCTGTTAACACCTCCCAAGCGTCCTTCCCTCTGGAAACTTTATCTCGAAAAATTTGAAGACCCGGTGGTGCGTGTACTGCTAGTAGCAGCCGCATTTTCCCTAATCATCTCCGTCATCGAAAATGAATACGCCGAAACTATCGGAATCATTGCCGCCATCCTGCTGGCTACCGGTATAGGTTTCTTTTTCGAATATGATGCCAGCAAGAAATTCGACTTGCTGAATGCAGTCAACGAAGAGACATTGGTAAAAGTAATCCGTAACGGACGTGTGCAGGAAGTTCCCCGTAAAGACATAGTGGTAGGCGATATAGTCATTCTGGAAACCGGTGAGGAAATTCCCGCGGACGGAGAATTGCTGGAAGCAATTTCTTTGCAGGTAAACGAATCTAATCTGACAGGAGAACCCGTTATCAATAAAACAACCATAGAAACGGAGTTTGACGAAGAGGCAACATATGCTTCCAATCTGGTGATGCGCGGCACTACGGTAGTCGACGGACACGGAACCATGCGCGTACTGCATGTAGGAGACGCCACCGAAATCGGGAAAGTAGCCCGCCAAAGCACAGAAGATAATCTGGAACCGACTCCGCTGAACATTCAGTTGACAAAACTAGCCAACCTGATTGGAAAAATCGGCTTTACCGTTGCGGGACTCACTTTTCTTATCTTCTTTGTGAAAGATGTATTGTTTGCCTTTGATTTCGGCGCATTGAACGGATGGCATGAATGGCTTCCTGTTTTCGAGCGGACACTCAAATACTTTATGATGGCGGTTACTTTGATTGTAGTAGCCGTTCCCGAAGGTTTGCCTATGAGCGTCACCCTCAGTCTGGCGTTGAATATGAGGCGCATGCTCTCTACCAACAACTTGGTACGGAAAATGCACGCTTGCGAAACAATGGGTGCTATCACTGTGATTTGTACGGACAAAACCGGTACGCTGACACAAAACCTGATGCAGGTGCACGAACCCAACTTCTATGGTATCAAGAATGGCAGCGACTTGTCCGACGATGATATCAGCGCACTTATCGCAGAAGGCATCAGTGCCAATTCTACCGCTTTTCTTGAAGAACCGGCTGCCGATGAAAAGCCGAAAGGAGTAGGGAATCCTACCGAAGTGGCTTTGTTATTATGGCTGAACAGCCAAGGAAGAGATTATCTGGCACTTCGTGAGAAAGCACATATCCTCGACCAGCTAACGTTCTCCACCGAACGGAAATTCATGGCGACACTTGTAGAATCGCCATTAATCGGAAAGAAAATACTCTATATCAAAGGAGCACCGGAAATTGTTCTCGGCAAGTGTAAGGAAGTTGTACTGGACGGGAATCGGGTAGATACCGTGGAATACCGCTCAACAGTAGAAGCGCAATTGCTGAATTATCAGAATATGGCGATGCGTACACTTGGATTTGCTTTCAAGATTGTAGGAGAGAACGAGCCGAACGACTGTACGGAGCTGGTATCAGCCAATGATTTGAACTTCTTAGGCGTCGTAGCCATTTCCGATCCGATTCGTCCGGATGTGCCTGCTGCCGTAGCCAAATGCCAGTCGGCAGGTATCGGTATCAAGATTGTGACCGGTGACACACCGGGAACTGCTACGGAAATTGCCCGTCAGATAGGTCTTTGGAATCCGGAAACGGATACGGAACGGAATCGCATCACCGGAGTGGCATTCGCCGAATTGAATGACGAAGAAGCATTAGACCGGGTGATGGATCTTAAAATCATGTCGCGTGCCCGCCCGACGGATAAACAACGCCTGGTACAATTACTTCAGCAGAAAGGAGCGGTAGTAGCCGTGACCGGAGACGGTACGAACGACGCACCCGCTTTGAATCACGCACAAGTCGGCCTTTCGATGGGAACGGGAACTTCCGTAGCCAAAGAAGCCAGTGACATTACCTTGCTCGACGACTCATTCAACAGTATCGGAACCGCTGTCATGTGGGGACGTTCACTTTATAAGAATATCCAGCGTTTCATTGTTTTCCAGTTGACGATTAATTTCGTCGCGCTGCTTATCGTTCTGCTGGGTTCGGTTATCGGTACGGAACTTCCGCTGACCGTGACACAAATGTTATGGGTAAACCTGATTATGGATACCTTTGCCGCTTTGGCTTTGGCTTCCATTCCGCCCAGCGAAACTGTGATGCTTGAGAAACCCCGTCGCGGCACTGATTTCATCATCAGTAAAGCAATGCGGTCTAATATAATAGGTGTAGGTTCTATTTTCCTTATCGTACTGCTCGGAATGATTTATTACTTCGACCACAGCCCGCAGGGTATGGATATACACAACCTCACTATTTTCTTTACCTTCTTTGTCATGTTACAATTCTGGAATCTCTTCAATGCCCGTGTATTCGGAACTACCGACTCGGCATTCAAAGGGCTTTCCAAATCGTATGGTATGGAACTGATTGTGCTTGCCATCCTGGTCGGACAATTCCTGATTGTACAGTTCGGTGGAACTGTATTCCGTACGACACCACTCGACTGGGAAACCTGGCTTTTAATTATAGGTGTTTCGTCCACGGTGTTATGGGTTGGAGAACTTGTCCGCCTTATTCAACGTATTATTCACAAAAAGAGTAGAAATGAAAAGTAAAGGAATTAAAAACCTGCTTATTGATTTGGGCGGTGTGCTTATCAATCTCGACCGCCAACGTTGTATGAAGAACTTTAAGGAATTAGGGTTCACAGACGTAGAAGAGCGATTGAATATCCAACAACTGCATGGGATATTCATGCAGCAGGAAAAAGGGCTGATCACTTCCGCCGAATTCCGGAACGGGCTCCGGGACATGATGGGAAAAGTAGTCAGTGACAACCAAATAGATGCTGCCTGGAACAGTCTTCTGGTAGACATCCCCAAACATAAGCTTGACTTACTACTGGAATTGCGCTCCAAATATGTAGTCTACCTGCTTAGCAACACAAATGAAATCCATTGGAGATATGCCTGCCACAACCTGTTTCCATATCGTACCTTCAGAGTGGAAGACTATTTCGAAAAAGCCTATCTCTCTTATGAGATGCACATGGCAAAACCGGAAGCGGATATTTTTAAGGCGGTCATTGAAGATGCAGGTATCGAACCGCAAGAGACACTCTTCATTGATGACTCTGAATTAAACTGCAAGGCGGCTCAGGAACTGGGCATCTCCACCTATACGGCAGAAGCCGGCGAAGACTGGAGCCATCTTTTCAAAAGCAAATAAAATCCGTAAAAATGCAGATTATACGTGACATATCGCCCCTCGCACCGGAACCCTGCGTAGCTACCATCGGTTTCTTTGACGGAGTTCATGCAGGACATCGCTATCTCATCCGACAAGTGAAAGAGATAGCCGCAGCCAAAAGTCTACGTTCTGCACTGGTTACTTTCCCTGTTCATCCCCGCAAAGTGATGAACGCCGGATATCGTCCGGAACTTCTGACCACAGCGGAAGAAAAAATAAATCTGTTAGCCGACATCGGAGCAGACTACTGCCTGATGCTCGACTTCACCCCGGATATCTCCCGACTGACCGCACGCGAATTCATGGCCCGGGTACTCAAGAAACGCTTTCAGGTGCAATGTCTGGTAATCGGTTACGACCATCGTTTCGGACACAACCGCAGTGAAGGGTTCGAGGATTATGTACGTTACGGAAAAGAAATCGGCATAGAAGTTATCCAAGCAAAAGCATATGCCAACCATATAGAAATGGAAGACGGGGAACATACAACAGTCAGTTCTTCGCTAATCCGCAAATTGCTTCATAAAGGAAATGTAGACTTGGCAGCCCATTGTCTGGGATACGAATATTTTCTGGACGGAACCGTTATAGGCGGTTATCAGGTAGGCAGGAAAATCGGTTTCCCGACCGCCAACTTAAGTGTGGACGATTCGGACAAACTCATTCCTGCGGATGGCGTTTATGCCGTATGGGTGACATTCGACGGAAAAAACTATATGGGTATGTTGAATATAGGCGTCCGCCCGACAATTGGCAATGCCTCCCACCGGACGATTGAAGTGAATATCCTTCACTTCCACTCCAACATATACGACAAGTTTATCCGGCTTACTTTTGTAAAGCGGACTCGTCCCGAACTGAAATATGACAGTATCGACGAGCTAATCCTACAACTTCATAAAGACGCTGAAGAAACAGAAACAATCCTTAAAAATACATTCGTATGCAAAAGACATTTATGAGTATCTCACTGGTGGTAATAGCCATATCCATGTTGGCTATGTTCATATGCAGTTTCTTTACCGCTAAATAAAGCGCATAAGCCTTATGAAGACAGCCATCAAATTAATACTAATCGACCTTCTCATCGCGCAGATTGTCGCTCCTCTTCTGATTATGATTCCCAGTACCATCTATTTATTGGTCACTACGGGTAATCTGGATAAAACTGTCTTAACGCAGACAATCATGATTCCGGCACAACTTGCCGGTCAGATTATGATGGGTATTTACCTTTGGAAAGCAGGCTATATCAGCACACAAAAGTCTGCATGGTCGCTTGTATCCGCCCCTTATCTGATTGGCAGCGCATTGGCTATCCTTACCGGCGGATTTCTGGTATCCGCACTTATGAGTCTGATGGACTGGATTCCTAATATCATGGAGCAGTCTTTCGATATTCTTCAATCCGGTTGGGGCGGTATTCTTGCGATAGCTATCGTAGGGCCTGTGCTCGAAGAGCTGTTATTCCGCGGCGCCATTACCAAAGCACTCTTGCAACAGTACAATCCGACGAAAGCCATTCTCATCTCCGCACTTCTGTTCGGTGTCTTCCACATCAATCCCGCCCAGATACTCCCGGCATTTCTGATTGGCATTCTGCTGGCATGGACGTATTATAAGACCGGCAGCCTGATTCCATGTATCCTCATGCATATACTGAACAATTCCCTATCCGTCTGTCTCAGCATCAAATATCCCGAAGCGGAAAATATGGACGACTTGATTAGCGGCACTCCCTATTTGGTTATCTTATCCGGAGCGCTCCTGCTACTTATCGGAAGTATTCTGACTATGCGTTACCTGACTTCCCCAAAGCAAGAATAAAAGAGGGGAAGTTTTTCACTTCCCCTCTTTTGCCTTGAATGCCAATGCATACATCCGTATTTGTTTTACCATCGACAGCAAACCGTTGCTGCGCGTGGGTGACAGATGCTCTTTCAATCCGATCTTATCAATAAAATAAAGGTCGGAGTTTAATATTTCATCAGGCGTATGTCCCGACAGTACTTTTATCAGCAAAGCAATGATTCCTTTTACAATCAAAGCGTCACTTTCTGCCCTAAAAACAATCTTACCGTCTACATCATCCGCTTGAAGCCATACGCGGCTCTGGCATCCTTCAATCAGATTCTGCTCTGTCTTATATTTTTCTTCCAGCGGTTCCTGCTCATTTCCCAAGTCAATAAGTAGTTGGTAGCGGTCCATCCAATCGTCGAAGTCACTGAATTCAGCAATAACTTCGTCCTGCAATTCATTAATTGACATATTATTTAATTTTATTTCTCGTTATAGATTACTTCCAGTACAGTCTGTCCGACTGCTTTCAATGTATTTTTATCAATATGTTCCATGTTATCCGTAAGCGTATGCCAGGTAGGAGTAAATCCACCTTCGGGGTCAGAAGCTATGATATCAATCGTTTTGATGCGTGCCAAGCGGTTGATAAACAAGTGATCGTCCGTCACTCCGCCGCCGTCTTCATCAATGAATATTCTGGCATATCCCAGTTTCTTGGCTGCTTTCCAGACTTTCTTGTTGATGTCCGGCGCAAACTGTTCTGAATATGATTCTTTCAGGAAAACGGTATTTTTACCGCCCACCATATCGAGCAGTATGCCGAAACGGGCATTATATCCCTGCGCGTGAGGGTTGCGCGCCCAATACTGTGCTCCCAGACACCATGATTCTTCATTATCCTGGTCGTGCGCTCCATAATCTTCCGCATCCAGGAAAATAATGTCAATGCCCAGTTCCGGTTGCTGTTGATTAACCAAACGGGCGATTTCCAACAAAGCTCCCACCCCGCTTGCTCCATCATTCGCTCCCAGAATAGGCGTCTTATGGTTCTTTTCGTCAGGATCGTTGTCAGCCCAGGGACGAGTATCCCAATGCGCAAACAGGGCGATTCTTTTCTTGCTTTCCGGCTTATAGGAACCGATGATATTCCGCGCTTTCAGCAAAGTTCCGTCATAAGCTATCAGGTCAGCATACTGGTCGGTCACCTTCGCACCGAAATCTTTCAACTGCTTGGCCAGATAATTTCCACAGGCTACGTGCCCTTTCGTATTAGGCACGCGAGGCCCGAAATCCACCTGATTCTTTACATACAGATAAGCACTGTCCGCATCAAACTGCGGTACGTTCACGACTACCTTCTCGCTTTGCTCATTTGCACTATTCGCCTTATTGCCGCCTCCGCAGGAGAAAGCCGATAGCAACAAAAAGGCACTTGTCAATACTATCATAGGTTTCTTTTTCATCGTCCTCTTTTCTATTAAAGCCTCAAAATTAGTCATTTTCATCACAGCATTGCTCAGATGGAATAGATTATTAACAAATAAACTTTAATTCGACATCTTTCTTTCCAACCGTAAGCTCCACTTTTGCGCCATTGACAAGCGGCAAATTATGAGTGACATGCCCCACCGGAAAATTAAAACAAACGGGATAATCATACTCTTTCACCAAATCCGCCAAGGCTGCGTATAACTCTTTTCCCAAGGAGCGATCTTCCTCATATTCAGTAAACTGCCCGATAATAAGCCCGGACAACTTTTCGAGTACACCACCCAGTTTCAGATTATACATCATACGTTCAATGGCATGAGGCCGTTCGCTGACGTCTTCTATAAACAGCACCGTACCTTCCGCCGGAATATCATAAGGAGTTCCCCGCAAACCATAAGCCACTGCCATGTTTCCACCATGCAGGATGCCTTGCGCGCTCCCTTGTTTATTCAATTTATGCTTCTCACAAGTATAGACAGGCAGGTTGCCGAACAGGATATCCTTTAGATACGAAGTACACAGGTCGTCTTCCGGCTCCACTGTAAGATGGCGTGCCATCAATGAATGCAGGGATGCATATCCGTTCTTCTGAAACAGATTGTGCAATGCTGTGATATCACTGAACCCGAGCAGCCATTTCGGGTGCTCGTAAAAAGCCGTGAAATCAATCTTATCTATCAAATGTACCGCTCCATATCCCCCGCGACTGCAAAGAATAGCTTTCACGTCCGGATCATCCATCGCATCCTGCAAGTCTTTAAGACGCTGCCTGATTGTTCCGGCATATCTTCCGGAAGAACCGCCGGCATGCTTTCCGATGGCAACCGTCAGCCCCCATGACTCGATCCGTTTCCTGGCGCCTTTCAAAAATTGCTCGTCTATCTTACTGGAAGGCGACACGATGACTACTTTATCACCCTTCTGCAAAAAAGGGGGAAATTGAATATCCATATCCTATAATCTATTTTGTTGACTTATGTATGCAAAAATACACGAAAAAACAATTCCATGCGCATCTGGCGGGGTAAAACAAATGAAATATAGCAAAATGTTACACAACAGGTGTATTTTTTTGGGTTATAATCCTTATTTTTTCAATCATTTTTCTGATATTTGCTAAAAATCTAACGTTATGGAACCTATTCTAAATTTTGCCCAACTCACAGAGCACCTCAGAAAACTAAACCACAGAAAACGAATTGCCGTGGTTTGTGCCAATGATCCTAATACCGAGTATGCGATTACGCGTGCTTTGAAAGAGGGGATTGCGGAGTTTCTGATGATTGGAGACTCGGCTATCCTTGAAAAATTCCCTGCGCTCAAGCAATATCCGGAATATGTGAAAACCATCCATATAGAAGATTCGGACGAAGCGGCGCGCGAAGCCGTACGTATCGTCCGTGAGGGCGGAGCAGATATTTTAATGAAAGGAATCATCAATACGGACAATTTGCTGCATGCCATACTCGACAAAGAAAAAGGGCTGCTCCCGAAAGGGAAAATCCTCACACATCTGGCAGTGATGGAGATTCCGACTTATCATAAATTGCTTTTCTTCTCGGATGCTGCGGTAATCCCCCGTCCTACCTTACAGCAACGTATAGAAATGATATGGTATGCCATTTGCACCTGCCGGCACTTCGGCATTGAACAGCCACGCGTGGCATTGATTCACTGCACGGAGAAAGTAAGCGCGAAGTTCCCTCATTCGCTGGATTATGTGAATATTGTGGAATTAGCTGAAGCCGGAGAGTTCGGGAACGTTATTATCGACGGTCCGCTGGATGTGCGTACATCCTGTGAACAGGCCAGCGGAGATATAAAAGGCATTGTGTCCCCTATCAACGGACAGGCGGACGTGCTTATCTTCCCTAACATAGAATCGGGCAATGCTTTCTACAAGTCTGTTTCCTTGTTTGCAAACGCAGAAATGGCAGGATTGCTGCAAGGTCCAGTTTGTCCCGTAGTCCTTCCGTCCCGTAGTGATTCGGGATTGTCCAAATATTACAGCATAGCCATGGCATGCCTGCAAGTGGCCGGAGATTGCGAATGCAGAAAGCAAGTGCTTAATCAAGATAACAATTCATAATCCACAGTTCATAATCCATACTTAAAACATTAAACTCTATGAAGATTCTGGTCATCAACCCCGGTTCCACCTCTACAAAAATTGCTGTATATGAAAACGAAACACCTCTGTTGGTCAGCAATATCAAGCATACAGTAGAAGAATTATCCGTTTATCCGCAGGTGATAGACCAGTTTGAGTTCCGCAAGAAACTGGTACTTCAGGAATTAGAGTCTAAGGGGATTCCTTTTGCTTTTGATGCTGTCATCGGACGTGGCGGATTAGTAAAGCCCATTCCCGGTGGTGTATATGAAGTAAATGAAGCCATGGAACGGGATACATTACACGCCATGCGTACACATGCCTGCAACCTCGGTGGTTTGATAGCAAAAGAACTGGCCTCCTCTCTTCCCGACTGTCCTGCTTTCATTGCAGACCCGGGAGTGGTAGACGAACTGGAAGATATAGCCCGTATTACAGGCTCTCCGCTTATGCCGAAAATCACCATCTGGCATGCATTGAATCAAAAGGCAATAGCCCGGCGTTTTGCCAAAGAACAGGGAACAAGGTATGAGGAGCTTGATTTGATTATCTGTCATCTGGGCGGCGGCATTTCGATAGCTGTCCACCATCACGGACGGGCTATCGACGCGAACAATGCATTAGATGGCGAAGGCCCTTTCTCACCGGAACGCGCCGGAACGCTTCCGGCAGGTCAGCTCATCGACCTTTGTTTCAGCGGGCAACACACAAAAGATGAATTGAAGAAACGGATTTCCGGTCGCGCTGGTCTGACTGCACATTTGGGGACTACCGACATACCTGCTATTATCAAGTCCATAGAAGAAGGGGATAAAAAAGCAGAACTGATATTGGATGCCATGATTTATAATGTAGCAAAAACCATCGGTGGCGCTGCTACCGTCTTATGCGGAAAAGTAGATGCCATCCTCCTGACCGGGGGAATCGCTTATTCGGATTATGTGATTTCCCGACTCAAAAAGCGCATCTCATTTCTGGCTCCTATCCATATCTATCCCGGAGAAAACGAAATGGAATCATTGGCTTTTAATGCGATAGGAGCATTGAAAGGCGAGTTGCCTATACAGGTATACAAGTAACGCGAGCTTTTGAGCCAGAGTGGGCTAACCGCCTACTCTGGAGAAATCAAGATAAAGTATTTGGAAAGCCCCTTGTAGCTGTGTAGGGTGACTACCTATCCACAGATTGCCAAAGCGTTCTTCGAATTTTTCTTTTTGAGCAACGTCATAATAAGTGCGGAGCATACTCAGAAAGATGTTCTTGCCGAAACGGCGGGACGGACAAAAAGCAAGTTGCCGGGTTGCTCTTCCAACAAAGGCAGATACATCGTTTTATCCACATAATATTGATTCTGCTCCTTTCCGGAGCACCGGTTTTCACATATTTCACTTCAAGCAGACAGGTAAACGGGAGTATCACAAAATCAGAAAAAATAAGCGTGAGATGCTGATTTCTGCGTTCTGAGAACATTCATTCCTTCAATAAGCATGAAATGTTACGAACAAAAGGAGGAATACAGGAACTTCATAGTCGGCATTATTTGCTTAGATTCCAAAGTTTTTAGGCCAAAAGACCCTTTCTACGAAATTTTTCTCATATCTTTGCAACGTGTTAAGTTAATAAATTGATTAAGGTCGATTTTTGACTGTTTCGAATCGGAAAGTATGGGGGTACTTTCCGATTCTTTTTTTCAGAGTTGCCGCATCGGGCAAATCCATACTAATCTTTATTGCCTCCGAAACCCAGCAAAGCCAAGTCACGACCTTTGATAGTCAAACCGACAGAAGAACACAAATCATCTCCCGCCACAAAAGCATCCGAATCTACACGGAAATTGCGATATACACATCACTCCTGCCGTCACGCCAGCCACCAAACTTCCGATAAGAAAAATCCCGAAAGTTGAACAAAATAATTGCATTTTCCGTCAAGAATGATTGCCTTTGCCGTGAAGAATAAATTCATTTCCTTATAAAGAAACAAAAAAAATACTTATAAGAGCCTGTTTAAATTTTCCTGAGATTATGTTAGATAGGCTTTACCGACCT